>DBQU01000043.1 GCA_002305765.1 Deltaproteobacteria bacterium UBA1386
GGGCATCACGAAGGCGGGCACGGGCACGCTCATCCTCACCGGCGCCAACACCTACACGGGGGGAACGTCGGTGAGCGAAGGGACGCTGAGGGTTGGGGCCGGCAACACCCTTCCCGCGGGCACGGACGTTGCCCTGGCGAACACCTCCGGCGCCGTTCTCGACCTCAACAACTTCGACGTGACCATCGGCTCCCTCTCGGGGGGCGGCACGACGGGGGGCAACGTCACCCTCGGCTCGGGCACACTCACCGTTGGCGGCAGTGGAACGGGCACCTATGCGGGGGTCATCACCGGTACGGGTGGTCTCACCAAGGCGGGCACGGGCACGCTCGTCCTCTCCGGGGTGAACACCTACGCCGGGACGACAACGCTCGATGGGGGGTCGCTGGCGGTGACGGGCAGCATATCGAGTCCCGTGGTCATCAACCCCTCGGGGGTTCTTACGAGCAACAGCAACATCGTCGGCAACGTCACGAACTACGGCAAGGTCGCGCCGGGAAACTCCATCGGTGTTGTCACCATCACCGGCAACTACACCCATAATCCGGGTTCCGTTTACGAGGTGGAGACAGACCCTGACGGACAGTCGGACAAGCTCGTAGTTACCGGTACCGCCACGCTTAACGGCGGTACCGTATCGGTCCTCACGGGATCGGGCGTCTACGAGATGAGGACATATTACACGATTCTCACGGCGGGGAACGTGACGGGAACCTTCGCGAACGTCACGAGCGACCTCGCTTGCCTCACGCCTTCCCTGAGCTACGATGCGAACCGTGTCTATCTCTTTCTCGCCCGCAAGTTCACGGATTTCTCAGGCGTGGCAGTGACGGGAAACCAGAAGACGGTGGCCTCCGCGCTGGACCGCATATCGACATCGGCAAGAGGCGACATGGAGGATGTCGTCAACGCCGTCCTGAAACTTTCCGCGCCGGGGGCAAGGAACGCCTGCGAGCAGATGGGCGGACTGTCCCACACCGCCCTTACGGCGACGACGTTCTCGTCTTTTCGCGGGTACATGGGGACCATGACGGAAAGATCGAGGACCTTCATAACAGGACAGCCGTCATCGGCCTTCGCCGCCCGCCCCGTCATGCTCGCTTTCAAGGGCGGCGACAGGGCCAGTGATGCCGGTAATACGCTCCTCGCGGCCCTCGGCAGGACCGGCGGCACCGGTTCACCCTACAGGGGCCTGTGGGTGCAAGGGTACGGCGGAACAGGCGACAAAGGCGGCGGCGATGCGGCGTCTCGCTACGGATACGACATGGCAGGCGTCGTTGCCGGGTTCGACAGGCAAGTGGCCGATCCCTTCATTCTCGGCATCTCCCTGGGATACTCCAGTACGAGGACGTCCATGAGCGATCTTTCAGACAAGGCCACGGTATCGAGCTACCAGGCCGGTCTCTATGGCATATTCAGGCACGACCCGTGGTACCTGAGCTCCGCCGCAGCCTTCGGGTACAACCGCTACGACACGCAGAGGGACATATCCTTCGGAGAGATCGTAAGGTCGGCAAGGGCACGCTACGACGGCCATTCGCTCGGGGGATACCTGGAGACGGGTTACCGGGTAGAGACGAGGGGTGCGGACATCATACCCATGGTGTCCCTGATGGGTGGCCGCCTCATGCGGGACGGCTTCCGGGAAAGAAATGCCGGGGCCGTGAGCCTCGACGTGGACGGGGAGCGCTCCTCCTTCCTTCTTGGCGCCCTGGGCGTGAGACTCAGAAAGGATTACGCCTTCTCTTCGAGCATCTTTACACCGGAGATCACGGTGCGCTGGGACCACGATTTCTTCGGCGATGACTACGTTCTCAACGGCCGCTTTGCCGGACAGCCACTTTCAATCTTCAGCACCAGTGGTGAGAGGGGCGACAGGGACAGCCTCGCCCCGGGATTCGGGCTCACCCTGCGGACGAAGGAGAACGTGCATTTCCAGCTGACCTACGACGGGAGCTTCACCAGTGACAGCACGCAGCACCGGGCAACTCTGGGCCTCAGATACGCATGGTAAAACCTTTCATTGAAAAGTGGACGTTTACGGGATATTTCCAAGGTTACAATGGTCGGGATGACTGGATTTGAACCAGCGGCCTCTTGCTCCCGAAGCAAGCGCTCTACACCATGCTGAGCTACATCCCGTAGGCATTAAAATACCAGAGTTGCCGGAAAATATCCATTGATTTTTCACGGTTGCCGTGATACTAGTTCTGACTTTACTGAAGGGGGTTTGAAGCCATGGAGAAGAAGCCGGTCAGGATAACGGACCTGACATTGAGAGACGGTCACCAATCCCTGTTTGCCACCAGGATGAGAACGGAGGACATGCTGCCCATAGCCGAAAAGATGGATTCCGTCGGGTTCTACTCGATGGAGGTCTGGGGCGGGGCAACCTTCGACGTGATGATCCGGTTCCTCGACGAGGACCCGTGGGAAAGGGTCCGGGCCCTGAAGGAGAAGATGCCCAACACGAAGTTACAGATGCTCCTTCGGGGACAGAACCTCGTCGGCTACCGGAACTACGCCGATGACGTCGTCGATGCCTTCGTCGAGAAGAGCTGCGAGGTGGGCATAGACATATTCCGGGTCTTTGACGCCCTTAACGACGAACGCAATGTCATCGCCGCCTTCAGGGCCATCAAGCGCTGCGGCGGGCATATCCAGGGGGCTATATCCTATTCACTGACGGAAGGGAGACTTGGAGGGCCGATATTCAATATCGGGTATTACCTCGACAAGGCGAAGAAGATAGAGGACATGGGCGCCGACTCTCTGTGCATCAAGGACATGGCGGGGATCATCTCGCCCTATGACGCCTATGAGCTTGTGTCGCGCCTCAAGGAGACCCTTTCAATACCCGTTCATCTTCACACGCACTATACGAGCGGGATGGCCTCGATGTCGCTCCTCAAGGCCATTGAAGCCGGCGCCGACGGCATCGATACCTGTCTTGCCCCTTTTGCGTACCGGTCCTCCCATTCGCCTTCCGAGGCCTTTGCCGTCGCGCTCAAGGACACCCCCTACGATCCGAAACTGGACCTCGGGAAGATGTCGGAGGTAGGCGATTATCTCGAGGAGATCATTCCGCCGAAGCTGCGATCTTTTTCAGACCGGACCCGTTATGCCGTTATTGATATCGGGGTCCTCATCCATCAGATCCCCGGTGGCATGATCTCGAACCTGGTCAGTCAGCTCAAGCAGGCAAAAGCGCTCGACAGGCTCGAGGAGGTCTACGAAGAGATACCGAGAACGAGGCAGGATATGGGCTTTCCGCCGCTCGTCACGCCCACGAGCCAGATCGTCGGAGTGCAGGCTGTCTTCAACGTCATCGCGGGCCGGTATAAGATGATCAGCAACGAGGTGAAGGACTATTTCTACGGTCTTTACGGCCGTCCGCCCGCGCCCGTGAACGAGGAGATAAAGGCGAAGGCATTGAAGGGCTACCCCAGGGGAGCGACGCCCATCGACGTGCGCCCGGCGGACATCCTCGAGCCGGAGCTACCCGCAGCCCGGGAGGCGCTAAAAGGCATATCGGAGGACATGGGCGACATCCTCATCTACGCCCTCTATCCCGTGACGGGCCTGGAATTCCTGAAGAAGAAGTTCGGGAAGCAGGAGTGAGGATCCCCCGTCTTTCTTCCTCTTGCAAAGCCTTCTCCCCGATGGTATCTTAACCCCATGAACAAATTGCTCGTTGCCATGGGCGCGAAGGAGAATGTTGTCGAGGACATCCATGTCCTGGCCCGACGGTTCCGCGAACATCCCGGGATCGTCATCGCGCAGGGTAAGGACCTCAGGCAGGTTGTCATCGAGAAGGCATCCAACCTGTTCCTTGCCGACGAGCTCGTTATCGCCATAGTCGACCCGACGGCGCAGGATGTGGCCGTGCTGCGGCCCCACCTCGATGCTCTGAAGGAGAGGGTGGGTGTGCTCGTCTACTTCACGTCCGATGCCGCCAACCTCGCGGAAAGCCTGGGAGGGAAGGTGATCGCCCTGGAAAAGGACAGGGAAAAGAGGATACGACAGCGGGTCCTCAGTATCCTCAAGACCAACGGCAAGAAGATGACGGACAAGGCATTCAGCCTCTTAACTTCGAGGGTCAGGGATGAGTCCATACTGGAGCAGGAAGTCCTCAAGTTGGTGGGGTATGCGGGCGAAAGGGCGACCATCGAATCCCGGGATATCCGCGCCGTCGTGACGGAGACGCACGAAGAGACTTTGATGGCCCTCTTTGACGCCTTCTCGAGAATGGACAAGAAGGAAGTCCTCACCATCTTCGAAGACCTTCTCGAGAATGGTCAGCACATCCTTGCCATACACAGCTATCTTGTGAACCAGATGCGCCTTCTGATCCAGGCAAAGGACCTGGAGCCTTTTGTGCGGGATGCGAAGGCATACCCCGCCTTTGCCGCGGAATTCAAGCGATGGAAGGAGAGGGTGGACGTGGACACATCGGGCAGGAAGCGCTACCTGCCGTTTCAACACCCTTATTATGCCTTCAAGCTCACGGGCACATCTCGGAAGATCTCCCGGGAGAGTCTTGTCGAGTTCTACGACTTCCTGAGCTCTCTTGACGCGAAGATAAAGACGGGCACGAAGCAGGAGCGCACGCTCATGGAGTTCGGGCTCCTGAAGGTCTAGATCCCCGATGATCCACATTCATATCCTTCTTTTTCTGGCGACAATAGCATCGACGGCGCTGGTTGGTGGTTTCCTTTACAGCCTGGCCATCATGACGATCCTCCTCTGCCACGAATTGGGGCATTACCTTGTGGGCAGGCATTACGGCATCCCGAGCACGCTCCCTTTTTTCATACCCCTGCCTTTGCCCCCCTTCGGCACATTCGGGGCCGTAATAAAAATGAAAGGTGGTTTTGTCAACAGGAGCACGCTTTTCGACGTGGGCATCGCGGGCCCCTTAAGCGGATTCGCGGCCGCCCTGCCCTTTATCGTGGCGGGCATGAAGATGTCCACCGTGATGCCTCTCGCCGGTATACCCTCCGCGAGTTACATGCAACTGGGGGACCCCCTCCTTTTCAGGGTGCTTCAGCCACTTCTCGTTGGCGATATCCCCGCTGACCACGATCTCGTCCTCCATCCTTTTGCCTACGCAGGCTGGGTGGGGCTTTTCGTCACGTCCCTCAACCTCCTGCCCGTCGGCCAGCTTGATGGAGGCCACGTCATCTATGCCATCTTCGGGGAAAAGAGCACATGGGTCTACCGCGCCGTCATCCTGGGCCTCGGGGTCCTCGCGGCCCTTACGAACATCGGCTGGCTTACCCTGGTGATCCTCCTCCTCATCTTCGGCATGCGCCACCCCAGGCCGTTCGACGACGAAACTGAGCTCGACAGGCGGCGCAAGAAGCTGGCGATCGCGGTCCTCGCCATCTTCATCCTCTCCTTCATCCCCTCTCCCTTCCCCGAAATGAACCTCACAAAGATCATAGAAAAAGGGTTCTAGGCCGTTCTTCGCCGCGTCCGCCCGTTAGGCGCTTTGGCGCCGACCCGTGTGCCCGTCCACGCAATAAAAAAGCCGCAGGCTAACCTGCGGCTTTTTTATTGCGGTTCTCTCTCTAAAAGACCGGCCGTATCGGTTGTGCCGGTTTCAGTTCCGTGCTCGACATGACCTCGGACTGCTCGATCGCCTCGACGAGGCTGAGCCTGCCTTCAAGATAGGCCTTTGCGGCGTCTTCGGGGAAGAAGATGTAGAGATACTCAATATGTCCACCATATGTGTCGCACTGGGAATAGTCCCTGGCCGCCCAGTAAACACCGAACGCGAGGCCTTCGATGTGGTCTCCGTCGAGGTCGGCGGGCCTGACCCTCTTGACGTATTTGGGCACGAAGTCGCGGATTATCTTTGCGATGCGCTCCTCGGGTTTCGTCGAATTGCCGTCAAAGGAGGCTTCCTTGGGCCTCACGTAGACCATGAGGTAGTGCAACTGCTGCTTGTCGAAGTCTTCAAGGGTCGTGATGCCTATGCCGTCCTGGTATATCCCCACGTTGTCGGAGCTGTAGCGGTTGTAAATGTCCTTGAAGAGGCCGGCGTTCTTGTCAAAGATGGACTGGACGTGTCTGTCGTTGTAGCTTCTCTTCACGCTGTCTGATTCGCCCTTGGCCACGTAGACCGGCCCCGGCGTGCATGAACACAGGATGAAGGCCAAAAACACTGCGGTGATGATGATGTTTCTCATTTCTTTTCTTTCTCCTCTTGTTTAAGCATAGCGACGAGTTCGGTAAGTTCTTCCCGAATCTCATTGAGTATTCGTTTGTGATTTGCGAGATACTGCTTTGCCCCGTCAATGGTGAATCGCTTCTCGTGGAGGAGCTTTTTGATGGTGAAGATGATCTCGAGGTCTTTCTTCTTGTAGAGGCGCTGCCCGGTGGGACTCTTTACGGGCTTGATGTCCTTGAATTCCTGCTCCCAGTAGCGCAGGACGTGTGGCTTGAGTCCCGTCAGCGTGCAGACTTCCTTGATACGGTAAAAGACCCTGTCGGGTATTTCTCTGCCGTTCATTCGTGCCTTCTACTGTCGTTGATTTCGTCCTTTAATACCTGGCTCAGCCTGAAACTCAGCACCTTGCGCTCTGTTATCTTGATCTCTTCGCCGGTCTGCGGGTTCCGTCCGCGGCGGGCCTTCTTCTTTCTGACGAAGAAATTGCCGAAACCGGAAATCTTTACGTTCTCATCGGTGGCGAGAGTGTCCTTTATGATCTCGAAGAACCGGTCGACGATATGCGCGCACTCCCGTTTGGAAAATCCGAGCTTCTCGTAAAGATCGGTTACAATATCTATTTTCGTCATAACTCCTCCTTATGCCCTTAACGAAATTCCGTCAATATTGGTCAGCTCGCCGATGATTCTTTCCTGCAGGGCATTGACACGTTCGTCGGTAAGAGTGTCTTCGTGGGATTGGAACACCACGCGAATGGCTACACTTCGCATCTCCTTCCGGAACATGTCAAATATCCCCACCGAAACGATAAGGGGTGAGATACCCTTGATCTTCTCAACAAGCGTGGCTATGGGCACGCGGTCATCCACAAAGAACGAGAAATCCCGTGTAACCTGCGGATAACGGGGTATCGGCTTGTATTGAAGTGTCAAGTTCCCTTTTTCTAAGATTATATCAAATCGTAACTCAGCGCAATAAATAGTTTGTTCGATCTCGTAGAGTCCAAGAACGTCGTCACGGACCGCTCCGGCCCAACCGATTTTTGCTCCGTCGACCATGATGTCGGCGCTCCGACCGCGGTCGAGAAAAGGTTCGGTGGTCGGGACGACCTCAAAGCTCGCCCCGAGCCTCTCCATCAAACCCTCGATCACTCCCTTGATGTCGAAGAAATCATACTCTGCATGCTTTTCCTTCCAGGAATACTCCTTTTCCCTGCCCGTCAGGGCGAAGCAGAGGGCGACGTGCTCACGGATGCGCTCGTCCTCCTGGAAGAAGACCTTTCCTTTCTCGAAGAACCTCAGGTTCTTCGTGCCCCGGTTGATATTGTACGCCATGCACCTCAGGACGGAGGGCGTCATCATGGTCCTCATGACCCCCCAGTCGCGGGAGATGGGGTTCATGATGGACACGTACCTCGCGCGTTCGTCATCCTCGGGAATACGGAAATTCTCGATGTCCTTCGTGGAGAAGAAGGAGAAGTTGACGATCTCGTAGAAGCCCGTTCCCAGGCAATACTCCTTTATCATCGACAGAAAGCGCTCTTTTCTGGTGACCTTCTGGGGCTTGAGGACCGTCACGGGGCTGGTGTCGGGAATGTGTTCGAACCCGTGGACCCGGGATATCTCCTCGATGACATCGGCCGCCTCGCCTATGTCATGCCTGAAGTTGGGCACGGACACGACGAACCCGTTCTCGTCCTCTTTCATGATAAGAAGATCGATGGATTTGAGGGCCCGCGCGATGGCGTCCCGGCTGATGTGGGTGCCCAGGAGTCCGTTGATGTTGCTGTATGTGATGTAGATCGTCCGGGGCTCCTTCTTCTCGAAGATCTCTCTGACTCCCCTCACCACCTGGCCGCCGCCAAGCTTGTGCATGAGGTACATCGCCCTCTCGGCGGCATACCCGACATTGTCGATATCGATGCCCTTCTCGAACCTCAGGGAAGCCTCTGACCTGATCCCGAGCCTCCTGGCGGTTGCACGTATGGAGTAAGGATTGAAATAGGCGGCTTCGAGGGCCATGTTCCTCGTCGTGTCCGTGATCTCGGAATTCTCGCCGCCCATGATGCCCGCGACCGCCACGGGTCCCGAGCCGTCGCAGATGAGGATGTCTCCGGCCTCTATGGGCCGGTCGATGCTGTCCAGGGTGCGGAACGTTGACGGCGCTCCGGCCACCTTCACCTCTATCCTCGACTCGTCGAGGCGCTCGGAGTCGAAGGCGTGGAGCGGTTGTCCGAGTTCGAGCATGACGTAGTTGGTCACGTCCACTATGTTGTTGATGGGCCTCATGCCGCATCGCGTGATCCGTCGCCTCATCCAGAAAGGGGAAGGGGCTATGGTTATCCCCTTGATGAGCTTGAGGACGTAGCGGGGGCAGGCCATCGTGTCCGATATGTGAAGGGCTATCTCATCTTCCACGGAGCCCTCAGACCCTGCCTTGAGCTCAAAACCGGGCAGCTTCGCCTTCTGCCGCAGTATGCTGGCCACCTCCCGCGCGATCCCGAGGATGCTCAGGCAATCGCCGCGGTTCGGGGGGACGCTGACGTCGAGCACTATGTCGTGAGAAATGGGGAGATCGGCAAGGATGCTCCCGGCGGCGATGTCATCGGGCATGATGAAGATGCCGCTGTGATCGTCGGAAAGACCCAGTTCTTTTTCGGAACAGAGCATCCCGAAGGATTCGATGCCGCGCACCTTGCGTTTCCCGACAACGAAATCCTTGTCAAGGGTGGCGCCCACGGTTGCCAGCGGAACCCTGTCGCCGACGGAGATATTCCGTGCCCCGCATACGACGGTAAGCTCTTCCCTGCCTGTATCGATGGCACAGACGGAAAGGTTGTCGGCATTGGGGTGGGCTTCGATCCTGGCGATGGTGCCTGCCACCACCCCGGTGAAACGGGGCGTGAGCCTCTCGACGCCTTCCACCTCCAGCCCGCGCATAGTAAGGCGCTTCGCGAGCTCCTCGGGTTCTATATCAATGACAACGAATTCGTTCAGCCACTCGATGGGTACCTTCACCTGATCTCACCTCAGAACTGCGAAAGAAACCTGATGTCGTTATAGTAAAATTGACGGATATCGTCGATGCCGAATTTGATCATGGCGATGCGTTCGACCCCCATGCCGAAGGCGAAGCCTGTGATCTCCTCCTGGTCGTAACCGACATTGCGGAAGACCTGGGGGTGGACCATGCCTGAGCCTAGTATCTCGAGCCAGCCCGTGTCCTTGCATACCCGGCAGCCCGCGCCCCGGCATATCACGCAGCCTATGTCCACTTCGGCGGAGGGCTCCGTGAAGGGAAAATAGCTGGGCCGAAATCTCAAGGGTGTGTCGGGCCCGAACATCTCGTGGATGAATATGCTCAGGATCCCCTTGAGATCGGAGAAACGGACGTTCTTGTCCACCATCAATCCCTCGACCTGATGGAACATCGGCGTGTGGGAGATGTCGTTGTCGCAGCGGTAAACGCAGCCGGGGGCGATGATCTTGACCGGCGGCAGCTGCGCCTCCATGGTGCGTATCTGCACCGGCGAGGTGTGGGTCCTCAGGACGACACCGGGTCTTATGTAGAACGTGTCCTGCATGTCCCGGGCCGGATGGTCCGAGGGGATATTGAGGGCCTCGAAATTGTAGTATTCCGCCTCGATATCCGGGCCTTCAGCCACGGCGAAACCGAGGGATCCGAAGATCCTTATGATCTCTTCGAGCGTGAGCGTGATAGGGTGCTTCTTCCCGAAAACCGGGGCGGTGCCGGGCATTGTGATATCGATGAGCGAGGCCCGTTCCCTGTTTTGCCTTTCAATCTCGTTGAAGTGCTTTTCCAGTTCGCCGATCTTCAGGTCCGCCCACGTCTTGATCTCGTTGATGGCCTTGCCGGCATCGCGCCGCTGGTCCTTGTCGAGGGTTTTGAGCTTATCGAGGTAGTCGGCGACAACCCCTTTTCTCCCGAGAAGGGATACCTTCACCTGCTTGAGGTCCTCGATGTTCCCGATACGGGATATTTCGCCTTCTATCTTCTCTTTCAGTCCGCTTATGTCCAAGCGTCACCCTAGTGCGTGACCACTGCCTTGACCTTTGCCACCACTTCGCCGAATCCCGCGGGGTCATTGACGGCCATGTCGGCGAGTGATTTCCGGTTGAGGGCGATGTTCGCGACCTTCAGACCGTTGATAAAGCGGTTGTAGGGTATGCCGTAGGAACGGCAGGCCGCGTTGATGCGGACGATCCACAGGGACCTGAAGTCCCGTTTCCGTTCCTTGCGCCCGATGTAGGCGTATTTGAGGGCCTTGAAGACGCTCCTTTTTGCCACGCTGTACACGTTTTTCCTGCGCTGCGTCATGCCCTTCGCAAGCTTGAATATCTTCTTTCTTCTCTGTCTTGCCTTGAATCCTCGTTTTGCCCTTGGCATGGTCTTGTACCTCTCTTGAACCTTTCTATGAATACGGTATCAGTGACTTGATCCTCTTTGCGTCCGCCGGATGGACGGTGTCGGCCTTTGAGAGCCGTCTTTTCATCTTCGGTGTTTTCGAAGACAACAGATGGCTGTGGAAGGCCTTGGCGCGTTTTATCTTGCCGCCGGCGGTGACCTTCACGCGCTTCGCCAACCCGCGATGGGTTTTTATCTTTGGCATCTGAACCTCCTTAAGTGATCACAGGGGGGCAAAGATCATCACGATGTTCCTGCCGTCAAATCTGGACCTTTGCTCCAGTTCCCCCACGTCTTTCAATGAATCTACAACCTTTTGCGCCAGCTTCTCACCCATGTCAACGTGGAGGATCTCCCGTCCCCTGAACATGATGATGATCTTCAACTTGTGGCCCTCTTCGAGAAACCCCCTGAGGTGTTTCATCTTGAACTGGAAGTCGTGTTCCTCGATCTTGAGCCCCAGTTTCATCTCCTTGATCTGGATCACGCTCTGTTTCTTCTTCGCTTCCTGGGCCTTTTTTGAAAGCTGATACTTGTATTTCCCGTAATCCATGATCTTGCAGACCGGCGGGGAGGATTTCCCCGCCACCTCCACAAGGTCAAGTTCCCGTTCCCTTGCGAGCCTCAAGGCGTCAACCGTGGGAACGATGCCCAGTTGTTCCCCGTTTTCGTCGATAAGCCGTACCTCGCGAACCCGGATCCTTTCATTGATGTTGATGTCTCTGAAGTCTTTTCCTGCTATAAGGCTCACCTCCTGGTTATATTCTCATCCTTTACCCGGCTTAGGAAATCTTGAAGCCCGATATCTTTGAGCTCGCCGCCGTCGCGTACGCGGACGGTGAGAGTGTTGCTCTCCATCTCCTTCTTGCCCGCAATTACCATGTAGGGGATTTTCTTTACCACACTTTCGCGGATTTTTAAACTGAGTTTTTCGTTCCTCAGGTCTGTTTCGACCCGGATACCTTCTGCAGCGAGGGTATTGGCCGTGTTTTTCACGTACGGGGCCTGATCGTCGGTAATGTTCATGACCACGACCTGCACGGGTGCGAGCCAGACGGGGAATTTACCTCCGTAGTGCTCTATGAGAACGCCCATGAATCTCTCCAGCGCGCCCAGGACGACACGGTGGAGCATGACGGGCCTTTTCCTGATACCGTCCGAGTCGGTGTAATGGAGATCGAAACGTTCCGGGAGGGCGAAATCGCATTGGATGGTTGCACACTGCCACTTCCTTCCCAGGGCGTCCTTCAGCTTTATGTCGATCTTCGGGCCATAGAAGGCTCCGTCGCCCTCATTGAGGTCGTAGGGCAGACCCTCTGTGTCGAGCACTTCCTTGAGGGCCTTCTCGGCCCTTTCCCAATCCTCGTCACTCCCGATGGATTTGGACGGTCTCGTGCTTATCTCCATCTCGAACTGGAAACCGAAGATGGCCATGACGTCCTGCACGAAGCGGATGATGGCCAGGATCTCCTCGTGGAGCTGATCGGGACGAAGGAAGATGTGGGCATCGTCCTGGGTGAACTCCCTGACCCTCATGAGACCGTGGAGGACGCCGGACTTTTCGTGGCGACAGACGGTCCCGAGCTCAAAGTATCTCAGCGGCAGCTCGCGGTAGCTTCGCACCTGCGACTTGTAGACCATGATGTGGGAGAGGCAGTTCATCGGCTTGATGCCGTATTCCACCTCGTCGACCTTTGTGAAGTACATATTCTCGCGGTAGTTCTCGAAATGACCCGACTTCTTCCACATGTCCATTTTCAGTATGTGGGGGCCTACGACGAACTGATAACCCCTTTTCAGGTGTTCCCGGCGTTCGAAATCCTCGAGGAGCCATCGAAGAAGGGCGCCCTTGGGATGATAGATGACGAGCCCGGCGCCGACCTCATCGGATATGCTGAAGAGGTCGAGGTCCTTCCCGATCCTCCTGTGGTCTCTCTTTTTCACCTCTTCGAGGAAGGTAAGATATTCCTTGAGTGCCTTTTCGTCGGCGAAAGCGGTACCGTAGATGCGGGTCAGCATCTTGTTCCGTTCATCGCCTCTCCAGTATGCCCCGGCCAGGCTCAGGAGCTTGAAGGCCTTGATCTTGCCCGTGGAGGCCAGATGAGGACCCCGGCAGAGGTCCGTGAAGGAACCCTGGGTGTATGTGGTCACCTCGTCGTCGCCGATGGCCTCGAGAAGCTCCACCTTGTAAGGTTCACCCATTTCCTTGAACATGGCCATGGCATCCTGCCTCCTGACGACCTTGCGTTCAATGGGGATATCTTCAGCCGCCAGCTCGTGCATGCGCTTTTCGATCTTCGGCAGGTCTTCTTCCGTGAAGCCCGGCTCGTAGTCAAAATCGTAGTAGAATCCCGTTTCTATCGAGGGGCCGATGGCGACGCGGACCCCGGGATAGAGGTCCCTGACGGCCTGCGCCATCAGGTGCGACGCGCTGTGACGTATCATGTCGAGGTTTTCGTCCATTTTGCTATCCTTTGATTACCCTCTTCCTCTTACACCAGACCTGAGCAACATTGCCTGAACAGAAAGATATTATTAACATTTTTGTGTTTCTCTTGTCAATTTTATAGTTAATGAATGATGAGGAAAAATGATGGGGCACGGGGGGAAGGGGCGGGGGCAGAAGACAGGGGCAGGGATCGGGGGCAGGGCAGAGAGGGGAGCGCGGCTTTCGACAGGACCAATAAGACCTATAGGACGCTTAGGACCTATAGGACGGCCCGGTTGCACGCTGCGAACTTCACCATATCCTATTATTCTGTCCTATAGGTCCTATCTACCCCCCCACTTTTGCCCCGCAACTACCTCTTCCTTGCTTCCCGCCTTTCGGGCTTTTGACACGCAACTTGCAGCCCGAAACCCGCAACGGCTTCTCTTACTTCGCGTCCTTCAGGCTGCCTTTTCTCTTGTAGAGTTCTTCCAGGGGATTGACGTGCTCGACATCGATCGTCAGGTCCTTGACCTGCATCGGGATGAGCCGCACGGCGAGGGTGAGTATGGCGACGTTGCGCACCATCCGTGTCCCTTCGCGGGAAAAGAGGTATTTTATGATGGGTATCTTCGAGAGCAGGGGAAGGCCGACCTGCTCCTTGTATTCGGCATCGTTCACGAATGTGCCGACGACGTACCGCGCGTTGTTCGCCTTGAGGACCCTCGTGGTGGCGAACGTCTTCGTCGTGTATTCGGGGGCCGTTGTCGACGCGTTGTAGGTGTGGTTCGCCGTCACGACGCTGATCTTCACGAGCACGTCGACGCGGACCTGGCTTTCGTCGGGTTTGTCCTTCCTGTAGTCGATCGTGGTCGGTATGACGTCCACACTGGTCTCGAGCTGTTGGTAGGATGTCATGACGTTGTTGTTGAAGTCGGTGCTGAAGATGGGGACCTGCTGGACGTTTGTCAGGAGGGCCTTGTGGCCGTTGCGGGTGTAGACCTCGCTGGAGACGAGGACCTTGCTCCTGTCAAGGGCCTGGTTGAGCTGGGCGATCTTCGCGAAGGAGACGGCATTGAGGTCCGCCGACCCCGAGAAGGAATACTGGGCCGACTCCGAGGACTGCAGGAGCATCCCGGCGGAGCTCGAGATCGTCGCGCCGATGATATCCGGACCCAGGGTAAGACCTACGTTCATCGCGTCGTCATCGCTCAGTTCGCGGAGACTCGCTGATATGACGATCATATGCGCCTGGTTCTGGTCGGGTATGAAGCGTTTCAGGAGGAGCAGTTTTTGATGCAGTTCCTCCTTTTCTCCCATGAGGATGAGCATGGGAGTGAAGCCGCCGGCGGAGTAAACGATACCCCTGACCTTGCCGAGGGCGCCGGTCTGTTCGAGCTGCGAGATGAGGTCACGCATCGCCTGCACGCTCTCCCTGTCGAACAGAATGGTGGCGACGGTTCCATCGGGACTGATCTTGAAATCGAGGGGGCTCGCCTCTGCTTTCAGTGGAGTTTCGGAGGTGCCGGCACCGGCCGCTACGGTCTGTTCGCCGCTTTTTATGTTACTGAGCGGTTTATCCGAATCCGTCGACGACCCTGCCCCGCCCGATGGCTCCGACGGAGCAGATGTCGCGCCCGTGCCGGAAGACTGCCCGGGTGCGATGATGGTGGGCGGCGTCATCGGCCCCGCCCAGGCCGCGGATTGGCACAGGACCTGCGAGATCAGCAGAAACGCCGCGATGATCTTGAAAGATGTGCACCCAGTCAGCACACTGTGTTCCTTAATTGAGGATCACGAAACCGGCATCGGCATCTCGATGCCGGTTTCGTGTCGGTTGCCATGCCATGCAACACCGGCACGGGGCCGCCTGCCGCCTTACGGGCAGAAGGTGACCTCATACGCGGTGGCCACGCAGGAAAAGGTACTGTTGTTGTCATCCTGCGGCCAGGCGTACGCGTCGGGGCATTTCTTCTTGAAGAAGTCCGAATACGATGTGGACGGGCAGTTGCCTGCATCGTTGCGGTTCACGGGACCGAAATAGCTTCCCGTGCAGCAATACTTCGAATTGGCCATCCTGTCCGCGTGACCCGCGTCGAATGCCTGGCAGGCGCTGGTACAGCCCACGAGGGTCCCGCGTCCGTTGCGGACCTTCAGGTCGTTGAGACAAGACGTCTCGTCTTTAACGCTGGTTTCCTGGACGAAGTCGAATTTGCAGGCCGAGACCCCACAGCCGTACTTGTCGTTGCGCGGTTTCTTGATGATCGCCGTGGGTTTGATCTGTATCGGCAGGTTGAAGCCGTCGACGAAACTGAGGTCGTAGAAATCATTGCCGTTCTGATCGAAGCGGAATTCCGCGAGGCCCTTCGGAGGCGCTCCGCCCACACCGGCCTTGCAGTGCAGCTGGTCGCCGCATCCGCCGGTCTCGCAGAGCCCGACGTTGGTGTTCTTGAAATCGCACCCGGTGCGGGGATAGAAGTTGCCGCTCCAGACCATGTTGTTACCGCACCCCTTTTCAAGGTTGACGGTGATGGTCTGACGGCCGCCCTGTTTGGCGAGCTTGTCGCCGCCGTTTCCGGGCATGGCGAAGAAGCCGCTTCCGCAGTCCTTGCCTTTGTCGCTCGTTATTACGGCCCACCAGACATCCACCTTGCAGTTGTTGACGAATGTGACGGTTCTCGTGTTGCCAGCCGTTTGCTTGACCATCGTCGCGCCGCTTCGGGGTCCCATGCGCTGGGCATTAAGCGGAACGGTAAGGACCATCAGAAAAGCGAGGGTGCAAATAGTGAAAAGAACAAACCCCTTCCATGATGTCATAGAAATTCCCTCCTCATTGTTCCAGAGATAGAAGCAAAATGATGTCAGCTGCCATCGGCACCAACTGTGTATATTGTGATGTGATGAAGATACAAAAATGGTAGGCGCTAGGGGTATTGAACCCCTGACCTCTACCGCGTCAAGGTAGCGCTCTCCCACTGAGCTAAGCGCCTACAGCAATCCTTTTATATCAACTATGTGGAAAAAAAGTCAAGACAAACTTTGGGGGGAGGGCCGGGGTCTTTCGTGTGACAACCCCGGCCCTTCGTATGAAGCTTATTTCCTGAAGACCACCTCGCCCTTTCCATCGACGTCCACCTTCACGGTGTCGCCTTCCCTGACCTCGCCTTTGAGGATCATGAGGGCAAGGGCATCCTGTATCTTTTTCTGTATGAGACGCTTGAGCGGCCGCGCGCCGTAGGCCGGATCGTAACCTTCTCTGGATATCATCTCTTCGAGCTTATCGGTGAAGACAAGCTCCATGTTGCGTTCGAGGGCCCTTTTCGCCATCAGGTTGAGCTGCAGCTTGACGATCTCTTTGATGTTGTCCGGAGACAGGCCGCGGAAGATGATTATGTCGTCGATGCGGTTCACGAACTCCGGTTTGAAGTGGGCCTTCACCGCCTCGCTGACGCGGTCCCTCATCTCGTCGTAATCCCTGTCGGTGAGGTCCGTTATCCACTGGCTCCCGATGTTGGACGTCATGATGATGACGGAGTTCTTGAAATCCACCGTGCGTCCCTGGCCGTCGGTGAGGCGTCCGTCGTCGAGGACCTGGAGCAGGACGTTGAAGACCTCGGGGTGGGCCTTCTCCACCTCGTCGAGGAGGATGATCGAATAGGGCCGCCTGCGGACCGCCTCGGTGAGGTAACCGCCTTCCTCGTATCCCACGTATCCCGGGGGTGCCCCGATGAGACGGGACACGGAGTGCTTCTCCATGAATTCGCTCATGTCGATGCGGACTATGGCCTGCTCGTCATCGAAGAGGAATTCCGCAAGGGCCCGGGCCAGTTCCGTCTTGCCGACGCCCGTCGGGCCGAGGAAGAGGAATGACCCCAGGGGCCGGTTGGGGTCCTGGAGCCCTGCACGGGCGCGCCGGATGGTATTTGCGACGGCGCCGATGGCCTCGTCCTGTCCGATGACGCGCTTGTGGATGTTGTCTTCCATGTGCACGAGCTTGTCCATCTCCCCTTCGAGCATCTTGGAGACGGGGATGCCCGTCCACTTGGAGACGACGCGGGCTATGTCCTCTTCGTCGACCTCCTCCTTGAGCATCTTCTTCCCCTTCTGGAGGGCGGCGAGCTCGTCGTTCCTCTGCTTCAGTTCCTGCTCCAGGGAGGATATGGTGCCGTATCGGATCTCCGCCACCCGTCCAAAATCTCCCCTGCGCTCCAGATCGTCGGCCTGTGTCCTCGCCTGGTCGATCTTCTCTTTTGTTTCGGAGATGCCCGTGATAAGGGCCTTCTCCTTCTCCCAGTGCCCGCGCTTCTCCTGAACCTCTTTCTTCATCTCGGCGAGTTCGTCCTCGAGCTTCTTCATGCGCTCCTTCGATGCCTCGTCCTTTTCCTTCTTCAGCGCCTCGATCTCGATCTGGGACTGGATGATCTTCCGATCGATCTCGTCGATCTCGGTGGGGACGCTGTCTATCTCCATGCGCAGCCGCGATGACGCCTCGTCCACGAGGTCGATGGCCTTGTCGGGGAGGAACCTGTCGGTGATGTAGCGATGAGAAAGCGTCGCCGCCGCGATGAGGGCGGGGTCTTTTATGACGACCCCGTGATGGAGCTCGTACTTCTCCTTGAGGCCCCTCAGGATGGCGATCGTTTCCTCGACGGAGGGCTCGCCCACGTAGACCGGCTGGAAACGGCGCTCCAGCGCGGCGTCCTTCTCTATGTACTTGCGGAACTCGTCGAGGGTCGTGGCGCCTATGCAGCGCAGCTCGCCCCGGGCGAGGGCAGGCTTGAGCATGTTCGACGCGTCGACCGCGCCCTGGGCACCGCCGGCGCCGACGATGGTGTGGAGCTCGTCGATGAACAGGACGATCGTCCCCGCCGCCTCGTCGATCTCTTTGAGGACGGCCTTGAGCCTGTCCTCGAACTCACCACGGTACTTCGCTCCCGCGAGCAGGGACCCCAGGTCGAGGGAGAGGACGCGCTTGTTCTTCAAGGTCTCCGGGATATCTCCGGATATGATCCTCTGGGCGAGACCTTCCACGATGGCCGTCTTGCCCACGCCGGGCTCGCCGATGATGACAGGGTTGTTCTTTGTCCTGCGCGACAGGACCTGCATAACCCTGCGGACCTCCTCGTCGCGGCCGATGACGGGGTCGAGCTTGCCCTTGCGGGCCTCTTCCGTCAGGTCCCGGCAGTAGCGCTGGAGCGCCTGGTATTTTTCCTCCGGGGCCTGGTCGGTCACCCGCTGGGTGCCCCTCAAGTCTTTGAGGACCGCGTAGATGCTGTCCTTTGTTATGCCGTATATCCTGAGAGTGGCCGCCGCCGGTCCATCCTTCCCGTCGGCTATGCCGATGAGGAGGTGTTCGGTACTCACGAACTCGTCCTTGAGCCTTTCCGCTTCCGTGAACGCCGTGTCGAGGGTCTGCTTGAAGCGCGACGATATATAGGTCTGGCTCACGCCTTCCACGCGCGGTATCTTGGCAAGTTCGCGGTCGAGGTCGCGGGCTATCATGTCCGCCTTGACGCCGAGCTTTTCCAGTATGGGCCGTATGATCCCATCTTTCTGCGATATGAGGGCAAAGAGCAGGTGCTCGTTCTCGATGCTCTGCTGGCCCAGAGACTCGGCCTTCTTCTGCGCCTCCTGGATGGCCTCCTGGGCCTTTATGGTCAGTTTCTCCCAGTTCATATGTTCACCTCGTGACAGTATATGTCAGACCCTTCGTGGCCCATCGCGCCCCGGGGACAACCTTCTGCGGCCTGCTTCATAGGGTGACATCCGAAATCTTGTCTGAAATATAAGCACGATATCCCCGGAATCAATGGGCGGCCGGCTGCCTTCCCGTGCGTTCATCACACCGGCCCGCGCCGATACCGTCCCCGGAGCCTTTTTGACATCACCCCATCGTTGTGCTAAAGAATTAGCCATGCACGTCAACTGGGAAGGGAAAGAGTACGTCTTTGAGAAGCCGATGCTCGTGTCCCGGCTCCTGCAGGAACTCAATGTCAGCCAGGAGGGCCATCTCGTTGTCGCGAACAACCGGCTCGTCACCGAAGACCACAGGCTCGGTGCCGACGATAACGTAAAGGTCATACGGGTCGTATCGGGCGGATGAAATGCAGGGTATGCGGACAGACGGCAAGCATCAGTCTGCGGTCCCACAAGACCGCCTTCTGTGACACACATTTCATTACTTTTTTTGAGAAGAGGGTGGCCACGACCATCCGGCGTTACCGGCTCATCGGTGAGACCGACCGCCCCGTCGTGGCCGTGTCGGGAGGCAAGGACTCCCTGTCCCTATGGCTCCTTCTGACGAAGATGGGCATCGCCGCCGACGGCGTCTACGTCGACCTCGGCATAGGCGACTACTCCCGCATCTCGCTGGAAAAGATAAAGGCCGTGGCCGACAGGATCGGCAGGAAAGTCCACATCTTTCATGTCCCCGACGTTTTCGGCAGGAACATCAGCGAGGTGGCGAAGGGGCTGCGCCGGGCACCCTGTTCGGCATGCGGCATGATCAAGCGCTACGTCATGAATAAGGTCTGCATGGACAAGGACTACAACCTTCTGCTTACCGGACACAACCTTGATGACGAGGCTGCCGCCCTCTTCGGGAACATCCTTTACTGGAAGAAGGAATACCTCTGGAAGAAGGACATCGCCCTCGATGCCCGGGAAGGGCACCTGTCGAGGAAGGCCAAGCCCTTCTTCCTGTGCTCGGAGCGCGAAGTGGCGGCATACGCCATCATGTCCGGCATCGATTACATATACGAGGAATGCCCTTTCTCGAAGGGTGCCAAGACGATCACGTACAAGGGAATCCTGGGCGGCCTCGAGGAGGCCTCCCCGGGAACGAAGCTCATGTTCGTGAAGGGGTACCTGAAGGAGCTTCGCGGGGTGAAGGAAGCGATGCATGAGGACGGCAGGGCCGGCGCGGAGTCGGAAGAGGGGTTCTGCCCCGTCTGCGGATATCCCTCCGGCGGCGGGGAATGCGGTTTCTGCCGGGCCCTTCAGAAGTTCGAGCTTCCCTACTCGGCCCGGTTCGAGGAGTATGGTTGATATCAATTGACAGTGACCGGTGCTGGTGACATAATTCGGGTATAAAAATGATAGACAGGTTATCGCAGCTTATCTTCAATATCTACGAGGCGTTCACCGTTGCCCTGTACCTGAGGGAAAGGGAGTCGCTGAGCTGCGTCTCTTCCGTGACCTTCGCGAAAAGCTTTGACGAGAAGAAGAGCATCCCCGTGGAGGGGACCCTTCCCGGCTGGGTGATAAAGCACAACGCCCCGCTCATCATACCGAATTTCGACAAGGACGAAGAGGCCCTGGGCTACTACGGGGCCAGGGAGGGGATCAAGTCCTTCATGGGTTACCCCATGGACACGAAGGGCGTTATCATTGTCGACAGCAAGAAGAAGTATGTGTTCACCGACAAGGAAAAGAAGATACTGGGTTCCTTCGCGACCCTCATTCAGGAAGAGATCGAGCAGGAGAGGCGTGCCCTTAGCGCCGAAGAGACCATGGAAGAGCTCTATGCCGAAAGACGGATCCTCAGCCTTCTCTCTGCTCTCAACACGGCGAAGATCTCCACGACCGACGTGCTCGAGGAGATACTGGGCCTCTCGGGAGGCACCTTCTGCTTCATCGGCATGGAGAAAAAAGGGCGTCTCGTCATCCACGATGTCGTCGGTATCGAGAACGGCGACGCCATCAAGAAGGAATGTCACGGCGGGGAGAGCATCGCCTCGGTGGTGCTCGAGGGGGGCAGGGAGCTTCTCCTGCCCCACGGTAGCGCGTACCTCAGGGAGAAGCCGCTCTTCTTTCCCAATGAACCCGTGAGGGCGCGGCAGTTCTTCGGCTTTCCCCTCATAACGGAGGACACGACCTTCGGCGTCATCGGTTTTGTGTCCCTCAACGAGGCGGAGCTCAAGGAAAGCGCCATAGGGGCGCTGAGAAACCTTTCGAGCCTTCTTTCGCTGTATTTCACCGCCCGGTGGATGCGCGAGCACCTGGACAGAATACGCGATTTCGATCCCGTCACGGGCGCCGTGCAATTTCCCGTCTTCCTCGATGTCGTCGAGACGATGGCCAGAAAGAAACAGCGGTTCTCCGTCCTGAGCGTGAAGCTGGGGAACATGATCCTTTACAACAGGAAGATGGGGGCCGAAGGGACGAACGACCTCCTGAGGAAGGTCTGCCAGGTCATCCGGTACTGCGCCGGGGGGAACGCCTTCGTGGCCCGCAAGAGCGGAGGCCGTTTCTTTGTCCTTCTCAAGGGCGGCGAGACCTTTGAAACACGGAACATGATGAAGCTCCTCTATCACGCGGTGGGCAGGAGCCTTGCCGAGCAGGGACTCTCGGCGGGAGCGGGCGTGGTGGAACTCGGAACGGTCAGTTTCCCCGATGATTCGCCTGACCTCTGGGAGCTTTTCGACAGGATAGAAGAGAAGAAGATACGAAAATTCATCGAATAAGGAGGAAGGGGGATGGGTTTTTTCAAGAATTTGTTCGGGATGTTCTCCACGCACCTTGCCATGGACCTTGGCACCGCCAACACCCTGATTTACATGAAGGGGGAAGGCATCGTCCTCAATCAGCCTTCCGTCGTCGCCATCGATAACAACTCCGGAAAGGTCATCGCCGTCGGCAAGGAGGCGAAGGAATACATCGGCAGGACCCCTCCCAACATCAGCGCCATACGGCCCCTGAAGGACGGGGTCATAGCGGACTTCGACGTGGCCAAGGCGATGATCAAGTACTTCCTCAAGGTCGTGAGCAACGAGCGGAAGATATCGAAGCCGAGGATGGTTGTCGGTGTCCCCTCGGGCATCACCCAGGTGGAGAAGAAGGCCGTCATCGACGCCTGCTTCCAGGTGGGCATCCGTGACGTCCATCTCATAGAGGAGCCCATGGCGGCATCCATTGGCGCGGGCATGCCCATAGAACTGCCACGGGGCAACATGATAATAGATATCGGCGGCGGCACGACGGAGGTTGCCATCATAAGCCTCTCCGCGGTGGCCTACAGCGAATCTTTGCGGGTGGCCGGCGACGAGCTCGACGAGGCCATTGTCCGCTATCTCCAGAAAAAGCATCAGCTTGCCATAGGGGTCATCGCGGCGGAGAAGATCAAGATAGAAGGCGCCTCCGCGTTCCCCATAGATTCCTTGAGCGACTCGATAAACGTCGTGGGGAAGGACCTGCTCACGAGCATACCGCGGAGCCTGAAACTATCGAAGGAGGAGGTCCGCGAGGCCATCGAGGAACCCATCTCGGCGATCATCGACTCCGTGAGAAGGGCCCTCGAGAAACTGCCCGCCGAATTCGTCTCCGACCTCAACGAGACGGGCATGGTGCTTACCGGCGGTGGGGCTCTTCTCAAGGGACTCGACCAGCGGATAGAGAACGAGACGGGGATAAACGTGATCGTCGCCGAGGACCCCCTCGTATCCGTTACCATGGGCTGCGGCAGGGCTTTGGAAGAGCTGGCGAAGTACAAGAAAGTCTTTATAAACTAACCAGAAGACGGCTTGAACCGCTCGAACCGCTCGAACCGCTCGAGCGTGAAAGGAAACGGCAGAAAAATGGCCGGAATCGCCCCGTTGCCGTCGATCTGTAAGTGATCACCGTGTTCGCACCTTTGGGAGGTTCTTTTATCCTTCCCATTTCTTTTCTGCGTATCGCCGTGAATGGTTCGGGTTGTTCTAACGTTCAAGCGGTTCAAGCGGTCTTTCAATATTCCGAGATTGCCCACTCCTCGTACCTGGCCCCGTCGAGCTCGGCGAGGAAGCGGGAGGGGCGCATGATGATGTGACCGGCCTGGCGGTCGAAGGCGAGGATGGGGTAGCTGAGGTATAGCTCGTCCATGGCGCGCGTCGATGCTACGTAGAAGAGGCGCCTCTCCTCTTCGATGGCCCCTTCCTCTATCGCCCTGGGGTTCGGGAACCTTCCTTCGGCGCACCAGATGATGAAGACGACCTGCCATTCGAGGCCCTTGGCCTGATGGATGGTGCTCAGTACGACCCGTTCATCGTCCGTGTCGCCGGCGGCGACGATCTCTTCGCCGGAGATGCCGCTCATGAGGGAGAGCTCGCTGAGGAATGTCTCCAGGGAGTGGTACCTCGTCGAGAAGTTGATGAGCTGCCCCAGGTCTTCGAGACGCGCCTCGTAGTTGGGATAGGTGAGCTTGAGGTACTCGATGTAGCCGTGCTTGAGGACGGCGGAGATCATGTCCCCCGGGGCCTCGTCGCTGAAGAGGTCCTTCAGCTCGCCGAAGAGCTCCGACCACACCTCGACGTTCTCTTTCCTGATGCCCTTGAAGGTGTCCGCGATCCTGCCCGAGATGAGGGGATCGAAGGGGTCGCTTTGTTCCTTGAGATAGGCATAGATGTGGTCGGCGGTCTTCTTGCCGATGCGGGGAAAGATCCTGAGCATCCGCTTCCATGAAACCTCGTCGTCGGGGTTCGACATGACGCGCAGGAAGGAGACGACGTCCTTGATATGGGCCTGCTCGAAGAACCTGAGCCCGCTTCGGATCTCGAAGGGGATGCCCCGGCGGGTGAGCTCCATCTGCACTTCCATCGAATGATAGTGGGCGCGGTAGAGGACCGATATCCTGTCGAGGGGGACGCCCTCGTCGGAGAGCTCCAGTATCCGCTGGGCCACGAACTCGGCCTGCTGTATCACGTCCCGCGACGGCGCGACGACGGGGATGACGCCGCTCTTCTTCATGCTCCGCAGGTTCTTTTCGAACTGGTTGAAGTTGAAGGAGATGGAGTTGTTCGCGAGGTCCAGGATCTCCGGGGTGCTGCGGTAGTTTGTCTCCAGCTTGTACACCTTCGCCTCGCCGTAACGTTTCGGGAAATCGAGGATGTTCTGGAAGTTCGCCCCCCGGAAGGAGTAGATGCTCTGGGCGTCGTCACCGACGACCATGACGTTGCGGTTCAGGAGCCCCATGAAGTCGATGATCTCCGACTGGATGCGGTTGGTGTCCTGGTACTCATCGACGAGGATGTGACGGAAGGTCATCGCGTAGAGCTTGCGCAGCTCCTCGTCCTCGGCGAGGAGCCGGTGCCAGTATGTGAGCAGGTCATCGAAGTCCATGGCGTTCGTCTCCCGCTTCTTCTCCATGTATATCCTGTGCACCGCCATCATTTCGTCGGCGATGTCGTAGAAGAAGGGGCTGCGTTCCCGGATGGCCTCGTCGACGGTCTGCATGGTATTGGCGGCGTAGCTGAAGAGTTCCTTCACGACGCCGCCCTTGGGGAACATCCGCGCCTTCGCGTCGATGCCCGATGCCTTGATGGCGAGTTCCACGACATCCTTCGCGTCCTCGTTGTCGAGGATGGTGAAGCTCCTGCGGTAACCGACGCGCTCGGCATGCTGGCGCAGGATGAGGTTGCCGATGTGGTGGAAGGTGCCGCCCCAGATGTAGCGGGTGTCCATTTTTACGAGATGCTCGACGCGATGGAGCATCTCCCGGGCCGCCTTGTTCGTGAACGTGAGGAGCAGTATCCCGCCCGGTGGAACGCCCCGCTCGAGCAGGCGCGCCACCCGGTAGGTGACGACCCTCGTTTTGCCGCTGCCCGCCCCGGCGATGACGAGTATGGGCCCGTCGTCGGAGAGGACCACGCCCAACTGCTCTTCGTTGAGCTCCCGGGAGTAGTCGATGACGGTCTTCACGGGGGAGACATCACGGTGGATGGTATACTTTTTCACAGGCCTACATTATGCCCCCGCCCCGTCCGGCATGTCAAGCCGGCACGCGGGGGACGGTCAAGGGGGGGGAAGAGAGTTTTTGTCGGTGATTTTTCTCGATTTTTTTGGTAAACTCAGTGAAATTTCGTGTCCGATCATTAATCACGCAAAGGAGGATCTATCATGCGTATCGTATTATTGGGAGCGCCGGGAGCCGGCAAGGGTACAGTTGCGAAGTCGTTGACGGAGTTTGACGGGTCCGTGCAGATCTCCACGGGAGACATCCTGCGCAACGCCGTCAAGGCGGGGTCCGAACTGGGCAAGAAGGCGAAGGGCTACATGGAGCGGGGCGAGCTCGTACCCGACGACCTCATCATGGACATTATGGAAGTCAGGATGAAAGAACCCGATTGCCAGAAGGGTTTCCTTCTCGACGGCTTCCCGAGGACCATCCCCCAGGCGGAGGCATTGAAAAAGCTCCTCGACAAGATCGGCATGAAGCTCGACGCCGCCATCAACCTCGACGTCCCCACGGATGTCATCCTCGACAGGCTGACGACAAGACGGACCTGCTCCAATCCTGACTGCCAGGAGATCTACAACATAAAGAGCAAGCCGCCGAAACCCGACGGGACCTGCTTCAAGTGCGGCTCTCCCGCGGTGCAGCGCGCCGACGAGACAGAGGAGGCCATCAAGCAGAGGCTTGCCACATACAACGAAAAAACTGCCCCCCTCATCGACTTCTACAAGAAGGAAGGGCTTCTGAAGACCGTCAGTTCCCTGAACAGCTCGGAGATCGTGGAAGAGATCAAGAAGGCGGTGAAGAAGTAAGAATACAAAGAATACAGGTTATGGGTGATGGGAAAAAGACCCCGGAGGCGTTGCGCATGCTGTCGGACATCGCGTCTCTTGTTTTCCGGTTGTTCCCATAACCCATGACCTATTACCCATAACCCGCCTCTATCATGCATTTCGGCGTATCCACATATTTCCTCACCAACGACAGCCTCGACGGTGTGATCGATAGTATTATCGCCGCCGGCATCGGGGTCGTCGAGCTTTCCTATGAGCCTCCCCACTTGTTCTCCCTCGACGGCGCGCTGGCGGACAAGGTACGGCGCCTGGCTGCGGAGGGGATCGGGTTTTCCATGCACGGCCCCTTCCTTGAGATGAACCTGGGGAGCTACCTCGACGAGATACGGCAGGTCTCCAGGGAAAGGATGCTCTCCGCCCTCAGACTCTCCGCCCGACTCGGTGCCGAGCCGGTCGTGGTCCACCCGGGATACTCCTTCTTTCGCAAGCTCAAGGATTACGACAGGGAGTTGAGGGCCCGATTCATCGAGGACCTCGGCACCATTCAGGAAGAGGCCAGGTCCCTCGGGATCAGGATAGCGCTGGAGAACGTGTTCATGTCCTATTTCTACTTCCAGGAACTGGACGAGTTCGCCGCCATCAGTGAGGCCGTTCCCGGGATAGGGGTCACCCTCGACATCGGCCACGCCTATATCTCGAAATGCGCGGCGAAGCATCCCGACCCCGAAGGCGCGATCATCGACGATGTCCGCCGATTGGGCGTGGAAAACCTCTTCCATGTCCACCTGCACAACAACAGCGGCAGCCGCGACGACCACGACTTCGTGGAGGGTTCGATAGACATGGCGAGGGTCTTAAAGGGTCTCACGGACCTGGGCTACGCCGGCAAGGTCGTCATCGAGACCCTGGACATAGAACGCCTCGGCTTCCCGGCAGTCCTCCAAAAACTGGAACAAATCGCGCCCTGACGGGCGCGCTTGAACGGCTTGAACCGCTTGAGTCGCTTGAGGGTTGAGAAGGAGCAGGCAAGAGGATCCTCGCCGTGCGACGCACCGGACCCCACCGGGAGATCTTTTTGCCTTTCACTCTCAAACAATTAAAGCGATTCAAGCCGTCTTTAAGAGCCATATCCACCCCAGATACGTCAGGGGTGAGACGAGGGTTGTCAGTGTCACCGTGCCGGAGGCGAGGTCGGTGTCGCCGCCGAGCTCACGTGCCATGATGTAGGCCGTGATGGCCGTCGGTGTCGCGAGGAGGATGATCGCCGGAAGGGCCTCTTTCAAGTCTATCGCGAAGATACGGCAGAACAGGACCGCCAGCGCGGGAAGGACGATGACCTTGAGGGTCGCGGCGAGAGCGGCCGGTTGCAGGGTCTTCCTGAGCATCTCCAGAGAAATGGAGCAGCCGATGATGATGAGTGCCATGGGAAGGGCTATGTTGGCCACGATCGTGATGCTCTTCATGATGACGGCAGGCATGGTCACTTTCAGGAAGGCGAGGATGAGGGCAGCGAAGGTGGCGACGATGACCGGTGTGGTGAGGATCGACAACGCCGTTTTCATCACGTTGCGGTGTTTCCCGGAAGACAGGGAGAGCGCCAGCACGGCTCCGGCATTGTTGAAGAGTATCAGCATACCGACGAGGAGGCTCCCCCTTTCGAGTCCTTCGTCCCCGAGAAGATAGAAGATAACGGCAAGGCCGACGTATGTCACGTTGCCGTGGAACGTCGTCTGGATGAAACTTCCCCGTTTGCCGCCCTGGTACCTGGCCACTACCGCCGAAAGGGCGGCCAGGGCCATAACCATGGCCGTCGGTATGATGAGGGAGAGGACCGACAGCCATCCCACGTCCTTCATGTTCGCTTTCAGGATCCCCGTGAAGATGAGAAAGGGGAGGGGGAATCGGAACACGAAACGGTTCGCCTCCGAAACGAAGGCATCGGAAAGCATCTTCCTGCTCTTCAGGACATACCCGAAGGCGATGATGATGAAGATCGGAGCTATGGTCTCAAGGATATCCACGTATACCCCCAGAAAACGTCGATGTACAGGCGATGTGCGGTCCATTTGTTCACTATGGGAAACATACGATTCCATACCATTTTTCCCATTCTTCCGCAAGGCCTTAACTGTGGCCAATTACTTGATATCAGAGCATTTTTGGCCTTGTGATTTTTGTTGACAAAGGAAAGGGGAAAAGGATATAAGAAAGTGAAATTAGTAACAATATCAAACTCAGGGGGTAGAAGGGATGTTAAAAGAGTCGTTGATAAGCGAATTTCAAAAGATTGTGGGCAAGGACAACGTCCTTACCTCGCCAGAGGCTCTGAAAGCGTATTCCTACGACGGAACGACAAGCTGGGTCCATGAGCCGGATGTCGTCATCTTCCCTACGTCTACGGATGAAGTGTCCCGGATCATGAAGCTGGCCAACGCTGAAAAGATACCCGTAACCCCCAGGGGCGGCGGCACAAACGTCAGTGGAGGGTCTGTTCCCTGGCATGGCGGCGTTGTCCTGGTCATGACGAAGTTTAATCAGATACTCAAGGTTGACAAGGAAAACCTGACCGCCACGGTCGAGCCGGGCGTTGTCCTCCAGGACCTCACCCTCCGGCTCGCGAAGGAAGGTTTGTTCTTCCCGCCGGACCCGCAGAGTTTCCTCGGTGCGACGATGGGCGGTATCATATCCGAGAATGCAGGCGGTCCTGCCGGCGTGAAATATGGCGTCACAAAACAGTATGTTCTGGGTGTCGAGGTGGTCCTTCCGAGCGGCGAGGTCATTCATCTCGGTGGCAGAACGCTGAAGAATGTCGTTGGTTACGACCTGCTTCATATTTTCATCAGCTCCGAGGGAACACTCGGAGTTATCACCAAAGCCGAATTGAAATTGAACCCCCTGCCTCAGGCAAGAAAAACACTCTGCGTTGTCTATGATGATGTCTCGATTGCTGGCGAAGGTGTTTTCCGCGTGCTCGAGAATGGCGTTATTCCCTGCAAGATCGAAATGGTCGATAACTGGGTCATCAACAGGATCGAAGAGATGATGCCGATCGGTCTGCCGAAGGATGCCGACGCATGCCTCTTCTTCGAGGTCGACGGGATCCCTGAGGTCGTCGAGAAAGAAGCGCAGAAGATCGCGGAGATCACAAAGCAGTATGGTGCAAAAGAAGCCCGCATCGCGCCAAATATGGACGAGGCCAACAAGTACTGGCTGGCCCGGCGTGCCGGTTTCGCCGCTGTATTTGGAAAAGCCAAGCAGGTGTTCGCGGAAGACGTCACGGTACCGCGTGGAAATATCCCCAAGTTCGTCAAGAAGATCAGGGAACTGGCCAAGAAATATGATGTCGAGATCGTCGTCCTCGGTCATGCCGGTGACGGAAACCTCCATCCGGCCGTTTTGACAGATCCTGCCAATAAGGACCATTATGAGCGCGCCCTAAAGGCGGTGGATGAGATCATCGAAAGCGCCGCCGTTGAGTTTGGTGGAGTACTCTCCGGAGAACACGGTATCGGCCTCGAGAAACAGAAATTTATGAGGAAGGTCACCGAACCGGCCGTCATAAACATGATGAAAGGGATCAAGGCACTTATTGACCCGAACAACATCATGAACCCGGGCAAGATCTGGGAGTAGTCCATAAAGGGGGTTGCGAGTGAAAGACCTGAAAGAACTTAAAAAAATAGAAGAATTCTCCAACCAGTGCATGAAGTGTGGTTTCTGCAGTTTCTTCTGCCCTGTATACCAGGAAGAGAAGATGGAAACGTCTGTGGCGCGCGGAAAGAACTACCTCGTGAAACAGGTACTGGCGGGAAAGCAGGAATTCACGCACGAGATGGCGGACATCATAGGGAAGTGCCTCCTCTGTAAACGCTGCGCGGCGAACTGTCCGGCAAAGACGCAGATAGACCGCGTCGTTGTGGCCGCCCGCGCGCAGTTGGTGAAGGAGAAGGGGCTCGGAGCCATCAAGAACTTCGCCTTCCGCAAGGTGATGGCCGACAGGAAGGCCTTCGGGAAGTATGCCAGGCTCATGCAGAAATTCCAGTGGATGATGCCCACGACGGAGGGCAAGATCAAACACCTTCCCGATTTCGTAAAGGGCCTTGGGAAGAGGAACTTCCCCAGCCTGGCGAAGACGTTCCTGAGAGACCAGATCAAGCCGGTCTACAAACCCCAGAACGGCGAGAAGCCGAAGATGAGGGTCGGTTTCTTCATGGGCTGCGCGACGGACTTCGTTTACCCCGAGCTGGGTCTCAAGCTCATCGATTTCCTGACCCGCCACGGAGTGGAAGTGGTTGTGCCTGAGGACCAGAACTGCTGTGGCGCCGCGATATATTTCAGCGGCGACCTCGAAACGGGCCGGATGCTGGCAGACCTCAACATAAAGGCTTACAAGGACCTCAACGTGGATTATATCGTCACCGCCTGCGCTACGTGCAGTTCCACGCTGAAGGATTACCAGAAATATCTCCCGGATACCGAGGAGCAGAAAGAACGCTACACGGAATTCGAGAAGAAGATCAAGGATAGTACGGAGTTTGTCATAGATATCCTCAAGATCCCTCCGGAAGAATTCAAGTTGAGAAAGGAGTTCGAAGGGAAGACAGTAACGTGGCATGACCCCTGCCATCTTGTCAGGTACCAGAACATCAAAGATCAGCCGAGGGTGATCCTCAAGGCCCTCAAGGGTATTAAATACGTGGAAATGCCTAATGCCGATATGTGTTGTGGAATGGGTGGTTCATTCAGCGTGTACCATTACGATCTGACCAAGAAAATAGCGGGCAAGAAAATGGATGGCATCAAAGCGACCGGTGCGGATATCGTCGTGACCGCTTGCCCAGGCTGCATGATCAACCTTATTGATAACGTTTTGCTAAACAAAATGCCGCAGAAGGTGCATCATTTCCTGGAGCTGGTAGAGTAGCAGATCGATATCCCTAGGACAACCGTACATCTACATCTCAAACTCACAGGAGGAGTATACACATGAAGAACGGCCACTGGATGACAGCGAAGGATGTTCTAAGGATTCAAGCATTTAAGTACCCTGACAAGGTCGGAGCGAAAGACCTTTACAAGCAGTTTACCTTCAAAGAGTGGAATGAGAGGACCTGCCGGCTCGCGAATGCTCTTGCCGATCTGGGTCTCAAGAAGGGCGACCGTTTCGCGGTTCTCGCCTACAACTGCGTCGAATGGATGGATTTCTACGGCGCGGCCGCAAAGGGCGGCTTCCTTTGCGTGCCTCTCATGTTCCGGCTTGCGGCACCGGAGATGGAGTACATCATCAATCACTGTGAAGCAAAGGCCTTTATCGTCCAGAGCGGAAAGGATCCCGAGGACGGCAAGGAATTCCCCTGGATCGAACAGGTCAACGGCATGAAGAAGAACCTCAAGACCGTTGAGCATTACATCAACTTCGCCGTCGACAGCCCCAGCTATGACGGCTTCATCAACTACGAGCAGATGCTGGCGAAGGCGAGCCCCGCGGAGCCGGATGTCGAAGTGACCCCCGACGATACCTGGGTCATCATGTACACCGGCGGCACGACAGGCCTGCCCAAGGGCGTCATGAAGAGCCACGCCAACCTGTTCTCCCAGTATTTCATCATGATCTACGACCATGAGTTCAATTACGACGACACCATTCTGCTCGTCATGCCCTGCTGCCACGTCAACTCACTCTTCTACTCCTTCGTCGTGACGTGGGTCGGCGGCACCGTCATGTGCTACAACATGGTCTCATTCAACCCCGAGAGCCTCATCAAGTGCTTCTCGGATCACGGCATCACCTTCACCTCCCTCGTGCCGACGCACTATATCATGATGCTGGCACTCCCGGACGAGGTAAAGGCGAAATACAACCTCAACGCCATCAAGAAGCTCCTGTGCTCCTCGGCACCGGCGCGGCGCGACACCAAACAGGGTATCCTCGCAATGTTCCCGAACTCGAGACTCTTCGAGGCATACGGATCGACCGAGGCAGGCTGCGTGACGATCCTGAAACCGGAAGAGCAGATGAAGAAACTCGGTTCCATCGGGCGCGAGGCCATTGGAACGGACATCATCCAGATCTACGACGAAGACGGCAAGCTCATCACCGAGCCCAACAAGATCGGCGAGCTCTACTCCCGCAGCCCCATGATCTTTGAGAGCTACTGGAAAGACCCGGAAAAGACGAAGAACGCGATGAAGGGCCAGTACTTCAGCGCCGGCGACATGGGCTACCGCGATGAGGAAGGCTACTACTATCTCGTCGACAGAAAGGCCAACATGATCATCTCCGGCGGCGAGAACGTCTTCCCGTCGGAAGTTGAGAACTGCGTGGGCTCACACCCCGACATCAAGGACGTGGCCGTCATCGGTATTCCCCACGAGAAATGGGGCGAACAGGTAACGGCAGTCGTCGTTCTCCACGAAGGCAAGAAGATGGAGCCCAAAGAAGTCACCGAGTGGTGCAAGGGCAAGATCGCTGGTTTCAAGGTTCCGAAGAACATATACATAATCCCCGACGAAGAGATGCCGAGATCGGGCGCCGGCAAGATCCTCCACAGGATCCTGCGCGAGCGTTACGGCAAGTGGGGCGACCAGCAGTAGGATTTTCCAACTGAACCAAAAACGGGGACTTCGGTCCCCGTTTTTTTTGGGTTGGGGATAGGACCAATAGGACTTATAGGACGCTTAGGACTTATAGGACGGGTCGATTGTGGGCGATTGCCTTCAACACGTCCTATGGGTCTTATATGTCCTATAGGTCTTATTTCCTATAGGTCCTATAGCCTCTCCTGGCAGACAGGGATCGGCCGGAAACTGCGGGAATGAATTATTGCACTCATGCGGGTAATGGCGGCATTTTAGTATTGCAAAAAAAACCCGTGTGGGGTAAAAGATGGTGTACAAGGTTTTATTCGGGTTAAGGGGTTACGTGAGAAGCTGTAGAGGCGCTGTTTCCATAGCTGATCTTTTTTCTGACGGCACAATTCCATATTCACTACTGGATTGTATGTTGTTGCAGTGTCGCACGTACTGCCTGCCTGTGAGCACGATGCCCCGCTGAGCTGTCGGCAGGGCTACATAACGGGATTTTCATCAATCACACTAAGGAGGGTTTTGTTATGAAGAACGGTCATTGGATGACGGCTAAGGATGTGTTGAGGGTGAATGCGTTTAAATGGCCCGACAAGGTGGGCATCAAGGACCTTTACAAGGCCTACACCTTCAAACAGTGGAATGAAAGGGCCTGCAGACTTGCAAACGCCCTTGCTGACCTGGGAATGAAGAAAGGCGACCGTTTCGCAGTCCTCGGATACAACTGTGTCGAGTGGCTGGAGTTCTACGCGGCCGCGGCAAAAGGCGGATTCCTGTGCGTGCCCCTCATGTTCAGGCTTGCCGCCCCGGAGATGGAATACATCATCAACCACTGCGAAGCAAAGGTCTTTATCGTTCAGAGCGGGATAGACAAGGCAGACGGCAAGGAGTTCCCCTGGATCAACCAGGTGAACGGTATGAAGAAGAACCTGAAGACCGTTGAGCATTACATCAACTTCGCGGTAGACAGCCCCAGCTATGACGGCTTCATCAATTACGAGCAGATGCTCGCGAAGGCAAGCGCGGCAGAGCCGGATGTTGTCGTTGACGCTGACGATATCTGGGTCATCATGTACACCGGCGGCACCACGGGCCTGCCCAAGGGCGTTATGAAGAGCCATGCCAACCTCTTCTCCCAGTATTTCATCATGATCTACGATCACAGCTTCAACTTCGACGACTGCAACCTTCTTGTCATGCCCTGCTGCCACGTCAACTCCCTGTTCTATTCATTTGTTGTGACCTGGGTCGGCGGGACCGTCATGGCCTACAACATGGTATCCTTCAACCCCGAAGACCTCATCAAGACCTTCGCGGATTTCGGCGTCACCTTCACCTCCCTCGTCCCGACGCACTACATCATGATGCTGGCACTCCCGGACGAGGTGAAGGCGAAATACAACCTCAACGCCATCAAGAAGCTTCTGTGCTCCTCGGCACCGGCGCGGCGCGACACGAAGCAGGGCATCCTCAAGATGTTCCCCAACTCGGCGCTGTACGAAGCCTATGGTTCCACGGAAGCAGGAATCGTTACCATCCTGAAACCGCACGAACAGATGACGAAACTCGGTTCCATCGGCCGCGAGGTTGTTGGCACCGATATCCTTCAGCTCTATGATGAAGACGGAAACCTCATCGACAAACCGAATGTAGTCGGCGAACTCTATTCACGGAGCCCCCAGATCTTCGAGCAGTACTGGAAAGACCCGGAAAAGACCAAGGCAGCGATGAAGGGCGAATACTTCAGCGCCGGCGACATGGCCATGAGGGATGAGGAAGGCTACTACTATCTCGTCGACAGAAAGGCCAACATGATCATCTCCGGCGGCGAGAACGTCTTCCCGTCGGAAGTCGAGAACTGCGTGGGCGGACACCCTGACATCAAGGACGTGGCTGTCATCGGCGTACCTCACGAAAAGTGGGGCGAACAGGTAACGGCGGTCATCGTCCTCCACGAGGGCAAGACCATGGACGCGAAAGACGTCGGCGCGTGGTGCAAGGGCAAGATCGCCGGCTTCAAGGTCCCGAAAAACATCGTCTTCATCAAGGACGAAGAGATGCCGAGATCAGGCGCCGGCAAGATCCTCCACAGGATCCTCCGCGAGCGCTACGGCAAATGGGCCGATCATCAGTAAGAGAAGAAGAAAACAAAAAACGGGGACTTCGGTCCCCGTTTTTTTTCGGAGAATAGGATCAGAGAGTATAGGACCAATAGGTCTTATTTCCTATAGGTATACTACTCGTCCCACCAGTCTTATCTCTCCCTTCCTCTTCCTTGTTCCCCCGCCTCATTTGTGATATGCTTAGCCGATGATAGCGGACTATTCCCTCTATCTCCAGGTTGGTGATCGCGTGTATCATAAGAGGTATACGCGCTGGGGCATGGGGATCGTTATCGAGGAGCGGCGGTCGGAGCTGCCGGGCGGGTTCTGCTACGTGCGGGTCAATTTTCAGGACGGCAAGGTGCGTGTCTTCGACAACAATTACAAGAGTGTGAATTGCTGCTACTATGCGGGGATCGAAAAGATAGAGGAGAGACGCGTCTCCCTTGAGGAAACCCCGCGTCCCAGGAAGAGGTCGAAGAAGATGCTCCCTCCCTGAGGGGGGGCGTGCTGCAATGAACGGAGGGCGAGTGGACAGGGAACTGACAAAGTTCGTCCGCGGCGGCGGGTGAGCGTCGAAGATAGGTCCGGGTGACCTGGCGAACATCCTCTGCGGGATAGATATCCCCGCGGATGAGCACGTCATTGTGGGCATTGAAGGCTTTGAAGACGCGGGAGTCTACAAGGTGACGGACGAGATCGCCCTCGTTCAGACGGTGGACTTCTTTACTCCTGTCGTGGACGACCCGTACTGGTTCGGACAGATAGCCGCCGCGAACTCCTTAAGCGACATCTATGCCATGGGGGCTGTCCCGAAGACCGCCCTCAACCTGGTCTGCTTCTCTCCGACGAAATTCGACATATCGATCCTAAAGGAGATCATCCGCGGTGGAGCGGACAAGATGAGGGAAGCCGGGGTAAGCCTTCTCGGCGGCCACAGCGTGGACGACGACGAGATCAAGTATGGACTCGCCGTGACAGGGACCGTCCATCCCGACAAGGTCCTCCTCAACGAAGGAGCTAAACCCTGGGACATTCTCGTCCTCACCAAACCCCTCGGGACTGGGATCATGAACACCGCCATCAAGGGAAAGCTCCTGAACGACGACGCGGCAATGGGCCTTGCGAGGGTCATGGCCGCGCTCAACAGGACGGCGGCCGAGGCGATGCTTTCCGTGAACGTTCACGCATGCACCGATGTCACGGGCTTCGGCCTGGCGGGACACCTCAAGGAGATGGTACGGGAGTCGTTGGGGGTCGAGATACATGCCGAAGCACTTCCCTATTTCGAGGAAGCCGTGGAGTTCGCGGCATCGGGTTTGGTGCCGGGAGGGCTTTACCGCAACAGGGACTTCTACAGGGAACACGTGGTCACCACGCGGTCCGATTTCTTTTTCGACATCATATTCGATCCCCAGACCTCGGGGGGGTTACTCATGGCCCTCGACCCCGCGGACAGGGCGAAATTCGAAGAGACCGCCACCCGCCTCGGTGTTGACTACCAGGTCATAGGCACCTTCCTCGCCGAACCGAAAGGGAAGATACTGCTCAGGTAAAAGACCGTTTGAACCGCTCGAACCGTTTGAACCGCTTGAACGGGAAAGACAAAACGGAATACAACAGATCAGATCCCCTGAAGCTGTCCGGTGTAATGTCTTCAGACAATCTCACTGACAGGCCGTCGAAACGCAAGCGGACATTCCGGAATTCCCTGCAAAGTGTCTGGTATTTAGACGTTCGAGCGGCTCAAGCGGCTCGACAGACTGTTGATAAACCCATTTTCTACGTCATTCCGGCGAAGGCCGGAATCCAGAGGTTTCTCTAACCCTTCGTGTTTCCTGGATTCCGGCCTTCGCCGGAATGACGAAAGAGCACAAATCCTCTTCAGAAATCACTTTGTCAACAGCCTGTCAAGCGGCTCAAGCCATCTTGCTTAGCGGATAGTGGCGGTCCTGCCAGCCGTGCATGCCGTATTCGAGGTTTCGGGTGTTGCGGTAGCCGTACGCTCTCAGGTAGACGGCGGCGTGGGAGGAGCGGTGGCCGCTTGCGCAATAGACGACGACGGGGGTGTCGAGGTCTTTCGGGAACTCGCCTATCCTCATGGCGACCTCACGAACAGGGATGTTCACGGCGCCTTCGATAAAGCCTGTCTGTTGCAGCTCTTTCGGTTCCCTGACATCGACGAGGAAGAGCCTTTCCTTCTGCACGATCTTCTGCAGCAACTCTTCGGGCTCAATGACCGTTTCCTCATGGGGTGTCGCGAGGAAGGCCTCCATGGAGATGCAGAAGCTTTTCATGAGAGTTCCCAGCTCGCCCTCCGGGGCGGGTTCCATGGTGCTGAGGCCGCACTGAAGTTTCCCTGTTGTCGCGTCGAGAGGGGGGAAGAGACCTTTCAGGAACGCCTCGAATTCCTCCACGGTGCGCTCAGTCTTGAGGCACACGTTGTTCACCTTCTCGTAGCCCAGTGATGAATTGATGTTGCCCTTATAGTCGTGGGCCGGGTAGACGATGAGGTCGTCGGAGAGGGGCATGATCCTGCCGAAGAGGCTTTCGTGCATGTCCCGCGGACTTCCGCCGGGCAGGTCCGTCCTTCCGCACTGACCTATGATAAGGACATCACCGGTGAAGATCCTGTCGCCGGTGAGGATCGCCATGTGGTCCCGGGTGTGACCCTTCGTTTCCATCGCCTGCAGTGTGATATCGCCTATCTTCAGTTCATCCCCGTCACCGAGGTAGAGGTCGACCCTTTTCAGGGCGTTCTCGGCAAGAACCTTCTCGATCCCGAAGAGGTCCGTGACCTTTGCCCCCAACTCCCTTTGTGCCGGTGTGTTTCTGCTCATAACCGTTTTGGCTCCAAGTCTGTCGGCAAGCTCCGGCGCGAGGGAAACGTGGTCGACGTGGGTGTGGGTATCGATGATATGCGTTATGGCGAGCCCGTAAGATGCGGCGAAATCGAGGAAGGGGTCCATTTCATGGGAGGGGTCGATGATCGCCCCCTTTCTCTCCCTTTCGCATGCGATGACATAAGCGAGGCATCCGTCGAAATTGAATTGTCTGAATATCATGTCACACCTCTTCGGCAAAGTTCTTCATCGCCGTCTTCAGTATTCTTCCGGCGGCTAGCTTCGATACCACCACGATATCCTCGAGCGGCAGGTAACCCGTCACGGAGGGATCGAAAAGGGCCCTGGCCGATGGCGGGAACTCGCTGTCCCCTTCCCAGAGAACAAAGGTTATGGGTACCTTCGGGAAGGCGAAAAGCGTGAACGAGGCGTCGCCGAACCCTTCCTCCTTTGCCCCAAGGTTGCGGCCGGCGTCGAGAAAGGTGTGCCTGTCGTAGCCGAATGCCCTGACAAGGGGTTTGAGTACCCTTTTCTCGAAGACCGGGTCGTAGTGCATGCATGCGGGGATGTCCCCGTAGGCGACCTTGTCGCCCGTGAGCGGGGTCCCCGAAGCGGTGTTTATGTAGTGGAGGATGACGATCTTTGCGACGAGGGTGACATTGGCCCCCCTGGAGCTCGAAAAGGTGAACCCAGGTATGTTGAAGAGGATGGTCTCGTCAAAAAAGGGGACATGGACGCGCGTCCCGCTGTCGACCCGGTCGTGGCCGAGGCCCGCGAGGAAGAACTTCTCCTCCATGGCGCTTCCCAGGAGCTCGTCGCGTGCCCTGTCGAAGACGCCTTTGTACGTCTTCTGTCTCTTGAGCTCCATCGTTACCGGCCCAGCCTGCCGTGCACCTCTTCGATCTTCTTCCGGTAGTCTCCGCTGTGAAATATCTCCGTGCCCATGACGAGGACATTGCCGCCTGCTTTGACGACCTCGGCGGCGTTTTCCGCCTTTATACCGCCGTCGACCTCGAGGTCCACGTACCTGCCGGCCTTATCGATCATCTTGCGCGCCTCCACGATCTTCCCGGCCATCTCGGGGATGTACTTCTGGCCTCCGAAACCGGGGTTGACGGTCATGATGAGAACGAGGTCGACGATGTTGATGACGTGCCTGAGCAGGGTGAGCGGTGTCGCCGGATTGAAGGATATGCCCGCCCGCGCCCCCGACTCCTTGATGACGTCAAGGGTCCGGAAAAGATGGTTGTCCGCTTCGGCGTGTATGGTGACGATGTCGGAACCGGCCTCGGCGAACTGCTTCACGTATTGTGCCGGGTTCTCTATCATGAGGTGGACATCGAGAGGTTTTCTGTTGATCCTGCGCAGGGCCTCGACGAACATGGGGCCGATGGTTATGTTGGGAACGAAATGGCCGTCCATGACGTCCACGTGGATGAGGTCCGCGCCCGCTTCCTCAACATCCCGGATCTCCTGGCCGAGACGCAGGAAATCGCAGGAGAGGATGGACGGCGCGATGAGTATGTCTTTCATAATGCCTCCATGGCTAGTAGATGTTGATGACGATCTCCTCCGTGGAACTGAATATCGTTCTGGGGAGTATCGAATACTCGATGCCGCCGCGCGCAGGTGCCTGATCGGTCCTGGCGTAATTGATCCTGTACTTTATCCCTTTCGCCTCCAGCTCGTCGGCGAGCTCGTTGTAGTTGATGTTGCGCGTGTCGGCCATGAGATAATAGGACCTCGGTGTCGTGCCGACGAAAAGGGTGACCTTCCCGTATTCGAGGATGTCCGTGCCTTCTGCCGGCAGCTGGGAGATGACCTTCCCCGCTTTGGAGTGGGGAACGAGGACCGCCTTTTCGAGGACGAGGTGCTTGTCGCTGAACACCGGCTGGGTCTCCTCGAGAGTGAGCCCCACGAACCCCGGGGTCTTCATGAGCTCCGGTCCTTCGGAAACGATGACGTAGACCACCCTCCCTTTCTTGGTGGATATGTTGGCGTCAGGTTTCTGCACGGTGATGTGGTTGTAAGGCACATCATTGCGCCGTTCATACCTGAGGACCACCAGGGCGAGATCTTTTTTCCTGAGAAGCTCCCGGGCGTCCTCAACGGTCTTCCCCCGGACATCGGGGCAGACCGTGGTTTGCTGGAACTTGAGGAGGAGGCTTATCGTCAGGTATGTCGACAGACCGAAGACAAGAACCGGTGCCACAACATAGAATAGGATCTTCAAGAGCTTCATAGTTTCCTTATCCGTGCTATAAAGAAACCGTCCAGAGCCGTCTCATGCGGCAACGAAAGAAAACAATCCTTATTAAACAGGAACGGCAGCGGATTTTCAAGAACAAAGTTCTTATCTTTTGCCAGGTTGCGAATGACATCCGTCGTCTCTTCGGGCTCGAAGGAGCAGACGCTGTAGACCACATGCCCTCCCGGTCGCACGAGGTCCCACAGAGACCTGAGCAGGGAAAGCTGCATCGCGGCGAACCGGGAGATGTCTTCTTCGCTCCGCCGCCACTTGATCTCGGGGTGCTTGCGGACGATGCCCAGCGATGAGCAGGGCGCGTCGACAAGGATGGTGTCGAAGTATCCGGCCCTGAAAGGCGGGGCAAGGGCGTCGGCACAGACGATATGATCGCCGAGCGACGACAGAAGGAGGCGCTTCATCTTGTTGTCCATGGAGATGACGCGAGCCTGGGGACACATCTCCCTCACCTGCTTCGTCTTCGTCGCCGAACCGGTGCACGCGTCGAGGATCGTGGTGCCGCCCGCTGCCGCGACCGCCATGCCCGCGAGCTGGGACGCCTCGCCCTGAACGCTCACGAGCCCCTCCCTGAAAAGGGAGCTGGCGAGCACCGGGGCGAGCCTGTCGACGGTGAGGGCCGAGGGCGAAAGACGGCCACGGCGAACCTCGAGCCCGCCATCCGTCAGGGCTTCGAGCGCCCTGTCGACGGTCAGTCTGAGCGTGTGCACCCTGAGCGCGAACTCGGGTTCCCTGTTCAAGAGCTCAAGGAGCCCGTCCGTCTCACTGGCCCCGAACCTCAGCGTCCAGCGGTCGACGAGCCATTTCGGGAAGGCGTGCCGCACCGCCCCGGCAGAGGAGAGAGAGCGGTCCTCCCTGTCGCTCACGAACCTCCTCAGCACGGCGTTCACGAACCCGGCCACGAACTTTCCTTTTTCATTCCTGGCGTATTCCACGGCCTCCTTAACGACATGGTAATGGGCCTTCTTCATGAACCCGACCTGGTAGAGCGTCATCCAGAGGAGGTATCGGACGTCCTTTTCGACAGGTTTTTTGGCGTACCGGGAGAGGATGATCTCGAGGTATCCCCGCCACCGTATCACCCCCGAGGTTATCTGGTATATCAGCGCCCGCTCACCCTCGTGCAGGCGTGAGCGCGAGAAGGCCGAATCGATGGATTCATCGAGGAACCTGCCGGATTCAACATCCCGAATGATGCGGATCGAAATGGCCCTGAGGAGATGTCCGAAGTTATCGCCGATAGGCCATGTCCTCCAGTCTCTTGATCCTCTCTTCGATAGGAGGGTGGGTGCTGAACAGGGAGCGAATGCCTCCCGCGCTGAAGGGGTTCACTATGAAGAGCGGAGCCGTGGAGGGGTTCGCGTCGTTCATGGGATTGCGCGCCACGCCGGCATTGAGCTTGCGCAGGGCCCCGGCGAGAAAGAGGGGATTTCCCGACAGGTTCGCTCCGCCGTCATCGGCCAGGTACTCCCGGGAGCGGGAGATGGCGAGCTGGATGAGCATCGCGGCAAAGGCCGCGATGACGGAGAAGATGATGACGGTGAAGATATTGCCGCCCCCGTCATCATCGTCGGAAGAGCCCCCGAAGAAGGCCGCAAAACGGGCCCAGTTGGCGATCATGGTGATGGCCCCCGCCAGTGTCGCGGCAACACTCTGTATGAGGATGTCGCGGTGCTTTATGTGGGAGAGCTCATGGGCGAGAACACCCTCGAGTTCGTCCCGCGAGAGTATGCGCATGATGCCCGTCGTTACCGCCACCACCCCGTGCTCGGGATTGCGGCCGGTGGCAAAGGCGTTGGGACTGTCGTCCTCGATGATGAACACCCTTGGCATCGGGATGGAGGCGCGCTGCGCCAGGGATGCCACCGTACTGTGAAGCTGCGGTGCCTCCTGAGGAGAAACCTCTGTCGCGCCGTACATCTTGAGGACTATCTTGTCCGAGAACCAGTAGCTGACGAAATTCATGACGAGGGCAACGGCGAATGCGATCATGCCTCCGGACCTGCCCCCTATGATACTGCCAAGACCGACCAGAATAATGGTGAGGACCGTCATGAGAAAGAAAGTCTTGAGCCTGTTCATCGAACCCCCGCAAAGATTTATCCTATACATTATAAACATTTTATGTCTTTTATCAAGCCGGGGCGCTGTTCGAAATCCTTGCCTTTTGGTTCAAAAGGTTCATAGAATAATGACCAGGAATCGGGGTCAGTCAACAGGCTTCTTAAAAGATAAAAACCTGCGCAGGATTCAGGAAAGATACGAACGAGGCGGGTGTGTCCGTCCCCCTTGGAGTTGGGGCACGGTACCCCTGTTGTGAGGTGCCTATGAACGATTATGATCCGGAGAAGGAACAGGTTGTATCCTCCGGGGGAGATGATGGTGTCCGCGTCTTTTTCGATACTCCACCCGACGCGGCTTTCATCATGGACAGCCAAGGGACGCTCATTACGCTCAATGAGAACCTGGCGCGCCGTTTCAACCACGATGTGGACGAAATGGTGGGCAGCAACATATTCGATTATTTCTCACCCGATGTGGCCCGTAGCAGGAAGGCCCTGATGGAGAGGATAATCACGGGGCGAAGGCCCCTTTCCTGCACCGATTTCCGCGATGGTGTCTGGCTCGAGAGCTGTTACTATCCCGTTCTCGACCGGTCAGGGTCGGTGGCGAAGATCGCGGTGTTCAGTCGCGATGTGACGGCCGTCCGCCGGGCCGAGGAGGCCCTGAGGGAGTCGGAGGAGCGGTACCGGACGGCCATCGAAAATTCCAACGACGGCGTGGCAATACTGAAAGGGAACATCCATCTTTACGTGAACGGGAAGTTCGTCGAGATCTTCGGCTATGACAGCCCCGCCGACATCATCGGGAAACCGCAATCCCTCACCGTCCATCCCGACGACTACCGGAGGGTGGTCGATTTCACACAGCGCAGGCAGCGCGGCGAGATAATACCGGAGCGGTATGAGTTCAAGGGGGTCAAGCGCAACGGCGACCTCGTCTATATAGAGGTTTCCGCGACGGGGACCACCTACAGGGGGGAGAACGTCGCCCTGGTGTACATGAGGGACGTGACGGCCAGGCGGACGAGCGAGGAAGAGCTCTGGCTCGCGCGGTTCTCCATCGAACACGCCTCGGAATCGATCTTCTGGATCAGACCCGACGGCAGGTTCGTGTACGTGAACGAGGCCGCGTGCAACAAGCTTGGGTACAGGAAGGAGGAGCTTCTCGCTTTGCGGGTCGTAGATGTCGATCCCGACCACACGAAGAGGGAACTCTCCGCCATAGGCAGGTGCATGGCGGAGGAGGGCTCCATCACTTTCAGGTCCCATCACCAGGCCAAGAATGGCCGCACCTTCCCCGTCGAGGTCATCGCGAATCATGTTGCTTACAGCGGGGAGGATTTCATCTTTTGTTTCGCCCGGGACGTCTCCGACAAGGAACTGGCCGAGGAAAGATTGAACGCGGAGCGGCAGAAGTTCCAGATCCTCATAGAACACGCCCCGTTCGGCATGGCAATGTTCGACAGGGAGGACAGATATCTCTATGTGAACCCAAAGTTCACGGAGATTTTCGGGTACACGCTTGCCGAGATACCGGACCGGGCCTCATGGTTCGAGCGTGCCTATCCCGACGGGGCCGTGAGGGAGAGCGTGACCGACGCCTGGCATCATGATGACGGCACCAAGGATGTCGGGGAGAAAATGCCGAGGACCTTTCCGGTGGTGTGCAAGGACGGGGCGACAAAGCTCATCAATTTCATCACCGTCCGCCTCGAGAACGGCGACTACATAGTCTCCTTCGAGGACATAACGGAGCGCCGTCTTGCCGAACAGGCACTGGCGAATGAAAAGGAACGACTCGCGGTCACGCTGCGTTCCATCGGAGATGGCGTGATCGCCACCGACTCCGACGGAAGGATCGTTCTTATGAATGCCGTTGCTGAAGAACTGACGGGATGGAAACAGGAGGAGGCCACAGGAACGGATCTTGTCGATGTTTTCCACATCATCAACGAGAGGACTAGGGCACGATGCGAAAGTCCCGTCGACAAGGTACTTCGGATGGGGACGGTCGTAGGCCTCGCAAACCACACGGCCCTCATCTCGAAGGACGGGCGGGAACTTGTCATAGCCGACAGCGGCGCCCCGATATGGGACAGGGACGGGAATATCGCCGGTGTGGTGCTTGTCTTTCGTGACGTGACGGAAAAGAAGAGAATGGACGAGGAACTGCAGAAGATGAGCAAGCTTGAGTCAGTGGGTATCCTGGCGGGGGGAATAGCTCACGATTTCAACAACATCCTCGCGGCTATACTGGGGAACGTGTCTCTGGCAAGAATGTACGCGGAACCTGCAGATGAGAGGGTGCTGAAACGTCTCGAGGACGCCGAACAGGCGGTATTGAGGGCCAAGGACCTGACCCTCCAGCTTCTGACCTTCTCGAAGGGCGGTTCTCCCATCCTGAAGACGACCTCAATCGAAAATGTGGTCAGGGAAACCGCCAGTTTCGCTCTCACGGGCTCCGGGGTCAGGTGCGACTTCATGTTTGCCGAAGACCTTTTCCCCGTGGATATAGACGAGGGTCAAATGAGCCAGGTCATAAATAATCTCGTCATCAACTCCCAACAGGCCATGTCCGGTGGCGGGGTGATCACGATCGAGGCGGTGAACCTTGCTGCCCCCGATGAAATGGTGGAGCACGGTGTTTTACTTCAGCCCGGCAGCTATGTCCGGATATCGGTGAAAGACCGCGGTACGGGGATAGCCCCGGAACACGTGCACAAGGTATTCGATCCCTACTTTACGACGAAGGACAAGGGCAGCGGTCTCGGACTCGCGACGTCCTATTCTATCATCAAGAATCACGACGGCCATATCACGCTTGATTCCGAACCCGGTTCGGGAACGACCTTCTTTATCTACCTTAAGGCGTCCCGGCGGCGCGCCCCTTCCGTCGTGAGGAGTGTCCGTGACAACAGGATCACCACGGTCAGAGCAAGGATCCTCCACATGGACGACGAGGCGATGATACTCAAGACCACGAAGGAGATGCTGGAGGGCCTCGGTTACGATGTGGCCTGCGCGGCGGATGGCCGGGAGGCGATTGCCAGGTTCCGTGAAGCCGCCGCCGCGGGTACTCCCTTTGATGTCGTCCTTCTCGACATCACCGTCCCCGGAGGGTTGGGGGGAAAGGGCACGATGAGGGAACTGGTCGCCATAGACCCCGGGGTCAGGGTCATAGTCTCCAGCGGCTACTCCAACGACCCCGTTCTGGCAGACCATCGGAAGCACGGTTTCAAAGGCGTCCTCGCCAAACCCTGCCTCATGTCGGAACTGGACGAGATCATAAGGCGGGTGCTGGAAGAAGGCTGAGAAACCGTTGGAATCGTTAGCACCGTTAGAGCCGTTGGAACCGAGAGACGGTTAGCAATAACTTGAGCCTCTTGGGCATTGGAGAAACCTCAACCACCCCATCATGCAGAAGCAATGACTTTCTTGTTTCTATCGTTCCAACGGCGCTAACGCGTCCAACGGTCAAACCCCTTCCTGTTCGGGATTCGACCTTTCTTTGTCGCACGAACCTCTACGGCCGAGCGGCCCCTAACGGTCAAACCCCTTTGGTTCGGGAGTTCAGCCTTTTTTTCCCGCGAAGACCTCCACGGCCGAGCGGCCTTCAAGCGGGCATTTGTTCTCGCATATGCCGCAGCCATTGCAGAGGTTATCGACGATGTAGGGCCGCTTGAGGGTGACCTTTCTGCCCTGGCGGTCGATGTCGTCCATCGTTTCGAAGCGGATCGCCTTTTCCGGGATGGGGCAGTGTTCTTCACATACGAGACAGTTGAGCTTCTTTGCGTAGGGAAGGCAGGTGTTCTTGTCTATAACGGCGGTGCCGATGACGCTTTTTCGTTTCTGCTCGAGGGGGAGCCGGGGTATGGCGCCGGTGGGGCACACCTGTCCGCAGAGCGTGCAGTTGTATTCGCAGTATCCCAGGCGTGGAATGATGACCGGCATGAAGAGGCCAGTGACACCGGCCCGCGTGAGATCGGGGTAAAGGGCGCTGCGCAGGCAGACCTTCATGCATTCTCCGCAGCGGACACATTTTTTGAGAAAATCGTCCTCGCTCCTCACGCCTGGAGGGCGAAGGAGGCGGTGGTCCTTCTCGGGGTGTCGGAACGAGAATGCGCGGGAGAGGAAGAAACCGGAAGCCACGCTCGCCAGAAACATTCGTTTCGACATGACGGGTTGTCTCTGTCCGCCGGTAGCCGACAGAAAGGGCCTTTTCCACCGCAGCGGGAACTGGACACGGGCGAAGCGGCACCGTGTCCGACACTGCATGCACCGTATGCAGTTGTCAGCCTGAAGTATCTCCTCGTCGAAGGCGGATGGGCAGTGCGAGCGGCAGTCACCGCAGTCCTTGCAGATCGTGGTGGGGAGTCTCCGGAAGAGGGAGAAACGACCGAGAAGCCCGAGAAGCGTGCCGAGCGGGCAGATGTTCCTGCACCAGTTCCTCCGTTCAAACCGTTCAAGGATGAGGACGAAAAGGAAGATGGCGAGGGAGAGGAACGCCAGGGGGTAGAAGGTCTCTCGAAAAGGCAGGATATAGTACCTGAGGAAATCATAGAGAAACGCCACGTTATCCCGTCCTTCTCCGGCAACCTGGTAGAGGCCCGACCAGCCCGCCCTGGCCACATAGCCGACGAGGGGGTAGAAGACGAGGGTAAGCGCCCTGATGAGGATCGCGATGGGATCAAGAATGCCCGAGATGTTCACGGAAAAGAGGGCCGTTACCAGAAGCGTGAAAAGAAGATAGTATTTGAATGAGCCCTTCAGGAAACGGATGGGGGTGCTCTTCGGGATCCTCTGCGTGACAAGATCGATCAAGGTCCCCAAGGGACATATCCAGCCGCAAAAGAACCTTCCCAGGACCACGGTGAAGATCGTCAGCAACAGGGCGGGCAGGAGAAGGAACGTAAAACCCTTGACGGCGAGGACGTAGCTTGCAAGCACGAGGGGATTGGCTCTGAAGAAGCTATTGACGGCAACGGTTATCTCATCCTTTCCCCGATAGTCGGTGATGATGAAAAGGAAGAGAAAGAGGGCGAGGAAAAGAAGCTGGGAGATACGGGAGGCGGGGAGTCTCATAAAGACCGTTTTACGTTTTACGTTTTAAGTTAGAAACCTCATTTGTGTACGTCGTAAACATTTGGGTCTCTTTATGTATCATATATGTGGCCTATTAAAAGTTCTAGGTTTCAGGCTTTGTGTTCTAAGCCGAGATCGGGGAAGAAAATTGCCGACAACGGGACAGCTATTCTCGTCCTCACGTCCTTCACGTAAAACTTAAAACCTAAAACTTAAAACCCTCATCTTCTTCACATCCATCTCCCCCAGTCCGCGCTTGTATGCCGTGACCGTCGTGGAGATGTCCTGGGGTTTCATTCCGAAGAGGGTGGTGGCATACGCGTCCGCGGCCACGATGTCCCGCGAGGCGATCACCGTGTTGAGGACCTTCACGTCTTTGAGATCCCCTCCCTGGGGGCCGTGATCGGTGAGGATCCGTGTCGCATCGATGACTACAAGGTGACTTTTCACGACGCTGTTGACGTCGGACAGGGCGTCTTCTATCCCGCGGTGAATGTATCCCCTGTTGTCCCCCATGATCCCCATCATGTTCTTGAGACCCAGGGTCAGGCCCGTCAGGCCGTGATGCTTGGCGATGGGTACATTGATGAGCACGTCGGCCTTAAGGGCATCGTCATACAGGGGCCAATCTTTCAAAAAACGCCCGTTGAGGGCCGTTTTCCTGAAGCGGTCGTTCTCGACGAACCGGACATCGACGTTCTTCATGCCTTTCAAGGCTGCCGGGATGCCGCAGTTCTCGTAAGAGCGGCGCGCATCGGTGCAGGTGTTGTCGAAGACCTTCACCTTTCTGGCGCCCGAAGCGAGGCATTCCTCAACGATGGTCTTCACCACGAGGGGGTGGGTGTTCGCGGCATATTCGGGTTTTCTGTCCCAGCCCATGTTGGGTTTGACCACAACGGTGTTTCCCGGCTTCACAAAGGCCCTCATGCCCCCGAGCGCGGTTATCACCTTCCGGGTGACAGCGGCATAGTCCGTGCCTGTACAGACCGAGACGAGGGGTTGCCCGGCCTGTCCGAAGAGATTTCGTGGAAGCTGGCTGGCCACAAGGGCCGAAACTCCGAGTTTCAGAAAGTCCCTGCGCTTCACGGGTGGTCCTCCTCACATCGCATCCTTGTTGCTCCTGTCGATGGCGCGGTCTATCTCTTGCTTCAGCGGTGTGGGAAGGCCCTTGATATCCACGCTCAGAAAGCCGCGAACGATGGTCGACGTCGCCTCTTCTTCCGTTATCCCCCGCGACATGAGGTAGTTTATCTCCTCCTGGGCAACCTTTCCCACGGCGGCCTCGTGTGACATGTCGACGCCTTCGACGTGGCCCTCCAGCTGTGGTATCGAATCTATGATGCCGCCGCTCAGGAGGAGTCCCTTGCACTCCAGGTGTGCCTTGATATCGGGGGCTTCCCCGATGAGGTGGCCGCGGTTTATGATGTGCGCGCCGTTGCTGATGGACCTCTGCACTATCTCGGCCCGGCATCCCCTGTTCTTGAGGTAGATCCTTCCGCCGATATCGAGGTAGGAGCCCGAGGTCCCGACGATGACGCTGTAGAACATGGCCGTGGCGTTGTCGCCGACGAGGTGCGTCGTGGGATACATCTGGATGGATTTGACGGGCTTCATGCAGATGTAGTTGTTGATGAAGACGCCGCCTTCCTCGACGCGGGCGACGGAGCGGGGACGGACGCTCATTTCCTCGGCCCAGTTGTGGATCATGGTAAAGCTCAGTTTGGCGCCCTTCTTGACGAAGAATTCCGATATGCCCACATGGACGCCGCGTTTCATGTGGGGCGACGTCGCGCAGCCGGTGATGATGTGCAGCTCCGATCCCTCCTCGGCGATGATGAGGTTATGGACATTCTGCTGGAGGTTCTCCTTGTCGAGGTAAAGGCAGGCCTGGATGGGATAGATGCTCTTGCTTCCGGGCAGGGCCCTGATGACGTACCCATCGTGGAGGTCCAGGAAGGCCGACGCCGTATACTTGTCCTGGTCCACGGAAACGAGCTTCCAGAAATACTCCTTGACCCAGTCGTGTTTCTTCAATGCCTCCGTGACGGGCATGACCTCAATGCCTTCTTCGTCACTATGACAATGGACGACGGTGGTGTCCTTCTGGAAATATGTTCCGCCCCTTCCGGTGTCGGTCACGTCGAGCCCCGACATTATGAGACGCTGCTGTTCCTCCTCGGGGATAGCGCATATCTCCTCCTCGGCCAGGTACTTGTGGGGCACAAAGGACTTGTCGAAGGAGTCGAGGTCGACGTCATCCCCGAAGGCGGCTTTCTTACCCACCGCCTGACGGGCCCTCTGTTCAAGCTCTTCTAGACTGTACATTTCACACACTCCTCATAGCCTAATCGTCCGATGCACTGAAATATCTCGCGGGGATTGCCCGCGCAGGCCAGGATTCCGTTGTAGAGGACCTGGCCCTTGTCGGCGGGAACGTAATCCAGGATATAGCCCGTATGGGTGATGATGAAGCCCATCTTGGTCCGTTCACTCCGTTGCTGAACAAACGGTTTTACATTTGTGCCCGCTCTCGGAGTGTCCTTTTCCAGGATTTGCGCGATCGTGGTGCCGATGAGGGCCATGTTCTCGATGTCGACGCCTGATTCCGGTTCGTCGAAGAGCATAAGATCAGGGTCCTGGGCCTTGAGTTGAAGGAGTTCCGAGCGCTTGATCTCCCCGCCCGAGAAACCGGCGTTGACGTCCCTGTCGAGGAATTCCTCAAAGTTGAGGGACCGCGCCATTTCCTCGGCATCGACCTTTCTTCTGGCACAGATGTCGATCATCTGCCTCGTCTTGAGGCCGTTTATCGTGGGAGGCCGCTGATAGGACATACCGATCCCGAGAGCGGCACGCTCGTTGAGGGGGGCGTGTGTTATGTCCCTCCCCTTGAAGGTTATCTTCCCTTTCTTGACGACGTACTGCGGATAGCCCATGATGGTCATGAGAAGGGATGTCTTGCCGGACCCGTTGGGACCAAAAAGGACATGCGTCTCCCCCGGCTTGATCTCAAGGTCGATGTCCTTGAGGAGCATCTTTCCCGCCAACTCCACCTGCAGGTCTTCGATTATCAACATGGCCCACTCCTTTATTCTAATTGTTCCTGAATCTAATTATCCGCTTCTGTTTGTCAAGGGTCAAGGCTATACTTGTGATATGGACACCTTCAAGGAAATGGACAGACGGGACGCGATGCGCTTCATTTGCGTCCTTTTCGTATCCGTTCTCATGCCCCATTCGGCGGAGTCGAAAGAGATAGGGAAACTCCTCGAAAACGAGGACCGCGAGGGCTTCTATATCAGGTTCATTAAGCCCATGCGGCCTGTAGACCCGGCTACGTGGGTCCTCAAGGTGGGCGGGCTCTGCGAGAGACCGCGGAACCTGGATCTCGCGGCCCTCAAGGGACTTCCGAAGGTGACACAGGTGTCGCGCATGAAGTGCGTCGAATCATGGTCGAGCAAAGCGAAATGGGGAGGGTTCAGACCGAAGACCCTCTTCGACCTGGTGGAGCCGACTTCTCAGGCGAAGCATCTCTACTTCTATTCGGCGGATGACTACTATGAGTACATCTCTCTCGAGGAACTCCTGAAGCCCCGGGTCCTCTTTGCCTACGAGATGAATGACGGTCCCTTGCCGCCCGAGTACGGAGGGCCTCTTCGTCTCCTCATGCCTTCGAAGTACGGCTACAAGAGCGTCAAGACGATCATGAGGCTCGAGTTCCTTGAGAAGGGCGGCACGGGATACTGGTCGAAGTACGGCTATTCCAAGGATGCCACCATCGAACCCGGCACGGACCATGCCCTCGACCTGAAGGAGTACAGGAGGATCACGAAACCGGGAGAACCGGAATACTGAAAAGACGGTTCCAGCAACTGTGTTGAATGT
>DBQU01000047.1 GCA_002305765.1 Deltaproteobacteria bacterium UBA1386
GGGAGTAACATACAAGGTTTCAAGTCAAAGACCTTGGAGGCGGTTTCACGTTTTCAGGTTGAAAGAGATTCAGACCGGGAAGTGCCGCGTCTTCCGCCTGAAACCTTGAACCGTTTTATATCTTTGCCAGTCTTCTGAAGGCGTCCAGTTTTTCCCTGTCGCCCATTTTTGCCTTGTCTACGCAGGTCTTGAGGAAGTCGATGGAATGTTCGTAGGTGGACTTGTCGACGGGGAAGGGGTATCCGTCCTTCCCGCCGTGGGCGAAGCTGAAACGGGCGGGATCAGCGAAGCTCGGGGGAGCGCCGTAAACGAGCTCCGAGACGAGCGCAAGGGCGCCCACGGTCCGCGGGCCGACGCCGCGTATCTCCAGGAGGTCACGGAAGGACCGCGGGTGTGCCTCGTGGATGGCGTTGAAGGCCTTCAGCAGGCGTCCCGCGTTCACATCCTCGGCGCGTATGTAGTGGCGTCTCGGCATGGAAAGGGCGATGTCTTCCCATGTCGAGGCCATCTTGTCGGGGTTTTCCGAGGCAAAGTCGACGACGGCGCTCCTGGCATCGGCACTCCGGCCGGCGACGAAGTTGAGGACTTCCTGCGTATGGTCACAGGTTATTCCCGTGTGGGGGTCGGACATGACATTGAGGCCCTCCCGGGAGAGCCACTGATAACGCCGGGCGTCCTTCCTTTCGCCATTCATCCCCTGCTGGATGATGGCCCAGGAACCGTCGGGAGTGAAGATGAAGGTATGGTGGTAGAGGCTGTAGCCGTCCTGCACGGCGGTATTGTCTATCTTGGCGCAGAGCCTGCTCGTCGCGACCATTCCGGAGACATCGACACCCCATCTCTCGCCGTAGCCCCGGATATCGTCGGGTGTCCTGATCGCTCGTTTTGCCTTGCCGCCGCATATGGCGAGCGGCGCGTCATCGCCGAGGGATGCCAGCCCTTCCTTGAGGGCCCCGCACAGCGTTGTCGTCAACCCGCTCGAGTGCCAGTCGAAACCAACGGCGCACCCAAGAGCCTGGAACCACAAGGGGTCCGCAAGCCGGGTGAGAAGCTCGCGGGGGCCGTATTCCATGACGATGACCTCGATAAGGGCCCCGCAGAGCCGCTTCATCCTTTCGAAGAGCCACGCCGGGGCGCGGCCGGTATGAAGGGGGAGTGATGTGACGGAGCGTTTCATGGGGTGAGGGGGGCTGCGGTGTGATAGGACCGATGGGACATATTGGACGAACAGGACGTGTAGGACCTAGAGGACGTGTTTTCAGGGATCATCCGGCGGGTCCTCCGTGGGGTGTGGTTCCGCATGCTCGTTCTTTTTCAGGGATTCTTCCGCGAATCGCAGGGCCTCTTCGCGGGTCTTCATTTCGCCTGCTACCTGTCTGTCGCGGACCGTGTCGAGGCATCTGCCGAGAAGGGGTCCCTCGGGAAAGCCCATGGCGAGGAGGTCTTTGCCGGACAGGAGCCTTGGGAGGGGCTTTTTTTTCGATTCATGCCATGCCGCCATGATGGAATCGCAGTTCTGAACGACCTGGCGCGTCGAAGGGTTCTCTTCCCCTCCCGAGCTTCCGTACATGTCGCAGAGAGTGAGGGCTATGAGCTCCGGGGTGAGGTCGCCCAGCCTGTAGATGAGGCGTCTTATTGCCTTTTCCGTGGCCTCCGCGGAGCTGATGAGAAAGATGCGCATATGGTGTTCTATGAGGGCCGATATCCGTTTCATCTCATGGGTGCTGAAACGCAGCCGCTCCATGATGGCCGAGGCCATCTCCTGAGACCGGCGCTCGTGATTGAAGAAATGGACGAGACCCTTGACCTCGTCATAAGAATAGGTGTGGGCCTTTCCCAGGTCGTGGAAGAGCAGGGCATAGCCGACATCTTTCGCGGCTGCCCGGTTCGCCAGGTAACGGCCGCCGCGGTCATGGAGGAAGGAGAATCCCAGAAGGGTATGGCCGAAGGTCTCGAGGGAGAAGTTCTTCTCCACGTCCATGACGCGCAGCGCCTCAAGCTCGGGAACGATCTCGAAGATCAGGCCCGTTCTCGTGAGGATCTCCATCCCGCGATGGACGCCCTGGGAGACCATGATAAGGTCCAGCTCGTACTTGATCCTCTCCGGCGCCGTCTTTCGAATGAGATCTCGCGAAGAGGCCATTGCCTCGATGAGCTCGGGATGGAGCGTGAAGCCTGTGAGGGCGGCGTAATGCCTTGCGGCCTTGAGCATCCTCAAGGGGTCGCTGGCGATCGTGTCGCGGTCGGGGTAACGGATAAGCCGTCCTTCGATATCGTGAAGTCCGCTCAAAGGGTCTATGACCCGGTCCCGCCTGATATCGAAGGCGACGGCGTTCATGGTGAAGTCCCGTCTCCGGAGGTCTTTCTCGATGCTCTCCTCGAGAATGGTGATGTCGATGACGGTTTCTCCGGCGACCAGCCGGTGTGTCTGTATGGGTTTCTTTCCAAGGAGAAAGGACCGCCTGCCGAAGATCTCCTCGAGGCGCGCGAGATCGTCGGCATCGGATAGGGCGAGGTCCCAATCCCGGGGTTCCCTGCCGAGGGCGATCTCCCGTATGGCTCCTCCCACGAGAAAAACCTCCCCCCTGAAGGGGCATGCAGCGAGTCTGCCTCCAACGTCACCCCCGGTGATCGAACGGGCAACCTCCTGAGGAGAGATTCCCAACCACTAAACCCTGTCGGCGAAATCCACGAGTCCCCGGGTGATCCTCTTCATGGAATCCGTGATGTCGAGGTAGAGGTAGGATGCCTGGGGCATGCATATCCCCGTGATAAGCCTGTTCTGATGGACCTGGGCAAGCTCTTCGATCATCCTGAACATTTTCTCCATGTGCTGTTTGACCGCCTGGTGAAGACCCGGATTCTTCGTGTGCACGTAGTCCTTCGTGTCGCGGAACTGCTCCTGCATGAGGCTATACAGGTCACGCACCTCGGAAAGCGCCTTTTCGCTGAAAAGGATGTTGTGAGCGACCTTTGCCTCCATCTTGTACATGAGGTTCTCGATGGCCAGGGCGATGGTCTGCAGGGCGGGAAGCAGCCGCACGTACTTCTTGTCCGCCTCGCTCTTTTCCTTTTCCCCGATGATCTTTTCGACGTAGGGAACGCGCGAGATGAGCAGGTCGCCGAACTTCTTCTCGCATTCCTGTATGAGCCCCACCTGCTGGGTGAAGAACCCTTTCTTCAGGTCTTCAAGAATGGGGGTCGCCGCCTCGAAAATATCCAGGAAACGCTGCTTCAGCTCTTTGTCTTCCATCGCTCCTCCATTTCCGTGAGATCTTTTCCGTATCTTATAACACAGAAGGGTCTGTCTGTCAGCCCTGAAGAGCAAAAAAGCAGCCTCTGCCGGCGGTCGGCAAGGACGGCCCTCTGGCGTCCGCCTTGTGCGACCTGTCTATGTCAGGAGGTAGATGACGTCGTGCTCGCGCACCCTTTCCTTGACCTTGATCCCCACATCGGTGCCCGCGCCGACCATCTGGACGTTCTCGTGCTCCACCTGCATCGACTCGATCTCCTCTTCGAGGTCCGTGGAATGGCCCTTTATCCTGATGCGGTCACCGACCTTCAACTCCCCTTCGGTGATCCTTATGGCCGCAACCCCGATCTTGGCAAAATACCTGACAACCACACCGATGGCCCTTTCTTCCATGCGACCCTCCCTGTCACCTTTTTCTTCCATCCTACCATGTGGATAAGAATAATTGAACAGTGATAATGCATTATTCCTGGGTAACGTCAAGTATTTTGTGT
>DBQU01000034.1 GCA_002305765.1 Deltaproteobacteria bacterium UBA1386
TATGTCCATACCACGTGCCAAAGGAGCCCGGCCTATTTTCGCATGGGAGAGTGACAACAGTATGGCAGACAAACCGAACAAAATGGTTAGAACCGGACAAGATATGGTTAGAACCGTTGGAACCGTTGGAGCCGTTGGAACCGTTGGAACCGTTGGAACCGTTGGAGCCGTTGGAACCGTTGGAGCCGTTGGAGCCGAAAAAAGGCAGGCTTGAGTGGGAAGATGGGATACGAGTGGGGCCGGTTAGATGATTGGGGCTTTTTTGTCGTCCTTATTCCTTGGGGGCGGGCGGGGGTTTTGCGAGATGCGTATCGCGTACGGTTTGGGACCTGCTTTGATCCGAAGGAGCGTCCCGGAGGGAAAGGGGTGCTGTCTTAAGGAGCCTTGCAGGTGACGAGTTCACCCGTTGAGCGACGCCAGGTCAATTAGCGGGTAAACCGCACGCAGCTTAGCAGGGCGCGAAGGCCCCGCCCATGCTGTCACCCTCCGAATACCTCGGTGTGCGTCCTTACCTTGCCTGATCTGTAATCCGCCCAGGCCTCTCGTATGCTGGCGAGACACTCGGGAGACGTGGCTGCCAGACGGTCCTCGAGGATGGAGTCTCTTTCTTTCTTCTTCATCGCCTTTATTATTTCTTCCCAAGGACAACCAGTTGGTCGGCGACTTCTATTCGTGCAATTCACCCGTTCCGCTGCTCCTTAAGAGAGATCTCATCTGCGTTATCGCAATCGCATTGAGTTTCTCAAGTCTTTCGTTCTGCGCCAATCCTTGACGGATAAACACTGAATTGATGCTTTCAAGATTGGAGAGAACAACAAGCTGTTCAATGGTCGCGTTATCGCGAATATTCCCCTCAGCCTTCCGATGGGCTTCGCGCCATTGTCTGGCAGGCATACCGAACAGCGCCATGTTCAACAGATCTGCCTCACTGGCATAGAGCTGATCGATTTGTTGTCGGGTTAGTACGGGAGGTACCAGATTGTCCCTTATTGCGTCAGTATGAATGCGGTAGTTGACCTTGGCCAGCATCCTTTGAAAACTCCACTCCAGTTTTTGTCGGTTGTTCTCGTCTTCCTTAAGTCTTTGAAACTCTTTTATGAGGTAAAGTTTGAACTCGGCGCTTAACCACGAGCCGAACTCAAATGCGATGTCCTTGTGAGCAAACGTGCCTCCTCCGTACCGACCCGCTCTGGAGAGCAAGCCGATGGCACAAGTAGCCTCTACCCACTTCTTCGGTGATAGGCTGAAACGGTTCAGGCCGGCTTCTTTCTTAAACCTCTCGAATTCGATAGGGTTAAACGCAGGGTTGTTGATCCTTTCCCATATGCCCAGGAACTCAATGGTGTTCCGGTTTCTAAGCCAGTTGTAAAGTACGGTCTCGTCACCGAACTTCTTTGCCATGTCAGTCAAGGAAATATAATCGGTATCGTGTGTCTTGATGATTCTGATTTCGGTGCCCTGTACTTCAATGACCCGGTTCTTCATCGGTATCCGCTCCTCCTTCCTGTTTTTCAGGGTATTACTTTTGAGGAACGAAAACGTGAAGGAAAATCTCGCTTTGGTATTTTCTCCGCGTTTTGAGAAGCATCGTTCTTTCCTTTTTGTTCCTGATTCAGTGGGATGCAAGGGCGGACTGATCGTGGAAGGCTTCGCGATCTGGCCGCAATCTTTTCTTTCATTGCATCTCTTTGTGCCCTCTGTGAACTCGAGCGAAGCGGGCGTGAGACACGTCTTTCGCCGCCTTTGATGCTTAAGGTGCCAGGCAGGGCAAACGATAACTCTTTTAACGGCGGAAAAGAATGACTGAGCATGAAGACGGGCTGAGCATGCTCGCCCCCAATGAGATCGAACAACTGGAAGGCAAGGTCCGGTTCTACACGACCCGGCAGGGGTCGCGGCTGGCGTTCCATGAGTATGGGGATCCTGAGGGCGACCCCATCTTCTTCTACCATGGCACCGGCTCCCATCTGCACGGTATGCTCCTTCATAAGCCTGCTCTCAGGTATGGCTTCAGGATCGTCGCTCCGGACCGTCCCGGCGTTGCCCGGTCTGATTTCCGTCCCGGGTGGACCGTTCTTGAATACGCGCGGGATATGGCCGACCTTGCCGATCATCTCGGGATCGGTTCCTTCGGCGCTGTCGGTATCTCCGGCGGCGGGCCCACCCTTCTTGCCAGCGCCTTTGCCGTCCCCGAGCGCCTTCGCTGCGTGGTCGACCTTGCCTGCGCGAAACCGGTCTATGGAGACCCGGAGATGTTGAAACCTCTCGGCACGATGGACCGCTTCTATGCCAGGATGGGGACCCGTCTGCCGCTCGCCGCTTTCAGGGCGCCCTTCTGGGTGCTGGGGATGATGCAGAAGGTGCTGAAAAGCCCGAAGTCATTCGCGAAGATGTTCGATTCCAGCCTGTGCCCGGCCGACAAGGAAATCTTCAAGGTACCCGACTTTCAGTACATCATCATGCGCGACCAGCAGGAACTCTTCCGCCACGGCTCGAAAGGCCCCGCCTACGACGCCCAGACAGTCTACAAGGAGTGGGGGTTCGATCTTTCGGACATAAAGATCCACATCGAGGTCATCCACGGCACCGCGGACAAATTCATCCCCAGGGAATTCAGCGAATACCTGGCAAGGAACGCCAAGGATGTCCACATCAACTTCCTGGAAAACCAGGGTCACTTCTACCACCTCGCCCACGGATACGAGACGATGAAGAAGGTCGGGGAAGTGTACCACTGAGACGAATGGCTTGAATCGCTTGACAGC
>DBQU01000015.1 GCA_002305765.1 Deltaproteobacteria bacterium UBA1386
ATTGCGACACAGTCTCTTCGCCGGAATGACGGGGAGTGAGGCGGAAGGACGGGGAGTGAGTGATATGTGTAACTTTTTTGCTGCCGTCTGCGACTTATGGAGAAAGATGGCGGGTGGGGAACCTGCGGATGGAGAGAAGAGTGAGGACGGCTTGAACCGCTTGAGCCGTTCGAACCGCTTGAACGGTTTCAACAGAAAGATGGAGGCCAGGGGCCTTCGTTAGGATAACAGGGATGGAGACTGGATGCTCATTTGAGTCTACGGCGGGAACAATGGAGCGGGACGTTGCATGCCCGCCCGAGATGGAACTTGCCCTGCCGGGTCAGCTTTGTTATAACAGACCTGTATGGGTACCTGCCGTGATCGATAATGCCGAACAGGACGAACGCGAAGCGTCGGACCTTGCGTACATCAGCCGTGTTCTCGCCGGTGATCGCAATGCCTTCGCCTTTCTCCTCAGGAAGTACAAGATGTACGTCCTCAAGATAGTCAGTCGCCACGTCCCCTACGAAGATGCCGAAGAGGTGGCGCACGACGCCTTCATTCGCGTCTACGAGTCCCTGGCAAAGTTCAGCGCGTCCGGGGGGTTCAGGCACTGGATAGCCGCCATAGCGACGCGGACCTGCTACGACTACTGGCGACGCGCGTACAGGTCGAAAGAGATCACCATGAGCTCCCTGGGTGACGCGCATCAGGAATGGCTGGAGAAGGCCGCTGCCGATCCGTCGGGAGGCTCCATCGACGACATCGGCAGAGAGGTGGAGGCGCGGGAGATACTTGACTGGGCGCTGGCCAGGCTCTCACCGGAGGACAGGATGGTGCTGGAGCTTGTCTACCTGGAAGGCCTGTCCGTCCGCGAGGTCGCCGACCTCCTCGGATGGAGCGCCGCGAATGTGAAGATACGTTCCTTCCGGTCACGGAGGAAGCTGCACAAGCTCCTCAAGGACGCCGGGGGGAAATGAAGGAGGCACGAAATGGGATCCCCGAAAGATGAAAGAGAAAGGCTGGAGGCAGCCCTCGCGGCCGCGTACCGGAGCCGGGGCGTACCGGAGCCGGGCGAGGAATGGGAGTCACAGGTCATCAGGGGCGTGAGGAACCTGCCCGACCAGGTTGGGGGGGCTTCCTTGACGGACCTGTTCGGAAGTCTCTTCTGGCGGGTCTGCCCCGTGGCATGCGCCATCATCATCTTCCTTGCGGTGGCGGTGTTCCGCTACGACGCGGCCCCAAAGCAGGACCTGGTGCAGATGATGACGGACGACACCGTCGAAACGGTCCTTCTGGACCCATACAACGGTTGACGGGAGGATTGATATGAACAAGGTAAAGATCGTTATCACCGTCGCGCTGATCCTCCTGGTGGGGATCTTCGCCGGCGCGCTGGGAACCCGGATATACCTGGGACATGAGCTGGAAGGATCTCACTCGACACGGACGCGGACCCCTGAAGAGAGAGTGAAGAAGATCGTGAAGAGGCTCGTCGATGATCTTCGTTTGGACGCCGCTCAGGCTGCCGAGGTGGAGAAGCTGGTCACGAAGATGGAGGCACGTGCGACGGACCTCAGGGTGTCTTATGAACCGGAGCTCAGGAGGATCTACGAGGAAAGCTTTCAGCGTATCAATGAAAAGCTCACCGACGAACAAAAGAAGAAACTGCGGGCAAGACAGGAGAAATTCTCCCAACGGTACAACGCTCACTATTTCCGCTCCCTGCGCATGGCCCAGAAGGCAATTCCCGATGCGGCGGAACTGAAGGACCGGCTTGGCCTCGATACCGCTCAGAGCGCGCGGGTGGCCACTATCCTTGCGGACCAGAAGAACAGGCAGGATTTCATAATCGACAGGCATGAGAAGGCGGAGAACCCCGACCTCTTTGCCGTCAACTCGGAACTTGAAAAGGTGCGACGCTCCGTAAGGGAACAACTCGCCGACGCACTGACCCCGGAACAACTCGCCCGCTACGGAGAGAAATGATGAGGGCGTCTAATCCAGCAGGGCCTTGAGGGACCTGTTCGTGTAGATCAGCCTCTCTCCCAGGCGCCGGACTATGAACCTGTGGAAGGCGGCAGCGATATCGGGGTCCTGTCGTTCCATCCTTTCCATCGCTTCGGCACTGAGCCTGTAGAAAACACTCTCCGTTTCAGTCACGACAGACGCGGTTGAAGGCTCTCTGAGATAGAGCCCCAGTTCCCCTATGACGGTGCCGGGCTCAAGGGTCCTCAAGCGGACGCTCTGACCGGATTCATTCTCCAGATCGACCGTCGCCCTTCCGGACTCAAGATAGTACAGGGAATGCGGCGGGTCGTTCTGCCGGATGAGATAGAAACCCCGTGGCGCCTCCCGCCGTTCGAGATAGTCCATGAAATGGGCGATCCCCGCGGAATCAGCAGGAAGGAACCCTCGGATCTCTTCCTCGAGGCGATGGGCTTCCCCACCGGGGAGCATCTTCTCGTCGACGAGGACCTCGTCCTCGCACCACTCCACGGCCCGGTCGAGATCGGCGAAGATACGGAAGTTCCGGCTGTCTTCAAGATCGAAACCTCCCCTTCCGAGAGACTTCAAGGCCTCCTCGGGGACCTGCGCGAATATGAGCTGGTAACCGCGCGAGCGTGCCTGTTCCTTCATCTTCACGAAGCTGTTCACCGCCGATGAATCCACTCCGCTCACGAGGCGAAGATCGAGCACCACGAAACGCAGGGCTACAAGCGACCGGTCGTTCGCCCTCACCCGGATCTCTTCGTAGAGGTCGTTGGCGGTGCCGAAGAAGATGAAGCCGTGCAGTTTCAGGATATGCAGGGCCTCCCCCTTCTCCGACAGGACCCGCTGCTGGCTGGGAGCGCGGTCCACGTTGCTGTGGAAATTGACCCCCGACAGCCTGTGCTTGATGACGCTCACATGGCTGTACTTGACGACGAAGATGACGATGGCCACGAGCATGCCGACCCCGACGCCCTGCAGGAACCCGAACATCCCGATAACCGTCAGGATAAGCCATATGAGGACGCAATCGACCCTGGGAAGCCTGAACCACGCGTCATATAACCATTCGCGCAGGAATGCGACTCCCAGGAAAAGAAGGACGCCTCCCATCACCGGCCGGGGAAGATATGACAGAAGCGAGCTCCCGAAGAATACGGCGGCCCCGCACAGAACTGCCGAGGACAACCCCACCATGCGGCTCTTCGCCCCCATCGAATAGCTCAGCGCCGAGTGGCTCAGGGAGTGAAAACCGACGGGACTCCCGCCGAACCCGGCTATCAAATTGGCAAGTCCTGTCGCCCGAAGCTCCCTGTTGAGGTCGATCTCTTCCCTGACGATCACTTCGAGACCGCTCGCGTTGAGGAGGAGGGAGAGGGAGCTCAGGATAAGGACCGTGAGGACCCTTCCCGTCTGTGACGCGACAAGCCCCCAGTCTATCCCCGCAAGCGAGGAAAGGGACAGCGCCGCGCCGGACCCTCCGCCCTCGATGGACGCGATCAGCCAGCCCTGGGAGCGGGCGTCACCGAGGGACATACCCGTCACGGGCAACGCGATGTAGAAGAGGGCGAAGGAAAGGACAAGCCAGACCGGCATGACAAGATAGTGGTTCCGCCAGCGCAGGACCAGGATAAGGACCAGGGCGAAGACAAGGCCGGGAAGCCATTTGACCAGTACCTCCGGGCTTGCGAGGTACGTGATGTTCGCCACGGTGAGCGCGCTGCCGGTCATGACCCCGAAGGCCCCCTTGACCATGAGCAGCCCCGTACCGGCGAGGAACCCCCCTATGACCGGATACGGGACAAAGCGTATGAGGTTGCCGGCCTTGAAGTTCCCCAGCAGGAGAAAGAAGATGCCCGTTGCGCACCCGGTGACGGCGATCGCCGCCACGACGGTGACGAAGGCGCCCTCCACGCAGATCCGCCCCGGCACTTCTGCCGCGATCGCCGCCGCCATGAGGGCGATGACCGCTGCCGGGATCTCGTGAGGACGGGCCACCGTACCGGCATAGGAACTCGTGAGGACCGTCACGGCGCCAAGGACGAAGGCCCCGAAAAGGATCAGTTTGACACCCGTGGAAACATAACCGGAGAGCGGACCGGAGAATATGAGCGCCGAGAAGGCGCACCCCATGGCTATCGTGAGGACGCCTGAGATAAACCCGGCGGTAAGGACCGTCAGGTACCGGCCGGTCTGCCGCGGCATCGTCACCCCGGCCGTGGCCGAACTGCCCACATTGCGTGCCATATCTTCGTAACATACAGGGGCAGCGGCATATTGTCAATCACGAGTCACTCCCTGCCGAGCATCTTCAGGTTGTTGCGGGCGTATTCGAAGGTCGGGTCGATCTCAAGAGCGCGTTGGTAGGCGCTGCGTGCCTCTTCCTTCCGGCCCTCCAGGTAATAGGCGTAGCCCAGGTTGTTGAAGGCCCGGGGGTTCTGCGGCGATTTCACGACCGTGTCCTCCCACAGGGCGATCTCGCTGCAGTACGCGCGGTTGCGGGCGACGGTGTAGCAACCGAGCACGATGGCAAGGCACAGGGCAAGGACCGCGAAGGCGCGCACTCCTCCCCTCAGGCGAAATACGAGCCAGGTCATCGCGACCGACACCGCAAGAAAGATCCCCCAACCCGCCTGGTAGAAGTGGCGGTCGCTGACGCTGTCGATGCGCGGTACGAGGAGGTTGACGACCATGGTGTGGAGAAAGAACCAGCCTATCCCGAAGGAGAGCCAGGATATTCTCCTCCATAACCCTGCCAGACCGATCGCCGCAAGGGACAGAAGAGCGATGGACTGCGGGATAAGCCGGCCGGCGCCGGACATCGAGCCCGGATCCATGTTCAGCCGTCCCGGCAGGATGAGGTGCGAAAGGAGCTCGCCCACTCCCGTGATCTGGCCGAGAAGGTTTTCCTGAAACCCCCTCAGGTCGAGGCTGTAGAGGAGAAAGATCCGATAACGCGGGTGCCCGAGAACCGCCCCCACCAGACAGGCGAAGACCGTCCAGTGTACTGACTGGCTCCGCAGGGCCGCCCTGACGCCTCTGCCCTCCCCTGCCGAGGCCTCCCAGAGAGCGAGGGCAAGAGGCAGGGTGATCCCCGTCTCCTTCGTCGCGACGGCAAAAAGGAACATCAGGGGCGACAGCACGTAAAGCAGGACCGCCTTCCTCTCGCGGCTGCCCTTCACGTAGAGGGCGAGGCTTGCCAGGTAGAACATGGTCATGAGCGAGGCGCTGCGCCCCGTTATGTACGTCACCGCTTCCGTCCCGATGGGATGGAGCCCGAAGAGAAGGGCCGCGAGAGAGGCCGCCGGGTGAATGGCCCATTCGGGGACCGTCCCCGGTCTGCCCCTCAAGAAACCGATCGTCAGGTTGAAGACGAGGAATACGTTGACGAGATGCACGGCAAGGTTGAAGGCGTGGAAGCCGAAGACATCCGTCCGCGAGGCCTGGCACAGGGCGTAGGTGAACTTGAGCAGGGGGCGTATCCCGTGGAAACAGTCCTGCCAGAAGGCAGACCACGACTGGACCGAGGGGTTGAAGACGATGACGTTGTAGTCATCGAGCTGGAACACCCCGGGGAAGGAGTTGAGATAGGCGATGAGGACCGCGGCAAGCGGGGCGATCACATATCCCGCTCGGTTCCATCCCATCACCGCACCCGGCTCACCGTGTAGGTCCTGCTTTCTCCGCCGTCGTTGCCACGCACGGTGCAGCTGAACTGGTTGCCGTTCGCCGACATGACGGCGTCGAAGGTGCCTGAAGGTTTCGTGTCACCCGCTTCGCGGAAGGTCCCCTTCGCCCTGTTGCCCGTGATGGTCCCTTCGAGAGGGCCGCCGAGGGTTTCCGTCTTGCGCGCCCCCGAGGACGTCGTGTACGGAACCGCGACGGAGAAGGTGCCGGTCATGCGGCCGCCGCTCGCGGTGAGGTTGAAACTGACCACCTCGCCCTCCGGTCCGGCGCCACTCTTCCAGGAACCCGTCCAGGAACCCGCCGCCGGGCTCGTGCTTGTTGCCGTCGGCACCGTCGGCTTCGCGGCGAGGCTCGCCTCGAGCTTCCGGATGTGGGCCTCAAGCTGCGGGTCAGGAACATACCTCAGACTCTCCCGGTACTTCGCGATGGCCTCGCGTAGCCTGTTCTGCCCCTGAAGAGCGGCACCCTCGTCACGCAGCGTTTTGGCACGGGCCTGAAGTGCCTGTTGGTCGTTCTGCTTCTTGAGCTGCGCCTCCATCTGGGCCACATGCTGTTCCAGAGCCTTGTCGGGCACATGGCGCAGGCTCTCCCGGTACTTCGCGATGGCCTCGGCATAGCGCTTCTGGCTCTGGAGCTGCGCCCCCTCGGCACGGAGCTGGTTCGCACGGGCCGCGTTCGCCTGGGCGTCGGCCTGCTTCTTCACCTCTCCCTCAAGCTGGCGGATGTAGGCCTCAAGCTGCGCGTCGGGATTGCACCTCAAGCTCTCGCGGTACTTCGCTATCGCGTCGGCATACCTCTTTTGCTGCACAAAGGCGTCACCCTGCTGTCTCACGGCGAGGCAGGCCTGTTTCGCCGCCGCCTGCTTCTTGAGCGACTCCTCGAGTTGACGGACATAGGCGACGCGCTGGCTGTTCCCCGGCGCGCAGGCAACGTTCTCCTTGAACTTCGCCAGTGCCTCGGCGTGTTTTCCCGCGTTGTACAACACCTGGCCCTCGGTCCACTTCGCCTCGCACCTTCGCTGGTCCTCTTCCTTCTTCGCGTTGGCCCTCTGCAGTTCGCCGAGCTTCCACTTCAGCCTGTTCCAGTGGATCTCCATGTCGCCGTTGCGGGGACGTATCTTGAGCCCCTCTTCGGCGGAGGCGATACCCTTCTTGATCGTTGCCTCGTCAAGGGGGCTCGCGGTGGTCGCAAGGCCCGCCACGTAGGCGTAGAGCTCCTTGAAGCGCTTGTCCTTGCCGGCCGCATCCTCCCGGAGCTTCGCGTATTTCGCGTAGTCCGGGTCTTTCGTGTCGCCGTTCTGACTCATGGCCTTCAGCCCCTGGTCGTACTGCGCGACAGCCGTCTGAAAATCATAGGTGCGGTAATACTGGTCGCCATTGTTGAAGAAGGTTCGCGCGTAGGTTTTCGCGTTCATTTCCTTCTGTTTCTTCTCCATCGCCGCGGCCAGCTCGTTCACCTGGGCACGCCTCGCGTCGCCTTCCTTGAACTGTGCCGCCTTGTTCCTGAGCTCCTTCGCCACCGCCCCGAGCCCGTTCGCGTCCGCCGGCTGGCCCTTGGCGAAATTCGCCTTCGCCGCCTCGTAATACTGCATGGACTCCTTCTTCCTCGCGAGGTTGAAGTTCGTCGTCTGCAGAGCTGCCTCGTAGTGTTTCTTATCCGCGGGAGTGAGTTCCTGGGTCAGGACCTGCTTTATGTGGGCCTCCGCCTTCTCCCACTCCTCGGCCTTGAAGAGCCTCGTCCACTCGGCGTTGCTCTTCTGGGAGAAATCGTTGTACCAGGCGACGCCCTTGTTGAAATCCGCCGTCACCCTCGCCCACAGGGGGTTCGTTGAGGCCTGCCCGCCCGACTGGCCCCGCAGGATGTCCTGCATCTCGAGCATGGCCTTCTGCGCCGACCACACCTTCTTCTGCGCGATGAAAGCGTCGAACTCCTTCGCCTTTGCCTCGACGCGCGGCCAGACGAAGGCGTATTTCTTTGCCTCCTCCAGTTTCTTCTTCGCGTCGGCGTCGGCGGGGTTGAGCTTTACGGCCTGTTCCAGACGCTTCACCGCCTCTGTCAGGTTCGCCTTGTTAACGGCATCCGATCCCATCTTCTTGAGTTCCTGAGAGAACTGGTTGAGTACGGGCTGGGCGAGCTTCGGGTCCACCTGCGCCGCCCCCTCGGCCGCCGCTATGGCCTCGTCGTACTTCTTCTGCGACCACAGCTGCCTGGCGGTATCGAGCTTCTTCTTCGCCTCATCCTTCTTCTTCCCCGTCGAGATGTCCGACTGCGAGATCGTGACACTGAGCGACCCCGTCCCGCTGCCGAGATCGGCACCGTCGGCGCTTTTCACCGCGCAGGTCATCGTGTAGGAGCCTGTCCTGCTGCAGGTCACGCCCGTATCCTTCGATGAGGGAGCGGAAATGCTGCACCCTTCAGGCGCGACAGTCCACTTGTAGCGCAGCTGCTGGGCGGTGGCGGGGGTCACGGAAACGGCAAACTCAACCCGCTGGTGTTCCGCTATCTGGCGGTCCGCCGGAACAAGCCCGACGCCCTCTTTCCAGATCATCGGCGGCGGTCCCGCTATCTTCGGGCCCGTCACGGTGACGGTCGGTTTCTTCGCGGTCACGGTGATCTTTTCGAGTCCTATCTCCTCGCCGCCGTCCCTCGCCTTCGCGTGGACGGTAACGGTCACCGGCTTGTCGTCCTTCGGTTTGTACGTGTAAGTCTTCTGGTCCGAGGTTGCAGGGCCGGCGTTCTGCGCGTTGCCCGCTATCTCCCACCAGTAGGAGACCGTCTGCGCGTCGAGCTTCGGCTCCTCCGTGAGGGTGATCTTCACCTCCTGGCCGACCAGGGGGTCCTGCGGCGCGGCCTTGAGGGTGATCTTCGGCTTCACCACCTCAATCATGATCTGCGCCGACTCTCCGACGGTCATCTTGCTGCCGCCCACCTGGCGCAGCACCACGACCCATACCGGCGTTGTCCCGGGCTTTCCGAAGGACGCGGAATTGCGTGACTGGGAACCGCCGGTGGTCTCGTACTTCGGGTTCTTCGCGTCGCCGAAAAGGGCGTCGGGGTTTCGCTCCCATATATAAGCGAAGGACCCCGAGGCCGGCTTGTCGCCGGAGAAGACCTCCGCGAGGAACGTGGCCTTGCCGCCCACGGGGATCTTGTTCTCCTTCGGGCTTTCCTTTGTAAGCTTCACCTTGAGGGCCGTGCACTTGATCGTGACAGAGTCCGACGCGCTTTCATCGTCCTGGTCCGTCACGGTGACCGTCGCCGTGCAGGGCTTGCATTCCCTGCTGTTCATGACCTTTGCCGTCGCGTCCTTCGCGTCCTGGGCACAGCCGCCCCAGGAATACCTGTATCCCGCCGTTCCGTCTTTTGCCTCGGCGGTAAGAATCACTATGTCGCCGAAATCGGCGGGGTTCTTCGATGCGTTGAGTTTTACCTTGAGAGGTTTCTTGTGTTTCTTGTTCTCTTCCCTTCTCATTTCGTCGGCTTTTTTCTGGTCCCAGGTATCCTTGCCATAGGCCCCTTCCCAGCAACGCCGGGCGCAATCATTGGGGGCGCCGAAACCATGCCGCCTGGTACAACCGAAGGCCCCGGCCCCGCCGAAACAGGGACCGCTGCTCTCACATTCCGGAACCGATTTTCCCGCCGGGTCCCACCACACGCCTATGTGCCCGGCCCAGCCGCAATAGCAGCGGCACAGGCAATTGTAGTATCTGGAATCCAGCTCAGCTTTGGTCGGCGGCGGGGTACACCCCTGTTCCAGGGACGGCTTGCTCTTTTCCACACACCCGTCAGGCTTCTTCGCTGTAACGGTCCGCGTCTGTTTCTTCGTCGTCCTGTCGCATTCACCCCAGCTGGAGTACTCATAGGCGCACGACGGCGGTGTCTTCTTCACGTCCGTCGGGGAGACCTTCGTCGCTCCCGCGGTGGGGTCAGCCGGTGGCGGAGTGTCGGAAACCTTCGTGTCCCCCGGCTTCTTGTCCTCGGGAGGAAGTTCCACCACCACCGTCGCGCAACCCTTCCGCGTCGCCTTGCCGGAAATTCCGTCCTCCGTCGACACGATGGGCAGCCCATCCACACGCCAGGCGTACTCGACGGAGACGCATATCTCGTACGTGCCGGGGGCGTCGAGGGAAAGCTCCGCTGCTCCCCGGTTGTAATTCTTCGCGAAGGTCCTGCCGTTAACGGTCCAGATGTAGTCGCTGCCCGATTTCGGCTTCGCGTGGACGCCGCCGAGGCACTTCGCCCTCTCCTCGATGTCCCTCTGGGCCCCGGAGACACCGGCCGTGTCCTCGGCGGAAAGCCGTACCGTCCCCTTTTCCTTAAGCCGGGACGGACTGGCGGTGACCCTGACCGGCTGTTCCTCCAGGGTTTGCCGCAGGGCGTCCGCTTCGTTCACGATAAGCTGGCGGCTGTCGAGCCAGGTCTTCAGGACCGGCTGGAGGCACTTGTTGACGAGGGCATACTGGACCCCTTCGTCGTGGCTCGATTCATAGTCATCGTAGTGCTTCGACGCCGCCTTCGCGTGGCAGTTGAGGAGTTGGTACATGAAGGGCGGTATCAGCTCCTGGTTGAACTTGTGCCCCATCGCGAGGCTCGCTCTCAGGCCTTTCGAATCGTATATCCTGCAGGCGAGCTGCCTGTCGTCCTGAATCTGCTCGCACCCCCTTTCCTCGATGTTCTGCTCCCTGCCCGGAACCGTGTACAGACCAGCGATGAGGTCCATGCAGTCCTGTCTGCCGACAACGGCCCCGTACCCGTAGGAGCTGACCCAGTCGACGAGGAGTTCCCCCGTCGTCACGAATATCACGCTGAAGAGCTGCGCGTAACCAAAGGTGGGGTTCACGAGGCCCACGATGGTCGCAGCAAGCCGGGCGCTCGCCTTCGCCGCCCCTTCCCTTTCGACGGCCGCCGGGAACTCCTTGAGCTCCCACAGGGCCATGAGAGAGATGAACCAGTTCTTGTACGCGAACCGTGCCCCGCTCTTCAGGGTTGTGAGCGCGCTTCCCGAAGCCTCCTCGAGGTTCACCCTCAGGGTGGCCCACTTGCCTTCACCCTCCAGGACCCCTTTCAGGAATGCCCGCTGTTTCACGGAGTTTTTTGCTGCCATCAGATCCAGGGCGGCGAGTTCGACGTTGGTCTTCTTCATGACCTCTCCGCCGAGCCTGTTCGCGAACTGCTTCGTCTTGGCGAGCATCGCCTTCGCGTCGTCCGCCGATTCAAAGGCGAGCTTTATGGCGTCGTCTATCTGGCCTTCCAGCGCGTCAAGCTCCTTGACTGCCGAGCCTTCGGCGCTGACTCCACCCAGTTTCCTGGCACTCTTCAGGCGGTCCTTCGCGCGGGAGAGGTTCTTCTTCGCCGTGTCGAGCTTGCCCTCCTTCAGGGCCTTCTGCGCCTCGTTCAGGCTGTATTCCGCCGATTGGACATACCCCTTGAGATTGGCTTCGCCGACCTGCTCGGCAACGTGCTCCGCCTCGGCGGTCGCCTTGTGGACCAGGCGGTATGAGTCAGAGCCTTCCTCGGCGACAAGCTCCGCCACCTGGACCCTCTTACCCGTCTCGTAGCCCTGGCGAATGAACTTGGTGGGCGTCGTGTAGAGCCCCTCGGCGGCCTCTTCGCCGACCTCCAGGAGATTGGGGTAGTTGCCCATCTTGAGGAATTTCGCGATGGCCTGCTCATTCTGCTCTATCCCCTTCAGGAGCTGCGCGGGGGGGTAGAAGTTGACGGATTTAAGGAGAAGCTGTATCTCGTCGGTGCTGTACCCGGCGCTTTTCGCCATGGCGAATATCTTCTTCCTCAGGCGCCCCTGGTAGGCCTTCCAGACCTCCCGGGCCCGCTCGGGCCCCACGTCGTCGAGCGATATGAAAAGCCTGGCGTCGTGATCGGAGGGATCGAGGAGATTGGTGAGGGGATTGCGGTAGTTCTCGCCCGATATCCACGACCCCTGCTTGATGACCTTGAGAAAGGGATTGCCCATGTCGACAAGCACGCCGTCCATGGCCTCGTTCACGATCTGGGAGGGTGGCATAGTGACGGCAGGGAGAAGCATCGGCAGGAGAAGGAACACACAGACGAGGAGAAGGAGATTGATCTTCAGAGTTTTTGGAATGCGCATGCGATCCCCCTTCGGAACTTACTGGAATGTAGACTGCTTGGTGAATCCGCGGCCGGTTTGTCTGGCCCAAGGGCAAAGCGACGGATATCCCGCGAGGGCACCCTTTGCCTTTTGACGCAATATATCGGCGACGCACGCGGATTGTCAACATTAATATGAGGCTGTACTACACCACCTGCGCGCGAAGGAAGGCTTGGCCTCACTTGTCGGAATTTTGACCCTCTTCGTCGCTCTCCATATGGGGGACCCGGACACCGGTCCTCAAGGTCTTTCGTTGACAAAATTTCGGGGTTCCAGTTATACTACGTGCTACACCATGGGTACGGCACAGCGATATTTCGCATGCACACCAGGTACCGTTGATCCGGGACAACTGCATAATGAACGATAGTCCAGCAAGGGAAATTCAACATTTCTTAACAGTAGGGAGGTTCTCATGAAAGCATTACCTTCAATTTTCGTCGTTTTTCTCGCCGCCATCGCCATCGCGTGCTCCGGCGGCGATGTCTTCGCCCAGAAGACCCAGCCGGCCGGCGCAAAGGCCATCTTTGACAGCGGTGAAGGGCCGGCGGTCAGGATGTCTTCCGGACCGGCGGTGAAGACCCCCACGCAGACGGCAGCGGCGCCTGCCAGAGAGAAGTACGTGGGAATCTCATACAAGCTTGTCCTCCTCCGGGATGACGGCAGGTTCGACATCGTTCCCCGGTCGAGGACATTCCGCTCCGGCGAACGCCTGAAACTTCTCGTCAGGACCAACAAACCCGGCTACCTCACGATCATGAACATAGGCACTTCGGGGAACACGACGGTCCTGTGCAGCGAGCAGGTAGAGGCCGGCACGATGATGGAAATACCCAGAGGCGGCAATTTCAGGTTCTCCGGCGCTCCGGGCACGGAAAAGCTCCTGGTCATGCTCTCCGGCCAGCCGAACCCCATGGGCATGCCCTCACAGGGGCAGACAATGGCACAGGCACCGGCGGCTCCGCCCCCTCCGGGCGGCACCGACGCGGCCCTCCCCCCTCCGCCTCCTCCGGGACAGGCTGACGTCGCGAACATCCCCCCGCCTCCTCCCCCGGGCGTCATGACGGCATCCCTCGCGGGCGGCAAGGACATCACCCTGGAGGACGGGAACAAGACGAGCTATGCCGTTATCTCGCCGAAGAACGGCTGGAAACCCGAGCCCAAGGGCAGAAAGGACATCGTCCTTGAAACCCGCGGAGGCGAGAACTACGGAGTGGTGCCCGCGTCCTACATAGAGGACGGCAAGATCCTCACCCTCGAGATCAAACTCAATCACCGATAAGGAGAGCCTGATACATGAAAAAGGAACGCGTCAGACTGTTTGCCATCGTGCTCGTCGGGGTTTTTTTCCTCTATTCCTGCGCATCCATGCTGCCCAACCCCGATGAGATAAAGACCGAAGAAGACCGTATCAGGGCCAGGAACCAGTGCATCGCCCTCCACACCGTCGGCGGGGCCCTCGGCGGCGCGCTCATCGGCGGGCTGATCGGCGGCGACTGGAAGGGGGCCGCGATAGGCGGTGCCATCGGCGGCGGCATCGGCTTCGCCTATGCCTGGGGCAAGTGCCTTTCCCTCTATTCGACACTGAAAAGCCAGCCCGCGGCAGGCTACCAGGAAACGGCCCAGAAGATCGGCTATAACCAGTCCCAGGGAGATCTCGTCAAGATCCAGAGCTTTAACGCGAGCCCGGCATCCGTCACGCAGGGCGGTTCCGTGAAGCTCAACGGCTCCTATTACGTTATGGCGCCTCCCGACCGCAAGGAGATAAAGGTCACGGAAACACGCATCGTCAAGTACTTCGACCCGTCCAAGAACGAATTCGTCGACCTGGGGCAGGTGGACCAGGAGGTCACGGCGGCCCCGGGAACCCGGGTCGCGGACGGCAGCTTCGATATCCCCAAGGACGTGCCTGAGGGCCGGTACAAGATCGCTTTTATCGTCAACGCCGAAGGCAAATCTGACATGATGGAACGCGAACTCACCGTCCGGAAGGCTTCGGCATTCGTGCCCGATCTCAACAGCATCTACGGATACCGCACCGAGACCGTGCTCATCATTGAAGAGGTCTCGATGCTTCAGAGAACGGCGGGCAGGTCCGTCGTGAGGTAGGAAATATCATGAAACGGCGCAATTCACTCATATCGGCCGCGCTTCTCCTCCTTTTCCTTCTCGGGGGAAGCTGCGTGGTCCTTGCCAACACCACGCCGGTCACGGACGCGCACCTCACCAGCATCAACAACAGCTTCAAACAGAACAGGATAGCCAACGGGTATGCCGAACTCGACGCCTACGGCCGGGTTCAGCTTAAAGGGGGCTACGAGGACGACAGGCAGGTCGACCTCGCCTTCTCCCTCGCCCAGACCGTCGTCGGCGTCAAATGGGTCTCACCGGTGACGCCGGACAACATCAAGGTAAAGGAATGGGAAAAGAGGATCGGGAGCCTCTTCAGCCGCGCCCGCGTCCTCAAGGAGACAGGGGGGTCCGAGGGGGCCCCCGGTTCCGTGCGCAACCGATACGCCCTCGTTGTCGGCGTGGGACAGTTCAAGTACGGCATTCAGACCCTCCAGTACACGGTGAGGGACGCGTCAAGCTTCTACAGTTTCCTCGTCAATCCTCAGGGGGCAGCATTCCCGCGGAGCAACGTCTACTATCTCACCGACCAGACGGCGACCCGGGACAATATCATGAAGTACCTCAACACGATAAAGAACGCTGCCGGTCCCGACGACCTCGTGGTGATCTATATGAGCAGCCACGGCACCCCTCCCGACAAGTTCGGGGGTGTCCATATCGTCACCTACGACACCGAGGTCAAGCCCCGCGAGCGAGTCTGGCACACCGCTGTGACGGAAAACATGCTCAAGGATTTCGTCGAGGGCTTACGGTCCAAACGGCTTGTCATGATCCTCGATACCTGTTACAGCAACGGCGCCTACCGGTCCATTCCCGGTTTTCTGCCCCCCGGCGGCAAGTCCCTCGGGGCCGACGAAGATGAAGGATACGGCATCTCAAAGGATCAGGGAAAACGGCTCTTCGGATCGAAAGACATAGTCCTCGACGACGCACCGAAGAAGGCCTCAGGAACCGGCAAGAGCCTCGATCAGGACGGTTACGGCAAGGTGCTCCTCTCAGCGAGCAGCGCAGGCGAGAAATCCTGGGAATCGGACAGCCTCAAGAACAGTGTCTTCACGTATTATTTTGTCGACGGATTGAAGAGGTACAACGGGTCTGTAAAGGACGCCTTCACCTATTCAAAGCCTCTTGTCTCCCAGAGGGTCAAGCAGGAAAAAGGCGCAGACATCAGTCAAACGCCGCAGGCCATGGCCACAAACAGCAACTGGAACATGAGCATCAAGAAGACGCCCTGATATCAAATAAGGAGGAGGATCGATAGATGAGGAATTGGATCGTAGTCGCCACCATAGCTGTCCTCGTTTCCGCAGGACTCATGGGGATGGGATGTGACAAACTGCCCTGGAACAAGCCACAGCAGAAGGCCGAACCGCAGCAGCCGGCACCCCCGCCGGCCCCGGAGAAGCCCGCTGCTCCCGCCGAAGCCGCAAAGCCTGCCTCGGATGAACCGAGCCAGGAGGTCAAGGCACACCTGAAACAGGGCATGAGCTACGTCAGCATCGCCAAGAACGCCACCTCGAAAAGCGTATTCAACGAAAACCTGGACAACGCGATCGCCGAGTTCTCCAACGCGATAAACAAGGATCCGAACTATGCCGAGGCGTATTCGAACAGGGCCGTTGCCTATATGCTTCAGAAGAAGAACAACAAGGCCCTCGACGATCTCAAGAAGGCCAAGGAGATCAAACCGGACAGCGCCACCATCCGGTATAATCTCGCGTCCGTCCATTCACTCATGGGAAACATCGACTACGGTCTGGACGAGCTCGACGCCGCCCTCTCCAAGGGCTTCAACGATTACGACAGCCTGAGGAAGGACCCCGACATCAACAACCTCAGGAAGAGCAAGGAGTTCCAGAAGATCCTGGAGAAGCACAAGGTCTTTATAACGAAATAACAGCTGCAACCACAGAGCAAGCTTCTTACAAGCCCCGTGGATCCCGACGATCCGCGGGGCTTCTGGTTCAAAAGCAGGTCATGGGTTATGGGTAACAGGTGTCCAGAAGAATGTGTCCTTCCCATGACCCATCGCCCATAACCCATCACCTGCTTTGCTCTTC
>DBQU01000091.1:0-3495 GCA_002305765.1 Deltaproteobacteria bacterium UBA1386
AACTAGAAGCTAAGAGACTGCGTCCCGCCTGCGGCGGGAGGAAAAGAGTTGTCACATTAATGGGACCCATCAGCAGACATCGCTGCTATCGAGGTTGGTTTTTCTTCCCGCTCGGCAGAGCGGGATCGAAGATTTCCGGGAATTCCTCAAATTCCCGGAAATGTCCTTCTCCGCGATCTCTCCTCATCCTCCGTGACCTCGAGTGAGGGCCGAAGGTCCGAACGGGCGTGAGATTGCCGTTTGAAGGCTTACCGATCGACAAACAACGGGACAAGCCGCCGGTTTTTGATGTCGGCCAGGCCCTTGTCGGTGATGCGCAGAAAGGGGAGGCCGGAGAAGGGGATGGTCTGGATGGTGAGGAAGGGGCGTTCGAGGGTGACGCCTATCTCGCGGACCTTTTTCTCCATGTCTTTTGTGATGTCCGCTATCTCGTCTATGGTGCCGATGGGCATTGTGCCGAAGACGGGCATGGGGAATTCGAATATCACTTTGCCGTCCTTGACGATGACCGTGCCGCCCTCGATGTCTATGAGGCTGTTGACGGCCTTTGCCATGTCTTCCTCGGAGCTTCCGATGGTCAGGATGTTGCCGGTGTCCCAGATGAGCGTTGTCGCTATGGCGCCGTTCTTGATGCCCATGCCGTTGATGAAGCCGTGGCCGTGCTGCGTGCCGTCGTAGCGGTTGATGACCGAAACGCGGATGGTGTCGGCGGACGGGTCCGTCTGCAAGAAACCGTTGCGGACGGGGGGTGTCCACAGGACCTCCTCGGTGATGGTCTGGTTGACGACCTTGATGACGCGCACGGTCCTCGATGACCCGTCGGCTTTGATCCTGAGGTCGTCGGGCGTGCATTTTGCCGCTTTCACGCTGCGCCGCACGGTCTCGGGGTAGACGTGGGGAGGGATGTCCTTGATGAAACGCTTGTTCTCCAGGACGACCTCTCCATTCATCATCACGTGGTCAACCGTCACGCCCTCCAGGTCGCTGAGGAAGAGGATGTCGGCGTGGCGCAGGGGCGCTATGGCCCCGAGGTGACGGAAGCCGTAGTAATCGGCGGGGTTGATGGTGGCCATCTTTATCGCGTCCATGGGTTTGAACCCGTAGGATATGGCGGTATGGACGATGGAATCGAGGTAGCCTTCCTCCCTGAGCATGACGGCGTCGAAGACGTCTGAAGTCAGGATGAGCCGCCTCGTATCGATGTCCATGTCTTTCAATCGATGGAGCTCGGGAAGTTCCTTCCTGACGAAACCCTGCCGTATCATGATGGTGAGGCCGAGGCGGAGCTTTTCGATGACCTCGTCGACCGTCACCGACTCGTGGCAGGATGTGATGCCCGTGAGGACGTATTGAACGAGCCTTTTCGCGCGGGCCCCGGCGGCGTGGCCGTCGAGCTTCTTGTTGGCGTTTATGGCGCTCACCGCCTGCTCGAGGACCCGCTGGTCTCCTTCGACGATGCGTGTCCAGTAGGCCTCGCCTATGGCGGGCACGTCCTGCCGCCTGAGGAAGCGTTTGAACTCCCCGAGGGTGAGCCCTTTGCAGCCCTCCATTTCCGGAAAGGGGGGCGTGAGCGGAGGGGCAAGGAAGAAACACCGCAACGGGTAACCCCGCGTGCTTTCCGTGAAGGCGTTGACCCCTTCCATGCCGCAGGCACAGGCGACGGCGCTCGTTTCAGTTACGACCGTTGTCGTGCCGCCCCGGATAGCGTAGGGGACGAGGGCATAGAATGGATAGAGGCTGTCGATGTGGGTGTGGGAGTCGATGAACCCGGGACACAGGTAGGCCCCGTGCGCGTCTATGACCCTCTTCGGATGGTAAGAGGTAGCCTTTCCATTCTCCTCGACGGAGGCGATGAAACCGTCCTTAACGATGACGGACGAGCCTTCATCGATGCTGTTGGTGAAGACGTTGACGATCTTCCCGTTGACGATGACCGTGTCGGGCCGTGTCCTGCCCTTGACGACATCGAGAAGCCTTTTCAGAGTGCCCTGTCTCATTGTCCCTATTTTTGCCCGTCTCAGCCGAATTTCTCTATTTTACTTGAAAAAGGCCTGTCCTGCAAAGTATTGTTGTAGGTATTTCAGCTTCTTTCGTTATTTGGGGGAGTTCGGCGTGGAGCGTCACAGGCGGTACCTCTTTCTTATTCTTGCCGCGCAGTACCTCGTGGTCTATTTCCACCGTGTATCACCCGCCGTGGTGGCCCAGGACCTAGCCGCCAGCTTCGGGATATCGGCAACGGCCCTCGGCGTCCTCGCGTCGGCCTACTTCTACCCCTACGCGGCAATGCAGGTCCCTGTCGGCATTCTCTCGGATTCGTGGGGGCCGAAGAAGACGATCGTTCTTTGCAGCTTGATAGCCGCGCTGGGTGCTATCGCGTTCGGCCTTGCCCCCTGTTTCAGCGTTGCCGTCGGGGCCCGCTCCCTTGTGGGGCTGGGGCTTGCGGCCGTCTTCGTGTCGTCGATGAAGATCTTCGGCCTCTGGTTCCGGGGGGCCGAGCTGGCCAGGGTCGCTGGTGCCCTCATGGCCGTGGGGGGTATCGGGTGGTACTGCGCGACAACACCTCTCGCCCTGCTGTCGGAGGTTTTCGGATGGAGGTCGGCGGTCGTCATCGTGGGTGTCCTCTCCCTTGGGGTCATATTCCTCATATGGCGGTTTGTCGAGGACTCACCGGAGAAGAAGGGTCTGCCTCCCGTCGTGGGGGCGGGCGAGGGCGTTGTGACGGGCAGGCGCAACGTGCTCAAGGACCTGAAGGTCATCCTCAGGAACAGGTATTTCTGGACCATAGCTATCTGGTTCATCATGAGGGGAGGGGCCCTTTTCGGGTTCTTCGGGCTCTGGGCGGGGCCGTATCTCACGGACGTGTACGGGTTCAGCAAGGCTACCGCCGGCAACATCCTCTCCATGATAGCCTTCGCGATGATATTCGTGAGCCCCGTCATCGGCCACCTTTCGGACAGGACGTTGAAGAGCAGGAAGAAGATCCTCGTATGGTCCTCGGCCCTCAATGTTATCTGTTTTGCCTGTGCCGTTCTTTTCTTCGACGGTCTCGGGCTGGTCGCGCTCTATGTGCTCTTCTTCTTCATGGGGATCACGATCAGCTCCGTCGGGACCGTCGCCATCGTCACCACAAAAGAGCTTTTCCCCGATGAGATAGCAGGCACGTCCATGGGCACCATCAACCTGTTCCCCTTCATCGGGGCCATCATCTTCCAGCCGCTTATGGGCTACGTTCTCGACAGGGCGGGCATGACGGGCGGCTCCTACCCGCCGTCCGCGTACAAGCAGATGCTCTGGATATACCTCATCACCAGCATTCTGGCCCTTTTCAGCATTATGAAATGCAAGGAAACCTTCAAAGGCTAAAGGCGTTCAAGGATGAAGAAGGTTCAAGAGTTCAAAAGTTCAAGAGTTCCAGGGTCAAGAACAGGAACAGAATGTCGCGCAGGTCGCGAAGTGTCTTGACAAAAAAGGCACCGGCGCCTTCGGCCGGTGTAC
>DBQU01000091.1:3584-19169 GCA_002305765.1 Deltaproteobacteria bacterium UBA1386
ATAATGATCGACAAGACACTCCAGGACCTGAAGGCCCTCGTGGCCGTTGCCAGCGCCGAGCGGGAGCCGGATGTCATCATAGAAGGCGGCGAGGTGTTCGATGTCTTCACGGGAGAGGTCTTTCCCGGCGACCTGTGGATCTGCGGCAACTGGATCGCCTATGTGGGGGAAAAGAGAACGAAGACAGGGAAGGACACCCAGGTCGTCGACGCGCGGGGTCTTGTCGCCGTACCCGGCTACCTGGACGCCCACGGACACGCGGACATATTCTACAACCCGGCGACGTTTTCCGACGTTGCCGTGACGAAGGGGACAACGACCGTCTTTTCCGACAGTCATGACCTGATGAGCTGTCTCGGGCCCAAAGGGTTCGCCGAGGTCCTCAGAAAGGCGCGGTATTTCAACATCAAATATCTCTGGGGCGTGCCGGCGACCTATCCACCCTATCCGGAGGTGGAGGGCGGCGAGATGTTCTCCATCTACGATATCTGGGACCTTTTTTCGCGCCACCCCGAGTGCGCTTCCGTGAGCGAGGTCTCATCATACCTGAGGATAATAAGGAACGAGGACGAGATACTGGAAAGGATGCTCCTTGCCCGGTCCCTGGGGAGGAACGTCGAGGGTCATACACTTGGCGCCTCCTATGACCGGCTGAACGCCCTTGTCGCGGCGGGCATCACATCCTGCCACGAATCGATCCGCCCCGCGGACCTGAAGAACCGGATACGGCTGGGGCTTTACACGATGGTCCGCCACAGCTCCATCAGGACCGACCTCGAGGAGTTGGGCCCCGCCATAAACACCCTTCCCAACGATTCCATCATCCTCGTGTCCGACGGCATCTTCGCCGACGATCTGATGTTCAGGGGATACATGGACCATATCGTGGGCGAGGCCATCCGTTTCGGGGTCGAGCCGCAGAACGCCATCCGAATGGCCACCATCAATCCGGCCAGGTACTTCAGGGTGGATTCGGAGGTGGGCAGCCTGACGCCGGGCAGGATAGCGGACGTGCTCCTTCTCGAGGGCCTCGACAGACCTGTCCCCGTCAAGGTCTTCGAGCGCGGGACCCTTGCCGCGGAGGGAGGGACGCTCACGCGTCGGCCGTCACCGGAGCTCGAGGTCGGGGTAGAGTTCTACCCTTACGCGTTCTCGTCCGTTGGGGCCTCCGAGTTCGTCGTGGAGCGGCCGGACGTTAAGACCGTTCCCGTCATAGATATTGTCGACCGCACCGTGACGAGGCGGATGGATGTCGCGCTGTCCCGACACGGCAATATCATTCTCCCCGACAGGAAAGGCGACGTACGGAAGATCATGTACACGCGGAGGGAGCAGAAGAAGTGGGGCCAGGGGTTCCTTCATGGCTTCGGGGCCGACTGCGGGGGTATTGCCTCAACGGTGGCCCATGAAACGCATGGTCTCCTCGTTCACGGTTTCGATGACGATGACATGGCTCTGGCGGCGAACACGGTGCTCGCCATGAAAGGGGGGATAGCCGTCGTTGACGCCGGCAAGGTTCTTCATGCCCTGCGGCTGCCGCTCGGCGCCATCATGTCCCGCGTCCCCTTGCCCGAACTGGACCGTGCCCTTCGAAAGCTCGTTGACCTTCTCCACTCTCTCGGGAACACCCTTGATGACCCCCTCTGGACCATGGGCTTTCTGCCTTTCACCTCCATCGTGGAGCTGAGGATCACCGTTTCGGGAACCTATGATGTCAGAAAAGGTTCGATAGTGTTTTGAAGAAGGACAAGAAGAAAAAAAAGAAGAAGAAGAGTTCGACGGGAAAGATCTACAAGTATCTGCTGGTCCTGCTCGTCGCGTCGGCGGTGCTCTTCGTCGCGGCCTTCATCTTCTTTATTATCAACGATATACCCTCCGTCGTGGCGCTGAAGGACCTCAAGAACAAGCCCGTCACCAGCGTTTACGACGTCAATGACGAACTCACCTACCTGTTTGTACCCGACAACAGGGTCTTCGTTACCTACAAACGGATCCCAAAGCATGTGAGGGCCGCCTTTTTGGCGGCGGAGGACGCCGATTTCTTCAAGCACGGGGGCGTCGACCCGATGGGCATCCTAAGGGCATTCATCAAGAACGTGGCATACGGCCGGATGGCCCAGGGGGGCAGCACCATCACACAGCAGGTCATCAAGTCAATGATACTGGGTCCTGAAAAGAGCCTGAACAGGAAGATACGCGAGGCCATCCTGGCATACAAGCTGGAGAACTACCTGAGCAAGAACGAGATCCTCAATCTTTACCTCAACAACATCTACATGGGACACGGTGTCTATGGCGTGGAGGCCGCGTCCCAGGTGTACTTCGGAAAGCATGTCTGGAACATAACGCCCGCCGAGGCGGCCCTGCTGGCAGGTATCGTGCAGGCGCCCTCCCGGTATACACCCAAAAGGCATCCGGGAAATGCCCGGATGAGACAGGAATACGTTATCGACCAGATGGTGGAGAAGAAGTTCATCAGCGAGAAGGCAAAGCAGCAGATGCTCAAGGAAAAGATCGATATCAGGGAGGACGACGGCGTCTTTGCCGACAGCTACTACAAGGACCACATACTCCGGTATGTGGAGGCCCGCTACGGCAAAGGCGTTCTGTCCAGGAAGGGACTCAAGATCTACGCGGCCGTGGACAGACGGATGCAAAAGACCGCCGAGGACGCGATAAAGAGGGGTCTCGAGGTCTATGAACGCAGAAAGGGCGAATACACGGTCCTCTACCACCTGGGGCAGAAGAAGTGGGATGACCTGAAGCGGGCGGAAGAGCGCGACCGCAAACTGGTGCCCGTCAGCAAGGGACGGACCTGCAGTCTCCTGGTATCGGAAAGGATAAAGGAAGGGTACGCCGTCTTTGTAGGCGAGCAGAAGGCCGTCCTCAAGATGGACACCCACCCTTTCAAACCCGGCGATGTGGTGAAAGGGTTTTGCACCGGTGAGGACAGGAAGAAGACGCCGGTCTTCGAGGCCGTTCGCTCGCTGAAGGTCGAGGGCGCCCTCGTGAGCCTCGACGTCAATCTGGGATACGTCTACGCCATAGTCGGAGGAAGGGACTTCGAGAGGAGCCCCTATAACAGGGCCACGGTGGCGAAGGTGCAGGCCGGCAGCGCTTTCAAGCCTTTCATCTATGTCACGGCGCTAAAGAAGGGATACACTCCCGATTCTGTTCTCCATGATGAACCAAAGAGCTATTCCACGGGAATGGGGAGGTCCTGGACACCAAGGAATTATGACGGCAAGTACCAGGGCGACATATCGATGCGGGATGCCATTGCCTACTCGAAGAACGCGGCGACGGTCAGGCTATTGGAGGAGATAGGCATAGGCCCAGTCAAGGAGACGATCAGGGACATCGGCATAGAGGCCGACATCGAGGACAATCTCTCCATTGCCCTGGGTTCGTCGAATATCACCCTTCTGGAGCTCGTCAAGGGCTTTGCCGCGTTCGCGAACGGGGGCTATCGCATAAAGCCCATATTCGTCAGGAGGATAGTCGACCAGGACGGCACCGTGCTCGAAGAGAATGCCGCGCTGAAGGAGAGGGCCCTGCCCGAGGAAGTGGCCTCGTCAATGAATATCCTTTTGAAGGGTCCCGTGCAGTATGGGACCGCGAAGGGAGCCTCCAGTATCGGGTATCCCGTGGCGGGCAAGACGGGAACGACGAGCAATTACTATGATGCCTTGTTTGTGGGTTATTCTCCCCACGTCGCGACAGGCGTATGGGTCGGGTTCGACGCGAGGGCCTCACTGGGGAAGGGAGAAAGCGGGGGACGGGTGTGTTTGCCGATATGGATGAACTTCATGGGGTCCGTCCTTGGTCGTTTCCCCGGCGGTGATTTCCCCGAGGTCTCCTGGACGGCGCCCTCGGGCGTGACGGGCGAGGGCGGAACGCAGTATAATACGAACACCATCGAGGGGATGGGAAGATAGTGGCACAAGAGAACATACAAGGAGTGACCATGAAAGGAAGGGGAGCATTTTTGATGGGCCTCATCGCAGTGTTCATCGTTCTGGCAGTGTCTATCACCTGTGCGGCGCAGACGGCGCAGCCTCAGCCTCAACCCCCGACAGCATCCGGGGAACAGGTGAAGAAGGAGGTGCCGAAGGGCGAACCGCAGTGGAGGCTCTACATGGGAAACGAGACGAGGAGGTATTATTTCGACTCCAACAGCATCGAGAGACTCGACAAGCGCGTCGTGAGGGTGTGGGAGCGGATAACACAACCCGACAAAGACGGCAATGAGGTGGAGAAGGTCCAGACCCTTATGGAACTCGACTGTGGTTCCAGCAGATACCGCGTCATCGCCGAAAAGGAATTCGGCTCCGCCAGGGCCGGGGAGCAGCCGGAAGCCAGGATGCAGAATGGTCCGTGGACGTACTTCGAGCAGGATGTCATTCTTGGGATCCTGCAGGACAACGTGTGCTTCCCGCTGAGCACTCCGGCAGGCGTGGTTCCCCCGAAGCCGGTGGGGTCAGAAGCGCCTCCAAAACCACCGACATTCAAAAACTAGCGCCTGCAGCGCCTTCGAACAAAAGGAATAAGAAAACGGCTTGAATAGCTTGAGTCGCTTGAATGGCTTGAGAGTAAAAGAAAAAGACTAGATACTATTCCCGGCGTTGTACTTCCGGGAGGTCTTTCCAACCCTCAAGCGATTCAAGCGACTCAAGCGACTCAAGCCGTTTTTCACTTCCCTATACAGAACTGGCTGAAAATTGTGTCGAGGATCTCTTCGGGGCAGGTTTCGCCTGTGATCTCCCCGAGGTGGTGGAGCGCTTCTTGGAGCTCGAACGCGAGGATCTCCGGAGGAGCTCCCGCTTCGAGACCATCGATTGCGGCGGTTATGTTGGCGGAGACCTTCATGAGGATATCCCTGTGACGAAGGGTAGTGATGAGGAGAGAATTCTTTCGCTCCTTCCCTGCAAGCGCGGAGAACAGCGATGACCTGAGGTGATCGAGACCGATCCCTTTCTGTGCAGAAATATGGAGTATATCACTTATACCTTGTGAAACCAATAGCTTATATTCCAAATGTTGTGTAAGGTCGCATTTATTCGCTACAACTATTTTATTATATGGACGAATATCTTCCAAAACACGCTGATCGTCGTCGGAATAGGGGGCTGAACCATCGAGGACCCAGATGATGAGGTCCGCCTCCGCCGCCTTGTCCCTGACCCGGCGTATGCCTTCTTCTTCCACGACGTTCTCGGGTGTTCGTATGCCGGCCGTGTCGATAAGACGGACCTTCGCCCCTTTCAGATAGAGGGTTTCCTCGATGAGGTCGCGCGTGGTACCGGGGAGGGCGGTCACTATGGCGCGCTCTCTCAGAGCGAGGGCGTTGAGGAGGCTCGATTTCCCCACGTTCGTGCGGCCCAGTATAAGGACTTCGAAGCCCTGCTTGAGCCCTTTTCCTTCATAGTATGAGGATACAAGCCCGTCGATCCCCTTCTTTGCCTTTCTGAGGGACGCGAAGGGTCCTGAGAGATCTATGCGGAGGTCTTCATCGGGGAAGTCGATCGTTGCCTCCACGGCCACGAGGGCCTGCTTCAATGTCTCTCTGAAAAGACCCATCTTCGCCGAAAGGCCACCCTTGAGACAGGTGAGGGCGTATCGCAGCTCCTCGTCCGTTTCGCTTCGTATGAGGTCGAGGACCGATTCAGCCTGCACGAGGTCGATCCTGCCGTTCAGGAAGGCTCTGCGCGTGAATTCACCGGGCTCGGCGAGGCGGGCGCCCTGCCTCATGACGAGGTCCATGACGGCCTTCTGCGCGGCAAAACCGCCATGGGAATGGATCTCCGCTATATCTTCGCGTGTGTAGGTGGCGGGGGCGGCCATCAGGACGGCCAGGACCTCATCCACCTCCCGCGCGTCCGCGGGGTCCACGATGTGTCCCAGTCGAAGCCTGCCGTATGATCGTTTGCGCGGTTTCCTGCCGCGGGGCCTGAAGATCTTTTCGAGGATGGGGTGCGCCTTAAGTCCGCTGATGCGTATTATGCTGATGCCGCCTTCACCGGGAGGTGTCGAAACGGCACATATGGTGTCAGCGTCTCCCGCGCGCGTTGCCACGGAAACCTCCCCGGGCGCCTCCCCGGGGTCCTCCCCGGGCACCGCCCCGGTCGCCGCCGAAAGGAATTCCCGTCGGGGTGAGGACGACCCTCTTGATGTGCCCCTCTCCTTCGCTCTTCGTGGTGATGCCCTTGTTGTGCTTGAAGAGTGTGTGGATAATCCGCCGCTCGTAGGGGTTCAATGGGTCCGTCTTGAACTTCTTTCCTGACCTTTTTGCTTTATCGGCAAGACGTTTTGCCATAATTGTTAAAGCTTTTTTTCGTCTTTCTCTGTAACCATTGATATCTATAAGTAATTTAAGGTTATGTTTGAATCTTTTTGCTACCGCCAACCTCAGGAGATGCTGCAGGGCCTCCAGGATCTCCCCGTCCTTGCCGATGAGGACATCTCCGTCGTCGCACTGGACAAGAAAGAGTATCCTGTCTGTTTTTTCGCTTATGTCCGTCGCCATGACCTGGAAATCGAGCCCGACGTGTTTGCCGAAGTCTTTCAGGAAGGCTATCCCGAATTCTTCGGCCGTCTCCCGGAGAGGGGTCTCGCCGGAAGGGGTCTCAGCGGAGGTGGGGGTGATGGTGCTTCCTTCACCATTGCCCTCCTCCTTTGCCCTCAACTTCACCATGATACGTATCTTTTTCGTGCCCAGGAGGCCGAGAATACCCTTCGTGTCCACCTCTTTTACCTCGATGTCGAGGTCCCTTTCATCGACATTCAACTCCTGGGAGGCCTTCTTGACGGCCTCCTCATATGTCTTTCCTTCGAACTCGAGCGTTTCCATGTGTCTTTTCTCCTTACCGGGCCACCTTGGTCTTCCTGTTGATGTAATACTGCTGAGCGATGGAGGCGACGTTGTAGACGAGCCAGTATAGTACGAGTCCCGACGGGAAGCCCCAGAAGATGAAGGTAAAGACGATGGGCATGAACATCATCATTTTCTGCTGCATCGGATCGGTACTTGTGGGTGTCATTTTCTGCTGTATGACCTGGGTCACGCCCATGATGAGCGGCAGGAGTCTGATGGGAATGGTGTACCCCATAACGGTGAAAGAGAAGAGGTCTTCCGGGGCCGACAGGTCATTGATCCACCAGAGAAAAGGTGCGTGCCTCAACTCGATGGCGCCGGAAAGGGCCTTGTAAAGCGCGAAGAACACGGGGATCTGGGGCAGCATGGGAAGGCACCCGCTCATCGGGTTGACACCTCGCGACTTGTATATCTGCATCAGTTCCTGGTTCAACCGGGCCTTGTCGTTCTTGTACTTCTCCTGCAACTTCTTGATCTCGGGCTGGACCGCCTGCATCTTCGCCATGTTCTTGAAGCTCATGACGCTCAAAGGGTGGAAGATTATCTTTATCAGGATGGTCAGGAGGATGATATCAATGCCGTAGTTGTGTGTGAAGCGGTTGAAGAAGTCGAGAAGCCACACCATGGGTTTGGCTATGACATCGAACCAGCCGAAATCTATGATCTTTTCGGCCCTGACGTTGAGGCTTGCCAGCACACTGGTCTTCTTGGGGCCGAAAAAGAGCCTGCCCTCGATCTTATTCGTTGCCGGGACAAGGCGGATGTAGGGTACGTTCTTGTCTGTTTTAGCGATGGAAAGCGCAGGTTTCCTGTCTTCCGGGGGAATGTAGATGAATGTGAAGAAGCCCTCGTCGAATCCCGTATACTGATAGTTCTTGTTGAAGTTGAGCGTTTCCTTGATCGAGTCGATCTGGTTCAGGCTCTTACCGTCAAAGACGAAGGGGCCCTTAAAGACATAACTGGAATCATTCTTGTCCGATATCACCGCGAAATCCGCCTGCAGGCCCTGAGCTTTCGATTCCTCGACCTCCACGGAGAGGCCTATGGCGTACGTGTCGGGATAGAATGTGTACGTCTTTTTCAGCTTTGTGCCGTTTTCAAGCGTCCCCGTCATGGTTATCGATGCCGGGCTGTCTTTGACGGTGAGGCCGGCCTTGTCTGAAGTGAAGTGGGTACGGTCGGAGGAGCCGTTCTGATGAATGGCGGGGTTGTATACGTATGGACTTACATCCTCTATGATCTCCTTCTCCTCCGTTCCCTTGACGGTGGCCTTGTAATCCTTGAGTTTAACGCTCGATATCCCTCCGCCGAGGTCAGTGAGCGTCACGTCAAGGTACGGTGTCGAAACGGCAAAGGTCCTGGTCGCCTTCTTCTGTGCTGGCTGGGGAGCGGCGGGAGATGGTGGAGGTGTTCCCGGCGCTGTCCGCGCGGTTTCGGTCTTGGCTGCCGGCTTTTGGGCCTCACCCTGGGGCGCGGGCTGGGTCTGGGTCTCGGGTTGTTGCGGTGCCTGCTTCGGCATGAAGTATGTCTGAAACACGAAAAGCATGGCCATCGTCAGCACGAGCACGATGATGGTGCGTTTGTCCATTCGTTACCTCCGTTATGGTACGGGGTCATATCCGCCCGGGAACAGCGGATTGCACTTTAAGATACGTTTGAGCCCCAGGAGCGTACCTCTCCAGACACCCTTTTTCTCAACGGCTTCGATCATGTACTGGGAACACGTCGGGTAGAACCGGCACTGAACGGGCAAAAAGACGGAAAAGGTCACCCTGTATAACTTCACCATGAAAATGACGATTTTCTTCATTACCTGATGCTTGTGCGCCTTTTCGTCGAAGAAAGGAGGGTCGTGAGCTCCGGTTCCATGTGTCCCATGGTGAGGCTTTCGGGCAATCCCTTGACCCTGATGAGGCTGTTCGAATCTTCCCTGAAGAGGTCTTTATGCAACCGGAAGAACTCCTTCACGATCCTCTTCACTCTGTTGCGCACTACTGCAACCCCCGTTCTCTTGCGTATAGTGACGGCAAATCTTTTGATACCGCACCGGTTCTCCCTGGCAAGCAAGACGAAATGGGCCGTCTCCGAACATTTTGTCCATGCTGCACCGCGAAAGTCCCCCCTCTTGAGCCTTTCTTGTTTTTTCAGGGTGCGGATCATCAGGTTGTACTCTACTGGCGGCGATCATTCCGGATGGTTGCCGCCAATGCCCCTATTCGGACCCCTCCGGGCCGATCAAACGGCGAGGCTCTTCCTGCCTTTTGCCCGCCTGCGCCTGATCACCTCGCGGCCGGAAGCGCTTCTCATGCGCACGAGAAAGCCGTGCGTTCTCTTTCTGCTTTTGTTATGAGGTTGGTAGGTTCTCTTCATCTTTCATCCTTGTTGTAATTTGAAATTATTACTTAAACATAAAACCGATAGGGAGTCAAGATACAATGGGCTTGCCGGCCGGCAAGCCCACAGACGGGCACGGGGGCACAGGGGTCTGCCTTGCGGGCACACGGGGTAGAAACACCATTAATTAAGAGAGGGTGGTTCCCGGTCGGACAACGAGAAGGAGCTCGCAGTCGATGCCAGGGAAACTGCCATGGTATTCCCCGCGGATATTCTCGTTTTTCCTCGTTTGCGCGCTTGCGCGCAGATCCGTGTGCCCGTTTGCGCGGAGCGCAGACCCGTGGGCTTTGTGGGCAAGCCCTTTCCTCTTGATTTTTGAGGGAGAGCCATGTTAAATTCACGGGATTTTAAACGATTTTTCAGCGTCGAAAGGAGTTTTCATGAAAAAGTACGAGCCTGAGGCGATCAGGAATGTTGGCATTTTTTCTCATGGTGGAGAGGGCAAGACGTCGATAGTGGAAGCCATGCTCTTTCTTGCCGGGGAGAACACGAGGCTCGGCAGCGTAGACGAAGGCACCTCTCTTATGGACTACGAGCCGGAGGAAGTGGAGAGGAAGATCACGATATCATCGACCCTGGCCTGTTTCGAATGGGCAAAGAGCAAGATCAACCTCCTCGATACCCCCGGTGATGACAATTTCATCTCCGACGCGAAACTGTGCATGAGGGTCGTCGATACCGCGGTGATCGTCATGAGCGCTGTATCGGGCGTTAAGGTCGGAACCGAAAAGGTCTGGGGATATGCCGACGAGTTCGGGGCGGCGATCGCCATCTTCGTGAACAAGATGGACCGGGAACGCGCCGACTTTGGCAGGACCGTGGAGGACATCCAGAAGAACCTGACGGACAGGACCTGTCTCGTCGTACAGATCCCGGTTGGTCAGGAAGAGAGCTTCAAGGGAGTCGTGGACCTGCTCGCCATGAAGGCCTGCATTTTCAAGGGGGACGGCTCGGGCGGTTTCGATGTTACGGACATACCGGCCGAGCAGCTCGACCTCGCTCAGAAGTATCGCGAGAAACTCGTGGAGACAGCCGTGGAGATGGATGACGAGGTCATGGAGCGGTACCTGAACGGCGATGAGATAGGCCCCGAGGAGATCGAGAAATGCCTCAAGGCGGGCATTGCCGGCAACAAGATCGTTCCCATTTTCTGCGGTTCAGCGGCGGGGAACATAGGCATCAGTACCCTGCTTGACGGCATAGTGAAACTTTTCCCTGCTCCTTCGTTCAAGAAAGAGGTCGAGGCGATTAACCCGAAGACGGGCGAGAAGACGACGCGGGAGTCATCGGTCAGCCAGCCCTTCAGCGCCCTCATCTTCAAGACCATCACCGATCCCTTCGCGGGGAAGTTGACGCTCTTCAGGGTCTATTCAGGGGAGTTGCATCCCGATATGACGGTATTGAACGTCCTCAAGGACGAGAAGGAACGGATCGGACAGATCTTCTCTCTCGTGGGAAAGAAACAGAAACCCGCAGGTTCCGCGAGCGCGGGCGACATAGCCGTGGTGGCGAAGCTCAGGGACGTGCAGACGGGCGATACCATCTGCGACGAGAAATCACCCATCAGGTACGAGGGAGTGACGGTGCCGAACCCGGTCATATCCTTCTCCCTGCAGCCCAAGGCCAAGGGCGATGAAGACAAGCTGAACACGTCGCTGGCGCGGCTCATCGAAGAAGATCAGACCATCAAATACTCCCGCGACGAGCAGACAAAGGAGTTTCTTCTCTCCGGCATGGGCCAGGTCCATATCGAGGTCATCGTGGAGAGGATGAAGCGCAAGTTCGGCGTCGAGGTCGAGCTGAAGGACCCGAAGGTCCCCTACAAGGAAACGATCAAGGGAACCACCAAGATCCAGGGAAAATACAAGAAACAGTCCGGCGGCAAGGGCCAGTACGGCGACACGTGGCTGGAGCTCGGTCCCAAGGCCCGCGGCGAGGGTTTCGAATTCGTGGACAAGATCGTGGGCGGGGCCATTCCCAGGCAGTACATTCCCGCCGTCGAAAAGGGCATCGTGGAGGCCATGAACCAGGGTATCCTGGCGGGCTATCCCGTCGTCGATTTCAGGGTCACCCTTTATGACGGCTCCTATCACGACGTCGACTCGTCGGAAATGGCATTCAAGATAGCGGCGTCGATGGGTTTCAAGAAGGGTCTCGAGATGTGCAAGCCGACTCTCCTCGAGCCCATCATGAAGATGGAAGTGATCGTGCCTGACGAGAACATGGGGGATATCATGGGCGACATGAACTCCCGTAGGGGCAAGATCATGGGCGTGGAGACCAAGGGGAGCAACCAGGTGGTCAAGGCGGTGGTGCCCATGGCCGAGGTGCTGAGGTACGCGCCCGACCTGAGGTCAATGACCGGTGGGCGGGGAACATTCACCATGGATTTCTCCCACTACGAGGAAGTTCCCGCACAGATCGCGGACAAGATAGTCGAGGCTGCAAAGCGCGAGAAAGAGGCGCAGGAGAAATAGAGCCACCGTGCGCGGATACATAATGGTATGAGATGGGCCCCTGGAAAAGGGGCCCTTTTGCTGTTCCCATTCCGGAAAGCCTGAGGGGGCGCAGGAACCCGACAAGGAGGACAGATGCGGGCCGTTATCCAGCGAGTCAAGAGTGCTTCCGTTGAGGTTGATGGACGGTGTGTCGGGCAGACAGGACCCGGCCTCCTCGTCTTTCTCGGTATCGCCAAGGGTGACGGCGAGAAGGATATCGACTGGCTGATCGAGAAGATCGTGAACCTGAGGATCTTCGAGAAGGAGGACGGCAAGTTCGATGAATCTCTGCTCGACAGAGGGGGTTCGCTTCTTGTTGTTTCCCAGTTCACCCTGTATGGCGACTGCAGCAGAGGACGCCGCCCTTCCTTTTCCGACGCCATGCCGTCGGACGAGGCGAAGGTCTTTTTCGAGAGCTTCGTGGAGAGGGCGAGGCTCCGCGTTCCCGACGTGCAGACCGGGGTGTTCCAGGCCCACATGGAGGTAACCCTCAGGAATGACGGTCCGGTAACACTGATCATAGAATCCCGAAAATAGCCCCGACGGGGTTGTCGCGTGACCCGGTATCACATAGGGCAGGCCGAGGTATTACATCTCATCACATTTGTCTTGACAAGGTACTCATACCGCTAGTATAATCACATTTCATCTTCAATATATACGTTGCATTACACCTGTAGCGGGGACGGTCGACGGATCGCGAGTGGAATCATCATCGGTTCCCCCAGGGTTACTGCTATGCGCTGCGGATGGGCGGCGACACTTTGCGTGGCTGTGGATGCGAAGCTGGATGATACCAAGACGTGAGCAACGAATGCGGGCCGTGCCTGTTTCCCGAAAAGGTCCTGGAAGGCGTGTATCAAGGCCGTCCATGCGGGTTCCGCTCGGGGAGGTCCGGTGGCTATGACGAATGTTCATGACAAAGAGGCCCTTGACGGGGACGCTATCGTCGGAAGCCGTGGTGTTTCGGGCGATGGTGCGGCAGACATGGCATTTCGTTACCTTCTTTCCCTCCAGAGGAACGACGGCGGGTGGGGGGCGTCGCAGGACGGGCCGAGTTCCATTCATATGACCGCCGTGGCCGTGGCGTCGCTAAGGCGCGGGCCTGCGGGAGAGGACGAGAACGGCCGCGTTGCACTGGAAAAGGCGACGGAATACTTTTTGGCGAGGCAGCACCCCGATGGGGGTTTTGGAGACGCCTTCTCCACCGTACACGAAACGGCCCTGGCATGTCATGCCCTCGAGGGTCTGCTGGACGACCCGAACGTCGTGCTCAGGGCTAAGCAATACCTCATTCAGACGCAATCCGACAATGGTTCGTGGAACAACGACCTGTATTCGACCGCGCTTGCTCTCGAGGCCTGCCTTGCTTCCGGCGAAGATATTACAGGGGCCGGGAGGGGGGAGGAAGAAACGGGAGCCGGGGAAGGGTTGCGCGCGGGCGCAGAGCCGGGTGATGCGGAGGATGGGTCTCCCGGGTCTGTCGGAATACCATCGGCCAGACTGGACAGGACGGGAACGGAAGGTGGGGGCGATGCGAGTGCGAGTCCGAAGGTCCAGTCCAGGGCAACGAACGAACGGACAAAGATCTCTCTCGTTTCGCGCCGAAGGGCCAGTGCCGCTCCCGTCCCGGATGCTGCTCAAGAGACTGCCTCGACGGGCGGGAGCGTTGTCGTGCGTTCCGTCGACACGGACAGGAACGAATATGGCCCGAACGAAACGGTACACATATGCTCCACCATCGAGAACCCGTCGGAGGCGGACTTCAGCATCGTTGTCAACGCTCAGCTGGCGGATGCCCGCGGCCATATAGTGGATGTGGCGGCCCACGAGACCGGTCCCGCGGTGAAACTCGGCGCAGGGGCCTCCGAGTCCGTGACGCTCCTGTGGAACACCGGCATGAGCCAGCCCGGCGCCTACAGTGTGCGTTTCCATGTCGCTGACGCTGCCAGCGGGAGCGTCGTCGACGACAGGAAGCTAGCATTTGTCGTCACCCCTTCTGTCGTCGTCGACGATCTCGATCTGGTTGTGTCCCCTTCGAATCTCAACCAGGATGAAAAGAGAACGGTGGACATGCGTCTCACGTTGCAGAACAGGTCCAATACGGACGCCGTTGTGACCGCGGAGCTGCTGGTGAAGGACCCGGAGGGAGCGGTTGTCCATGAAGGACGGGTCGATCTTGAACTGCCGTTGACGACGGCCGAGGGAGTTCTGGAGCTGCCTCCCCTGACCCATGTCTTTGACCGCTGCGGGCAATACCCGGTAGAGGTGTCGGTCCGTTCGGGAGAGGCCCTGTGCGGGCAGGCGAGGACCACGATCCGCGTCGCCGCGGAGACGAGGATCGAGGTCGTGAAGACCGTGGATCCCGCGACGGTCACACCTGACGGGGACAAGCGGGTGCGGGTGGCCATCCGGTTGGAAGGCGTCGGTGCGACGGTCAACCCCTCCTTCCTGTCCGCCGGAACGAATACGGGCGGCGACAGGATAACCATCGCCTTCGACAAGGCCATGGCGGAGCCGGGTGGTGGGGTCCCGTTGTTCACGGTCACCGCTGATGGAGCGCCCTGTCCCGTCACGGAGGTGCTTCTCGGGAAATCGGACATTACCAGGATCGACCTTGTTCTCGCCGCGGCGGTGGCACGGGGGCAGGAGATCCTTGTGAGCTATGCGGGCTCGAGCCTCACGTGCGTGGAAGGCAAGCCCCTCATGCCCTTTGACGATGAAGCGGTCGCGAACAGGGTGTCGCCGCCCATATTCAATCAGGACGGATACGGTTTCAGCGGCCCCATCGCGCCGAACCCGCTGGCCCCGAGGACCGTCATGACCGGATATGGCCAGTGGCCCCGGGGGTTTTATAAGAACGTGCTCTCCTTTGCCGGCGCCGTCTTCGATGGACAGGCGATCTGGATGGTCCCGGCGAACGCGGACAGCGTCGTGAGAGTGGACACCGGGACGGGGGAGATGACCGCCTTCAACAGGTGGCCGGAGGGGTTCTCGAAAGGCGGCCACGCCTTCGCGGGGGGCATCTTCGACGGTGAGTGCCTGTGGATGATTCCCTCCTACGCGGACAGCGTCGTGAAACTGGATACCGGCACTGGCGAGATGACGAGGCACAACGCGTGGCCGAAGGGTTATGCAAAGGGTGGATACGCCTTCGCGGGGGGCATCTTCGACGGTCGACACATCTGGATGGTCCCGGCGAACGCCGACAGCGTCGTGAGAGTGGACACGCGCACGGGCGAAATGAGCGCGTACAGCGGGTGGCCGGATGGACTCGGGAAGGTCGAGTACGCCTTCGCGGGGGGGCATCTATGACGGCCGTCACATATGGCTCGTGCCCTACTACGCGGACCGGGTCGTAAAGCTGGACTGTCAGACGGGTGAGATGACCGGTCATCACCGCAGGCCCGAGGGACTCGGGAAGGTCGAGTACGCCTTCGCGGGCGGCGTCTTCGACGGTCAGGGTATCTGGATGGTCCCCTTGAACGCCGACAGGGTCATAAGGATAGACAAGGATACGGCAGAGGTTACGGAGTACGCGGAATGGCCCCAGGGCTTCATGAAGGGAGTGAATGCCTTCGCGGGCGGCGTCTTCGACGGTGAATCCATTTGGATGGTTCCCTCGTACGCGGACAGGGTGGTTCGCATCTCCTCCTTTTCGTCGCTGTCCCTTTCGGCGGCCATCACCGCCAATGATGCCTTCTCAGCATACATAAGCCAGGACGAGTCCGGGGAAGGCAGGCTGGCAGGCCGGGGAAAGGGATGGTCCTCAGTCCACACCCTCAACGCCGCGCTCGTTCCAGCAACTGTGTTGAATGT
>DBQU01000053.1:0-2992 GCA_002305765.1 Deltaproteobacteria bacterium UBA1386
GGCCACAGCACCGGACAATGCCCCGGCGCGTGCGGCCAGGAAGGACCAGGAACAGGCCCGGAAGAAGGGGAAGAAGAGCACCGGATTGAAGACGGAAACAGGAGCCTGATGATGGAAATACAGCACCTGATCCATGCGGTAGGGTCGCCTCGAACGAGGCGAGAAAAAAGCACAGGAGAGGGCAGTCATGAGGGCAACGTGAAGGGTGACCGCGCGAAGCTCAGGTCACCCATTTCCTTTCCCATATCGTCCCACATTGCCCCCATCGTCTCCCCTCATCGTCCCTTGTCAATCTGTCTTTCCCTGCCCGGTGCTGCCCTGCCATCACGCGTATCTCTGTATGAGGAACCAGTAGGGTGCGCCGTCGGACAAACCATCACCGACGGACGCATCAGGAAGGGCTCGGACAGGCCTCGCCCTTCTCTTCGAGCCGGGCATCGAGTAGCGGAGAAAAGGAGCAGGATATGAAGAAGCTGGACGCCTCCAAGAAGAAGCATCCCGGGTGGAAGCATATGCTCAAAGCTGACAGGAACGAGGTCAGGTCCGAGCGTATCACGGCCCGGTTCACTCCCCCCGAAAAGGCCGCCCTGGAATTCATCGCGACCTCCCGTGGCGAGTCTGTCTCGGACTTTTTCCGGACATCCATCATGACCGCCGCCAGGAAATTCATCGAGACAGAAAAGGCCTTTCTCGGGGCAAACCCGGACGTGACAGCACCTCTCACCAAGGGCGCAACCGACCAATACAATCACCGGATTCAGGGCGCAATCGCTCCCCTCGCTCCGGACCGGAACGACCCCGTACTGTTGGACATTTACCGATCCGTCCAGGCCGTGGGAGGGACGATCCGCGAGATCTATCTCACTCTTAAAACAGGTCGCAACTACGACCCATCCGACCCGGACAATGCCGAGAAATTCGACTGCATGGCGGACGCATTTCAGGAAGTGCAGGGGACACTGGAGGAGTATCTCGGACTCGAAGCCGGGGGCGAAGCGCACATCATCCCGCCATCATCCCAGGGCGGACACCGCAACGAAACCACCGCGTTCCGGGCGGCAATGGAAGCGGACGACGACAGCCTGGAGGACTACTAATGATCATGAGCGTAAGCCAGGGCAGGGGCATGAGAGGGTGTATATCCTATGCGCTCGAGGGCAAAGTGCCCCCGGAAAAAGGGCAGGAGAAGGACCGGAAACAGCCGGACCGCCAGCAGGAAAAAGACTTCTCCCGGACCGTCTCTTACGCATACAACCCGGCGAAGGACGCCGTCGTTTTGGATCACAACCTGGTCCGCCAGGTCCCCGGAAAAGAGACGGCTCGGTCCTTGACTAGGGAAATGCTGACCGTGAAACGCCCCGGAGCGAAGGACCCGGTGGCGCATTTCTTCATTCGCTTCCACAAGAACGACTTGGCCACCAAAGACCCGGCCACGCTCAGGTCGTTGACCCGGGAAGCGCTGGAAAGATTCCGTCCAGGCCTCACCCGAAACCATCAGTATGTGGCTACGCTCCATGACGCTCATTCCCGTGATCCGCACGTCCACGTTGTGGTGAACCGGGTACCCATCACGCCCCGGTATCGCAACGCAAAGGGGAAAATGACACCGACACCGACGCTCAACATGTGGCAGAGCAAGGCCCGCTGTCTGGATATTTGCGAGAGTATGGAGCTCGCCCATCCTAACCTCATGCGGCACCTCTCCCGTGACAACGAACTACCGAAGTACATCCGGGAAAAGGCCGGCGTGTACCGGGGACAGCAACGCGACATCGCGGCCGGGAAGACCCCGAAGCCGTCCCCGAGAAGGCAGATGTTCGATGCCGTGCTCCCGGCCGTGAAGGACGCCCGGGCGGTGGACTGGCAGTCGCTTGGGGAACTCATGAAGCCCCAGGGCATCACCGTCAAAACCCGCCAGGATCGTAACGGTGTGACCCGCGGCGTCCGTTTCGTGGACCGAAGTGGGAGGGAATGGAAACCGAAGGAGATCCATTCCAAGCTCAAGTTCAAAACGATCGAGAAGGTGCTCAACAGGCACCTCGCGAAGGAACAGCGAATCGCCGAGGCGCAGGCCCGGAAGGACCTCCGGCAGGACCTCGGGATCGATAAGCTGCACGCCGATGGACTCGCGGAAATGCGAGCGGAGAGAGCGAAGGTGGATGAAGCGGGCAAGCACCTCAAAAAGCTTGAGGAGGTGGACAAGATCCTGGCCGGCGCCGGTGAGAAGAAGCTCTCCAGCATGGAGAAGAAACAGGAAGCGAAGGAGAAGCAGCAGGGGAAGGGAAAAGAGAAAGAACGGTCCACCTGGACGACCCGGGGACCGGATCTCGATAGATGAAAGGAGGCGAATATGTACTGCGACAACTGTGGAAATGAGATCGAGGAGGGCGCCCGTTATTGTCCATCCTGCGGGTCAGCCATCGAAACAACCGCCCGGGACGTGGCTCCCATAGCCAATCCGCATGGGGGTCAAATTCAGTCTGAGAGCTTTTCCGGCGGGCAGGAGGGACAGCAGCACCCCCACCCTTCAGAAAACGCAACCACGGGCAATTCTCGAGGTCGTTTCTCCGGCCGGTCCCCGAAAAAAGGCCTCTTCCTGGCCATTGCCGGGATCCTCATCCTCGTGGCCCTCGGAGCTGGTGGATACTGGTGGATGCACCGGGCTCCTGTTGCTACGACATCCGGCATCGTCATTGAGAAAGAAACCCCGCTCGCAGAGGAGGCCTCGGAAGAGAAGCCGGCCGCACCGGAGAAACCTACACCGGCACCGAAGACCGTGAGGAAGGCCCCGGCGAAGACACCGACACCGAAGGCCTCGACAACGCCGAACACGCCCTGGAGATACAGAGTGGAAGCCTCGCCCCCAAAGGTGGCGCCCCGGGCACAGGCGAATGAAACCAGTCCCTTGGGCAGATTATTCCGTGCATTTGAGGGCCCAGCTCCGGACGTCACGGCACCCCCGACCCCGAGCGATGCGCGGGGCACAGGACAG
>DBQU01000053.1:3010-15682 GCA_002305765.1 Deltaproteobacteria bacterium UBA1386
TAGCCCTCTTCTTGGCGGCATGCGGTGGAGGAGGCCCCTCCACCCCGCAGGATCCCCGTGACGCACTCGTCACGGCGAGCATCAAAAAGGCCATGTCGGCGAAGACCTCGGCCGAGTATCTCACACTCTTCACGGGGCATCCCCAGCTCGAGCGCGACATGCACCCGGCGGAGAGGATGATGATCATGGCTGGGGTCATGGGGGAAGTCAACGGAAACGACATCGATCTGTCACGAATTCAGAATGTCAAGTTGAAGCCTGAGGGCAGCCGTAACCCGGCCTCATACTGGCTCAAGGGCACGTTTACATACAGTGGCCCCGCCCTGGTTGGCTCCACGAAGGTGCAGGTCCCGGACGGTGGCACCGGGACTATCGATGTGGGTACCAAACAGAAGAAGGACGGGTCGTGGTACCTGGACAAACTGTCGTTTGAGCTCACCACCGAGACCCGCCGGGCAGCCCTGGCAGCCCTGAAGAGAGGAGGCAAACGATGAAGATATGCAACTGTGGAACAGACAATAACAGCGAGGCCCGTTTCTGTACCGGATGTGGCGCAGAGCTCCCCGAGGCACGCAACTCCTGGACCATCCGTCCAGTATGGTTCGGCATCGCGGGGATGGTGATGTACTACGGCGGTATCTGGCTGACGCAGGTGATCCAGCAGCACGCAGTCGCCCTGGAGGTGATCAAGTGAAAGAGAAGAGAATAACAATCCAGGATGTCCGGGACATTATAGCCCGGGAGCAGTCGAGTGTCACTACCCACGTGGCCCCCTGGGTGTGGGCCCTGCTCATCTGTTTCTCTGTATACAACATCAAGACCATGTTTCTCGCGACTGCCGTAGGCCTCGTCATCGGGATTGGTTCCCTCATCCCGCCCATCGTCGCAGCCTTGTGGTTGGCTGTATGGTTCAAGGATCGAACACAGGCCACAGGATACAGGATCGCAAGCAAGTTGCAGGGAAGGAGGTAAGCGTGGGACTTATAGCAAACGTACGCAACAGCATCAATGCAAGGATAACGGCATATGGCATTGCCGGCAGTATCCCCAGCGTCCCGGAGGCAGCCCTCGAGACGCTGTCCCCTGACGCCATCTTTCAGGACCGCCAGGCACAGGAACGGCTATGCGATGTCGTGCAGGCGGAGGGGGACGAGGCGATCCGGCATCTGCTCATCAACTATACACACCGGACCAAGCTCGCCATCCTCGAATACGCCCGGAAACACGGCATGGACGAGGCGAAGAGGCGATACCGCACCCCGGAGACCGCCCCGGAGACGGGCAGGGTCGTGCTCTCCATTGCGAGGATCCTGCTTGTCTGGATCGTTGTCACCGCGATCATGGCATTGAAGTGGAAAGTGAAGCCCGCAAATGCGGCGCTGACTGGAGTATCCGCAGCCGGCGCCATGGCCATGATCGAGTCCTGGTATTATGTTGGCCAGGATCTCATGACCAAAGCGTGGTCATGGTGGCAGCAGACCACGAAACCGGCCATATGGCGGGACATCGATAAACTCGGGGAGTTCTATTTGCATGGCCACCTGTCCGCGACCGAGCTCAATCAGTCTATCGCCATGGCCCGGAGCATCGAGGCGCGTTGTGCCTGGGACCGCACGACCCGGGTCCCCGTGGGTGTGGCAACGGGGCTCCTGAGAGCGGAGGGCGTTTGCGCCGGAATGCAAACCGGTACGCCCCTGGATCTGTCCCTGACCGACATGTGCACGTCGCTGCTGGTAGTCGGAGGCACCGGCTCGGGGAAAACGCAACTGATCAATGCGATGATCGTACGCATTATGAGCTCGGACCCCAGCTCCTCGATCGTTATCATCGATCCCAAGCGCAGTTCAATGCTCGACGTATACAACGCGTACCTCGCCATGCCGGAGGAGATCCGGCAGAGCTACAAGCTAAGGATCATCGGACCTGAACAGTGGGAGAGCGGATACAATCCAATCGATCCTGCCATTATGACACCCGAGGCCGCGGCAGCGATACTGACCGATGCAATTAAGTCAGAGGGAGGGAGTGGAGGTGACGACTATTGGAATACCATGGTCGCCGAGATCGCATACGCCACGATGCACATCCACGACCTCGCAGGCCTCCCCAGGGATTTTGCAGCCCTGTACGCGACCATGACAGCGCCGGCGGAGGAACTCCTGGGCATCATCGAAGCGGCGGAGAAGCGTAACGCTCACGATAATCACGCGTTGGAAACCATCAGACGTGCGGCGGAGATCATTCGGGTGAACCTCGTCGAGATCCCGGACAAGACCAAGGGTAATATCATCAGCTCGATCAGTTCGTGGCTGGGGAGATTCACGATGCCTTCGATGCGGAATTTCCGCACGTCGACAGTGAGCCTCGCGGATCTCCTGAACGAGAAATGCCTCTACGTGATCGACGTGCCCGAGTCTCTGGGGAAGCCGGGCAGACTGCTTCGATACTACCTCTTCCGCCAGGTCTACGACGTGGCATTATCGCGGCTATCCAATCGCGAGCTGAACCAGGACCGGCACATCATTATGTTTGCCGACGAAGTCCAGGAAAGCACGAACCAGTGGAGTTTCCGGAAATCCGCTCTCTCCCGTGAGGGAAAGTTGTGCATCGTGGCAGCGACACAGAGCCGCAGCCAGCTCCTGTCGGTGTGGGGGCACAAGGAAGCCACGGACACTGTCACGGCCAACTTCCGGAGCCGGATCATCTTGGGAACAGACGATATCGAGACACGCGAGTGGGCCAAAAAGCTCATCAGTGAGGGGGAAATGCCAGAACACACTTACGGCACCTCCACCTCTCGTAACGTTGGAATGAGCATCGGCGGTGGCGGAGGAGCAGCCGGCGGCCTCATGGCGGGGAACCCAATGGCATTGTTCGGGCTCGGGTCCATGAACATGGGGAAGAGCTGGAGTAAAAACCACACGGTCCAGTTGAAGCGCAGCCCCTTGCGGGACGAGCTCTTCGACTCCCTCGGAGCCCGGCAAGCTATCTGTATCCTCAACCAGGGTAACTGCCGCAGGAAATCCCTGGCGGAGCTGGAAGGCCTCTTCCTCAAGAAGGACGCGGAACTCGCCAGGAAATTGAGAGACCACCACATATCGTTAACACAGGAGGACCGTTATGGAACAGACACAGACACCGCCCTCGAACAGGCAGCTCCTGGAGGAGGTGCTGGAGGCACAAACGAAAATGACGGCCGTATTGGAGAGGCAGGCCCGGTCGATCGACAGGATCACGGACCTGATGGAGAGGCTGCAGACGACGTTGCACGACCTGGAGTCGAGGCCGGCGCCGGAGAAGGCGGAGAAGATCATCGGGATGCTGAAGGTGGAACTCTCGGACCTGAGGAGGGCGAGGACCTCTCCTCCCTCCTCGACAGCAGTGACGACCCCACCGGAGGGAAAGGAGCCGCAGGAGCGGCAGAAAGTGACTGACACGGACCGGTACAACAGAGCAGCGATCAACAAACTGATCAATAAATAGGAGGTGCAGTATGGGAGTCAAGGAATTCGAAGAACGCGAAAGGGAACGCAAGGAAATGGAGAAGAAGGACAAGGAGAAGGGAGGCAAGTACCACGACCGGCCTGATGTCCCACCGGATAAAACGCCGGATTTGAAGCCCCAGGACGAGGTGGCGAGAAGGGATCCGGAGAGCAAAAAGGTCCGGGACGAGCAGCTGGCACGGGCGGACGGACCTCAGGAGAAGGCGGAGAAGACGATGGACGGCGTGGAGAAGAAGCTCGACAACATGGAGCGAAAGCAGGACAGCCATGAGAAGGCGAGGGAACAGGACAGACAGAGGGACGAGCGCACCCGGGAACGGGAAAGGTAGGCAAGTATGGGTGCCATCGATAAGGCGGTGGAGTTTGTTGCAGACAAGAAGGCCCCGACCCGGGAAAAGAAAGGCTCGGAGCTGTTCAAAGAAGGCATCGAGCGCCAGGAAAAGGCCCGGGAGCAGGAAAAGGCCCGGGACGAACAAGGGCGAGAGAGGTGAACGGCATGTACAACGAAGACGGAGAAGAACTGCATGACAACGGCATGACCGACGCGGAAATGATCGTGCACCTCAATCTCGTGTTCGCCAAGCGGCACCTAAGGCTGTGTAACCTGGAACGCCGAATGGGCTTCCCGGTGGGCGAGTACCATCAGTGCACCACGCCGGAGGAGATCGTGGAGGCCCAGGAGCGGCTGGATGCACGGCTGCAGAGGCTGGGGCGGCATGTTGAACAGCTGGAACGGGAAGCGGAAGAGAGACGGAAACGGAACTGGAAACCATATATCTAAGGAGGTGCAGTATGGCAGAAACACAATCATTGGAAGAACGTGTGCAGATCCTGGAGCAACTCACGGCCGAGGTTCAGACCACCATCTTCAAGAAGTGCGTGGACGGATGCGGGCGCAACCGCGTCATGGGTACCAGGTATACCCGCTTTGGTAATGTCACGAGGGACGATTTCGGAGACATCCCTGGTGGCGGCGAGCACTGCCCTTGTTGCGGAACCAGGCTCACAGAGGTCAGTGGCGCCGAGTGGCTGGCAGTTAAAAACGGAGGTGCAGCGTGAAGAACACGGTATCAGTAATAGTGTTGCTTGTAGCAGCAATTGTCCTCGCTGGATGTGCAGAAAGTGGCTACAACACCCAGAAAGGTGCCGCCATCGGAGCAGCAGGCGGAGCTCTGGCTGGTCAGATGATCGGACGTGACACGGCATCTACGCTCATCGGGGCCGGTGCGGGAGCTCTCGTTGGAGCCATCACGGGCAACGCAGTCGACCAGCATGTGCAGAAACAGCAGGGACAGGGCGGACAGGCGGCGGCGTATCCCGGTGGAGCTGGCAGCCCGCAGGATCCCCCTGGCAGGTGGGTCCAGGTGCCTGGGCAGTGGAACGGCGGGAAATGGGTGCCGGCGCACACGGTATGGGTGCCCGTGAATCCGTAAGTGACGACGGATGTATCGTTGTTAACAAGCTGACAAACTGACAAATAAACAATCCCTAAAGGAGGGCAGTATGAAAAGAGATGTAACGGCAGTTGTGGCAATTGGAGTCGCAATAGTGGTGATGGCGGTGTGCGTGGTACTGGGGTTTGCGGGGCCTGCACGGGCGGAGGAGGACCTGGTGGCCCCCGCGGAGCTTAAATGCCAGCAGGCCCTGGCGGCGATGGAAAACCGGGACTGGGGGCGGCTGATCGGTCAATTGACGGTCCCCGGAGAGGTGCGGTCGGCCATGTCCCTGTCTGTGATGCCGGTCCCCGCAGGACAGGCCCCAAGGGCGGTAAAACCGAAGGATGTCAGCCTGACGCGCACGTCCAGGGCAGGCGGGGATAGTGTTGTGTACGTAAACATGAACGGGTCGGGGCGGTGCACGGTCACGTCGCACAATGGGATCGAGCGCGACGGGAAGATGGTGCCGGAATGGACGGTCGAGTCGGTGTCACTGGCCGGCGTCGGTGACGTGCGACGTGGCGTGGACGTGATCGCGACGCGGAAATAGCAGTTCCTTTGGCCGGGCATGAGCAACCCGGTCGTGTTACCTCCTTTAGCCCGGGGTCGTGAGGCCTCGGGCTTCAATTTTGCCTTCTGTTGCGTTTTTGCCACCCCCCCCTGACCCTTACCCCTCGCCGCCGGGAAAAATGCAGTGAGAGCGATCCTGGAGGCCAGGAAAAAACCCAGGGGTTCAGAACCCCTGCCACCGGGGAGTGCTCTTGGCCGCCCCCGGACCCCCGGCAATCGCGGGAGGGGCCCGTCCAGCTCGCAAGCTCGCTGTCCACCCCCGCGAGGAAAGGACGTATGTCGTGGGCATCATCGGGTTGCGGGCGGGGAGAGGCGGAAGGCGTGGCAGGCAAAAGATGTTTACAAGGGAAAGCTGGCGCGGGGTGCGGCCCACACGGTGAGTGCTCAATCCGGGAGGCGGGACGGTCCACGATCGGCAGGCCTGAGCTACGCGCGGCCGCCTCGTTGTCGGGTTGTTTTGGACATATTCGTTAGTTATTCCGATACCTTCCAACACAAAAACGGGGTGGACGGGAATTTCCCGTCTATGTCGTTTTTGAGGCCTTTTCGTGAATGATATCGTGCAGTTGGAGTGGAAAACCATCCGACAACGGGATGATAGGTTAATGATTCCGGGAGGTTGGCGTCAGGCGATCGAGGCCTTTTTCCCCGGGAAACGAAGCATTCTGAAACTTTTTTTCGACAATTATTGCCGCCGTGAAGTGGCGTCAACAGGGCGTTTGCGGAGGCCTCGACTTGACATCCGGGCAATATCTGCTATACTTATAGTTAAGGATATATGGGAATGACCGATAATATATACAAGGAGGTAACAAGCATGGACACAATCATCACCGATCCCGCACGTGAATGGATCATCGACTGGTACCGCGAGCACGAGCACGAGGAGGCCCCCGTATGCCTCGCTTGCCACCAGGAGATCCAGGGCCGGCACGTAATCGCGTGGGAGACGACGCATTTTTGCACTCGCTGCGGGTCCCAGCTCGTGCGCGTGGGCCTGGCAAAATACACGACAGACAGGAGGACAGCGTGCCAACACTAATTTTGAAGGACATCCCCGCGGAGCTCCACCGGGCAGCAAAAGTTTGTGCCGCGCAGGAAGGGGTCACGCTGAAAGCGTTGATCCTCAAGGCTGTCGAGGAGTACCTGAACCGGGCGGAAAAAAAGGGAGGAGGACGATGATGTTGCAGATCCCGACACCGTGCATCGAAAAATCCCTCGACTCCCTCGCGACCCTCTCGAAAACCCCCGATTTCAACGACGCCATGGAGGTTGTGTGGTTCACGTTCAACCCCAAAAAGGACAAGGAGATCTTCGACGCCATGTCCCTGCTTACCACGCTTTTCCGGGGGAGTCTCGACGGGAACGTGAAACCGCCAATAGACCTCCCGGCAATGTACCAGGAGAGGTACCGGGCGAAGGAGGAGGCGATATGACCAAATGGCAGGCACAGATAGGATTGGAGCGTGCGATCAGGCTGAAGCGACCCGAGAGCCGCTTTCTCGAGCTCCTCGAGGCCGGGGCGGACGTGAACGCGAAGGACAAGAACGGCACCACCCCCCTGCACGAGGCGTGTAGCTACGGCCACACGGAGATCGCGCGGTTCCTCCTGGACCACGGGGCGGACCCGAACGTAAAAGAGACGGACTACGGCCGGACCCCTTTTGAGATGTGCGGGCCGGGGGATTACAGAAAGTCCCCGTGGAAGATCGATGCGTTCTTTGAAATCTTCCGCCAGTACGCCCCGGAGTCCACGCTCCAGACCGTCCTCAAGCTCGGCGACGATCCCTTGCGTGTCCGGGCGGGGATGCTCAACTGGTTCCGGGAACATCACCCGGAGCTCGTCATGGAGGCGTACTGCTCGCCGGGCCCGGGAGGAAGATGATGAACCGGGAACAGATATTCACTGCAATCGACCATGGCAGCGTAGACGCGGTCAGGGAGGCGCTCGAGGCCGGGGCGGATGTGAACGCGCGGAACGAGCACGGCCGCACCCCGCTGCACTGGGCATGCGGACAGGGCCACACCGACATCGTCCGTCTCCTCATCGAGGCCGGGGCGGACGTGAACGAACGGAGCTGGAAAATGGTCACCCCGCTCCATGAGGCATGCGGACAGGGCCACCCTGACGTTGCCCGTCTCCTCCTCTCCCACGGGGCGGATCCAAATGCGCGGCACAGGCGTGGCCACACCCCCCTGCACTGGGCATGTGAGCAGCGCCACCCTGATGTCGTCCGCCTCCTCATCGAACACGGCGCCGACGTGGAGGCGCGGGACGACTATGACCACACCCCCCTCGACGTGGCGATGAAGCTCTCTCCTTCCAACCCCGCCCGCGAGGAGATCCTAGATCTCTTCCGCGAGTATGCCCCGGAGCTCGTGATGGAGGCGTGGTGTACGCAGGTCTGATGCCTGCCTGTCTCCCAGGGTGTACTGTATTTCTCGTAAATAGCGTCAGAGTGGATGTACGAGAAATAGAATACAACGCGGTTACGGATTAACTACAAGTGCCTCAGTTACCCTGAAGTGTAGTTAAACGGCGCTTTAACGACCTTCCCTCATTGGTCCCGCCGTTACTGCCGTACAGCCTTACTGCATGGCAGCAGTACTACATTACAGCATTAACGCCCATTTTCCCCCTTCACATTTCGCTACAGAAATGTTTAATTTCGGCCGTTTTCGACCCCTCTCCAGACCCCACCCTCTGCAAACGACCGTCAGTCCTGCATCCGCACGCACACTTTACAAAACGGAGGATTTTGTTAAGTGCCAAAAAACTGTCGAGGGCCATGGTATATCCCCACTTTAGGGCCTTTGGGGCCAAGGTAATTCCCCAGTAGCAGGGCCAAGGTAATTCCCCACTTTTTGCCATGAAGAGGTAGATAAAAACGGGTGACCCTGTCATTCCTAAGAGAGACGAACTTGGAATGGAGGGATCATGGCAAGGAGGGATATACCGATGAACGAGGTAACAGAGACAATCTACCAGTGGTGCAAGGGAATGAAGATCCAGCATATCAGCCGGTCTCTCGGTCTCGACAGAAAGACCGTACGGAAGTACCTCGGCATTGCGCGCCGTGCCGGTATCGAACGGGAGGGGCCTCTCCCCGATGAACACGAACTCGCCGGCAGGGTCAGGGACGTCATGGACGCACAGGGGTCGGCCTACGACACACCGGCCACGGACCTGCTCGCCCGCCACCGCGATGACATCAGGCGATGGCTCGATGAGAAGGACATGACGGGCAAGCAGGTATGGCGGTTGCTGAAAGAGACGCATGGAATAAGAGTCGGCTATACCACCATAAAGCGGTACCTCAGAAAGGAGTTCTCCTTCGGGAGACCCTCCGTGACGGTCCGCATGGAGACCGCCGCGGGCGAGGAGGCGCAGGTCGACTTCGGCTACGCCGGTCTCATGCATGATCCGGATGCGCAGAAAAACCGCAGGGCATGGGCCTTCGTCATGACCCTCTCCGCGAGCCGCCACAGGTTCGTGCGCTTTGTCTTCCGCCAGGACACGGACACCTGGCTCGACTGCCATGAGAGGGCCTTCGCCTTCTTCGGCGGCGTGCCGAAGAGAATAGTCCTCGACAATCTACGGTCGGGCGTGGTGAAGGCCGACATCTACGACCCCACAATAAACAGGGCCTACGCCGACATGGAGCGCCACTACGGGTTCATCGCCGACCCGGCCAGGATACGGACACCGGAGCACAAGGGCAAGGTGGAGCGCGTCGTTCCCACCGTCAGAAAGCACCTCCTCGCCGGCAGGACCTTCGGGGACATCACCGAGGCCAACGACCGCGCCCTTCACTGGTGCAGGGAGGAGATAGGCCTTGAGGTCCACGGTACGACAAAGAAAAAACCCTACGAGGCCTTCCTCAAAGAGGAGAAACACCTTCTCATCCCCCTTCCCGAAACCCCCTTTGAGCATCCCCTCTGGAAGGAGTGCACCGTCCATCCCGATCATCACGTCGTCTTCGACAAAGCCTATTACTCCCTGCCGACACGCTACATCGGCAAAAAGGTATGGGTGAAGGGGGCCATGAAGACGGTGGAGGTCTTTCTCGACCACGAGCGCATCAAGATCCATCCCCGGGCCCACGGGCCGGGACAGTGGGTGACGGACCGTGGTGACTACCCGCCGGACAAGCTCGCCTTCCTCATGGCGACACCGACGTGGTGCAGGAAGAAGGCATCGGAGTTCGGCCCCTGCACGGAGGCCCTTGTAACGGCGATCCTGAAAGAAAACGCCATGAGGAACCTCCGCAAGGCCCAGGCCATCCTCCGTCTCGCCGAGAAATACTCCGGAGATATGGAGAATGTCGCACAGCGGGCCCTGAGCTACGGCAACACCCGGTACAGGAGCATTAAGATAATGCTGGAAAAAGGCATCGTCCCCACCGCAGAGTCCCGCAGTGCGCCCCTGTCCGACCTGGGGAAGAGGTTCCTCCGGGAGCCGGCGTACTTCGCCAGGGAGGTGCGTCATGATTGATCGCAACCTCGCGGGTCAGTTGCGTACATTGAAGCTCGGCGGGTTCATGGAGACCCTTGAACTTCGCATCGCCCAGGCACAGAAGGACGAGCTCTCACACATGGCCTTCCTTACCCTCATGGTGCAGGACGAGATCGAGCGCAGGGAGGCACGGAAGCTCGCCGTCAGGATACAGAAGGCATCCTTCGAGGAACAGAAGACGCTGGAGGGGTTTGACTTCTCCTTCAATCACAGGATCAAAAGAGGGGTGGTCACCGACCTCGCCACCGGCCTCTTCGTGGAGAAGGGGGAGCATGTCCTCCTCTACGGACCGGCCGGCGTGGGGAAGACGCATCTCGCCCAGGCGCTGGGCCATGAGNNGAGGCCTGCAGGCGGGGGTTCAGCGTCCTCTTCGTGAAGGCGGCGAAGATGTTCCGGCACCTTTTTGCCTCACGGGCGGACCAGTCGTGGGAGAGGCAGGTCAGGAAGTATCTTCACCCCGATCTGCTCATCATCGACGACTTCGGGCTGACAGCCTTCACCCCCATCCAGGCGGAGGACATATACGAGATAGTTGCAGAGCGCCACCTGAAATCATCCATCATCATCACCAGCAACAGGCCGCCCCAGGACTGGGTAGCGCTCTTCCCGGACCCGGTGATGGCGAACTCGGCACTTGACCGGTTGAGCCACCATGCGCATCACATTATGATTGACGGAGGAGAATCCTACAGGAGAACACTGAGCCCCAAAACCAAACAGTAACAGACTACCCTCTCCGGCAAAAGTGGGGAATTACCGCGGCCCCGGGGGTGGGGAATAACCGTGGCTCTTGACAAAACGCAATATCTACAGCGCGCTGTAATGCAGTAAAAGAGTTTGGTGGAAGCTGTGGACCGTATGCGTTTATTGAGCTTCAAGGCCTACGGCATTTTGAGCGACGTGATCCCGGCATCGTTGAAGCTCCTGTGGACATCCCTGAGCACGGCCCTGGAGAAGTGCTGGGACCTGAAGACCTTGTTGTAGAGCTCCCTCAAGGGAAGAGTTCCGCAAGGCCCTCATTGCTTTCCGAAACCTCTATGCCTTCATGTCCCAGGTCATTCCCTTCCAGGACTCGGACCTGGAGAAGTTGTACTCGTACATACGCTTCCTGGTCACGAAGCTGCCGAGAGAGGACCGGGGCCCCATCTATCACTTCGATGATGAGGTTACCATGTCCCATCCCTGTGCCTCAGGCGTCATGAGACAGCCAGGCTTTCGATCTGAGAGCGTTTCGGGTCGTGATGAATAGTCGTGTAGCACCCACCCCTCAGAAGACGCCTCAGAGACCCTATTTCTTTTCCTTCTCGCTCCCGAACAAGAACCCAAGTGACTCAACAGCGGCGGCTTGGTGCGAAGGCGAGAGATGCGCGTATCTCATTGTCATGGATATGTCTGAGTGTCCCAGGAGCTGAGAGACCGTAGCCAGGGGGGTTCCGCCCATCACAAGGTGGGATGCAAAGGTATGCCGCAGGTCATGAAAGTGGAAGTCAGATATTTCCGCTGCCTTCAAAGCTGAGGCGAAGGAGCCTTTCACATCCTGCAATGGTTTCTTGGTACGCAGGTTATAGAACACCCACGGGATCTCAGGATCACGGGGAAGGGCGGTGAGAGTTTCTTTCAGTACGGAACTGATCGGTATTTCCCGACGCTTCCCGCTCTTCGTCTTCTCGAGGAATATGAAGCCATGCTCAAGGTCGACCTGTTTCCAGGCCAGAGAGAGGATCTCTCCTCGCCGCATGCCCGTGCTCAACGCCGTTATGACTATGGGTCGGAGCCGCTTGTTGCAGGCCTGTATCAGGGCCTGCGACTCTGCCTGTGACAGGAAGCGGAGTCGGGTGTTGCTGACCTTCGGGATCAGGCCCTTGCCAATGGGATTAGGGCCGGCCCAGACCTTTTCGTGGATTGCATTATTGACGATACGCCTCACGAGCGCCAGCACGTGCTTCACGGTCTGCGCCGCCGCGCCCGACTGATGCAGACGGTTCCGGAGATCCCTCATGGTACGGGGGCCGACCTGGTCGAGGCCTTTTTTCCCCAGAAAGACCTTGAGGTGGCGGTCATACCTGGACTGGTCAGCAGCGTACCCGCTTTTTCCGGCTGCCTTGAGGTTGTCGAGGTATGTCTTAGCCACGGACGCGAAGGTAGGTGAGGAAGGTTTGATCGTCTCCGGAAGGATGTTGCCGACGGCAATGCCGCGGAGCTTTTCTGCACGGACAAGGGACGCAAGCTTGGCATCCACCCCCCGGCTCTTCCAGCCGACCTTTTCCCATTTCTTCTTTCCACCCTGCTTGTAGGTGATGTCGTAGCAAATGTCCATTATCGGGGTCCCGTCGGATTTGCGGGCGCGGACAGCTTTCCGCTCATACACCCCTTGATATTGGGTTGCTTTTCGCTTATTCTTTTCCTTGGAGGTTTCGTTGCTTTCGTCAGTTTTGCTCATTTCCGTGCTACCCTCAGCGCTACCCTTTGATGGATTTTTCGATACAGACATAGACCAACTCATCCTTTCTCATCAGTCGATATGGGGGCAACAGGCTACTTCAAGTAGTTTATATCATTACGTTTAATACGTCAATGGATTTACTCATACAAACATCGACAAATGTAGCTTTATGCGCGGAACTGGCCTCCGGAGCCAAAGGCCCCG
>DBQU01000058.1:0-1414 GCA_002305765.1 Deltaproteobacteria bacterium UBA1386
GAGTTCCTTGCGCCTCTCCTCGGTTAGCTTCGGGAAGGTCAGCCGGATGGTCTTGCCGTCGGACATGGGATTGACGCCGAGATCCGATTTCTGGATCGCCTTCTCGATTTCCGCGATGACGGTGTTGTCCCATGGTTGGATGGTGATGGTACGTGAATCGGGGACGCCGATGGTCGCCACCTGGTTCAACGGTGTGGGCTGCTTGTAATAGTCTATCTTGATATCTTCCAGGAGGGTTACCGAAGCGACGCCGGTGCGCAGCTTCGAGAAGTCCTTATTCAGCGCCGCAAGCGATTTCTTTAGCTTGTCCTCCAGTTCGGTCATAACGTCATTGCTCATAGGTTACCTCCTCACGATTGTCCCTACTTTTTCGCCAAGGACCACTTTTTTCAGGTTGTCCCTGACGCGTATGCTGAACACGGCGATGGGGATGCTGTTCTCCTTGCAAAGCGTTATAGCGGTGAGGTCCATGACCTGAAGGTCTCTCTCCAGGACCTCGCTGTAGGATATCTCCGGGTGGAAGACGGCGTCGGGATGGATCTCGGGGTCCCTGTCGTAGACACCGTCCACCTTCGTGGCCTTCATGAGCACGTCGGCCTTCATTTCGACGGCGCGAAGGGCCGCGGCCGTGTCGGTGGTGAAATATGGGTTGCCGGTGCCGCAGGCGAAGATGACTATCTTTCCCTCGTCGAGGTAGCCTCTGGCCCGCGCATGGTCATAGGGCTCGGCGATCCTTTCCAGGGCAAGCGCCGTCTGCACCACCGCCGGAGTTCCCATCCTGACCAGGGTGTCTTTAAGGACAAGGGCGTTGATGACCGTGGCCACCATACCGACGTAGTCCCCGGTGACGCGGTCGATCCCCTCCTTCTCGCCCTTCTTACCGCGGTATATGTTGCCGCCTCCGAGAACGATGGCGACCTCGACGCCAAGGCCGCGGACGTCTCCTATCTGGCCGGCAATGTCGGCGACGACGGCATGGTCTATGCCATGCCCCTCGTTGCCCATGAGAACCTCGCCACTCAGTTTGAGGAGAATCCTCTTGTATCTCATGCTACTCCTGAAGTGTCTCGCCCAGCTGGAACCTCACGAAACGGTTGATGACGATCTTTTCCCCCGTCTTCACGAGAAGTTCCTCGAGAAGGTCTTTGATGGTCATGTCGGGGTTCTTTATAAAAGTTTGCTCGACGAGGCAGACCTCCTGATAGAACTTCTCAAGCTTTCCCTCGGCTATCTTGTCGAGGATCTTCTCCGGTTTGCCCGATTCGAGGGCCTGGTTCCTGTAGATGGTCTTTTCTCTTTCGATGTGGTCGGCGGGGACGTCCTCGCGCTTCACGTACAACGGATTCGAGGCCGTTATCTGCATGGCCACGTCCTTGACGAAATTCTGGAACTGGTCGGTCTTGGCGACGAAATC
>DBQU01000058.1:1502-5077 GCA_002305765.1 Deltaproteobacteria bacterium UBA1386
TCTTTGCAGTCCATGAGGCCCACACCCGTCTTTTCACGTAATTTTTTTACTGCGTCGGCAGTGATATCCATGGAAGTCCTCCTCAACTCTTAGGCTTCATATTCGTCGTATTTTTCCTCTTCGAGCACGCTTTCGTCGACAAAGGGCGTAAGCTCCTGGGCCGGCCCTTCATCCTTGCCCTGGAACTCTTCCACGTACAGGGCTTTCCCTTCCAAAACCGCGTCGGCGATGCGGGAAGTGATCAGCTTGATGGCACGGATGGCATCGTCGTTGCCGGGGATGACGAAATCGATATCGTCAGGATCGCAGTTCGTATCGACGATGCCGACGGTGGGGATGCCCAGCTTCTTGGCCTCGTTCACGGCGATATACTCCTTCTTCGGGTCGACGACGTATATGGCCCCGGGGAGTCTTTCCATGCCTTTGATACCGCCGATGTTCCTTTCCAGTTTCTCTATCTCGCGCTCGATACCGATGGCCTCCTTCTTGGGGAGGACCTTGTATATGTCGCTTTCCTTGAGCTCCTCGTACTTGCGGAGCCGGTCGATGCTCTTCTCGATGGTCTGGAAGTTCGTCATCGTACCGCCGAGCCAGCGGTTGTTGACGTGAAAAGCCCCACAGCGTTTCGATTCGTCGGCGATGGATTCCTGAGCCTGCTTCTTCGTGCCGACGAACAGGATGTATTCATTGCGGGACGCCACTTCCTTGACGAAGTTGTAGGCCTCTTTGAACATCTTCAACGTTTTTTGCAGATCGATGATGTAGATGCCGTTGCGGGCCCCGAATATATAGGGCTTCATCTTGGGGTTCCAGCGTTTTGTCTGGTGACCGAAGTGAACACCAGCTTCCAGCAATTGTTTGATGGTAAGGTTCGACATTTTTCCTCCTGGTTTTAGTCATCCGCCTTTCGCACTTTAACGGCAGACAGTTTCCTGCACCCTGACATTAATTGAAAGACGTGCGAATTTGATCGAGATGTAAAATACCATATGATTACGTGTATTTCAAGAAAAAAGGCGGGGAAGAGGCGCGTAGAGGGGGCAGGAGATAGGTCCTATCATCCTATAAGTCCCATCAATCCCATCGGTCCTATTTTCTTTCCCCTGGCCCCTATCCCTTCTTTTCCCTGATTATCGCCAGCAGGTACTTCGTTCCCGAGAGGTCGAGGGAATTGAGACTGATCTCGGTGTCGAAATCGGTTCCGTCGAAGCGCCTGTGGCGCCAGGGGAAGAACTGGGGTTCGCCTGTAAAGGCCGCCTTGATGATCTTCGCGGCCTTTTCCTTCGACTTGCTTCCGTCGGGTTGCGTGGCGGGAGAGAGCATGTGGGGAGAGTGCGCGACGATATTTTCCTTGTCGGCCCCGAACAGGGAGAGAGCCTTTCGGTTACAGTCGACAATGGCAAACCTGTCCATCAGGAATATCGCGTCGCTGGCATTCTCGAAAATGGCGTGAAACCTCATTTCGCTGTCCTTGAGGGCGTCCGCTGCCAGTTTGCGTTCCGTGACGTCCCTCAGGTAGGCCAGGGTGACCGGTTCGTCGCGGTACGTGGTGCCCGTGGCCGACACCTCCACGTAGATGAGGCTCCCGTCCTTCCTTCTGCCTCTGAACTCGTATTTATCGGGGGCCTCATCTCCCCGCTGGCGTCTTTGGTTGATATCCCGGACCCGCTCCAGGTCCTCGGGGTCTATGGTCTTCTCGTGGCCCCGGCCGACGACCTCATCCGGGGAATCGAATCCGAACATGTCGCAGAAGCGCTGGTTCACGTAGAGATGGGTGCTGCCCTTGACGATGGCCACTCCGTCGTTGGAGTATTCGATGGCCGTCCGGTATCGTTCCTCCGATTCCTTCAGCCTCTCCTCGGCCTCTCTCTGGGCGGTTATGTCCCGGACCGACTGTATGACCCCGGTGATGTTGCCGTCAAGGTCGTAGATGGGGCTCGCCTTTGCCCAGATGTAAAGAGGCTTGCCGCGCATCATGAGAGGTTCGCGGGGTTCGGCGACGAGACGGTCCATCTCCTTGGTGATGAAGGAATATCGTTCTTCCGCGTCCCGGTCCGGTTTCAGGACGAAATCAGCGAGAAGGGGCTGACGCCTTCCGTAAAAGGGAAGAGAGTACTCGTAGTTCCCCTTGCCCAGGATGTCGACCGCCCGGACCCCGGACAACTCTTCCATGGTCCTGTTCCAGGCGATCACCCGGCCGTCCCTGTCGATGGCGAAGGTGGCGTCGGGAAGGAAATTGATGATGTCCGTAAGCCGCCGCTCCGACTCGATGAGGGCCTCTTCCGTCCTTTTGTATTCCGTGACGTCCTGCACGACGGTCAGGATGGTGTTCTCGCCGGTTATGGCGCGGGGCACGATGCTGAGGAGCGCCCGGAGTGTCTGCCGGTCCTTCCGTCGAAGGTCGACAAGATAATTGTGCAGGATCCCCTTGTTCTTGAGGTGTTTGAGGAGAACCTGCCTGTCGTGGCTTCTTACGAAGAAATCCCTGGTCCTCATGTTCGATATCTCGGCACGTGTGTATCCGGTCATCCTCTGGAGCACCGAGTTGTAGGACACTATCCTGCCGTCAGGCGTGTTGATGCATATCCCCACCGGGATGTTCTCAAAAAGTGCGTGATAGCGATCTTCGCTCCTGCGCAGGGCGGTTTCGACCTGTCTTTCCTCCGTGGTATCGGTGATGAGCATGCATACGCCGTCTATCTGCGACCCCGGACCTGTGCAGGGCAGGACCTTGCTCCTGAGATGACGCGAAACGCCGGCCCTGTCGGAGATGTCTTGCTCGAAGACCACCGTTTGGCCTTTTAGCGATCTTTCGACGTACTCCCTGAGGAGAGACCACTCATGAGGACCCAGAACCTCCTCGATCCCTCTCCCGCATATGTCGTCACGTGTTCTGCCATACCATGACTCGTAGGTCTTATTGACGAAACGGTAGCGGAAGTCCCTGTCGATGTACACGATCGACAGGGGCAGGGAATCGGCCATGAGGCGGAGCCATTTCTCGTTCTCACCCGTGTGGGCCTGTCCGCCGGCAATGCCTGCTCCAATATCCGTGGGGTCGACGACATCGTGGGGCCTGTGCGGTCTGTTGTGAAGGTTTCTCATGTTTTCCGTGCACCTCCTCTCGGAACGGTCACATCACGCCTGGTCGAAGCGGGGCCCGACAGGATGCCGATGGAAGGTGGCGGAAGAACCAGTGCAGCGAGACGATGACTGACATGTGGGTATCGGGCCTTATGTCTTGATGTGCACTATGCCATTATAATAGCACGATTTGGCCGCATTTGGGGATAAATAATGGCGTCATAGGTCATAGGTCATAGGTGACAGGTGACAGGAACGTGTTTCCCCATTACCCATGACCAATCACCCATGACCTGCTTTACGGCCTGCTTTACCTTCTTGAATACATTGGGGGTTGTGTGGTATGTTGACGAAAACTGTAAGGAGGCCACATGCCATCTCTTTCAAAGAAGACGGAATTAAAAAGAAAAAGGAAGAAAGCATCCCAGAACCAGAAGAGGAAGAAAACGATGTCCAAGGCGTCTACTCCGGCATTTCCCGTTCATGTAGAC
>DBQU01000012.1 GCA_002305765.1 Deltaproteobacteria bacterium UBA1386
TACACAACTATTGACAATAACTCAAGGCCGAGTGGTGGATGCACAGCCTTCTTTGATATGAATTTCAAGGCATGCTTGAAACTCCAGAAGGTATTGGGGTATTCAGGGTATACAAGAAGGATCTTCATCTCTTTGTTCCTTGCGCCAAATCTTGCCCGTCAGGCGAACTCTGGAAAAAATGTGCCCACCGGCGTGCCGGATGGTAACCCAGGCGGAAGAGAAGCAGGTCTGCAACATGCAGACCTGCTCGCGAAGGCTCAGCTCTTCACTACGTTGGATGCGGCAGGCCCTTTCGGACCGCTCACCACGTCAAAATTGACAGTTTCGCCCTCGGCGAGGGATTTGAAGCCGCTGTCCTTGATGGCGGAATAGTGGACAAAGATATCCGAGCCATCCTCTTTGGTTATAAAACCAAAACCTTTTGCGTCGTTGAACCATTTCACTGTTCCTCTTGTCATACCGATGTACCTCTGCAATTAGAAATTTGAAGCGGGAAGATGAGTTATGAAGAAACTACAAAAAAAGAATATTCTGTGGCAACTACTAACGGATAGTCCCTGAACTCCAGTAGTGTAGTATCCCATAATTGCACGGGCATTACAATCTAAATAAAAAAACGGCCCCGGTCAGTCCCCATGAAGGCTCCTTTGAGCCGGGATTTTCGCAAGGTTCATGCAGACGATACGAAATGTTGCGTGGAATCCCGTTTGTTGAAGCCACGCGCCACTGTCGGCTTCCACCCCGCCGCCCAATATCTCCTCCGCGGTTCTGAAAAGCAGGGTGTAATGCGGATCCTCTCCCCGGGTCTGGCGGCTTAATCATCTGTTCCTGAATGGCTCGGAACAGCCAGACATGTCACTCGGCCCCCGAGAAACATCGCCCTTGAAGAACAACCCGTATTCTGCAAGAATGATAAGAGGAGGTGACACATTGAGCTATGTCGTAGGGATTGTGTGTTTCAGGGACGAGGCCGCCTACCGCAGGGCGCGGGAGATGTTCACCGATTCGAAGGACATGCCCGACACTTTTGAAGATTGGAAGAACCTTGTCAGGAGGGAACTCGAGGAGATCAGACAGGCCGGCAATATCGCTATTCGCGCGGACTTCGATCCGGAGACATTCCTCGATTGGTGCAGGTCGCGGGGATTCATTCCCAATTCCCAGGCACGAACGGCGTTTGCCGAGCATGTCGTGCTCGAATACCAGAAGACCGGAAAGGGGACGATCATCGAATAGAACCTGAGACCTGAGACTCGAAGACGTCTCTCTCGGGTTCGGTCCAAAGCCTGGTTGCACGGGACGACAACGCCCTGTGCTTCGCTACCTGGCGCGAGCGCAGACGGGAAGACTGTTCTCTGCCCCGTTTCTACTTCTTCGGTGATGACGGGGGTGCCGATTGTTGTTGTTCTATCATCCCTTTGAGCTTCCGGGCATCTTTGTGGTTCGGCTCCATCTGAAGCACTTTGTCGCACAGTTCAAGGGCCTTCCCGTAGTCATTCAGCTTGAAGTACGCGTACGCCTTCCAGAAGACCGGATAGGACCATTTCGGATCGCCCTCGATGGCGAGGTCGTAAAGCGGCAATGCGTCCCTGTACTTTCCCGATAGCAGCAGAATGTAGCCTTTCTCGGCGTAGATATCGCTAATGGGAAGCCTTGAGGTATCTTTCCCCGACTTGACCAATTCCAGCGCCTTGTCGAGATAGGGCTGAGCCTGCTCGAACTTCCGTTCCGCATTATAGACATGTGCAATGCGAAAGACGGTTCGTGCATACAGAGGGTCTATGGCGTGGGACTTCTTGTAGCATTCGATCGCTTTGTCATATTCCCGGCTCTGGACAGACTTGTCGCCTTCGCTCCTCCAATAGGCGGCATCCTGCGCCTTTTCGTCCGCGGCCCGGGTTGCCGGGGCGAGAAATACGAGAAACGCTAGAAAGGCAAGGATGAAATATCCTGTTCTCATATCTGGGCACTCCTTCCAGGATGTCTTGGAACACGGGCATTCCCGGGAGGACCGATGGATATCCCGGCATCTTCTTCATGACCCGCACTCCCCTCCATTGTCCGTGAATTGCCGATTTATTGCAAGAGGCAAAACGAAGAAAGGGTTCAAGGGTTCAAGGGTTCAAGGGAAACACCGCGACGGCAGATCGGCTGTCAACGCAATCCGCACACCGGCCGAAGGCATCCGGTGCCCTTTTTGTCTTTTACTCTTGAACCTTTGAACTCTTGAACCCTGGAACAGTCTTTGGGTTGCATATCCTTTGACCACCTATTATAATTCTGCATGATTTCGTCCGACATATCAGACTCACGCCTTTCACTCATGGAACGGTCTTTGTTGATCGCCATTTCACTGCTCATGCTCCTCCCCTGCCTGAGCAGGGCATCGTCCGACCCTGTCCGTTTCTTCCGGATGGGGGACGGGAAGATAAGCATACGGAACGAGCACAGCGGACGGGAAGCAACAGTGAACCTCTTTGCTGCCGATGGCAAGCTCAACGAGAACGCGCTCGACGCCATCGACAGGGTCTTCGGTTTTACCGACGGTCGGAAGGGGGAACACATCTCCCTGAGGCTTCTCGTTCTGCTCGATCATTTCACCGACAGGGTCGCCCCGGGCAAGACCATCCACCTCGTCTCGGGCTACAGAAGCCCCGCATATAACCAGAAGCTGAAGAAGTCCGGCGGCAACGTGGCGAGGACAAGCACCCACATGGACGGCATGGCGCTGGACTTCTACCTTGACGGGATAAACGGCAAGCTCCTGTGGGAGATCATCCGGAGGGGGAATTGCTGCGGCGTCGGCCATTACGGGGGCAAGAACATACACCTCGATTCCGGAAAACCCCGCTTCTGGGAAGCGGCAACGTCAAAGACCGGCACCAGGGAAAGCGAATTCAACCGCAAGCTCTATTTCTCGACCGAATACGACCGCTACAGACAGGGGGAAAAGGTCCGTTTCTTTCTGACGTCCCTGAGCGACTTCCCCTTCGGGGTCCGCAAGACCGCCTCATTGCTCAGGGACGGCGACGGAGAGAACGGCATGACGGCGCTGATGATCGAAGGGCGGGACGGGGAAGAGTGCGTCATGATAAACGACCGGAACGCGTCCCGATCGATCCGCGGAACGCTCCCCGCGGGACTGGAACCGGGCCGATACAGGATCCGGTTCGATTTCTGCAAGAGACCCTTTGAACAGATGCCAACGACAACCTCATCGAACGAGATAGAGATCGTCAAAGACTGGAAGACGGTTCAAGAGTTCCAGGGTTCAAGAGTTCAAGAAGAAAAGAGGCCCCGGTAAGATCGTCCAGCGTTCCGTTCCGGTTGACGGGGCGGTCGGGTCGGAATACGCGTCTCTGACTCTGGAACTCTTGAACTTTTTTTGCCGGGTGTGATCCGAAGCGTGGCCGCCCGGGGAAGAAGCAGCGTGTCCCCCCCCGCGTTACCCCTCAGCCCGCTTTATCGACCTTCATCTTTCTGCCAGTTCACCTGCCCCGCATCGAGAAGGACAGACGACAGACCCCTCAATTCCCACGGCTTCCGTCCGCTTCGATCGTGTCGGGGCCTAGCCCTTCGCCCCTCCCGTCCTGCGGGAGCCTCTGCGTTCCATCTCATTGTGGTATGCGCGGGTGATATCCCTTCTGCTTACCATTGACACGATCCTGCCCGGGTCCCCCCTCTCCACCACCGGCAGTTCCCGCACGTTCATATCAGCCATGATTTGCAAGGCCGTGTTCAGGGAGTCCTCCGGGGTGACCGCCGTCACGCCCGTAACCGCTATGTCCCGCGCGACAAGGAGGCGATGGAGCGAAGAGTCCGCCATGGCGGTGCGAAGATCGGTCATGGAGATGATCCCGACAAGGTTGCCGTTCCTGTCCACAACCGGAAAATCCTGCTGATATGAATCCGCCATGAGGTCCACCATGAGCTCGAATCCCATCTCTTCGGGGATGGTCTCGATCTTCCTGTCGGGCACCACCGCGTCCTTGACCAGGAGGTGGTCCATGATGTCCACCGAGTATTCCCCCACGTGAGCGGGAGAATCGACCCGCGTGGCCACCTGCTTTTCATAGAGGGTCGTCTTCCCGAGAAGAAGGTACGCAAGGGCGGACACGATCATCATGGGAAGGATGAGGCTGTAGCCTCCGGTCATCTCGGCAACCATGATGAGCGCGGCGATCGGGGTTTTTGCCACCCCGGCGAAGAAACCTCCCATGCCGACGAGGACAAAGGCGGCGGGCTGGGTCACGATCTCCGGAAATATCCTTCCACAGATGTCCCCGTAGAAACCCCCGAGCATGGAACCGATGAAAAGGGACGGGGCGAACACACCCCCGCTCCCGCCGGAGCTGATGGTCAGCGACGTGGCCACGATCTTGCCGAAAACGAGGGCTATCATGAGACCTACCGCAAGGTGCCCGTCGATGGCCGACTGGATCCATTGGTACCCTCCCGCGAGGATCTCGGGCAGGAAGAAGGCGAGGACACCGAGCATCAGACCTCCCAGGGCGGGCTTCAGCCACTTCGGCATGTCAAGGCGCCTGAAGAACCGGTCCCTCGTACCGTAGAAAACTTTAACATAGAAATAGCCCACAAGAGCGCAGAGAAGTCCCAGCCCGACATAGAACGGCAACTGTCCGGCAGTTGCAAGAGTGAATGCGGGGATCCGAAAGATCGTCGCCGTCCCGTCATAGAACGTGAAGACCATGAATCCGATGACGGAAGAAAGGATACAGGGGATGATCGCCTCGAATTCGAAATCGGCACTGCTGTAGAGGACCTCGGCGGCAAAGAGCGCGGCACCCAAAGGAGCCTTGAATATGGCCCCTATTCCGCCCGCGGCCCCGGCAAGGAGCATGATGCGCCGCTCCCTTTCGCTCAGCTTCAGATACGACGCGAGTATGGAGCCGAACCCCGAGCCGATCTGAGCTATGGGCCCTTCCTTGCCCGCCGAGCCCCCCGACGCTATCGTGACGGCCGATGCGAAGGTCTTGATAGCGGGCACCCGCTTGCGCACAAGGCCCTTCTTCCTGTGGAAACTGTCGATCATGGCATCCGTACCGTGCCCCTCCGCCTCCGGGGCGAAGCGGAACACCAGGAAGCCCGAGACGAGCCCCCCTAGAGCGGGGACCCAGAGCATCATCCACCTGCTGAAAGGAAAACCGAGAAAGGTGAAGTCCGGGAGGTGCCCCGGAGTGAGGTACAGGACGAGGTCATGGGTGAAGAACGTCGTGCCCACCTTGATCGCCCAGTTGAAGACGATCCCGCCCAGACCCGACACGATGCCGATCGCGATCCCCAGCAGCGTACCTGTCCAGATACGCTTTATGCGTCGCGGAGTGAATGGTTCGGGGATTCTGGCAATCATGCGCGTTACAGTACCATGAGTGTTATGGAGGGAAATGCAGCCGTCGATCCGTTGCCTGCCGCATACCCGCAACGTAAAAGGATAGCGCAGGCAAAAAAGGGCCGTCAACCTGTTTTTATTCTGGCATCGCAGATCCTGACGCCCCGGGAAGAGACAAACACGGGGTTGAGGTCCATCTCCTGCACCTCCGGATGGTCTTCGAGAAAGGTCGAGACCCTGAGCAGAAAGTCCTCGACTGCCGCAATATCGGTGGAGCCGCTCCGGGGATTGACGAGCACCTCATACCCCTTCAGTTCTTCCAGCATATCCCTTGCGTCCCGGCGCTCTATCGGAACGAGCCTGAAGGACACGTCCTTCATTACTTCCACGAAGACGCCTCCGAGTCCGCACATGAGAACGGGACCGAACTGCGGGTCGGTGAGCATGCCCACGATCACCTCGGCACCCCATCCCTGCTCCTGCACCATAACCCCGTCGAGTCTCTTTCCGGGGTTGCCCGAGGTGAAAGCGCTCACCATCTCCGTGAAAGCCTGTCTCACCTCGGCGGCGTCCCTGAGGGAGACCCGTATGCCGCCGGCCTCCGTCTTGTGCACCACGTCCGGAGATGAGAGCTTGAGAGTAACAGGAAAGCCTATCTCCGCCGCCTTCACAGCGGCTTCGTCCTCGCTTGCCGCCAGAAGGCTCCTGAGGACAGGGAACCCCTCCTCCTCAAGGAATGTCACGGCATCCACGGAGAGCATCAACGGTCCCATGTCCCAACCCCCTCAGCGTTCATAAGCGCGCTCACCTTCCACAGGTTGGCCATGGCCTGAGCGGCCCGCTCCGGCGTGGGAAGGATCGCGATCCCCTTCTTCCTGTCCAGCGCATCTATCGGTCCGTCCCATATGCCGGGAGGAGCCGTAAAACAGGCAATGACGGGCTTCCGGAAAGGGTCGACCGCCTTCATGTACTCGACCATCCCTTCCGCCAGCTTCAGGTTTGCCGACGCGTACATGGCGAGGAAAATGACGCCGTCCGTGCCTTCGTCTTCGAGGACGGCTCTCAGTATCTCGATGATATTCCCGGGATTGTACCACGCCGGCCCCATATCAACCGGATTGGTGCGGATGGCGATGGGCGGCAGGAGGTCATTGATCCGCCGCTGGGTCTCCTCCGAGAAGCGCGACAGGCTGAGCCCGTGGGGCTCGAGGGCGTCGGAGGCGATCATCCCGGGACCCGCCTGGCCGGAGAGAACGGCAACGCGTGCTCCCGGAGGCAGAGGACACGAGTCGATGGCCTTTGCCGTATCGAGAAGCTCCTCCGCCGTGGCAACCTCCAGAATGCCCGCCTGGCGCAGGGCGCCTCTCCAGATCGCCTGGTTGCCGGCGAGCGAACCGGTATGGAACCGGCTCGCGCTGTCGCCCTTTTCGCTCTTGCCCGCCTTCAGGGCAATGATGGGCTTCCTTCCCTTAAGCGACTTCGCGACATCGAGAAGCCTTCTCGGCTCATCAAGCCCTTCAATATACAGCGCGATCACCTTCGTTGAGTCGTCCTCTTCCACAAGGTATTCGAGAAGCTCCGGGAAATCCACGTTGCAGCGGTTGCCGAGGCTCATGAACTTCGACATGGCCACCCTCTGCTCGATGGCGAGAAAGCCGCAGAGGTGACAGATTCCCCCGCTCTGGCTGACGAGTGCGACGCCGCCTTTCTGTATCCGCGAGAATTCCGACGTGAATGAGGCGTTCACGTCGCAGCTCAGGTTGACGAAGCCGAAGGTGTTGGGCCCGATGATCGGCAGACCATACTGCCCGGCAACACCCCCTATCTCTGCCTCGAGGGAGGCCCCGACCGGGTCTTCGATCTCCTTGAAGCCCGCGGTGATGAGCACCACGCCGCTTGTCCCCTTGCGCCCGCACGCGTGCAGGGTCTCACCCACCATACCCGCAGGCACGGCGACGACCGCAAGGTCCACGTCGCCGGGTATCGCCTCCAGGGAAGGATACGACAAGAGACCCCAGACCTTCTCGCCTTTGGGATTCACCGGGAATATCCTCCCCCGGTAATTGCCGACGAGGCTTTTCATCACGTGATAACCGAGCTTGTCGAAACTGTTGGATGCCCCGACGACCGCAACGGAGCCGGGAGAAAAAAGCCGGGCAAGCTTCTCCTTCATCACAAACCCCCCGTGTCAACACATTGAATGAATTCCCTTTTACTCTGTAGCACGACACCAAAGAAAAAACAACCCACGAAGACCTGTCGTGTCATCTCCCGCCGGGACGGCGGGACGAGATCGCCGCCGGATCCTGGGGGCTCCGAGATCCGGCGGCGATCTTTTCTCTCTTTTCTCCTCTCTTTGCGACCTCTGGGAGCTTGAGAGAGGAGCGAACGCGACGAACGGGCGTGAGATAAAGTAGTTAAGTCTTTTCCCCGCCTTCAAGCACGCGCCGGAGGATTTCGATTTCGGCTTCGCTCAAGGCCTTCCTCTCCCTCACCATCTCGAGGGCCATCTTCGAGAGCGCCAGATAGATATCCCTGTGGAGCGGCATGTCCTCCATGGCGGCGAGGTGGGAGCGGATGGTCTTGTCGTCTCCACGCACGACGGGACCCGTGAGTGCAGCGAGGGGGCCCTTCGCCTCTATGTTCTTCATCGTTGCCCGTATGATGGGGAGGAAGGGTTCGAGGGACACGTCTATCCGGTCCATCACACCTGTTCCGGAGTGCATGAGGGCCGAAAGGAGATTGCAGACGAAGACGGCCGCGAGATGGTAGAAGACCTTGTCCTTTCCCGCGATGGTGTGAATACTGGCCCCCAGGTGCCCGGCGATGACCCGGAGCACGGCGAGGGCCTTCTCGTCGCCTTCGATGAATATGCTCGTGTCGGGAAGGACCTCAATGGCGCTTTCGATATCGGGAAAGGTCTGCAGGGGGTGGAGCGATCCCAGGTGGGCACCTTTTTCATCGAGAGGAGAGAGGATCGACGAGGGATCGGCGCCGCTCGTATGAAAGAAGAGCTTTCCCGTCAGGTCGCCGGCGGCTTTGAATATGTCCCTCGCAATGCCGGCTATCTCCCTGTCCTGCGTGGCGATGGCCACGACGCTGCAACTCCTCACAACCTCCATCACGTCCCCCGTGTAGGCCATGTCGGTCCCCAGGAAACCACGCGCCGTCTCCAGAGCCGAGGGAAGCCTGTCGGAGATGACTGTAACGTCGGCCCCGTTGCCCCTGAGAACGTAACCCAGGGAGATGCCCACTTTTCCCGCTCCTATGATTCCGATCTTCATTTTCTCTCAAAGACCTCTTTCGGAAAAACGAGTATGTTCCTCAGGATCTCCAGCGATTTCGTGCCCACTGTTCCCACGTAGTTCGTGCTGATATCGGGATCGTCAAATGACCCTGAGACGCTGTATGTGACGTAGAGAAAACCCTTGTTCTTGTTCTTGAGGATGCTCCTCACGATGGGGATCTTGTCGATCGTCCTGTCGAGGGCAACGAGCGGGGAGACCTCAAGCGTTGCATTGATCGTTTCCTTGCTGATGTCGATGTCGCCCGCCCCCGTTATGACCATCGAGGGGCTGTCGAGGAGAAAGTTGTTGGTATGGTAGATCCCCTTGTTGATCGTGAAGGATGCACCCGCCTTGGTGTACGCCAGTCCGTCCTTGCCAAAATCGATCTTGCCGCGCACAAGGTCGTACACGTTGAGAAGCGCGAATATCTTGGAGAGGAGCTTCCATCTCTTGATGACCCCGTCCCTGCTGTAGACGGCCGTGTCGCCGCCTAGATTGGCCTTGAAGTCCTTCATCGTCGTTCCCTCCGTCTTGAGGGTGCCCGTGATGAAGGCCTCGCCGGATATCTCCTGGGATGTGCCGCCCATCGCCGCCATGAAGAGCCCCGCCTTGACCCGCGTCATCCTCCCGTTCGTATACAGGGATGGGACCCGCCCTGAGAGGTCCAGCATGCCTTTCATGTCCATCTCGCCGCCGAACACGCGCAGCTTCAGGTCAGATACGTTTATCTTGCGGTCCGTCATGAACGCGTTTATCTCGAGGTCCCTGGCCGGGATGCTTCCGAAGCTCATCTCTTTCGCTCTGACCGACAGGTTCCCGCTTGAACGCGCGAGGATGCCGTCCTTGCTGAGGCTCTTGAGTTTGAACTCTTTGCCGCCCCCGAAATCCGCCATGTCAAGTTTGTCCATGCTGACCAGGACGTCGAACTTCGGCTGCTCGAAACCCGTGACCTTGAGAGACGCCTTCTTCAGGACGCTCCCCCCCGTCTTCAATCCGCTCACCGTGACATCGAACTCGTGGCCGCGGAAACCTGCCCTGAGGTCGATGTTGGCAAGGACCTTCGGAATGCCGGGCACCTTCATGAAGCCTTTTTTCATCGACGCGGAACCGACGACCCAGGGAAGTTTCGTCAGGGGGAATCGAAGGTCGCTGACGGCAAGATCGATGGATACGTCTCCGCCCCTTATGTCCTCGCCGAGAGAGAAGAGCGATGCCGCCCTCCCCGTATCCTTCGCGCGCAGGGTGACCCGGCTCTCGATCCCGCCGTCGCCGCTTATCTTTCCCGAGGCACGGACGTTGATCGTGTCGAGGTTACACGAGAGGTCATCCACAACTATCTCGCCCGTCTTTTTCCTCGTGAATTTCACCGCGGCCCTGCTCTGAACGCCCTTCGTCTTTCGTATGAAGCCCGGCACGGCGAAGATCACATCATCCATATTGGCGTTCCCGTTCACTCCTATCTGCCCGTCGGCTACCGTCACACGGGCATCGACGACGGCCTTCCCCGACGCCCGGACGGTTTTGCCCGCAAACCTGCCCGGAAGCCCCGGGTCGATGTAGCCTTTCAGGGAGGTTGTGAGACCCTGGGGTCCCCATTTGCCCTGCATGGTCACCTGCGTCTCCCGGCCGGTCACCACAATGGGATCGAAGGTCATTTCCCGGCCGGCAAGCCTGAAGGGACCGTCCACCGTAAAAGATTGTCCCTTCCAGGAGATTTCCGCGCCTTTTATCCGGCCCGAGCCCCCGAGCTTCAGCGGGTGCTTTCCCTGTCCGCTGTCCACCTCGACGGTGCCCTCCGCGGTGCCTTTCTGGACGACCACACCCCTCATGTCCACAAACTCGCCGACGTGCTGCAGATCAATGACGTACTTTCCCGTCAGCTGTATACGGGGCTTCTTCCCGAACTCCATGGTCCCCTTGAGATCGTGGAAGGAGGTGGCTTTGAAGAAACCTTTGCCCTCCGACAGGGTCCCCTTGTTATCTATCATCTCAAGCACACCGGAAATATCTGTGAGCCTCTTGCCTTCGTATTCGCCCGTCAGACCCTTCAATTCCAGTTCGGCGATAAAAGGTTTCTTCTTCTCATAGGTTATCTTCCTGATCTTCAGGAACCCATCCCTGACATACGCCCAGACGTCATACCCTGCTTCGTCCATCATGAGATACTCCCTCACGGCGCTCATGGGTATGGAACCCGACGTGATATCGAGACGTGAGAAAAGGAGGTTTTTCATGCTCACGTCGATGGTGAAGGGGGCATCCCTGTATTTCGTGTCGTACACGGCTATGTGAACATCGGGGCCTTTCGTCGTGATCGTGGACCTTGCCGTAACCTTGTTGACGACGAGGGCTTTCTTAAGCCAGGTGTCCCGTATTGTGAGCTTCGGTGAATCGCATTTACCGGTGAGGGTAAGGGCTCCCTCGTAGAAGACGAACTCCCCTTTCCCGTTGACGACGCCGTTCAGAATAGGGTCTATCTTCTCGAGGCCGAAGGCATCGACCTCCACGGACCCTTTGACGCGGTGTTTTCCGTTCTCGACAATGCTGCCCCCGACGACTCTGACCTTGCCGGCATGGTCGGGGTCGGTGATCGACGCAACGAAACGCAAAGGTTTTTTCGTGTTGATGTTCTCGGCGACTATCGACCCGATGACCAGTTTGCGATCTCCCACGATCACGGTACCGTTCGAGACCTCAAGGAGTCCGATGGTGGTGGAGAAACCTCCCTTGGTCATTTCGACCTTGCCGACGACAACGTCGAAATCCTTGATCGTCAGGCGGTCGAGGATCATCCCCCCCGAGAACCACATGCGTGCCGCCAGGGTCCCGACCTTACCCGAAACGGGTCCCTTGAACCGGGTGTTCCCCAGTGTCAGGGCCACCGTGCCGTCGCTGAAAGACAGGTCCGCCCTTTCGATCCTGACGGACATTCCCGTCGACCGCGTAAGGAGATGGGACAGGACCGCGGGCAGGTTGTAGGTCACGATGACGATCCCGAGGACCACGAGCGCAACCAACACGGAGAGCACGACAACAACCTTCTTCATCACGGTGTCCTTGCCAGGGCGAAAAGCGTGACGTCCGTCGAGCCCGCCGCCTTGAGGGTCCGAGCGGCCTCGGAGGCCGTGTATCCCGTCGTGAAGAGGTCGTCGACGAGAAGGACGCGTTTCCCTTCGACGGACGACCTGTCGCGCACGTGAAAGGCGCCTCTCACGTTGCTCTTGCGCTCCCGCCGGGACAGGGTGAACTGGTCCCGGGTACCGCCGCGCTTGACGAGCGCCCGGTGGTCGACGGTTCCACCCGCGATGGACGATATTTCCTCGGAGATGATGTAGGACTGGTTAAAGCCTCTCTCGCGAAGCCGCCTGCCGGAAACGGGAACGGGCACGATACGGTCGAAGGCGCCCCTCAAGGGGCGCACCTTCTCCCCGGCCAGTCGGGCAAGCCGCCTGCCGACATCCTTTCTGCCCCGGAACTTGAAGGCGTGGACCGCTTCCCGCAGGCCCCTTTCGTAGTAGAAACCGTAGATGCCCCGGGAGAACCCCATCTCCGCCCCGCTGCAGACCGCGCACGGAATGCGCCTTCCCAGCCATCTACCGCACACAGGGCACACTTCGGTCTCCTTGACGGTCCTCAGATCGTCGATACATCGTGGGCAAAGGACGCTGCCATCCGCGCCGCAGACAACACAGGATTCGGGGTAGAAGAGGGCTAACGCGCAGTTGAAAAGGCTAAGCACCGTACTTGTCGAGCCGCCCTCCGTGGGCAAGGGCTAGAGACATGAGTTCCTTGCTGTATATGGTTCCCGCGCTCCCGACAATGCAGTTCTTCTCGTGAAAGGCAAGTCCGTCGGTCTCACCCGTTTTCGTAACAATGAGAAGGGGAACGGGATGCCAGCTGTGTCCTTTAAGCGGACAGGGCGTCGAGTGGTCGCCCGTTACGACGAGCGCCTGGGGATCGAGGGCCGATATCCCGGGAAGGAACCTGTCCACGTCCTCGATCGCCTTCACTTTCTCTTTGAAATTGCCGTCCTCGCCGGCAAGGTCCGTCTCCTTCACGTGGAAGAAAAAGAACTGGTAGTCGTTGTAGTTCTTCTTCAGGATGTCCACGGCCTCCTCGTAACTGCCCGGCTCCTCCTTGACATCCATACCGAGGACCTTCGCGATCCCCCGGTACATCGGGTACGTCGCGATGGCGAGCGCCTTCATCCTGTATCTCTTCGCGAAGGGTGTTATGTCCGGTTTCTGGGAGAAACCGCGGAGCAGCGCCCCGTTGGCCACCGGCTCGGCCTTGAGCAGGTCCCTGACCCTGTCGATGAAACCGTTCACCACACGGGCGGCGAATTCCGCGCCTTTCGCCTTCTCAGTGGTATATGCGAAAGGCTTGTTGTCCTTGTGGGGGTCGGCGTCGGTAAGCTTGTCGCTCAAACCCGCGCCCCTGAATATGGCGGCAAACCGGTGGGACTTCCCCGGTCTGATGATGACCTCGACGCCTTCGATGTCTTTCACCGAGGCGCTGATCATGGCGCAGAGCCTTTCCGTCTCCTCCGTCGGGATCCTGTCCGCCCTGCGGTCGGTCACCACGTCTTCCCTGATGGTGCAGAAGTTGGCCCGTGCCGCAAGGTCCCCGTTACGCAGGTCCATGTTGAGACCGAGGACTTCGAGAACGCCGCGGCCGATCTCGCTGGCCACGGGATCGTACCCGAAGAGGCTGAGGTGCCCCGGACCGCTGCCGGGCGTGATACCCGTGCCGACGGGTATGATCCTGCCGAGCACGCCCCTTTTCGTGGCAAGATGGTCCATGTTCGGCTTGGCAGCGGCTTCGAGAGGGGTCATAAGACCGAAATCGGGGTTCGGGATATCTCCGAGACCGTCAAGTATGAGAAAAATGACCTTGTTGTCGTTCGATAAGAGAAGCTCGTCCATCATGATGGTTCACCTCGGGTCCATTCCGCCTCATCGTAGAGCATGCGCAGTTCGTTCATGTCGGCGTGGAGGAATTCCTCCTTCTTCACATTTATCGTGTTCCAGCTGTAACAGCTCTCGCAGAAGTCGCTCCACTCCTCCTTTATGGCCTGACACTTGGTACAGACGAAAGGTATGTAGACCTGCTGCTCTATCGGGAAGGCGCCCCGGAACTCCTCGACGGCGTTCTCCAGTTCTCCCCGGTGGATATAGGCCTCTGCCATCGCCCGGTGAAGACCCTTGAAGTCTTCGCCCTCGGCTATGAGGGTGTTGAGGGTATCGATCGCCTCGTCGATCATCTCGAGGCGCAGGCAGAGCCGCGCGTAGAGAAAGGAGATCAGGTGGTCCTCGGGAGACACGTCGAGGACCCTGCGATAGATCTTGAGGATGACCTCCGGATCGCCCCTGTCTATGTAGAGGTCTTCCATTTTCAGCAGGAACTCCACGTGGCCCGTCTTTGTGTATCCCCTTCCATAGACCCGGCCGGCCTCGTTGAGCTTGCCCGTCTTCTTGTATGCCTCCCCGAGGAGGATGTAGGCCGGTATGAAGCGCTTGTCCTCGCCTATGATCTCCTTGAGCTCATCGATGATCCTGTCCGCATTGGCGGAGAACCTTTCGTTGAAGAGGGTGCACACCTTCTCGTAGCGGATGCCGACAAGCCGTCTCGTCTCTTCATCGGTCTTGACGTGGCGCTTGATCTTCACTTCCACGTCATAGGCGCCGTCCCAGTCCTTCTTCCATATGTAGAGGTCCCGAAGTAGTCGCGCCGCCTTGAGGCTTGATTCGTTTATCCGCAGGATCTCTTTCAATATGCCTTCGTTCTTGTTGTAATCCCTGGAGGCGATGTTCACCTTCACCTTCTTGAAAAGGACGTTCTCCGTCTTCCCCAGGGTCGTCTCCGCGAGATCGAGGGTCTCCCTCGCCTTCTCGTAATCTTCCATGGAAACGTAGATATCGGCAAGGGCGATGTATGTTTCCTCGCGGCCCGGGTTGCGGCGCGAGAGCCTGTCGAGATGTTCGATGGCCTTTTCCCGGTCGCCCTTGAGGTCGTAGTGCCGGGCCTTTTCCAGGAGCCCCAGGTACTCCTCGCTCTTCCGCTCGGAGCGCCTGGCCATCCACGATGTTATCGTGGTCTTCACATCATAGAAAAAACTGATGATGATCGATATGATGACGCCGATACAGAAGGAGGCTATGATGAACTCGGCCAGCGAGAGCTCTATCGGCCGTGCCCCTCCGTAATAGAACTTCACATTCTCGGGGTTCAGATGCGCGATGTAGAAATAGAAGACAAGAAAAAGCGCCAGAACGAAAAAGAATATCTTGTACCGCATCCGCTATAAACCCTTTTCCTCCATTTGTCGCTTACAGGTTATACAATACCGTGCCACAGGATTTGCTTCAAGTCTTTTCTCGCTGATCTTCTCCTCGCATTCCTCGCATATGCCGTAGGAGCCCTTGCTCAGTTTGTCGAGGGAGTTGTCGATGTCCTTGAGTATGGTGAGATCGTTGTCGCTTATGCTCATCAGGATGTCCGCGTTATAGGTGTTGCTTGCCGCGTCGGCCATGTCCTGGATCCCGTCCGTCCCGAGGTTATATGAATCCTCTTTCAGCTTCTTCGCCTTGTTGAGTATGTTCTCGCGCATCTTGAGAAGTGTCTTGCGGTAGAATTCAACTTTTTCCTTATTCATTCCCCACCTCTGTGTTCTTATTTTCGTTCTTGATCCTATGCCTTTTCGCTTCGATCCACAGGCTTTCCAGATCGTAGAGCTCCCTGAGCTGTTCGAGAAAGATGTGGACGACGACGCTCTGATAATCGAGGATGACCCAGCGGCCTTCGTCGTACCCTTCGACGGCGAGCGGCCTCGCTCCCTCCTGTTTCATGCCTTCCCGTATCCCGTCCGCGATGGTCCTCACATGTCGTTCGCTGGTCCCCCCGGCTATAACGAAGTGATCAGCGATGTCCGTGATACCTGTCAGGTCCATAACGACAACGTCAAGGGCCTTCTTGTCGTCTGCCAGCCTTCCGCACGCTTCTACCATATCACCGGGTTTCATCTGAGGACCTGTACAACCCCCTTTCAATTATTATCTTCTCCACGCCGGGTGGCACGAGATACCTGATGGACCGTTCGCCCCTGAGGAGATCCCTAACCTTCGTCGAGGAGATATCCATCTGTGTCACCGCTCGAAGGTATATCTTCTTGCCCGATTCGTGGCGGTAAACACCATCTCCGAGGGCGGTCAGTTTCACGCGCACCGCCTCGGGCACCATTTCCGGTATATCGGCCGGTAGCGAGGCGGGCCTCGTCATCACGATGAAACCGGTATGATAGAAGAGCTCTTCGTAATGGTGCCACGTGTCTATCTGCCGGAAGGCGTCGACGCCGATGATGAAATGGATGTCATCGAAACGCCGCTCCAGTCTCTTCAGCGTGTCGATGGTGTATGATACCCCTCCCCGCCGTATCTCCATGTCGGAGACCTTAAAGGAGGCGTTGCCCCTGACGGCGGCCTTCAGCATCCTCAGGCGCTCGCCGGGGAGCCCGCCCGCGGCTTCCTTGTGGGGAGGAACATGGGATGGGATGAAATAGACGCTGTCCAGGTGGAAATCCTCCCTGATCTCCTCGGCGACGCGCAAGTGCCCCACGTGCACCGGGTTGAAGGTTCCGCCAAAGACACCAGTTGCCATTGTACCGTCCTTACGTCCGCAATTGCCCATCACCGAAGGCGATGAATTTCGTCACTGTGAGCTCCTCTAAGCCCATGGGCCCGAAGGCATGGAGCCTCGTTGTGCTGATGCCCATCTCCGCGCCGAGGCCGAGCTGGAAACCGTCGTTGAGCCGTGTCGAGGCGTTGACGAGCACCAGCGAGGAGTTGACCTCGCGGAGGAACTTCCAGGCCCTTTCGTAGTTCGCTGTTACGATGGCCTCGGTATGGCTCGACCCGTACTTCCTGATATGGTCGACGGCCTCGTCCATGTCCGCGACCACCTTGACGGCCAGCGTGAGGTCGAGGTACTCCATGGGCCAGTCTTCCTTCGTGGCCCTGCCGATATCCTTTAGGATGGCCACCGTCTTCGGGCAACCCTTCATCGTGACGCCCTGCCGGGAGAGCTCCCTGTGCACCTTCGGGAGGAAGGACTTCGCGACCTTCTCGTGAACGAGAAGGGTCTCGAGGGCGTTGCATGTGGCCGGCTTCTGGACCTTGGCGTTGACGGCGACGTCGACGGCCATCGTGAGATCGGCCTCGTCGTCGACGTATATGTGGCATACCCCCTTGTAATGTTTGAGAACGGGTATGCGGGAACGTTCCACTATGTTGCGGATAAGGGCCTCGCCCCCCCTGGGTATGACGAGGTCTATTTCCTCCTCCCTTTCGAGAAGGGTGTAGATGTAGTCGCGGTCCGCGGTGTCCACGAACTGGACGGCATCGGGGGATATCTTCGACCCCTTCAGAGTCTCCACGATGAGCCGGTAGAGGGCCCTGTTGGAATGGTACGCCTCCGACCCTCCCTTCAGGATGACGCAGTTGCCGCTCTTGAGACACAGCGAAAAGGCTTCTATGGTCACGTTGGGACGGGACTCGTAGATGATGAGGATGACGCCGATGGGGATCCTCATTCTGCCCACGAGAAGGTTATTGGGTCTTTTCCAGACCTTGACGATCTCCCCGACGGGGTCCGGGAGGGCCGCCACATCTCTCAAGCTCCCCTGCATCTCCCTGATGAGTTTGTCATCGATGCGGAGGCGGTCGACGAGACTCTTTGCCATGCCTTCCTTCTCGGCGGCGCGCACGTCCTTCATGTTCTCTTCGTACAGGTAATCCTGGTTCTTCCCGAGCGCCTCGGCAAGGCGTTCGAGCACCCTGTTCTTCTCGTCCGTGGATGCGTGCGCCAGGGTATCTGATGCGCCTTTCGCCTTCTGGGCAAGCTTTTCCGGTCTCATATCACCACCATGTTGTCCCTGTGGACCATTTCTTCCGTGTATTTATATCCAAGCTCCTTCTCTATATCAAGACTTTTCAGGCCTTTTATCCTGTCCATCTCGGAGGAGGAGTAGTTCGCGATGCCCCGGGCCACGACCGTGCCCGAACCGTTCTTCATCTCCACGCAGTCGCCACTCGTGAAATGGCCGTCGATCCTGACCACGCCCGACGGCAAAAGGCTCTTGCCGTTCTCCACCACGGCGCGCTCGGCGCCCTGGTCGACCCATATGACGCCTTTCGGTTTGAAGGCGAAGGCCGTCCACCACTTGCGGCGGGCGAGCTTCCTGCCGGGGAGAAAGAGCGTGCCGATCTGCCGGCCCTCCACGACCTTCAGGATCACGTCCTTGCTGCCTCCGAGAACGACACGCGTGGGTATCCCGTACAGTCCCGCCTTCTTCGCGGCTTCGAGCTTGCTCACCATGCCGCCGACGCTCTTCTCGCTCGCCGACTGCGTAGCCGTCCCCTCTATCTCCTCGTCGATCCTGTGAACGACGGGGATCATCTTCGCGTCGGGATAACGGTTGGGATCACGGTCGAAGAGCCCTTCCACGTCGGAGAGTATGAGAAGCAGGTCGGCCGTGGCGATCTGGGCGATGAGAGCCGACAGGTTGTCGTTGTCGCCGAACTTTATCTCCGTAAAGGATAGGGCGTCGTTCTCGTTGATGACGGGGACGATGTCCATCTTGAGGAGGGTATCAAGGGTATTCGTCAGGTTGAGGCAGCGTGTCCTGTTCTTTATGTCTTCATGGGTGAGCAGTATCTGGCTCACCTTCATGCCCTTCTTCTCGAAGTTCTCGCGGTACATCTTCATGAGGAGCACCTGGCCGATCGATGCCAGTGCCTGCCGCTTCGCCATCTCCTTCGGCTTGCGGGCGAGGCCGAGGGTCTCCATGCCGCAGCCGATCGCCCCCGAGGAGACGATGATGACATCGATGCCCTTCTCCTTGACCTTCCTGACCTGCCGGGCGATGTCCCTGATCCTGCCGGTGGAGATCTTCTTCTCATCGTCGAGAAGGACGGAAGTTCCTATCTTGATGACGAGACGGTTCATATGCGCGCCGCTTTTCTTCATCCTCTAGACCGCCTGGTTGAGGTTCTGTCTCAACGCTTCAACGCCCTCGGAGATCGCCGAAACCAACTCGTCGACCCCCGCGAGGGTAAGAGCGCTGACGACGACCGCCTTCTCTCCCTTTCTCTTAAGGTACGACCTCCACCGCTGAGCCACGTCCGGAGTCACGAGGTCGGCCTTGTTGAGTATCACGAGCCTTCGCTTCTGAAGCATCGCCTCGTTGTAGCTCCCCAACTCCTCGAGGAGGGTCCTGTAGTCTCCCTTCACGTCGTCCGAGGAGAGGTCGAGAACGATGAGAAGCGCGTTCGTTCTCTCGATGTGCTTGAGGAAGGCAAGACCCAGGCCTTTCCCCTTCGACGCCCCCTCGATGATGCCCGGGATATCGGCGATGACGAAGGTCTTCTCATTGTCATCGAGGACCCCCAGGGCCGGGGTAAGGGTGGTGAAGGGATAGTCGCCGACCTTCGGTCTCGCCTGGGTCAGGCGGGAGATGAGGGTCGATTTTCCCGCGTTGGGATGGCCGACGAGGCCGACATCGGCGAGGAGCTTGAGATCGAGGTGAAGCCACCGCCTCTGTCCCTCTTCGCCGGCATCGAACTCCAGAGGGGCCCGGTGGGTGGAGGTGACGAACCTGGTGTTCCCCCTGCCTCCCCTGCCACCCAGGGCTGCCGCGTGCGTCTCGCCATCCCTGAGGACCTGAAACAGAAGCTCTGAGGTATCGCGGTCGTAAACGACGGTGCCGAGAGGCACGTGTATTGTGACGTCCCTGCCTTCCCTGCCGGTCTTGTTCTTTCCCGCTCCGGCTTTTCCGTTCTCAGCTTTGTAGTTGCGCTTGTATCTGAAATCGTGGAGGCTTGCGAGGTCTTTCTTCCCTGCTATGATAACGTCTCCTCCCTTCCCGCCATCACCGCCGTCGGGCCCGCCTCGCGGAATGAACTTTTCTCGTCGGAAACTTACACAGCCACTCCCACCTTTTCCAGACTCAACATAAATGATCGCTTCATCTATGAACTTCATCAAACAGGTACAACATGCGCCCTTCTTCTGTCACCTGCCATGTCGAACTTCACGATTCCGTCTATCAGGGCAAAGAGGGTGTCGTCCTTGCCGATGCCGACATTCTGTCCGGGATGGATCTTCGTTCCGTGCTGCCTGACGATGATGCTGCCGGCCTTTATGGCCTGACCGCCGTATATCTTGACGCCGAGCCGCTGGCCCTGGCTGTCCCTGCCGTTGCGTGAGCTTCCGCCTGCCTTCTTGTGCGCCATGTTATGCCTCCACTATGATCTTCTCTACAAGCAGTTCCGTGAAAGGCTGCCGATGGCCTCTTTTCACCTTGTAGTCTTTTCTTCTCTTGTACTTGAAGACCGTAACCTTCTTGTCCCTTCCCTGCGTCACAACCTTTCCGTTGATATATGCGCCTGAAACATAGGGGCTTCCAATGAGCGTGGTCTCTCCCGTGTTGACGGCAAGAACGTTTTCGATCTTCACTTCGTCGCCTTCCGCGCCGGCGAACTTCTCGAGCCTAACTTTCTTACCTTCTTCGATCTTGTACTGCTTGCCGCCGTTCTCGATGATCGCGTACATGTGATACTCCTTACCTTAGGTTCTGAAAAAAACTACATATATTATGATAAGGACGCGGAAAAAGTCAATAGAAAGGAGTCACCGGCGGATGGCCCCACCCAAAACTATGGACTTTTGACCCGCTATCCGTTATATTGATGTGCATCGGGGCGTAGCGCAGCATGGTTTAGCGCACCTGCTTGGGGTGCAGGAGGCCGCAGGTTCAAATCCCGTCGCCCCGATATTTTATTTCTCGAGACCGGGTACTTCTTGCTTATCCTTCTCACCAACGACGACGGCATCCATTCAAAGGGGATCGTCACCCTCGGCAGATACCTGTCGGAAAAACACGACGTGTACATGATCGCGCCGGAGCGCGAACGGACATGCGTCGCCCACGCCGTGACGCTGCACAAACCCTTGAGGGTCCGTGAGGTGACGCGGAGCGCGTACGCGACGAACGGAACGCCCGCGGACTGCGTCCTCCTCGGCGTCCACGCCGTCCTCCCGCGGCGCCCTGATTTCGTGGTCTCGGGCATAAACACGGGACCGAACATGGGCCGGGACGTGAACTACTCGGGAACGGTGGCGGCGGCGAGAGAAGGGGCCTTCCTGGGAATCCCGTCGATGGCCGTCTCCATCTGCGCTCGTGAGGGGTTCCTCTTCGACGACGCGGCGGGAGTCGCCTGCGCCGTCATGGAGAGGCTTACGGAAGGAGTCTTTCCCCAGGGCACCGTCGTCAACATCAATATTCCCAACCTTCCGCGAGAGAAGCTCAAAGGTTTTTCCGTGACAAGGCTCGGCAAAAGAATATATAATGATATTGTTCACGAAAGAGTCGATCCACGGGGCCGGAAATACTACTGGATAGGCGGCAACGGTGAAAGATACGAACGCAGGCGCGGTACCGACTTCTACGCCATAGAGAAGGGCTACGTTTCCATCACCCCCCTGGGTCTCGATATAACAGACGCCGGTTCGATGAAAATTTATCAAAAACACTTCAGGAGGTTGTTATGAAGACAACGTTATCCATTATCAAAGCTGACATCGGTAGCATCGGCGGGCATATCATGCCCAGCAAGAAACTGATCAAGCGGGTAATAGAATTCGTAGAGTCCGAAGCCAAAGGTCTCGTAAACGACTTTTTCGTGAGCCACACCGGCGATGACGTCGCCATCCTCTTCGCCCACACGAACGGGGTCGGCTTCGAGAAACTCCACAAGCTCGCCTGGGACGCCTTCCTCGCGGGGACCCAGGTGGCGAAGAAACAGGGGCTCTACGGAGCGGGCCAGGACCTTCTGAAGGACTCCTTTTCGGGGAACGTCAAGGGCATGGGGCCGGCCGTCGCGGAGATGGAGTTCGAGGAGAGACCGAACGAACCCTTCGTCATGTTCGCGGCGGACAAGACGGACCCCGGCGCTTACAATCTGCCTCTTTACCTCATGTTCTGCGACCCCATGTACAACTCCGGGCTCATCCTCTCCCCCAACATGGCGAAAGGCTTCACGTTCGTCATCATGGACGTCGAGCACACCGAGGGCGACAAGGTCATCGAATTGAACGCCCCCGAGGAACTCTATGATATCGCCGCCCTGCTCAGGGACAACGAGCGTTACGTCGTGGAATCGGTCTATTCCCGGGAAACCGGCGAGATCGCCGCTTCCGCCTGCACCTCCCGGCTCCACAACATAGCCGGCAAGTATACCGGCAAGGACGACCCCGTCATGCTCGTCCGCTGCCAGGGTCCTTTCCCCGCCACGGGCGAGGTGCTCGCGCCCTTCAACATCGGCCACTACGTCGCCGGCTTCATGCGCGGCAGCCACACGGGTCCCCTTATGCCCGTCAAGATGAACTCCAGCGTTTCCTACTTCGACGGACCGCCCGTCGTCGCCGCCATGGGCTTCTGTGTCCACGAAGGCAAACTGACGGAAGCGGCCGACTGCTTCGATCATCCCTACTGGGATTACATCAGGAACAACGTTTCGCGGAAGGCCACCGAGATCAGGCAGCAGGGCTTCTCCGGCGCCGCGATGCTCCCCTACAGCGAACTTGAGTACGGCGGCATCGTAAAGAAAATGGAAAAACTGGAACCAAAGTTCAAGGTAAGAGGATAAAAACGTTTTAAGTTTTAGGTGTTAAGTTTTAGGCAAAGACCGTGTCAGGCCTCAACCACTCAAGGCTTGACATGGTCTTTGTCTTTCACTTAAAACTTAACACTTAAAACTTAACACGAGCTTTTGATATGAGATTTGTTATCGAAAATTTCGGTTGTCAGATGAATGACCATGATATGGAGAAGATGGGGTCCGTCCTCATCGACCAAGGGCATCTGCCGGGCAGCATGGACGATGCCGACATCGTTATCGTCAACACGTGCTGTATCAGGGAAAAGGCGGAGCAAAAGTTCTACAGCCTCATGGGAAGACTCCAGCACCTGCGCAGGAAGAAGGGTACGATCCTGGGCGTGACAGGATGCATTGCCCAGCAGGAGAAGGAGAGCATCTTCGAGCGGCTGCCTTTCATTGATTTCTCCCTGGGCCCTTCCAACATACACAGGATAGCCGAAGCCGTGGAAAATGCCACGGGCCAGGTCCGCACGTCCGCCTTCGGCGACGACGGCTGCTCGCCTTCCCTTCTCATCAGGCCCCATAACACCCGCAGGGGAGTCAAGGGTTACGTGACCATCATGAAAGGGTGCAACAACTTCTGCAGCTACTGCGTGGTGCCTTACGTGCGGGGTCGGGAAGAAAGCAGGAAGAGCGGCGATGTCCTTGCCGAGGTCCGCGAAATGGCCGAAAGGGGCATCGTGGACGTGACTCTCCTCGGCCAGAACGTCAACTCATATAATAATGGTAATAAGGATCTCTCCTTCCCGGAACTCCTCAGCGGGATAGATGCGATACCGGGGATATCCCGGCTGCGTTTTGTCACGTCCCATCCCAAAGACATCTCGCCTGAGCTCATCGCCTGTTTCGGGACTTTGCGGACACTCTGCGAATCGATCCACCTCCCCTTCCAGTCGGGTTCCGACAGGATCCTCGCCCTCATGAACAGGGGCTACACCTCTTCCGAGTACCTCGGCAAGGTCGAAGCCCTCAAGGATAGGTGCCCCGGCATCGCCCTCACCGCCGACTGCATCGTGGGCTTCCCGGGCGAGGAGGACGGCGATTTCGAGGCGACCATGAGGCTCATGGAGACCGTGAGGTTCGACGGGGTCTTTTCCTTCATCTACTCGGCACGGAAATCCACCGCCGCGGCCGCCCTGACCGGCAGGGTGCCTCCCGCCGTCGCCCACGAAAGGCTCAGCCGATTCCAAAAGAGGCAGAGGGCGATAACCCTCGACTCCAACAGGGCGATGGAGGGCACCCGGGTCGAGGTCCTTGTCGAAGGCCAGAGCAAAAACTCCCCCGACGAACTCTCAGGAAGGACGCGGACCGGCAAGATAGTCAACTTCCGGGGCGACCCCGGGCTGGTTTACAAATTAGTGGAAGTGGATATAATAAAAGGGTATGCTAATTCATTACGGGGAGAACTACCGGATACCCCGGGGAGGTAAACGATGCTGAAGGAGATGAAGGTTGCCGGAATAACCGTGGACCCTTTTACCAATACACCCATCGTTCTCCTGAAGGATTCGGAGGAAAAGGACGTCCTCCCCATCTGGATAGGGCTTCTCGAGGCATCGAGCATCGCAACGGCCCTGGAGAACATTGAGACGCCGAGACCCATGACGCACGATCTCATCAAGAACCTGCTCGACAGCCTGGGGGTGAAGATCCTCAAGATCGAGGTGAACGATCTCAAGGACAACACCTACTATGCCCTTATCCACCTCGACGTGAACAGAAAGCGGATGGTCATCGATTCGCGTCCCAGCGACGCCATCGCCATCGCCCTTCGCACGAACGCCCCCATCTTCGTCGAGGAGAGCGTTATCCAGCGCTCAGCCAAGGTGGACCTGGCCACACAGAAAAGTGACAAGGTGGTCACGGAAACCTCCGATTGGGAAGACATACTGGAAAACCTCTCTCAGGACGATTTTGGAAAGTACAAGATGTAGCAATACCGAAGATAGACACAACCAGGGCGGAAAAGAGCCCTTTATGATCCGGAAATTATGATCGATTTGCATACACATACCCTCCTGAGCGACGGGGAACTGCTTCCCCTTGAGCTTGCCCGCCGGGCAAAGGTCAAGGGTTACCGGATACTCGGCATATCGGACCACGTGGACGTGACGAACATAGAGAACGTCGCCGTGTCCATCCTGAAACTTCTGAAATACGCCGAGCTGCACGAGGGCATCAGGATCGTGGCGGGGGCGGAGCTCACCCACTGCCCCGCGAGACAGATCGGTGAGCTCACCGCCATGGCACGCAGGCTCGGCTTCTCCTACGTCGTCGTGCACGGCGAGACCATCGCGGAGCCCGTGGAGGAAGGGACGAATGCCGCAGCCATAGAGGCGGGCGTCGATATCCTCGCCCATCCCGGCCTCATCACCCAAAGAGAGGTGGAGGCGGCCAGGGACCGCGGGGTCCTCCTGGAGATAACCACGCGGAAGGGGCATTCCCTGACGAACGGTCACGTCGCGAAGCTCGCCGGGGCCGCGGGGGCGAAACTCGTCATCAACACCGATTCCCACGGTCCGTCGGACCTCGTCACAGATGGAGAGGCTCTGAGGGTGGCACTTGGAGCGGGGCTCGGCGAGGAAGATTTTGCCGCCATGCAGCACAACGCGGAAGCGCTCATCCGGAAGATAACAAGGTAAGGACAATGAAGGTCTCCATCTCAGACAGCGTCAGGAAGATACCATACTACCCGAAGGCCCTCATGTACGGGCACGAAGACGGATGGATCCGCCTGTCCTCCAACGAGAACCCCTACCCCCCGTCGGAGACGGTCTTCGAGTCCATACTCGACGCCCTTTTCGCGATCAACCGTTATCCGGGGGGAGAAAAGGAACTCAAGGACGACCTCGCCGGTCTCTATCGTCTCAAGGGAGACAACTTTCTCATAGGCAACGGCTCCAACGAACTCATCGAGATGACATTCAGGGCCATGAAAGACGACCGGAGAAATGGTGTAGTAGTCACCGAATCCTCGTTCGCCTTCTACGACATAGCAGCCAGGATCTACGGATACGAGACGACAAAGGTGCCTCTCACCGGTCTCACCACGGACCTTGCGAAGATAGCGGCCGCGATAGACGATCGCACAAGGATCGTTTTCCTCAACAACCCGCTGAACCCCACGGGCACCATATACCACCAGGAGGAGTTCGAAGGCTTCATCGCCTCCCTCCCGCCGGAGGTCCTCGTCGTCGTCGATGAGGCCTACGCCGAGTTCGCCGAGAGTGAGACTTTCCCCGCAACGCTTGATGTCATCGACAAGTATCCCGTCCTCGTTCTCAGGACCTTCTCCAAGGCCTACGGCCTCGCGGGCCTCAGGGTCGGATACGGGATAGGCGACGCGGAACTCGTCTCATTCCTCGAACGGACGAAACAGCCCTTCAGCATCAACCTCATCGCCATTCTCGCGGCACGCGCCGCCCTGAAGGACGAGGCCCGCCTCGCCGCCGTCCTGGCCAACAACAGAGCGGCGAAAAGCTTCTATTACGATTCCCTGAAGACGCTCAAGCTCGAATACACGCCCACGGAAGCGAACTTCATCCTCGTCAGGCTGGGCATGAGGGCCGAAGAGATCACAAAGAAGCTCTTCGAGAGAAAGGTCCTCGTGCGCTTCATGGGCGCCTACGGCCTGCCCGACTCCATCCGCATCTCCTTCGGCACCCCCTACGAAAACACCCGCTGCATCGAAGAACTGAAAAGACTCCTTTAAGCCGCCTCAACAACAACCTTGCCTCTCGCCCGTTCGTCGCTAAAGCTCCTCTCTCAAGCCCGCAGAGGACGCAGAGAAAAGATTCGGCCGGATTTCGAAGCCTTCCAAAATCCGGCCGGCTTTGCATCCCGTCTGCGACGGGAGGGAAAAGAAGAGGATCCTTTACAGGTGGAGGGATGGGAACTGGAGGGTGAGGTAGTATAGGGCTTGGAGGATGGAGTATAGGACCTATAGGACATATAGGACCCATAGGACCTATGACTACAGGGGGGATGAGGGGGGACAGGTTGTTTAAGGACAAGGATATTATTTTCTCTCCCGCCGGGACGGCGGGACGAGAAGGCCGCCGGATCTTGGTAGGCTCCGAGATCCGGCGGCAGTCTTTTCTCTCTTTTCTCCTCTCTTTGCGAACTCTGCGAACTCGAGAGAGGAGCGAACGCGACGAACGGGCGAGAGATAAGGTTTTTGAGCTTGCCCCCGCTGCCCACCCCGCTCCCCGTGCGACGTTGCGGGCTTCGGCTTTGAATTTCGTTGAAAAGTGGTATATACTGACTACTTGGGATCAGTTTTTCAGGCTGCGGGAAACAACGTGACTCCGAAAAAGAACAAGATCATCACCATAGACGGTCCGAGCGGTGCCGGTAAGTCCACCATTGCCAGGCTCCTCGCTTCGACGGCCGGGTACACGTACATCGACTCCGGCGCCATATACCGCGGCGTCGCCTACGCCTACAAGATGAGGAAGAGCGAGGAGACCATCGAGGAACTCCTCAGGGACCTGCCCCTTTCCTTCGAATTCGGCAGCGACACGCGGGTGACCCTGGCCGGGGAGGATATCTCGTGCGAGATCAGGCGGCCCGATATCTCACTTCTGGCCTCCTCGCTGTCGCAAAGGCAGGTCGTGAGGGACTTCGCAAACGCGGTGCAGCGCAAACTTGCCGGAAAAGGAAGGGTCGTCCTTGAAGGGCGCGATACGGGCAGCGTCGTCTTTCCCGACGCCGATATCAAGTTCTATCTCGACGCCCGTCCCGACGAAAGGGCGAACCGCAGGTACAGCGAATTGACGACAAAGGGCACCGGTCCGGCGTTGTCCGCAGTGAGGGAGGATATGGAGAAGCGGGACAGGAACGACTCCGAACGGGCCATAGCCCCTCTCGTGGTTCCCCCGGGTGCTATAGTCCTCGATACAACGGGAACGGACGTGCAGGGCGTCTTGAGGATGGTCCTTGCACACATCGAGAAGGAGGATCGTCCATAGAATGAACGTGGTCAAGACGAAGAATATCGGCTTCTGCTTCGGGGTCAAGCGCGCCATCAAGATGGTCCTCAGGGCCGCCGAGGAGACGGGCGGGAAGGTCTTCACCCTGGGGCCAATCATCCACAATCCGCAGATGGTGGACCTCCTGAAGGAGAAGGGCGTCACACCTGTCGATGATGTCCGGGAGGTCACGGACGGCACCATCGTCTTCAGGACCCACGGGATACGGAAGGATGAAGAGGAATATGCGCTGTCGACGGGCCTCAAGATCATCGACACGACCTGTCCCTTCGTGAAGCGCGTCCGAAAACACGCAAAGTACCTCGAGAGGAACGGCTACCAGGTCGTGATCGTGGGCGACAGGAACCATCCGGAGGTCAAAAGTGTCTTGAGTTATTTGGATAACGATGGTATTGTACTACAGGAACCAACAACATTGACCGCCAAGAAGGTGGGAGTTGTAAGCCAGACCACCCTCGATAAAGGCACCTTTGTCGGCATCGTCAAGGAGCTTATCGCAGGCGTGGAGGAGCTGAGGATCTACAATACAATTTGCGAAAGCACCCAGATACGACAGAATGAGGCCATAGAGTTATCGGGCGAAGTCGATATGATGTTGGTGGTGGGGGGAAAGAACAGCTCCAACTGCACAAAGCTCTACAAGGTCGTTCACAAAGTACAACAAAACACCCATCATATCGAAACCGTTGATGATCTCAGGCCGGAATGGTTTAAGAACGTATCCCGCGTGGGTTTGACGGGAGGCGCATCGACTCCCGACCTTATCATAGATATCGTTGAGGGGCGCGTAAAAAACTTTTAGGGGGCACAGGAACATGGTGGAGACAGATACCGGGGCACCGAAAGACAACTCACAGGAGGACATGCAGGCCCTGTACGAAACGTCGATGAAGAGCCTGCAGGAAGGCAATGTCCTGAAAGGCAGGGTGATCAACATCGCCGGTGATTCGGTCATTGTCGACGTGGGTTTGAAGTCCGAGGGCATAGTCTCCCTGCAGGAATTCCCCCCGAAAGAAGGCGAGGCGCAGCCTGTCAGCGTCGATGACGAAGTGGAAGTGATGATCGTCGGAAGGGAGAAGGAGTCGGGCCTCCTGAGGCTCTCGAAGAGGAGGGTCGACGAGATCAAGACCTGGGAAAAGATCGACAAGTCACTCGAAGACGGCACGCCCCTGGAAGGTCATATCCTGAACGAGGTCAAGGGCGGGTTCATCGTCGATATGGGGATCAACGCCTTCCTCCCTCTCTCGCAGGTGGATATCAAACCCGTCAAGAACCCTTCATCATTCGTGGGAAGGAACCTGAAGTTCAAGGTCATCAAGTCCAACCGGAGAAAGGGCAGCATCATCCTCTCGAGACGGGTACTCCTCGAAGACGAAAGAGACAAGAAGAGACAGGAATTCTGGAAGACCGTCAAGGACGGACAGATCATGTATGGTTTCGTCCGGAACATCACCGACTACGGGGCCTTTGTCGACCTCGGCGGTGTCGATGGTTTTCTGCACATAAACGACATAACATGGGGCAAGATCACCCACCCCAAGGAATACCTCAGGATCGGGGACGAGGTGAAGGTCAAGATCATAGCCATCGACACCGAGAAGGGACGTGTCTCCATAGGCATGAAACAGCTCAAGACCGACCCGTGGCTGAAGATAGACGAGAAGTACCCCGTCGGAAGCAAGGTGAAGGGCAAGGTCGTGGGGATCGTGGAGTACGGGGCATTCGTGGAACTCGAGCAGGGGCTCGAGGGACTGCTCCACGTCAGCGAGATGAGCTGGGACAAGAAGTTCAAGAACCCTGCAAAGCTCGTCAACAAGGGTGACAACCTGGAACTCGTCGTCCTCAAGATCGACCTCGAGAAGAAACGCATCTCCCTGGGCCTTAAACAGCTCGCTCCCGACCCCTGGGATGAGCTTGAGACGAACTATCCGCCTGGCTCCATCGTGAAGGGCAAGGTCAAGAACTTCACCGAGTTCGGTATGTTCGTCGGCATAGGCAACGGCATCGACGGACTTGTCCACATGTCGGAACTTTCCTGGTCCAGGAGAAAAAAGGCATTCCAGGAACAGCTCAAGAAGGGCACCACCATAGACGCGTTCGTTCTCAACATAGACAAGGCACAGAAGAAGTTCTCCTTAAGTCTCAAACGCCTGAAAGAAGACCCCTGGAAGGGCGTGGGAAACCGTTATTCAACGGGTGACGTGGTGGAGGGCCACATAACGAGCATCACTGATTTCGGTGTATTCGTCGAGATAGAGGAGGGGATCGAGGGCCTCATCCACGTCTCCGAAATGGACGAGCTCCAGGGGAAACAGCCCTCGGAGGTCTTCACCCTCGATGACACGATACAGGCGGCCATCCTCAATATCGACGAAAAGGACAAGAGGATAGCACTCAGCACCAGGGTACTTCGCAGGAAAGAGAACCGGGTGAACACGGAGACGCGCGAAGAGAGCACGGGCGCTTTCTCAACCCTGGGCGACATTCTTGAGCCGGCCATGAAGAAGAACAGTGGCGACAGCACGGATTGACCCTAAGGAAGGAAGAAAATGACCATCAGCCAGGATCTACTCGACATACTCTGTTGTCCCAAATGCAAAGGCGACCTTGTCCTGACGGCGTCCGGGAACGGTCTCACGTGCGCGGCCTGCCGTCTTCTTTATCCCATCCGGGACGGCATACCTGTCATGCTCATCGAGGAAGCCCTGCCGATCAAACCCGACGATCCGAAATAGGCCGGTGTGATCGCGGATATCGTAATCATCGCTCTTATCAAGGCACTGCAGTGCGCCCTCATGGCCCTTCCCGAGAGCGCCCGCCAGGGCACCGGCAGGCTGCTCGGCAGGATGGGATTCCACCTCCTGCGAAGACGCAGGAACATTGCCATCTCCAACATACGCAGGGCCTTCCCCGATCTGTCGCCCAACAAGGCCGGAGACATCGCCCTCTCCTGTTTCCAGAAGCTCGGCACCAACGTGATAGAGCTTCTTCTCGTCCCCTTTCTCCCTCCCCGCGAGGTCCCGGAGAGGTTCTCTCTGGAACCGAAGGACATCGTGGAAAGAACCCTTGGGGCAGGCCGCGGCGTCATCGCGCTCACCTTTCACTTCGGCAACTGGGAGATCATGGGCATAACCTCCAAGCTCCTCAACCAGCCCGTCGTGGCCCTCGCCAGGCCCCTGAAGAAACACACCCGGCTCAACGCCTTTCTCAATCGCCTCAGGGAATCGACGGGCCTCACCATCATCGTCAACGCCAACACGGCGAAGGAGGTCATGCGCCTGATCCGGAAGAATTCCATCATCGCCATCCTCGGCGACCAGCGCGAGAAACGCTCCCGTGGCGTATTCGTCGATCTCTTCGGTCACAAGGTTCCCACATCGAAGGGCACCGCCATGATCGCCATGAAGACCGGCTGCCAGGTCGTCCCCTGCTACCCCGTACGCAAGGGCTTCCTGCGCTACACCATCATGTGCGGCGAACCCCTCGTCATGGAACGTGACGGCGACATCGAAGACCTCATCGCGAAGAACACCCGCAAGATCAACGCCTTCCTCGAAGACATCATCCGCAAGTACCCCGACGAATGGTTCTGGGTCCACCAGCGGTGGGGGAGGAAGAGGCGGGCTTGAATCGCTTGAGCCGCTTGAATGGCTTGAACGGGGTACCGCCGACGGACGTTGCCGCGTGTCGCCAGGATCTGGCGCCGGCTTTTCAGGTCTTCTTTCTTCTATAGATCAAACGGTCTATGGTCCAGCCTAGTTTTGAGGTGCGGTGCATTTTGTCGCGTTTTTGGGCCATCCTCTCCACGATCCTGTCGCCGGAGAGGCGTTCGTATGTGCGCAGGAAAATGAGGCGTTCCCTGTCGTCTACGGGGTGGCCGAAGAGAGAGGCGTATTTCCTCACGAACCTGTCGAGACGCCAGAACATCCTTTCGTAGTCGGCCGATGTCACTTCCTTGCGGTATGCCTTGTCGAAGTCGAGGAGGAAAAGCCCTCCGCTTGAGGTCACGAGAACGTTCCTGAGATGCAGGTCGGGATGATAGACTCCCAGCCGACCCATTTCAAAGAGTGCTTCGGCGAGCCTCTTCGCCATCCGCAGGCGCTCCCCGGTACCCCCGGAGGCAAAGTGCGTCATGAGGTCATGGGCATCGGGCAGAAAAAGGGAGAGGAAGTAGAGCTTCCGGGAGGATGCCTGGTTCTCCGCCACATAGCCGACGGGGCTGACCACGGGAAATCCCTTCTCTTCCAGGTAGACCGTGACCTCAAGTTCCCTGAGCGCCCTGTCCTCGCCAAGGAAGTTGCCGCCCGTTACCCCACGGAGCCATCCGCCGTGGAGGTATTGCCTGCAGACGACCGTCCTGCCCCCGAGTTCGAAGACACCCGGCGCGCCCCGCCCCCCGGGGAACCTCCTTGCGGGCCTTACAATCCCGGCAACAAGCTCCCTCATATCCACCGACTCCCCTCGGTGAACAAAGGTATACCTCCCTTCCCGTTCCCTTTTGAGTTTTGCCATTTTCCTGATTGTATACGATACAAACGCATTTTTCCACGGAAACAAGAGAAAAGCCCCTGGAGGTCTGCATACCTGGCGAGGCACATGCCAGCCATCAGGAACATTCTGTTTCTTTGTCTTTAACCTGAGACCTGAGACCTGAAACCCGCGACGGTCTTTACACTTCCATCTCCATCCCGTCCTCCCCCAGAAGGTACGGTGCGTGGAGAACGCCGGCCCAGTCGTCCCAGTCGGGGTAAAGGTGAGTAAGGATGACACGCTTCGGCTGCGCTCGTTCAACGATCCTGTCAAGGGCGGCAAGGTTGAGGTGCCCCTTCACCTTTCGCTCGGGAAAGGCACACTCCGCCACGAGGGTATCCGTTCCGTCGGCCAGTCGAACGAGGTTGGCAGAGATATCGGTGTCGCCCGAGAACGTGACAGACTTCTTCTCGTCGAGCCTCACGGCAATGCTTTCCGGGTTGTGGTTCACGGGGACCGTCGTGACGGTGAGCCCCGCCATCTTCCGGGAACCATTGACCAACCTCAGTATGGTCAGATCATAGGTCTTCGGCGCGATCCAGGGATAAACCGCGCACAGTCCCCGGTAGAAGCGCGCGAGACCCTTCCCGCCAATGACCGTAAGGGGCCTCCGGCGGGGGAACCTCCCGTAATTGCAGGCAAAGAAGAACGTGGAAAGATCCGCCGTATGGTCCACGTGGAAGTGAGTGAGGATTATGACGTCCACGTCGTCGACCTCATATCCTTTCTCCAGGAGCCGTCGTACAACAGCCGGACCCACGTCGACAAGGACCTTCGCGCCGCGCGCCGTCACAAGATACGCCGACGACCCCCTCTCGATACGGGGAATAGCCGTCCCGGTCCCAAGGACAAGAAGCTTCATACTGTGAAGAATAAACCGGATCAGCAGGGGAAATCAAGACAACCGAGAAACGGCTTGAACGGCTTCAATCGCTTTAATGGCTTGAGAGTGAAAGACAGATTCTTCCGACAAAAAGTCTGGGGGTTTTTAACCCTCAACAGCCTGTTGATAAACCCATTTTCTACGTCATCTCTGAAAACGCCTTGTC
>DBQU01000013.1:0-121 GCA_002305765.1 Deltaproteobacteria bacterium UBA1386
GGTCTTATTGACGAAACGGTAGCGAAAGTCCCTGTCGATGTACACGATCGACAGGGGCAGGGAATCGGCCATGAGGCGGAACCATTTCTCGTTCTCGCCCGTGTGGGCCTGTCCGCCGGCA
>DBQU01000013.1:175-7878 GCA_002305765.1 Deltaproteobacteria bacterium UBA1386
AGAACCAGTGCAGCGAGACGATGATTGACATGTGGGTATCGGGCCTTATGTCTTGATGCGCACTATGCCATTATAATAGCACGATTTGGCCGCATTTGGGGATAAATAATGGCGGGTAATGGGTGATAGGAGGAGCCGGTCCACTCGCTTTCCCATGACTATTACCAACGACCCGTTACCCGTAATCCGCTTTACCTTCTTGAATACATTGGGGGTTGTGTGGTATGTTGACGAAAACTGTAAGGAGGCCACATGCCATCTCTTTCCAAGAAGACGGAATTAAAAAGAAAAAGGAAGAAAGCATCCCAGAACCAGAAGAGGAAGAAAGCGATGTCCAAGGCGTCTACCCCGGCATTTCCCGTTCATGTAGACAAGGAATGAGCGACAGGTCCCTGCGATACGAGATAGGGCCCATACGCCCACCCAACGAAGCCTACAGCCTTCTTGTAAGGTTCACCAGGAACTGTCCCTGGAACAAGTGCCTCTTCTGCCAGGTCTACAAGGGGAAGCGTTTCGAAAAGCGCTCCCTTGACGAGATCAGGTCGGACATAGATACCATCAAGGCCATCTACGACGACATCAGGGAACTCTCGTGGAAAAAGGGTTTCGGGGGAAAGATCACAGATTCCCTCGTGGAGACGGTGTTCGACAGTCACGTCATCAATGAGAGCTACAAGTCGGTCGCCGTCTGGATGTATTTCGGGTGCAAGAACGTCTTCATTCAGGACGCGAACTCCCTTGCCATGAAGGCCGATGTTCTCATCGAGGCCCTGAGGTATCTGAAGGAGACCTTTCCCACCATCGACCGCGTTACGTCCTACGCGCGGTCCCGCACGCTGGCCAGGAGCGTGTCGCCGGAAAGCCTGAAGAGAATGAGGGAGGCCGGATTGACAAGGCTCCACGTGGGCCTGGAATCCGGTCACGATCCTCTCCTCACCTACGTCAACAAGGGGACGACCCGCGAGGACCACATGCTTGCGGGCAGAAAGGTCAAGGAGGCCGGGATCGAACTCTCAGAATACGTGGTCCTCGGTCTCGGAGGAAAGAAATGGTGGAGGGAACACGCCCTCGATACCGCCGATGTCCTCAACCGCATCGACCCCGATTTCATAAGGTTCCGGACTTTGAAAGTGCTGAGGACCATGGCGCTCCACGAAAAACTTGAGACGGGCGATTTTCTCCTCCCCGATGAAGAGGACATCCTCCGGGAGGAGAGGCTGCTCATCGAGAACCTCGAGGGGATAGGCAGCTACGTGAAGAGCGATCACATCCTGAACCTCCTGGAAGAGATCGACGGAAGGCTTCCCTCGGACAAGAAGAAATTTCTCGAGACCATCGATCGTTATTTCAATCTCTCCGGGGAACAAAGGCTCATATTCCGTTTCGGCAGGCGTTCCGGCATATATCGATACCTTGACGACCTGGGGGACGAACTCGCCTGTTTTCGCATCAGAAAATCCATCCGGGAAATGGAAGAAAAGGAACCCGGCAGCGTTGAGAAGGCCATTTCCCTGCTCCTCGAAAATTACATCTGAAAAAAGACGGTCCCAGGAACAAGGCGGTCGCGAGTTGCGAGTTGCGGGTCAAAGACCAAAAGAGCATAGCAAGGCGCAAGGATGTGATGCACTGGTCAATAATTGCGTTGACAACCGATCTCCTTCCGCAGTCCTTTTTGGCAACCCGCAACCCGCAACCCGCAACCCGCAACCCGCAACCTTTTTTTGTTTATTGACATTTGACGATGGTCCGTGAGAGTATTTTTCCTGTCGTTGCCATGAAAAAGGGGGCTTTTGGGCTTCGGCTTTGTCTCTCGTCAATGATGACCTTTCGCGGAAAACTTCTATTTGTGTTCTCGATGATCGCTTCGTCGGGGGTGGTGTTGTCCTCGCTGCTCACACACAGGTCGGCAAGCAAACGACTCGGGTCGGCGGCGAGGATGGAGATGGAGCGCACAGCGGCGCTGATCGCCAGGCAGAGCGAGACCACCCTCGATGTCTTCGCTTCCGGCATCCGGTCGCTGGCCCGTGAGGACTGTGTTCGCCGGGCGATCCTTCGTCCACGGGCCGCCGCTGTGATCGACGAGGTTTGCGGGCGCTTCCGGGAGATCGCTCACGAGGCGAAGGTGTACCAGTCGATAAACCTTCATGATCGCGACGGCGGCTGTGTGGCCTCGTCGTTCCCGGACCGTGTGGGCCTCGAGAGCATGCGGAGGGACGTGGTGGCACGTCCTGACTTCCTTTCCGCCATGAAGGGAGAGGCGGTCGTGTCCCAGATCTTTGTCAGCCGGGGAACGGGCCGGCCCGTCATAGTCATCTCGGCCCCCGTTGAGATCGGCGGCACCGTTCCCGGTGTCGTGCGCGCGGTCGTGGACCTCACCTACTTCAACGACTACATTCTGACCCCCCAGGACTATGTTCACGGGGGAAAGGCCTACATCTTTGACCCGAACCTCGACAGGGAGGTCCCCGACGGTTGGAAGCCCCACAATATCATCGAGGCGAGGGCATACGAACAGCCCGGCATCCCCATCCCCGAGGACATGCTTCAGCGCGGGAGCGGATTCGTCCGCTACCCCTCGGCGCGGGGTGAGCAACTGGCGGCGTTCTGCAGGACACCGCGGCCCGAATGGTTCTTTGTTGTAGAAAAACCGCGGAAGGACACCATGAGACCCATACACGCCATGGGAAGGGTGACGGCGGGGACGCTCATCAGCATGCTCTTCGGTGTGTGGGGGGGAGCTCTCGCCGTGGCGAGCCCGCTGCTCACGAGACTCGGCCAGTGCATGGACATGGCCCGCGATATCGAGATGGGACGTCTCGAGCGGCGTGTGGAGGTCAGGGGCACCGATGAGGTCGCCCGCCTGGGAAAGGGGCTCAATGCGATGGCCGACAGCCTCGAGGAGAGTCACGCGGCGCTTGAAGAGGCTGAACGCCTGTACAGGAGTATCTTCGAGAATGCGATGGAAGGGATATTCATCATGGACCCCGGTGGTCTTCTCGTGAACGTAAACCCGGCCTTTGCCCACCTGGTTGGCCGCGAAGATCCGGCGCAGGTGAGGGGAACCAGCATGGCCGACCATTGCGGCGCTGATGTGAGTTCCCTTCTTCTCGGGGAATTGCGGAGGTCGGGCAGCGTCAGGGGCCTGGAGGTCAACCTGGCGCGGAGCGACGGGTCGAGAAGGACGGGTGTCATATACGCCAGGGCGGACCGTGACGGAGAAGGGGCGTTGATCAGGGCCCAGGGTCTGCTCAATGACATCACCGAAAGGAAAGAGGTCGAAGAGGAGCGCCACAGAGCGCAGGAGGCCCAGCGAAGGTTCGTTGAGGCCCAACTGGAGACGCTGAGGTACCAGATCAATCCCCATTTCCTTTTCAATGTCCTCAATTCCCTGGATGCCCTTTCGAAAACAGACCCGGAACGCATCAGCGAACTTGTGCGGCAGCTCTCCCGGTACCTGCGCTCCACTCTCTCGTCGCGGGAGTCGGGACTTACACCCCTCGAAAAGGAAATGAGCACCATCGAAAGCTATCTGAGCCTGGAGAAGGTCCGGTTCGAGGAGGACCTGGTCGTCTCTGTCAGTATGCCCGAGGAAATAGGGGACGCCCTGGTTCCCGAACTGCTCATACAGCCCGTCGTGGAGAATGCCGTGAAGCACGGGATGAAGACATCGTTCCTTCCTCTTCGGGTTGATGTGGCGTGCAGGGCGGCAGGCGAGCACGTGATGATCGAGGTCGCGAACACGGGGAAGTGGATCGCCCGGGACACCGCAGCGGATGCAGGAAAGGGCGGTATCGGGCTTGAGAACATACGCACACGGCTTGAGCTTACCTATGGTGACCGATATGGCCTTGAGATCGGCGGGTCAGACGACAGGGTGGTGGTCACCATCGAAATCCCTCTAAGAGGAGACAAGAATGAAGAAGGACTCTGACGAGATCCGGGCACTCATCGTTGACGATGAACGGCTTGCACGGGAGAACCTGAAGGAACTGCTGAAAGACCAGTGGGACGTCAGGGTGGTCGGCGAGGCAAGGAACGCGGACGAGGCGGAAAGGATGATCGCCGCCCTCGATCCCAACCTGGTATTCCTGGACATCCAGATGCCGGGAGGATCGGGGTTCGACCTCCTCGCGCGCCTGGAAGATACGCCTTCCATCATCTTCGTTACGGCCTTCGACCAGTACGCCATACGGGCGTTCGAGGTCAACGCGTTGGATTACCTCCTGAAACCCATCGAACCGGAACGTCTCAGGAACGCGTTGAGAAGGGCGGCGTTCCGTTTGCCTTCCTTCGATCCCGCGGGAGAGATCTTTTCCGCTGCCGATCAGGTCTTCCTCAATACCGGAAAGAAGGCGTCTTTTGTGTCCGCGAGCAACATCGTGGCCATCTTCTCCGAGAGGAACTATACCAATGTCCACACCATCCAGGGAGAGCGCTTCATGGTCCGGTCATCGCTGAGAGACTGGGAGAGGCGCCTGCCCGCGGACATGTTCGTCCTCCTCGACCGTTCGACGATCATCAACAGGAACCACGTCGAGCTGTGGACCCTTCACGCCAGGAAAGCGGAACTCAAAATGACGGGCCTGGCCGAGCCGATCGAACTGGGGAGGGCAGCCTATACCCGGTTTAAGGAACTGATCGTCGCCCCGAAAGCGAAAGGTCAGGGAGCCGGGAAGGATGCTAGGGGAGAAGGTGAAGCGGAGACGGCGTAAAGGATTGCTGTTTGAGCACTTCATCGGGCACGATCGTACAATGATACTGGCACCCTCCTTTCTTGTCATATAAAATCCATTTCTACAAACCCCTGTAGTCGCACCATTCCAACAGGCCGGGACATGCCAACACCATCGTGTCTGCACAAGTCCCGGCCTCCTTGTCCTCGCTATCACGGACTGTTCTGTGATTCGTCACTAATCAGGTCTGGTCTGTCCCTCTGTCTCACGCGGACCCCGATAATCCGGTAGAATTGTATCCGCAAACCCCAATGTTTCATCATCCCACCAAGCCGGGGCACATTCACCTGGGGGGGAGTGGGTGCCCCGGCTTCCCCAAAAGCAGTCACCCGCTAACACAGTCCCGGAGACCTTGAATGACCTCTGGATGGCTTGTCGGCAACCCCGGCGGGTCGATTCGGCACATAGCCTCTCGGACCCTCCGCCAGACTGGATAGGATACCCTATCATTACAACAACGAGGGAGGACGATATGCTCATGAAATTGTCTTTAAGGAAGGGCGGGACGAAATGGGTGGACCACAATGAAGCCAGAATGCTCCAGAGACAGGGACAGGTCATCTGCGTTCTCGCCATAAAGAACGAGGAGCTTGCCGAGTTTCCGCCTTTCTGCAGCATGAGGAACGACTACTGCAGTTCCTGTATTTCGCTGCCCGACTAGAGGGTGCGCGTAGCCCGGATGTGGCCTGCGGCTTTGTGAACTGTTATGTGGCGGGGACAGCATGTTCGAGTGCCCGCGACGGAACAGCAGGTCGCCAGATAAGGGAGGATAGCGATGGAAGGCAATCGAAAGGAGAACGTCACATTCCTCGGGCTTCAGAGGGTGCCGCGGGGAGAAGCACTCGTTCTGGTGAACAACGAAAGCGGGAGTACCGTCACATATGACCCCGCCAGGCACAACATTATAAACATGGATGGATACATCCGTTCCGTCCTGGCGTCAAGGCACAGGTGAGGAGACGCTTGCCTTAAGCTTTACCGTTTTTTGCGGGAGGTTGGAAATAGGCTTCGATAGCGTTCAGCAATCCGGGGATATCGGATTGCTGGGCTTCGATATCGACATTGATGCCCGACTTTGTCAGGGTTGCCGTCGTAACGGGGCCTATTGAGGCGACGACCCTGTTCTTCAGGATCTCCTTTCCGTAGAGCATAATAAAATTGCTTGCCGTGGAAGAACTCGTGAAAGTGACGATGTCGAGATCGTCGGGTAGGGATGCGGCCTTCGCCGGGATCGTTGCCCTGTAAATGGGCACGATGCTGCAACTTCCTCCGTTTGCCCTTATGTATCGAGTGATCACATCGCGGGCCTCTTCAGCACGGGGGATGAGAAAATTCCTTCCCGAAACGCCATAGGCCTCAAGGACGGAGACAACTCCCTCAGACGTGAACTTTTCCGGAACAAGGTCAGCCTGTATGCCGTAGACGCCAAGATGCGCGGCCGTTGCGGCTCCTATGGCGATAATGGCGAGGCCGCTCAGGGCCCGGGCGTCCCTCCCCGCTCCCCTGAGATGCGCGAAGAATATGGAGGCCCCGTTGACGCTGGTGAAGATGATGGCGTCATATGAGGATATCCTGTCTATCGCGGAGCGAAGCCGGGAGTTGGGGACGATGGGCTCGATGTCGATGGTCGGGAGATAGACGGGTTCGGCACCCCGGTCCGCGAGGAGTTCACCGAACCTGCGGGACTGGTGTGCCGACCGCGTCACCACCACCTTTTTCCCGAAGAGAGGTTTCTGCTCGAACCAGTTCAGCTTTTCCCTCAGGTGGATAACGTCGCCGACCACAATAACCCCCGGTGGAGTGAGCTGCATCTTGCGCGTCTCCTCGGAGATCGTGGCAAGCGTTGCCGAAACGACCTTCTGAGCCGGCAGGGTACCCGACCGGATGACGCAAGCCGGGGTGGCCGGGTCCTTGCCTTCAAAGATGAGCCGTCTCGCGATCTTCCCGAGGTTCTTCATACCCATGAGGAAAACGAGAGTATCCGGCCCCGTTGCCAGTTCGTGCCAGTTGATGGTAGACGCGGATTTCTTCTCATCCTCGTGGCCTGTTATGAAGACAACGGTGGAGGCGTGATCTCTGTGCGTGAGGGGTATACCGGCGTAGGCGGGGACGGAGATAGCCGACGTAACACCCGGGACGATCTCGAAGGGAATTCCGATCCCGGCAAGGTGCTCCGCTTCTTCGCCTCCCCGGCCGAAGATAAAGGGATCGCCGCCCTTCAAACGAACGACCACGCTGTTCTGCCACGCCTTTTCCGCCAGAAGGGCATTGATCTCTTTCTGCGGAAGTTCGTGGAGGGACGCCTTTTTGCCCGCGTATATGATCTCCGCGCCGGCGCGGGCGTACTCGAGAAGGCCCTTGTTCACGAGATTGTCGTAGATGATGACATCGGCCTGGCGGACAAGCTCGAGACCTCTCATGGTAATAAGCTTCATGTCCCCGGGACCCGCGCCCACAAGATATACCTTGCCCATACGAACATTATACGGAGGTTGCGGGCTTTTCTCAAAGGATAAATGAGCGAGGACCAATTGACAGCCAACTCTCTCTGTGCTACGCTTCATGTTGAACGTGCCACAGGGAGGTGACCATGTCAGGATTAGTGCGGTTTGGGGTTTCGCTTGACGGGGACCTGTTGAAGAAGTTCGATGAACTTATCAGGGAGAAGAGCTATTCCAACCGGTCCGAGGCGTTTCGGGATCTGATACGGCAGGAACTTATAGCAAAGGAATGGGTGGTTGGAGAAGAAGTTGCCGGGGCGATAACGCTCATATACGACCATCATCACCGGGAGCTCTTGAACAAGGTGACAGACCTTCAGCATGATTACCAGCACACCATCATATCCACGCAGCACGTCCATCTCGACCACAACAATTGTCTCGAGATAGTCGCCGTCAGGGGAAAGCCCGATGAGGTGCGCCGCCTGGCGGAGATGCTAAGAGCGATCAAGGGCATAAAACACTGCAC
>DBQU01000013.1:7964-8236 GCA_002305765.1 Deltaproteobacteria bacterium UBA1386
CCAGAGGAGGATAAGGGTATGATGAGGAGCGTCCTTTGCGTCGTCTTCGCGGTGGTGGTGTGGTTCGGGTCCGGCGGATATGCCGCCGGCGCCTCCGTGGAACTGTTCTCGCCGGAAGGTTCCGTCAAGGACGTTAGCCAGGTAACCGTCCGGTTCTCGGAACAGATGGTGGCATTTGGCGATCCTCGCCCGGCGGACCCATTCGCGATGCAGTGCGCCGGGAAGGGACAGGGCCGCTGGGTCGACGGGAAGAACTGGTCCTACGACTTCGA
>DBQU01000013.1:8294-27148 GCA_002305765.1 Deltaproteobacteria bacterium UBA1386
GAGGTGGAGGAAGGGCAGACGTTCCTCTTCCGGCTCGACGCACCGGCCACGGAAGCATCGATCGTGAAGAACGTCTCCTGTTCGATCGAGGGTGTCCGCGAGCGGGTCGGTATACGGCTCATAAAAGGCGAGGAGCGCAAGAGACTGCTCCGTGACCTGGGCGTCTCGAAGAAGGAAGAGGACAGTGCCGTGCTCCTGCAATGCAGACAGACGTTTCCTCCGAAGGCCCACGTGAAGATCGTCTGGGGCAGGGGTGTAGCGTCGAAAAGCGGCGTGGCGACGACAAAGGACCAGGTCCTCTCCTACCGAGCCCGCGGGCCTTTCACCGCAAGGTTTCGATGCATGAAAGAAAAGCCCCAGGGAGGGTGCATCCCGCTGTCGCCGATGCGGCTCATCTTCTCTGCCCCGATATCGAAGAAGGACGCGGCTAAGATCTCGATAGCGATGGAAAAGGACGCCGCAAAAGGAAAGATCTGGAAGCCGGGGATAGCCGAGGATGGTGAGAGCGACATCACGTATCTTACGTTCCGCGGGCCTTTTCCGGAGAAGACCCTCCTGAACGTGCGCATTCCGCCAGGCCTCAAGGATATCTCGGGCCGTTCCCTGTCGAACGCTGACAAGTTTCCTCTTCCCGCCAGGACCGACACATACCCGGCGCTTGCCAAGTTTCCCGACCGTTTCGGAGTTGTCGAGGCGGGCAAGGAAGCCCTCCTGCCCGTTACGGTACGCAACATCGAGGAGGAGATAGAGACCTGGCTGGCGAGAGGGGACGAAGCGGGGAAACCGGGGCGGGTCGACAGGAAGGACAATGCCGGCCAGCCTGTGCCGAAAGGTCAGGCGGGTCAGACCGGAGGCGCTCCCCCGCCTGGCGAGATGAAGGGCGGCATTCACAAGGCGGCTGAAGACGCGGATGCGTCGATCATAGCGTGGCTCCACAGGCTCGCCGCTTCTCCGCGGGAGAGGTCGCTCCTGAAAGGGGCCCCGATGAGCAGCGCCGTTTCGATACCCAAACCGGGAGGGACAAAGGAGTTCGAGGTGATAGGCATACCCCTGTCCGAACCCGGTTTCTATGTCGTCGAGATAGAGAGCCTCATGCTCGGGCAAAGGCTCCTCGAAAAGCCGGGCCCGGTATACGTGCCCACGGCCGCCCTGGTCACGAACATGGCGGCTCATTTCAAGTGGGGCCGGGAGTCCTCACTGGTGTTCGTGACGGCCCTTGACAGCGGCGAACCCGTGCCCAACGCGGCCGTCACCCTCAGGGACTGCAAAGGCGGCCTCGTCTGGCAGGGCAGGGCCGACGAAAAGGGCATCGCAAGGATCGCGAAACGCCTTCCCAACGCGGAGAGCCTCCCTCAATGCCGGCGCCCCAAGGAGGAGAAGGGGCTTTACTACGAGTACTCGCGGGTGTTGTCGGGCATTACCGGGGGACTTTTCGTGTTCGCCCGCAACGGCAGGGACATGACCTTCACCCATTCCAGCTGGGATGACGGCATCGAGTCCTGGCGGTTCAATCTTCCCGGTGAGTATGACGACGGCCGCGGGGAGCCCGTTATCGCTCACACCGTCTTCGACAGGACCCTTCTGCGCGCGGGAGAGACGGTTCATATGAAGCATTTTGTCCGCCAGCGCACGATGGAAGGTCTCTTTGTGCCCCCCGACATCAGGAATATCAGCGAAGCTGTGATCGTTCACGCGGGGAGCGAAGAGAAATATACCCTCAACCTCACATGGAAGGGCAACGGCACCGCCGGGAACACGTGGAAGATACCCCTCGCGGCGAAGCTCGGCACCTATAACGTCTATCTCCGCAGCGCGCCTGCCGTCGGCAAGCGGGAGATCCTGGGGGAACTCTCCGGGTCCTTCAGGGTGGAAGAGTTCCGGGTCCCTCTCATGCGCGGCTTCATCCGCGGTCCGAAGGAACCCGCCATCGACGCCCGGTCCGTCGACCTCGATATCGACGTGAGGCATCTCTCAGGCGGGGCTGCCGCGGACCATCCCGTCAGGATCCGTTCCGAAATGGAACAGAAGCATGTCTCATTTGACGATTACGAGGATTTCACCTTCTCCAGGGGTCGGGTGAAGACGGGTGTCGAAAAGCTTGGCGAGACCGCTGATCGCTTTGCTGAAGATGACGCTTTGGAGGATGATGAGTCCGGGGAGGGCTCCACGCGCACAAGGACCGACAGGTTCGGGCGGCCCCGGATACGTCTCAAAACGCTGGAGCTGAACCTCGATAGGAACGGTACCGCGCGGACGACCATCGGAGATCTTCCGCCGTCGGACGTGCCCAGGGAGATACTGAGCGAACTCGAGTTCAGGGACCCCAACGGGGAGATCCAGACGTCGTCGGCGAGGATACCCCTCTACCCTTCGATGCTTCACGCGGGGATCTTCACCAGCGGGGATGTGCCTGCCGATACGCTCAGGTACCAGGTGGTCGTCGTCGATCTCAAGGGAAAGCCTCAACCGGGATCAGAGGTCAGCGTCAGGGTCTTCAAGCGGTTGACGTACTCCCACAGACGGAGGATAACGGGTGGTTTCTATGCCTTCGACAACACAACGGAAACGAAGGAGATAGGAGAGCACTGCAAAGGAAAGACCGACGCGAACGGCATCCTCTACTGCGGGGGCAAGGCACCCGCGACGGGAAGGATAGTGATCGAGGCCGAGGTGAAGGACTCCCGTGGGAACGTGTCCTCGACAAACCGGGAGGTCACGGTTTACGGCAAGGATGATACATGGTACGAGGCGCGCAACGACGACCGCATCGACCTCATCCCCCGCCGCCGCCAGGTCGACCCGGGCGAAACGATGAGCTTCGAGGTGCGGATGCCTTTCCGCACGGCGACGGCCCTTGTGACCGTCGAACGTGAAGGGGTGATGGACGCTTACATAACAAGAGTGTCCCGGGAGAACCCTGTCATAGATATTCCCGTGAAGCCTAGCTACGTGCCGAACGTCTTCGTGTCGGCGCTCGTGGTCCGGGGACGGCTGGCAGGCACGCAACCCACCGCGTCCTTCGATCCCGGGAAACCGGCCTACCGGCTGGGCATAGCCGAGGTGAGCGTGGGTTTAAAGCCCCACGCCCTCAAGGTCAAGGTTGATACGGACAGGAAGACATACGGGGTAAGGCAAAAGGTGAAGGCCCGCATTTCGGTGCGGGCGCCCGACGGCTCCGCCCCGCCGAAGGGTTCCGAGGCCGCCCTGGCCGTTGTCGACGAGGGGCTCCTCGAACTCAAGCCGAACCTGAGCTGGGGACTCCTCGAGGCGATGATGCGCCGGAAGGGCTACCAGATGTCGACGGCCACGGCGCAGATGATGATCATCGGCAAGCGCCATTTCGGGCGCAAGGCCCTCCCTCACGGGGGCGGCGGCGGGAAGCAGTTGACGCGGGAACTCTTCGATACGCTCGTGTACTGGAAGAGCGCGGTGCCGCTCGACGATGGCGGCGAGGCCGACGTTGCCTTCGATCTCAACGATTCTCTTACATCCTTCAGGGTCGTGGCGATAGCCAGTTCGGGAAAGGACCTTTTCGGCACCGGGGCGAAAACGATAAGGACCACCCAGGACCTCATGGTCCTTTCGGGCCTACCCGGGCTTGTCCGGGAGGGCGACCGTTTTACGGCGGGATTCACGGTGCGCAACACGTCGGCCCGGCACATGGACGTGACGGTGGGATTAAAACTGAGCGGCGGCAAGACATCGCAACCGTTCGCACATCTCCCGCTTGCCATCCCGGCGGGGCAGGCCCGGGAGGCCGCGTGGCAGATCACCGTGCCGACGGGCGCCGTGAAGCTCGATTATGAGGTATCGGCGAAGGAGACCTCGGGAGAGTCGGCCGATACGCTCAAAGTGGCCCAGAAGGTGGTGCCGGCGGTAAGCGTGAGGGTAATACAGGCCACGCTGACCCAGGTGAAGGATACCCTGAAAATGGACGTCGAGCGCCCCGCCGATGCCGAGCCCGACCGCGGGGGTGTGGCTGTGACCATGAGGCCCAGGCTCGCCGAGGGGCTTGACGGCGTGGTCGATCATATGCGCCGCTATCCCTACGTTTGTCTCGAACAGAAGACATCGAGGGCCGTTGCCCTCCAGGACCGCGAGATGTGGAAAGACCTCATGACACAGCTGCCCGCCTATCTCGATACTGACGGCCTCGCGAAGTACTTCCCCCTGATGATGCGCGGCAGTGACGTGTTGACCTCCTACCTTCTCTCGGTGAGCAGCGAGTCCGGATACGAGATACCGCAGAATGTCCGCGCCAGAATGGTAAAGGGCCTGAAAGCGTTCGTGGAGGGTAAGGTCGTGAGACATTCCGCGCTCCAGACGGCGGACCTTTCCATCAGGAAAATGGCGGCGGTCGCGGCCCTCGCGCGCCATGGACAGTCCACCGCGCAGCTTCTCACGACGATGGATATCGAGCCCGACCTGTGGCCGACGTCGGCCGTCCTTGACTGGATGGACGTCCTCAGGCGAACGCCGGGTGTAGCCGACGTTCAGGTGAAGCTGGACAAGGCGGCCCGGATCCTCAGGAGCCGCCTCAACCTGCAGGGAACGACCATGGGGCTCTCCACGGAGAGATCGGACCAGCTCTGGTGGCTCATGGTGTCGACGGACCTCAACTGTGCCCGGACCCTCATCGCGTCCATGGAGATCGGCACATGGGGTGAGGACGTACCGCGCATTGCCCGCGGATTGGTACAGAGGATGAAGAGGGGCCGTTGGGACACGACGACGGCAAACGCCTGGGGCGTTCTCGCGCTGCAGAAGTTCTCGCGGAAGTACGAGTCCGCTGTCGTGAAGGGGACATCTTCCGTAACTCTCGGCGGGAAGCAGGACAGCCTGTCGTGGGCTGAGAACGCGAAGGGAGGCAGCCTCATGCTGCCCTGGCCCGGAAAGAGGAGCGTCCTTACGATCGACCACAGGGGCGAGGGACGGCCCTGGGCTAGCGTGCAAAGCCTGGCGGCGGTTCCGCTGAAGGCGCCGCTGGCTTCAGGCTACACCATAAAGAAGACGATAACGGCGGTGGAGCGCAAGTCGCCGGATGTGTGGACACGCGGGGATGTGATGCGCGTGCAGCTTCAGATCGATGCCCGCTCGGACATGACCTGGGTGGTCGTCAGCGATCCCATCCCATCGGGCGCTGCCATCCTGGGAAGCGGTCTCGGGCAGGATTCCGCCCTCCTTTCCCGCCAGGGACGTCAGCGGGGATGGGCGTGGGAGGCTTACCGTGAACGGTCCTTCGAGGCCCTGAGGGTGTACTATGAGTTCGTCCCTCGCGGCAAGTGGACCGTGGAGTACAGCGTGAGGCTCAACAATGACGGTACGTTCCGTCTTCCCGAGACACGGGTGGAGGCGCTCTACGCGCCGGAGATGTTCGGAGAGATCCCGAACCCGCCCGTGGAGGTGAGGAAATAGCAGGATGTTCTTCAGACGGCTGAAAGGCACCGGGAAGACATGCGCCGTCGCGGCTCTTGTCCTCCTGTGCCTTGTCGCCGCCGGGCTCCTCGCGGTGCCCCGGTCGGTCAGGAACACCGACGCGGGGTCCTTTCAGGCCCTTAAAGCTTCGTATCGCACCTCCGATGCCGTCCTTCTCGATCGTCGCGGCGAGGTGATCCACACACTGAGGATCGATGACAGCGGCAGGCGGCTGGAGTGGGCCCGTCTTGCCGATGTCTCGCCATCCTTCCTCTCCACCGTTATTCTTGTTGAGGATCGCCGTTTCTTCAGTCATCACGGGGTGGACCCCTTCGCCTTCATTTCCGCCCTCGCGCGCGGTGCCGCGGGTGGAAAGCTCCGGGGTGCCAGCACCATCTCGATGCAGGTCGCCTCGATGGTGGACAGAGACCTGAGACCGAAAGGGATGCGCAGAGATCTCGGTCAGAAATGGCGGCAGATCATCACCGCCCTTGCCATGGAACGCTCCTGGACGAAGGAGGAGATACTTGAGGCCTACATCAATCTCGTATACTACCGCGGAGAACTCCAGGGTGTCAGAGCGGCGTCGAAGGGTCTCTTCGGAAAGGAACCGTCGGGCCTCACCCAGTTGGAGTCCGTCGTTCTGGCCTCTCTCATAACATCGCCCAACGCGCCCAGGGAAAAGGTGGCCGCGAGGGCCTGGCGACTGGCGTTGAGGGCCGGCATGAGGATCACCCGCGAGGAGGTTGGAAGGAAAGCGGCGGATGCCCTGGCATCGGCATACCGCATAGCCTTCGACGCGTCCCTCGCGCCCCATGTGGCACGCATGCTCCTCGCCGGTGGAAGGCTGAAGATGGCGACCAGCCTGGATGGGCGGCTCCAGAGGTTCGTCCTCGATGCGCTCAGGGACAACCTTGCCGCGTTGCGTGGGCGGAACGTGGCCGATGGCGCCGTCATGGTCGTCGACAATGCCACGGGCGAGGTCCTTGCCTACGTCGGCAACAGCGGGAGCACATCGAGCGCTGTGTGGGTCGACGGCATCCGGGCACACAGACAGGCTGGTTCGACGCTGAAACCCTTCCTTTACGGGCTTGCCATCGAGAAGGGCTATCTCACCGCGTCATCCCTTCTCGAGGACACGCCCCTCTCCATAATGACGCCGACAGGGCTCTACGTGCCGCAGAATTATGACAACCAGTTCCGCGGCACCGTGAGTGTGAGGTGCGCCCTTGCATCGTCCCTCAACGTGCCCGCCGTCAAGACCCTTCTCGTGACGGGCCTCGAGCCCTTCGTCGAAAGACTCAAGGAGCTGGGGTTCGCGAGTATCAAGGAGGAGCCCGAGTTCTACGGCTATTCCATCGCTCTCGGGTCGGCGGATGTCGAGCTCTATGAGCTTGTCGGGGCCTACCTGGCGCTGGCGCGGGGTGGACGGCGGGCGGAGATGAAGCTGACCTTCGATGGCGCCGCCAGTGCCGGGACACGGGTCATGGACGAGAAGGCATCCTACATCGTCTCCCGCATACTGTCCGACAGGGAGTCCCGTGCCGTCACATTCGGCCTCGAGAACCCTCTCGCCACGCGCTACTTTTCGGCGGTCAAGACAGGTACCAGCAAGGACATGCGCGACAACTGGTGTATAGGTTTCTCCCGCCGCTACACGGTTGGCGTGTGGGTCGGCAACTTCTCGGGAGAGCCGATGCGTGATGTCAGCGGTATCAGCGGGGCGGCGCCCCTGTGGCTCGAGGTGATGAACTTTCTTCATGGCACCGTGCCGTCGACAGCGCCCGCGCGCCCGCGGGGTGTCACCGTTGCCAGGGTCCGCTTCGAAGGGGATATCGAGCCTCCCCGCGAGGAGTTCTTCCTTGAGGGTACCGAGCCTATGGAGGTCGTGCGTGTGCAGTCGGCCCACGAGAAACCCCGCATCGTCTACCCTCCGGAAGGCACGCTCATCACCATCGATCCCGACATCCCCGAGAAGCTCCAGCGGGTCGCCATGCGCTTCGAGCCCCGGTCGAGGCGTTTGAGATGGGTCCTCAACAATACCGACGCGGGTTCCGATACACCGCTCTTCCTCTGGGAGCCCCGGCGGGGCAATTATACCCTTTCCATCGTCGACGGCGATGGCAGCATCGTCGATTCGGTGGGGTTCGCGGTCAGATAGGCTTACGCCCTCCAAAATGCGATTTCCCGTATAATATCAAGGGATACCGACAGATTTCGCTTGACAGCTATTTTTATTAGGAATAATATTGCTTAAAAGCACAAATGCTTAACATTCCCAAAGAAAGGAGTCATGCAGTATGCCACTAGGTAAGGTGAAATGGTTCAACGATTCCAAGGGGTACGGTTTCATCGAACAGGACGGCGGGGAGGATGTTTTCGTGCACTTCTCCGCGATCCAGCAGGATGGTTTCAAATCGCTCAAGACCGGTGAGAAGGTCGAATTCGAGATCGTGAAGGGGCCGAAAGGTCCGCAGGCGGCAAATGTAATGAAGGCCGAGTGAGTCAGGGGCTATTTGCCCTTGTCCTCCAAAGATTTACTGTCATTCCAGAGTTTGTCCATCGTGTCGGCATCAGAATTCCGGATATCCGTATTGTTCTCAATGTAGCTGAACCTTCGAGTGAACTTGTCCGAGGTTGCCCGTAGCGCGTCTTCGGGGTCCACGGACAGGAACCGGGCGATGTTGACGATGGTGAAAATCAGGTCGCCCACCTCCTCCCTGACCAGTTCCTGATCGCCTGCCGCCTCTGCCGCCTTCAGCTCGGCGATCTCCTCGTACATCTTGTCGTACACGTCCTCGATCTTCTGCCAGTCGAACCCGACCTTCGCGGCCCTCTTCGTCATGACGTATGCCCTCAGGAGGGCGGGCATGGACGGGGGGATGTTCGCGAGGAGCGAGTACCCGGTATCCCTCTTCTCTTCCCTCTTCAGGTCCTCCCACTTCATTTCGATGGGGACGTCCAGCACCTCTTTCCGGAAGACGTGGGGATGACGGTGGTACATCTTGCCGTAGACGTTCTCGATAACGTCATTGATGTCGAAGGCATCGCGCTCCCTGCATATCTGCGCGATGAAGACGATGTGGAAGAGGAGATCCCCAAGCTCTTCCTTGAGATCCTTCATGTCGTCCTTTTCTATGGCCTCGATGATCTCGTAGACCTCTTCGAGCATGAAGGTCTTGAAGGCGGAGACCTTCTGTTTGCGGTCCCAGGGGCATCCTTCCTCGCTCCTGAGCCTTTCCATCAGCCATACGAGTTTGTCAAAGGATTCCATTCTCAGCCCTCTCTCCCGCTCCGGGGCTCGAGGAGGCCCCTTATGATCCGCGCTGTCTCATCCATGACGTGTCTCTGATCGGCGACGATCGAGAAACCGGCCTGTCGTGTGGATTCATAAAGGTCGTTGTCCGTACGCAGCCTCATCACCGTGCGGTGTATGTCGACGGCCGTTTCCACAAGGAAACCTGCCTTTCTTTCAAGGATGGAGGCGGCGATGTCGTGGAAGTTTTCCGTGTGTGGCCCGAACAGCACGGGTGTGCCCACGAAGAGGGGCTCGAGCATGTTCTGACCGCCGTAGGGAGCGAGGGAACCGCCGACGAAGGCGGCCACGCTTTTCGCGTAGATCCCCATGAGGTCGCCCACGGTGTCGACGACCACGATGTCGGCACGGTCCTCATCCGTGCCCTCCTTGATGCGGGAATAGCGGGCGGTCCTGAAGGTCTTCGAAAGCTCCTCCTCGATCGTGGCGGCCAGATGGAGTTCCCTGGGCGCTATGAATATCCTGTGATCCGGGAGGTCGGATTTGAGGAGCTTGACCGCCCTGTATATCTCGTCGAGCTCCTTTTCCTTCACGCTGCCGATGGCTATGATCCTGTCGCGTTCTTCCCTGCCCGGGATGCTGTCGGCAACGGGACGGTAGTACTTGATGTTGCCCGTGGCGAAGACCCGCTCCGGGGCCATGCCGATGGAAATGAAGCGCTGCCTGTGCTCCGCGGACTGCGCGATGACGGCGTCTACCCCAGCCAGAGCCGATCTCATGAACACGGACAGCCTGCGGTAACTGGCGAGGGTGCTGTCCGATATGCGCCCGTTGACGATAACGACCGGGATGCGCCGTCTGCCAGCCTCCCAGATCAGGTTGGGCCAGATCTCCGTTTCCACGATGATGATGGCCGAGGGATTGTGGTGGGAGAGGAAGCGTCGCACGGAGAAGCGCAGGTCGAAGGGTAGAGAGGCCACCTTCCTGCCGTCCCTGGCGCCTTCTTTTCTTTGAAGCATTTCCTGAGCGTATGATGTGTTGGCGGTGAAGAGAAAATGAGCCGGCCCACCGTTCTTCGCGAGGTAGTCGGCCACGCCCTCGGCGATAATGGCCTCTCCTATCGACGCCCCGTGGATCATGCAGGCACCCGTATCCGGCCTGTCTTTCACCCGCGGGAGAAGGCGCGCGCGGAAGTTCTTCCTCATCTTCGCGTTGGCAAGCCCGATGACGACGAAGACGGGCAGGGCGCTGAGGGTGAGCAGATTGTAGATCACTTTCCACATGCCGCTTCTTCCGCTCTTTCGGTCAGTTGGACAAGCGTTGCCTCGAGCTTGAGGCGCGTTTTCTCTGTTTCTTCGGCACTGAGGTCACGGTCTACAGGGATAGGGTCTCCCCAGAGAAAGACGACCCGGGAGAAAGGGTAGGGGAGTATGAAGCGGTCCCAGGAATGAAACGTTTTTTTTTACGCGCACCGTAACTGACGGGGAGGAGGGCCTTGCCGGAGAGCCGCGCAAGCTCCACGATGCCTTTCTTCACGGTAAAGCGGGGCCCTTTCGGGCCGTCAGGGGTGATGGCGATATCGATATTGTCCTTGAGGTCGTGGAGGATCTCCCTGAGCGAGGAGACGCTGCCTTTTCTGTAGGAACCCCGGACGGTGCCGATCCCGAAGTAGTTCACTATCCTGGCAATGAACTCTCCGTCGCGGTGGCGGCTGATCAGCACCTTGCCTCCGCCGCCCTTCTTCGCGAAGGGCATCATGAGGAGCCTGCCATGCCAGAAACAGACGATGTAGTTGCGGACGTTCCCCCAGACCTCGTCGGATGGCCTGTTCACGTGTTCAACGCGCAGCGTCAACCTCAGTGCCGTCAGGAACGCGAATACCATGGGAGGCATGACGTGCAGCATCAGGAAGGATTTGATCTTCTTCTTCATCAGCGTTTCTTTCCCAGGGGGATGACCTTCTTGCGGGCCCCCTCGCGGAACTGGATCTCGTAGAGCTTCCTGTAGGGCCCTTCCTGCTCGATGAGCGACCCATGGGTGCCTTCCTGGACCACCATCCCCCTGTCGATGACGATGATCCGATGGGCGTTGATGATCGTGGAGAGTCTGTGGGCGATGATTATCGTCGTCCTCCCTTTCATCAGGTTCTCGAGGGCCTTTTGGACCTCTATCTCTGATTGGGCGTCGAGGGAGCTCGTGGCCTCATCGAGGATGAGAATGGGAGCGTTCTTGTAAAGGGCCCTGGCTATGGCGATGCGCTGCTTCTGGCCGCCGGAAAGACGCACCCCTTTTTCGCCGACGACGGTGTCGTATCCCTTGGGGAGCTTGAGGATGAAATCGTGGGCGAAGGCCATCCGGGTCGCCTCGTAAAGCCTCTCTTCGTCAGGCTCGACCCCGTAGGCGATGTTGCTCCGTATCGTATCGTTGAAGAGGATGACGTCCTGCGTGACAAGGGCGATGTTCCTTCTGAGGGAATCAAGGGTCACGTCGCGGATATCGGCGCCGTCGACCCTGACGAGACCCTCGGTGACGTCGTAGAACCTCGGGATCAGATTGACGAGGGTGGTCTTCCCCACACCGCTCTTCCCGACGACGGCGATCACCTCGTTCTTCTCGATCCGGAGGTTTATGTTGTTGAGGACCATCTTTTCATCGTATCGGAAGGAGACGTTCTCGAAGTCTATGACACCCTCGACCTTCTCGAGCTGGGCGGCATCCGGCTTCTCCATGACCTCGGGCTGCCTGTCGATGATCTCGAAGACGCGCTGGCTGGCGGCGAGCCCCTGCTGGACGTTGTGGTTCTCCTTGTTGATCTTCTTGATGGGCTCGTAGAGCATGATAAGGGATGCCATGAAGGCGAAGAAGGTACCGGGGGTGGAGTTTCCCAGGATGACCTCCCGGCCCCCATACCAGATGACGACACCGACAGCGACCCCGCCGATGACCTCCATCACGGGGTGCGATAGTGCCCGGATCTTCGTGCGCTTCATGGAGATCCTGAAGAGCGATTCGTTCTCCGCGGTGAATCTCTTGTTCTCGTATCCCTCCATGGAGAAGGCCTTGACGATCCTCTGGCCGGTGATGGTCTCATGGAGGAAGCTGGTGAGGCGCGCCAGGTATTGCTGGATATTGAGCCCTATCTTCCTGAGCTTCTTGCCGAAGGCGACAATGGGATAGATGGAAAAGGGCAGGATCAGGAAGGCGATAAGCGTCAGCTTCCATTCCATGCGGAAGGCCACGATGACGAGGCCGATGATGGTGAAGGCGTCCTTGAGGACTGCCGCGACGGAATCGGAGACGGTGCTCTGGACGAGGGAGACATCGTTCACTATCCGGGAGATGTTCGAGCCCGTGGGTGTCTTGTCGAAGAAGGAGAGGGGCTGTTTCTGCATGTTGTAGAAGACGAGATTCCTGATGTCCGTGACCACCCTTTGCCCGACATAGCCCATGAAGTAACCCTGAACGTACTCGAAGGAGCCCTTGATCAGGAAGAGAACGATGACCGCCGCGGGCATGATGTAGAGCTTCGTCAGGTCCTTCTCGAAGAATATGGAGTCAAGGACCGGTTTGACGAGGTAGGCGCTGAAGCTCTGCGCGCCGGAGCACAGGGACATGAAGATCATGGCGAGGATGAGCTTTGTCTTGTAAGGATACGCGAATCTAAGAAGTCTCAGGTAGAGGTTCATGTTCTCTCGAGAAAGTGTAGTATGGCGTCCGCTGCCAACCGGTAGGAATCCTGTTTCTTCAGTTTGTCGGTGATCGATCCCAATTCGCCCGCAACGCCCTGTCTCCCTTTATCTATCATAGAAATGACCTTCCTGGCAATGGTTTCGGGCTCGAGGCGCTGAATGAACTCCGGGAAGACCTCCTTGCCTGCGATGATGTTGGGAAGGCCGATGAAGTCGACGTGGACGATGAGGCGCGCGATGGCGTAGGAGACACGGGATATGCGGTAGATGATGGCTGTGGGGGCGCCGAGTAGGGCCGCCTCCAGGGTCGCGCTGCCGGAAGCGACTATGGCGGCGTCGCAATAGGCCAGCGCGTCGTGAGAGCCCCCTTTCAGGACCGTTACGCCATGATCGCCCTGAAGGAACGGCGTGATGACCGGTTCGTCGATATTGTCCGCGAGGGGTAGAAGGACGGTGAGATCGGGGATTCTCCGGCGCATGATGCCCAGCGTCGCCGCGATGACGGGCATGTGCCGCCGTATCTCGTTCCGTCTGCTTCCGGGCATGACGGTGAGGATGGGCCGGTCCCCGGGGACCCCCGCCTTCGCCACAAACTCGCCGCGGGTGAGGGAGGGCCGCACGGTCCCGGCGAAAGGGTGGCCGATATAGACAGCCGGGACTTTCGCCTTCGCGTACAGGTCCTCCTCGAAGGGAAGGATGCAGATGACCATGTCGACGTGTTTCCGGATCTTCCTGAGGCGCCCCCGCTTCCAGGCCCATACCTGCGGCGGGATGAAGTATACCACGGGAATTCGGAGGGAACGGGCGAAGGAGGCTATCCTCATGTTGAATCCCGGGAAGTCGACGAGCAAAACGAGGTCCGGTCGCTCCGCCCTGATATGGGTCTTGACGGTGTCGAAGGCCTTCCTGATGTTCCCCGCGTGGGAGAGCACCTCGCTGAGGCCCGTCACGGAGATATCCCGGTAATCCCGGACAACCCTGACGCCGGCGTCGGCGAGCCTGTCCGAACCCATGGCTGTTATACGCAGATCTGCTGACCTGCTGAGGGATTCGACGAGATGGCGGGCATGGGTCTCCCCGGACAACTCACCCGTCGATATGAATATCTTTTTATCGATGGCCTGTACCCTGTCCGCCCGCTATGCAGTCCTGGACCCTGCTTGCAAGCTCGAGTGCCCTGAGACCGTCGGTTCCGCTGACGCTGGGGGCCGAGTTGCCTCCCACGGCCCTGACGAACTCGAGGAGTTCGTCCCTGACGGGGTCCATCTGCGCGGCGGTGTACTCCGTTGTGTCCGACCCTTCCCCTTCCTTCCTTATGATGCTGGTGAGCTTTCCCTGCATCAGGTCAACGGAGAGATACCTGTCTTCCTCGTAGATGGAGAGGGAGCGCTCGCGGAACGTGGAGATACGGCTCGCCGTGATGTTCGCCACGCACCCGCCGACGAAGTCGATCCGGGCGCTGGCGAAGTCCGTCAGGCTCGTGAAGAAGGGGACGCCCTGCGCCCTGACATCCGCGACCTCTTCACCGACGAGGGACAGGACAAGATCGATGTCGTGGATCATGAGGTCGAGGACGACGTCCACGTCGGTGGACCTGCCCGTGAAGGGACTGATCCTGCGCGCCTCGATGAACCGCGGCCTCCGGACGAGGGGGAGCGCCTGTCTGAGCGCGGGGTTCAGCCTTTCGAGATGGCCCACCTGGAGGACGAGCCCTCGCGCGGTTGCCATGTCGACGAGTTCCCGTGCCTCTTCCGGGAGCACGGTGATGGGTTTTTCCAGGAAGACATGGACGCCCCGTTCCAGACAGGCCTTCGCGATGGCGTAGTGGGACTGAGTCGGTGTGGCGATGACGGCGCAGGCCGCGTCGGGCAGGATATCGGAATAACGGGAGAAGGAGGGAACCGTGTATTTCTCGGCATATTCGCCGGCGAGAGCGTCATCGACATCGACAACCCCGCAGACGCGGACGTCCTCGAAGGAGCAAAGCTTGCCGAGATGGATGCGGCCCATGTGGCCGAGACCGATGAGGGCGACGTTTACCGGCATATCCCCCTCGTTGACGATTCTATGAACTCGATGAGATACCCGATATTGTCCCCGTCCAGCTCCTCCCTGATGATCTTGAGGGATGTCGTGAGGGGGAGAGCGGACCTGAAGAGGATGCGGTACGCCTTCTTCAGCTTCATTATCTCATCCTTGGAGAAATTGCGCCTTTCGAGGCCCACGAGGTTGAGGCCGTAGAGTTTCGCCCTGTCGCCGGCGGCGATGACGAAGGGAGGCACATCCTTGGGGATCCCCGTCAGACCGCTGATGAAAGCGTACTTGCCGACCCTGCAGAACTGGTGGACGGCGCAGAGGCCGCTGAAGATGACAAAATCGGAAACCTCCACATGGCCCGCGAGGGTTGCCCCGTTCGCCATGATGATATTGTTCCCCACCTTGCAGTCGTGGGCGATGTGAGCGTATGCCATGATGAAATTGTTCTCCCCCACCTCGGTGACGCCGCCCCCTTTCATGGTTCCCCGGTTGATGGTGACGTATTCCTTTATGGTGTTGTTGCGGCCTATGACAACCCGGGTGGGTTCGTACTTGTAGCCGATGTCCTGGGGAGGTCCTCCGATGGAGGCGAAAGGGCTCACGGTGCAGCCTTCGCCTATGACGGTGTTTCCCTGAACGACGACATGGCTCTCGAGGCGGCTGCCCGCGCCGATGCGCACGCCCCCTTCAACTATGCAATAGGGACCGATCTCGACATCTCCTGCGATCTCGGCGCTGCTGTCAACGATGGCGGTTGTATGTATCACGTAAGTCTCCCTCACTCCTGTTTTAACATGGCCATAATACGCGCCTCGGCGACGACGTCGTCTCCGACGTAGGCCTTTGCCTCGAATACCCAGATCTCCCGTCTGTGTTTCACGACGTCGACAACGAACCTGAGCTGGTCGCCGGGGATCACCGGTTTGCGGAACCGTGCCCCGTCGATGCCGGTAAAGAAGACGGTACCCTTCATGCCGGGGAAGGACTTGAAGGCAAGGACGCCGCCTGCCTGCGCCATCGCTTCAAGGATGAGAACGCCGGGCATGATGGGCCTTCCCGGGAAGTGACCCTGAAAGAAAGGCTCGTTGATGGTCACGTTCTTTATGGCGACTATCCTCTTTGTCTCTTCGAATTCGATGACACGGTCGACGAGGAGAAAGGGGTATCTGTGGGGCATCAGGCTCAGTATCTCATTTATGTCGATCATCGTCTTCCTCCGGTGAGAGTCTCTTCTCCAGTTCCCTGATCTTTTCAAAAAGGGCGGGGAGCTTCTTTATGTACATCTGGAGTCTCATGTATTCCTTGTGGGGCATGTGCGGGGTCCCCCATATGAGAGACCCGGCGGGAACGTCTTTCGTGATCCCCGTCCGTCCCCCCGCCATGACCTGATCGCCCACGCTGACGTGGTCCTTGACCCCCGTCTGGCCCGCGAGGACGACGTTGTTCCCTATGTGCGCGCTGCCCGCTATGCCGACCTGGGAGACGATGATGGAGTTCTGTCCGATAGTAACATTGTGGGCTACCTGAACGAGGTTGTCGATCTTCGTCCCCCTGCCCACCACCGTGGCGTCAAGCGCTGCGCGGTCAATATCGGTATTGGCCCCGATCTCCACATCGTCCTCTATGATGACGGAGCCGATCTGGGGGATCTTGGCGTGCCTTCTCCCGTCCCAGGTGTAGCTGAAGCCGTCGGCGGCTATGACGGTGTTCGCGTGGATGATGACATTTCTCCCGATCGTCGTGTCCCGGTAGATGGTGACGTGGGGATAGATGACGCTGCCATCGCCGATGGTGACGTTGGGACCGATATAGCAGAAGGGATAGACCGTCACCTTCTCCCCGATCCTTGCCTGCCGCTCTATGCAGGCGAAGGGGCCGACGGAGGCACTGGCGGCGACCTCGGCCTCGGGGCTTACCGCGGCGCGCGGGTCTATCCCGGCAGGCGGGGAGGGTTCCTTCCGGAACATGCCCACGACCTCTATATACGCGAGGTCGGGGTTCTCCACAACGACGATGTTCATTCCCCGGACGTCATCGCGGGGAGTCTTCTGCCCTATGATAAGGGCGGAGGCCCTGCACCCGGCGACATGCTTGACATAGCTCGCGTGGGAGAGGAAGGTGATCTGTCCTTCCCGGGCGCTCTGAATGCCGGCAATGCCCTCGATCGGGATATCCCCGTCCCCAATCAGATCTCCCTTGACCGCGGCAGCGATATCCCTCAGTCTGATCATTACTTGAGAGGTTTATTCTTGGCCGCTTGGTTGAAGAGTGTGATCACTTTGCCCGTGATGTCTATGGCGGGGGTCGCGTACAGGATGCCGGCCTGGCTCTTTTCAAGTATGAGGGAATACTTCTCCTTCTCACCAAGGGCGCGCACCACCTCTTCGACCTCCTTGAGGACCTTCTGCGTGTATTCCATGTCCTTCTGCTGGAGCTCGGACTGGTAGTCGTTGTAGAGCCTCTGGTAATCCTTGAGCTTTGCCTGGTACTGTTTTTCCTTGTCGGCCCTGGCTTCGGGCGTGATGGTGGCGCCCTGTTTCTCGAAGGCGTCCTTGAGTCTCTGGAGCTCGGCCTGCTTTCCATCGAGGTTCTTTTTCAGTCTCTCGGCATCTTGCGTGAGAATGGCCCGTATCTGTTTGCCCTGGTCCGATTCAAGCATCACTTTCTGCAGGTCTATGTACGCGACGCTGACCGACTGGCTCATCGCCGCAAGTGGTGTCAAAAGTACGGCTGCAACAAAAAAGACCGTGATAAAGCGTTTCATAAAACCTCCTGACTAATATTGTGTACCGATGGCAAAATCGAAAAGACTCTTCCTTTCGTTTTCTTTGGGGTTGAGGTTAAAGCCCATTTCCAGGCGGATAGGACCCATGGGAGAGAACCAGCGTATGCCGAATCCGGCCGATGACCGCATCCGCAGGCTGTCGAAGTTATCGAACCCGGCGCCGGTGTCGGTGAAAAGGACCCCCTTCACCCCTGCCGGCTTGTAGATGGGGAATATCCATTCGAAGTTGAAGTACATCTGGTTTTTCGCGCCGATGGGCTCGTCGTTCTCGTCCATGGGCCCGGCTTCGCCGTACCTGAAACCGCGGATGGAGTTCAGACCGCCGACATAGTATTTCTCCGTGATCGGCACCTCGTCCCCGCCATAGCCCCTGATCGATCCCGCGGTGCCTTTGACGAAGAAGGAGCTGTCCCAGAAGGTGATGGGGAAGTACCTGCCGTAAAAACCGGTGATGGACCAGAACTTGTTGTCGGCTCCCAGGGGACCGCCGGCTATTTCCGTTGATATGCCGCTGTTTATGCCCTTCGTGGGGTTCATGACGTCATCGATGGTGTTCTTGTTGAGACTGAAGGTCATACTGCTCGTCAGGCTCGAACCGGACTGCTGTTTGATGTAGCTGCTGGCGTCGTTCGTAACGTTCGTGACGTCGATGTTCTCGAGACGGTACATGACCGTTCCCTTGACGTCATCGGTGAGGGGCTTGATGAGGGACAGGTTGCCGCCCATCCGCTTGTAGTCGTACGTATCCATGTACCGCTTGAAATTGTAGAGACTGGTCCCGACGGAGAGGTTCTTGTCGAAGATGTAGGGTTCCAGGTAGCTGAGCCGGAACTCGTTGGTGTAACTGCTGAGCGCGGCCTCGAGGACCACCTTCCGGCCCGTGCCAAGGAAGTTCTCTTCCGAGACGGACCCGGAAACGATCACCTTCTCCGCCGTGCTGTAGCCTGCCCCGATAGCGAAGGTGCCCGTGGGTTTTTCCTCGATGCCGAGGTCGATGTTGACCTTCCTGGGGTCATCGGTCTTGACGATCTTGAAATCGGTGTCCTTAAAGAATGTGGTGTTCTTCAGCTTCTTCTTGCTGTCCTTGATGGCGGTGATGGAGAAGCGGTCGCCCTCGGCGAACTTCAGCTCCCTGCGCACGACCTTGTCCCGGGTCCTCGTGTTGCCGACGATATTTATCCTGTTGAAGTACACCTCCTGGTTCTTCGTAACCTGGAAGGTGACGTTGACGACGTGGTTGGCATCGTCGATGGTGGTCAGCGGCGCGACGTCGGCAAACGCGAACCCCTTGTCCTGGTAGAGGTCCGTCACCGTGAGGACGTCTTCATAGAAAACGGTGGTCCTGAAGAGCTTGCCCTGCTTGGTCTTGATCTTTTCGAGGAGCTCTTCCCGGGGGAAGATGATGTCTCCCGCGAAATCGATGGTCCCGACGGTGTGTTTCGCGCCCTCCTCGACGGGTATCGTGATGGAGATGCTCTTGCCGTCCTTGGAGAGTTGAATGTCGGGGGCGCCCACGTGGACCTTGGTGTAGCCGTTGTCATGATAGAAGGCCTCGATGTTCCTGCGGTCTTCCTGAAGGACATCCTCGTCGAGTATGCCCGATCCCGTGAACCACGAGAACCAGCCTTTTTCCCTGGTCTGCATGTAGCCCTGCAGCTTGCTGTCCTTGAAG
>DBQU01000013.1:27352-41065 GCA_002305765.1 Deltaproteobacteria bacterium UBA1386
CTTGCCCTTGTCGGTGTCCTTCACGTCTATCTGGACGTCGCTGAAAAAACCCGTCTTATAGATGTTCTTCATGTCCTCGCGGAGCTTGTCGAGGTTGTACGCGTCACCTTCCTTCGTCTTGATGTTGTTCGATATGACAGCGGTGTCGACGCGCTCATTTCCGGTGATCTCGATCTTGGCAACCCTCTCGGCTTCTTGGGCTTGGATCAGGACAGGCAGACACAGGATCAGGAAGAGGAGGATAAGACACTTCAATTTTTTCATAATGTTTTGCAAAATTACCAAAAAAACATCCTCTTTGTAAAGGTAAAAAAAAGGCCGTCACCACGATTCGATCTTGAGCCCATCCGTTCCCTGGTAGACGATCTCCCTTCCGGTGGAGTCGCGGGCCACTTTTTCCAGCAACTGCCTCCTGTCGAGACCTGTTGAAGAGGTGAGCCTGGCGAGGAATCTCAGCCTGTCCCGCGTCGCGATCCTTCTGGGAAGGGTGGTGTTGAGCTGAAGGAGCATCCTTTGGAGAACGTCCCCGTCCATCTCCCGGAAACCGATATCTTCGACATCGAGGAAACGGAATGTTCCATCGTTCAGTCTGAAGACGTTGCAGGCCTTCAGATCGCGGTGGACGACCCCTGTTCTCAGCGCTCCCTTGAGGAAGAGGGCAAGGGAGTCCGCCAGGACCTTCCTTTGTGTACCGGACGCCCCGTCGTATACCCTGTCCACGTGACGGTCCAGTTCCTCGCCCCTTACCCCAAGATCCTCCATGGCAATGTACCCGGGCCGGAAAAGGGCGGGCATGACGAGATGAAACGTGTCGGGGATCAGGGGAAGGTTGAGGTAGACGAGGGCAATGTGAGCCTTCCATGCCCTTTTCAGCCTCCTCCTGCCGCCGTATATCTTTCTCAGGTGGTCGGTGTACCTCTCGACGGCGACCTTCGTGTCCTTCTTGACGGTCTCGACGTAGGCCCCCCGACCGCGGTCCTCTCTGCCACGGACGTGCAAACATCTGCCTTCCCACCGTGTCTTCGACGTGTTCTCGAAGGCCCGCCGCTGCTTTCTCGATATCCATCTCATGTGCATTGCCCTGAGGGTCCGCTCGACCTCACCCCGTAACCCTTCCCTGCCGTAGCACCGGAAGAACGTTTCCTTCTCATCGGGGGTCATGGTCCAGTAGGCCATGGCCAGGGCATGGGACAGGTTCGAGATCTCGTCGGCGGCGGCGAAAGAGCCTTTCACCTTCATCTTGTGGAGGTCGATAAGGTAGAGCCGTCCTTTCGAAACAAGCACGTTGTTCAGGTGGAGGTCATTGTGGAGGATATGACGCTCCTGCAGGTCGCGGAGCAGCTCCGCGAGGGCCGCGATGAGCCTCTCCCGCTCACCGGACCCGCGGAAGACGTCTATGAAGCTTTCCCCATCGATGTATTCGTGGACGACGCAGGAGGTACCCGGTCCCCGTCCATAACCGTGGGACAGGGGTGTCGATATCCCGAGAGAGGCAAGTTTCCGGCTCATGAGATACTCGACACGTCCCCGGGGATGCACCCTGTTCCGAATCGTCGCGAGGAGGCCTTTTTCCAGAAAGGACTTTACGAATACCCTGCCGGCCCTGAAGGGATAGGTGCCGTAGAGCCTTCGCTCTCCTCCCTTGTGAGAGAAGGGCTGCAGGACCTCGATGAGCCCCCTGTCCTCGAGGTGCCACTCGATGCCGTTCACGTTGGCGACTATCAGTCCTTCGTGGTCTTTCATAGGGAATCCACGATCTCGGCGAACCTTTTGCCCCAGACCTGCAGCGAATACCTTTCCGCCGCTGTCCGCCGTGCCGCCGCGCCGATGCGCCGGCGAAGGGCCACATCGGAGCTGAGCGCCCTTATGACCTCATCCCATCCCCCGGGGTCGGTCCTCAGGAACCCGTTCACACCGTCCGTCACGATCTCCTTCGAGACGCCGACGGGGTTCGTGACCGAAGGGAGTCCCATTGCCATGTACTGGATCAGTTTCAGCCCGCATTTTCCCCGGGACCACGTGTCGTCTTCGGCGGGCATGATGCCCATGTCGAAATCGAGGAGCATCGACTTTTCCCGCTCCTTGTTCCATCTTTGAAAGGTTATCCCCTGTTTCTCGACGCCGAAGGGCTTGTCCGCGATGACCCTGAACTCGATCCCATCCCTGTCTGTGATGGAAAGAATGAGGTCCCTGATGCCCTCGAGGTACCGCAGGGTGGAACTCGTCCCGATCCATCCGACCACGAAGGTCTTGCGCTCTTCATGCGTTTTCACGGGATATTCGTCGATGTCCACCGTGGTGGGCATGTAGTGGATGCCGGAATTCCTGTGTCTGCCGGCCTCCTCCATGAGAAAGGAATTCCCGCAGAGGACCGCCTTCGAGGCCTTGACGATGGCGGCGAACCTCTTTCTTCTCGTCGCGCTCTCACCCTTGCTGCCGTACATGACGGCGTCATCGAAATCGTAGACCATCTTCTTCGCGAACATCTTGAGGAGGGAGAGCTTCATGGGGCTCAGAAGGATCCTCTGTACGACGACAACGTCGGATCGCGAGGCCGTCTTGAGAACGGTGCCGAGGTCCGCCTTCGTCGTCAGCAGGGAGATCTTGAAACCCCTCTCCTCGAGATACGGGAAGTATTGCTGGATCCTGTATCCCACAGGGTTTTCCTTGGTGAATATGTTGTGGGTGTAGAAAAGTATCTTTTTCATGGAATACGGCGCGCCATCGCCCTTAGAGACATGTTGAATATATCATCGCCGTATCGGGCTGTCAACGCCGGGGAGGAAGCGGGAAGGATCATTCCGGCAGCTGTCCCGTCATCTCGATTTCGTCACGCCTTTCTTCGCGCAGAGGTTCTCGATGGGGCATTCGCTGCATTTCGGCGACAGGGGAGTGCAGATCCGTTTGCCGAAGGTCACGAGCAGGGAGTTGTAGACGATCCAGTACCGCCCGGGCAGTACCTGTCTCAGGGTATCTTCGGTGGCGTGAGGGTTCTTCGTCGAGACGATGCCGAGCCTGTTGGATATCCTGTGGACGTGCGTATCCACGCATATGCCCGGCTTCCCGTACCCTTCGGTGACGACGAGGTTCGCCGTCTTGCGGCCTATCCCCCGGATGGAGAGAAGCTCTTCGATGGTGTCGGGGACCCTCCCGCCGTATTTGTCGATGATGGTCCGGGTGACCTCCTTGAGGACCTTTGCCTTGTTCCGATAGAAACCCACGGGATAGATCATCCTCTCCAGCTCTCCATCGGGGATGTCAAGAAGTGCCCGGGGGGTCGCGGCGCGGGGTGCGAGGGTCTCCATCACCTTCTCCGTCGTCTCGTCCTTCGTCCGAAGGCTGAGGAGTGTCCCGACGAGCACGACGAAGGGGTCTGACGTCTCCCTTCGGGATATGCGGGTGATGATCGGCGCCGCCTCCTCGGGGAAGAGATCGATGAGGGTCTTCATCATCTCGTCAAAGGGGAATCCTTTCTTCACCGGCTTCATCTTGTATCTCCATGGGTCCGTCGGCTCACCGGGCGGTACCGTCGGCGAGCTTCTCAAGCCACTCACGCATTTCCTCCGCGTGTGAGCCCTCCCAGTAGACCTTCTTGCACGACGGGCAGGTCTTGAACCGGTCGTGGTGGTGGTATATGTATTCCGGGACGAAGGGCTCGATCTCCTCTTTGGGCGTGTCGATGAGCGGTATGTTGCATTCAAGGCAGCGCGACATGAACGCCTTCGGGTCGACATGTCTGTCTATGATCTCTTTTATCTCCAGGATCTGTTTCGCGGGGTCGTTGTCACGGATGACGACCGTATGGGGACGGCCCGTCCTGTCCTGCCTCCTTGTAAGGAAGAGGCACTGACCGGAGGGCGGAGGAAAGGACGCCGGGTCTTCTCCCTGACGCACATAGCGGGCGTCGAAACCCAGGGTCCTCAAGTACCGGGCAAGCTTTCCCAGCATGACGTCGCAGACGAATATCATCTCGTGACAAGGGCGCGGGCCGTCTCGGCGGCCTTTGCCATGATCTCCTCTTCGCCCGCGACGACACGTCCCTCCATGAGGACCTCCCCCATGCAGATGACGGTGTCGACGGCGGAGCCGTTCGCGGCGTAGACCATATCTGAATAGATGTCGAAATTGGGGACGAACTCAGGCCTCGCGAGGTCGATAAGGATGATGTCGGGACGTAAGCCTTCCCTGATCGACCACTCGCCGAGGCGGAAGATGTCGGCGGCGGTCCTGGTGGCCATGTCGAATGTCTGCCGGGCCGGCAGCATCGTCGGGTCCGATGTGTGGAATTTGGCGAGCAGCGAGGCGAACTTCATCGTTTCCAGAACGTCGAGATGGTTGTTGGAGGCGCATCCGTCGGTCCCGAAACAGTAGGGTATCCCCGCGTCGCCGATGAGACGGTGAGGGAAGACCCGTCCAACGGCGAGCTTCAGATTGGAGACGGGCACGTGCACAAGCCGGGCGCCGCGCTCGCTGAGCACGCGGACGTCAGCCTCGTCGAGGGCGCAGCCGTGGCAGCCAATGTAGCGCCTGGAAAGAAGACCGATGGAGTCAAGGAACTCCACGGGGGACATTCCATACTTCTCATGCGAGAAACGTGTCTCGTCGGCGGTCTCCGCCAGGTGCATGTGGATGAGGATGTCCTTGTCGACGGAGAAGTCGCGCATCCACTCGAGGCTCGCCTTCGATACCGTGTACAGCGCGTGGGGGCCGAAGGTGAAGGTTGCGTAGGGTTCGTACTTCTTCGAGAGCGTGTAAAGGTCGTGGTTGAGCGCTATCTGCTCCCGGGCCTTGCCGTCATCGAACAGGTCGATGAAGACGGCGCTGATGAAACCCCGCACCTTCATATCGGCGGCCGCCCGGGCGGTTGCCTCCCAGTGCCAGTACATGTCGTTGAAAGCGGTGACGCCATTCTTTATCATCTCCAGGCAGGCAAGGCGCGCCCCCCAGTACACATCTTCTTCGGTGAGCTTGGATTCGAGGACCCATATCTTCTCCTCGAGCCAGGATTTCAGGGGCATATCGTCGGCATAACCCCGGAAGAGGGTCATGGCGGCGTGGGTGTGCCCGTTGATGAGGGAGGGCAGGGCGGCCTTGCCCGTGCCGTCTATCGTCCTGTCGGCGCCGCGCGTGCATGACGGGGAGATCTCGAGGATGACGCCGTTGTCGATGAAGATGTCCCTGACGGCGCCGTCGAGGAGGACACCCTTGATGAGGATCGTCACGAGAGGCCCCGTGAGATGAGGGTGTTGAGGACGTTCTCGATGGTCGAGAGGTTCCGCGACACATTCGCCCGGATCTCGTCGATCGTCAGGGGCACCTCGACTATGCCATGACAGTAGTTGTCTATGGAACAGATGCTGGCGTAGGGCAGGTCAATCTCCATGGCGAGGGTCGCCTCGGAGGCGAGCGTCATCCCGACGATGTCCCCGAAGCCCTTGAGTATATTGATCTCGGCCTTCGTCTCCAACCTCGGCCCGATGGTCTCAACGTAGGTGCCGCCCATGCGGACAGCCATGGTGTGCTCCCTGCATGCCACGAACACCTCATGGGCGAAGTTTCCGTCCATCACGGGTATCATGAAACGCATCTCATCATCGAAGAAGGTCTCGATGTGCCAGGGGGAGACGAAATCGTCGGGAACGAGGAGGGTGCCGGGCTCAAGGGAGAACTTGAGGCTTCCCACGGAGTTGACGGCCACTATCTTGCGCGCCCCCAGTTCCTTGAGCGCCGCGATGTTTGCTTTGTGTCTTATCCTGTGAGGGGGCATCGGGGGACTGCCGTGTCTTTGGAGGAAAACAACCCCATCCCCCTTCTTCACGGTGACGGTGCCGAAAGAGGTCTTAACGGTTTCCTCGGGCCAGCCGGAGAAGATCCGGCAGTCGAGCAGCGATGTTCCTCCAAGTATCGCGAACATGGTTCCCAGATATTCTTGTACAGGGAATGGCACGTTGAGTCAATAGAATTGTTGAAAGACGGGATCCCTGTCACCACTCGACGGTTATTGTCAGCTTGTCCTCAAAGCTTTGCTCGGCCACGTTCTGGTTTCTCGGTATGCTTCCGTAGACGAAGAACTCTTTGTCGCCGCCATCCTTCCCGAACGCGAAGTCTCCCCCGTACGTTCCCTGCCGGCCGTCAGCCCAGATCCTTGTGCAGGAAGTGTTCTCGTAGACAGGTCCGGAGTATCGGGTTCCCTTCCCCTAGCTCAGGAGTTCGAGGAACTCCCGTTCCGTCAATACCTTGAGGCCTAGCTGCCGGGCCTTGTCGAGCTTGGAGCCGGCCTCTTCGCCGGCGACGACGTAGCTGACCTTCCTGCTCACCGACGAGGCGGTCTTCGCGCCGAGTTCCTCGACCTTTGCGCGGGCCTCGTCGCGGGACATGGACGAGAGGGAGCCGGTGAAGACGAAGGTGAGGCCGGCCAGCTTCTTCGCGCCGCCCTGTTCGTACTCGAGCTTGACGCCGGCGGCAAGGATCTTCTTTATAGTGTCACGGTTCTTTTCGTCGTTGAAGAAGGCGGTGATGCTGCCCGCCGCCTCGGGGCCGATCTCGGGTATGGCCAGCAGCATCTGGGTGTCCGCCGCCATGAGCTTCTCGATGGAATCGAAACGCTCCGCCAGGAGGTCCGCCGCGTGTTCGCCCACCTGCCGGATGCCCAGCGCGTTGAGGAACCGGGCAAAGGGTCTGTGTTTCGACGCCTCGATGGCGTCGATGATGTTGCCGGCGGACTTGTCGGCCATCCGATCCAGGCCGGCAAGGGTTTCCTTCCTTATATAATAGAGGTCCGACACATCGCGGATGACCTGCCTGTCGACGAGTTGTTCCACGAGCTTCGTGCCCAGGCCGTCGATGTCCATGGCCCGCTTCGAGGCGAAGTGCTCGATGCTCCCCTTGATCTGAGCAGGGCAGCTGATGTTGACGCAGCGCCGTATGGCCTCGCCGGGGGGTCTCACGACGGCTTCGCCGCAGACGGGGCACTTTTCGGGCATCCTGAAAGGTTCCGTCCGGCCCGGCCTCGCGGCGTCGAGGACCCTGACGACCTCGGGGATGACGTCGCCCGCGCGGGTCACGATGACCCTGTCCCCAACCCTCACGTCCTTTCGCGCTATCTCGTCCTCGTTGTGCAGGGTGGCCCGGGAGACCTCCACCCCGCCCACGGTGACGGGATTGAGAGAGGCGACGGGGGTGAGGGCACCCGTCCGCCCGACGCTGACCAGGATATCCTCGACGGTCGTCTCCGCTTCGATCGCCTCGAACTTGTACGCGATCGCCCAGCGGGGCGAGCGCGAGACGGTTCCGAGGGCTGTCTGATGATCGATCCTGTTGACCTTGATGACGGTGCCGTCTATCTCGTAGGGGATCTCCTCCCGCGTGGACCTGATGCGGTTATAGTGTTCAACAACCTCTTCGATGCTGCGGCAGAGCCGGGTATTGTCGTTGACCCTGAAGCCCCAGCCTCTAAGGCTGTCGAGGAACTCCATGTGGGTGGAGAACGAGGCCCCGGTGATGCTGCCCGGGGCGTAGCAGAATATGTTGAGCTTTCTCGTCGCGGTGATCCTGGAGTCGAGCTGGCGGATGGAACCCGCCGCCGCGTTTCGCGGGTTGGCGAAGAGAGGCTCCCCTGTCTGCTCCCGCTCGCCATTGAGGGCAAGGAACTCCTTTTTCCCCATGTAGACCTCACCGCGGACCTCGAGGCGCTCGGGCGGGGGCGCGTCCCCCTCGGTCCCCAGGCGAAGCGGGATGGCCCTGATCGTCCGCAGGTTTTGCGTCACATCCTCCCCCACGTACCCGTCACCCCGCGTGGAGCCGAGCGTGAAGACGCCGTCGATGTAGACGAGTTCCACGGCCAGCCCGTCTATCTTGACCTCCATGACGTATTCGACGTCTCTCGTCCCGAGGAGCTTCGCGACGCGCCTGTGAAAGTCCCTGACCTCCTCCTCGTCCATGGCGTTCTGGAGGCTCAGCATCGGGATGGAGTGCTTGACGGTCGAGAAGGCATCGAGGGGCCGCGACCCAACCCGCTGCGTCGGTGACGCGGGGTCGGCGAATTCCGGATGCTCCGTCTCAAGGCGGACAAGCTCGCGCATGAGGTCGTCGTATTCCCTGTCCGTCACCGCGGGGTCGTCGAGGACGTAGTAGCGGTAGTTGTGGTGGTTGAGCTCCTCCCTGAGATGCCGGATCCTTTTTTCGATACCTTCCCTGTCCATATTCTTTCCGTTGTGTCCGGGACCCCTCCGGGGTTCGTCCGGGTGATATGTGTATCATATCGCAGGTGTTCTTTTTGAGTCCACACATTTGGGACGACGCTGTTTTCGGCTGGTTTGGAGGTGTTTTATCCCTTGGAATATGTTAAACGATTTCAAAGACGTGCCGATATATCAGGTATCCGGTGACCGTTGACGGCGCCGAGGAAGGGACATCTATGAACCGCAACAGGACTGTCGAGAGGTCCGCAGGACGGGGCAGGATTCCGATGCTCCGGGTCTTCTTCGTTGCTTTGCTTTCCCTCGTCATCGCGCTTACCTCCGCTGCGGCCGGGCGGGAGACCGGGGAGAGGTCAGGGCTTGCCGCGATGCCCATCGAAGAGCTGATGGGCGTGGAGGTGTCGACGGTGCTCGGCGCGTCGCGGTACGAGCAGCGGATATCCGATGCCCCGGCCTCCATCAGCATCATCACCTCACAGGACATAAAGCGTTACGGATACCGGACCATGGCCGATGTCCTCAACAGCGTGCCGGGGCTGTACGTCACGTACGACCGGAATTACCATTACCTGGGCGCCGGCGGTTTCCTGAGGCAGGGGGATTACAACACGCGCATGCTGCTCCTTGTCGACGGCCACAGGATGAACAATAATATCTACGATACCGCCGCCGTGGGAAATGATCTCATCCTCGACATCGACCTCGTGGACCGCGTCGAGGTGATACGGGGGCCGGGGTCCTCACTGTACGGGAGCAATGCCTTTTTCGGCGTGATCAACGTGATAACGAAGGGCGCAAGCCACGTGAACGGCCTGGAACTGTCGGCCGAAGGGGGCAGCTCCGACGCGAACAAGCAGAGGGCCACCTTCGGCCGCGCCTTCGGCAACGGACTGGAGATGGTGCTGTCGGCGACCCGCTACCACAGCCGGGGACAGAGCCTGTACTACAAGGAATACGACAGCCCCGCGACAAATTCGGGACGGTCCGACGGCGGCGACTACGAGGGATACTCATCCTTCTTTACAAACGTCAAGATGGCCGGGCTCGATGTTCAGGCGGCCTATGGTTCCCGCACCAAGGGCATTCCCACGGGCGCCTGGGGAACCGTTTTCAATGATGACAGGACGAAGTCCATCGATGCCCAGGGCTACATAGACGTCAGGTATCACAGGGCGTTCAGGGACAACCAGGACCTCTCCGTGCGGGTCTTCTACGATTATTACCGCTATGACGGGAAATACCTCTTCGACTATCCGCCCCTTACCATCAACAGGGACCTTGCGGTCGGCAAGTGGTGGGGGACGGAGGCGTTCTACAAGACCCGGATAGGGGACCGGCATACCGTGATAGCGGGATTGGAATACCGGGACAACCTTCTCCAGCAGCAGAAGAACTATGACGACAGTCCCTACGCGGTCTACCTCGACGACGACAGGGGATCGTACAGCCTGGGCGCCTACGCTCAGGGAGAGTTCACGGTCACCGAAAGGATACTGCTCAATCTGGGCGCCAGATACGACCACTATAAGGATTTCTCGGGGCGGTTGAACCCCAGGGCCGCGCTGATATGGAACCCCCTGGAAAGAACGACGGTGAAGTTCATCTATGGTGAGGCCTACCGCATACCCAATGCGTATGAGCTGTATTATTCGGACGGGAACGTGACGCAAGGGGCAAATCCCGGCCTCGATCCCGAGACGATCAGGACCTACGAGCTCGTTCTCGAGAAGTATGTGAAAGAGTTCCGCCTCTGTCTCTCCGGTTTCTACTACGATGTGGAGAACCTCATAAGCCAGCAGACCGAGGCCGCCGGGGTCATGGTCTTCGCCAACACGGGAAGGGCCGAGGGCAGGGGCATCCAGTTCGAGATGGAGAGGAAATGGCGGAACGGTCTTGCGGGAAAGCTCTCCTACTCCTTTCAGGAGGTCACGAGCAACCAGGACGGAGTGGAGTTCGCGAATTTTCCGAAGCATCTGGTGAAGTTCAACGCCTTCGGTCCGATAATCCGGAACTGGCTGGGCCTGGGAGTGGAGATCCAGTATGCGAGCTCGCAGAGGAACCTTAACGGCACCCGCGACGGGGGCTATACCCTGGTCAATGCCACGCTCCTGAGCGAGAAGACCTTCAGGGACCTTGACCTTTCTTTCAGCGTTTACAACGTTCTCGACAAGAAGTACAGCAATCCGGGTTCGCGCGAGCATGTCCAGAGCGACATCGGACAGGATGGCAGAACCTTCAGGTTAAAGGCGACATATCGGTTCTAGGAAGATGAAGACCCTGCTTCTCATAGCGGTCATCTGGGGACTCGCACTCACCGTCCAGCCTGCCTGTCTTCACGCGCAGGCGGGGCAGTTCGGGGAATATGACGTGAAGGCCGTGTTCATGGCGAATTTCTTCAAGTTCGTCGAGTGGCCCGCTCCGGTCCGGGAATACAGGATCTGCATTTACGGTTCGGACCCCTTCGGGCAGAGCATGCGGACCGTGGAGGGAATGAAGGTGCGCGGAAAAATGCTGGAGGTGAGAAGGCCGGCCTCTCTGAGGGCCCTCGGGGACTGCCACGCGCTCTTCATCTCCTCCTCGGAGAGGCGGCGCATCCATACCCTCCTTGAGGCCGTCAGGGGCATGGATATCCTGACCGTTGGAGACACCGAGGGCTACGCGCAGGAGGGGGTCATGGTGAATTTCTACATAGAGGCGAGCAAGGTGAAATTCGAGATCAATCTCAACTCGGTGCGGAGCTCCCGTCTCACCGTCAGCTCCCAACTCCTGAAGCTGGGAAGGATGGTGGGCGATGAGTAGGGGCAGGGCGTTGCCGCGGGTGATGGACCTTTTCCGGAATCTGCCCCTCAAGCGCAAGCTCACCCTTATTTACCTCATTTCCACGATAGCCATCCTGGGTCTCGTCGGAACGATCATCACCGTCAACGAGATCCTGTCCGCGCGGAAGACCTTCGTATCTGATTCGGAAGGGCTCATGGAGGGCCTGGCGAAGACCAGCGCGGCGGCTGTGCTCTTCCGCGATCAGAGGGACGCGGAAGAGACGCTGAAAGTTCTCAGGGCCTTTCCGGATGTCCGGTACGCCGCGATCATGGACAACGTCGGGACCATACAGGCCGAATACAGGCGCGACGCACGCCGCGGCGAAGATCATCAGGGGGCGAGGCTCGGGGACGGTTACGGTTTCAGTCTCTCCGAGGCGTGGTTCTCCCGGGTCATAACCATGGATGATGACCGGATAGGTTCTGTCTATCTTCTCCGCGACCTGAAGAGGCTTCACGGGAACCTGTATCGGAACATCGGGATCCTGGCCGTTGCCGTCATCGTGTCCCTCATCATCGGTTACTACCTTTCCCTCTACCTCCAGCGGATCGTCACCGACCCCACGAACAGGCTTGTCACGATGATGAGGACCATCAGCGACAAGCGGCAATACGCGTTGAGGGCGGACGCGGCGGGAAGGGACGAGATCGGTGACCTCGCGAGGGGTTTCAACGATATGCTTCAGACGATAGAGGAGAGGGACGCGGAGCTGACCGCGCACCGCCAGCACCTGGCGGAGCTGGTGCAAAAGCGCACCGAGGAGCTCGTCAGGGTGAACGGTGATCTGACGCGCGAGCTGGAGCAACGCGAAAGGTTCGAGCGTGCCCTCAGCGAATCGGAGAAACGCTACCGGGCAATCTTCGAGAACACGGGCAATGCCAGCATCATCGTCGAGGAGGATTACACCATCTCCCTCGCGAATGCCGAGTTTGCCCGGCTCTCGGGATATGATCTCGAGGATGTGATCGGCAGGAGATCCTGGACCGATTTCGTTCATCCCGATTTCGTGGAGCAGATCAAAGAATATCATGCCCTCCGGCGGATCAGCGGGAAGAGCGTTCCCGGTGATTATGACATCAAGATCGTTGACAGGTCCGGCAGGACGCGTCAGGTGCATCTCACGGTGGGTCTTTTGCCCGACTCTCGCAAGACCATCGCGTCGATCCTTGACATAACGGACTGGAAGGCGATGGAGGTCCAGCTTCTGCAGTCCCGGAAGATGGAGGCCGTGGGACAGCTGGCGGCGGGGGTCGCTCATGATTTCAACAACATCCTGACCGCCATCATCGGCTATGGCAGCATCATGCAGATGAGCCTTCCCGTCGACAGCCCCGACAGGGCGTACGTGGATTCCATCCTTCAGGCCGGCCAACGGGCCGCGGCGCTCACGCAGGGCCTGCTCGCGTTCGGCAGGAAACAGGTCATCGCTCCCAGGGAGATAGACCTCAACGATGCCGTCAGGAGCATGGAAGGCCTTCTCCGGAGATTGATCGGCGAGGACGTGGAACTGAGGTGCTCGTATCACCTGGAGAAGGCGACGGTCCTTGCCGACTCCGGCCAGATGGGACAGGTTCTGATGAACCTGGCGACGAACGCGCGGGACGCGATGCCGGGCGGAGGCGTCCTGTCGATGGAGACATCGGCCGTCACCGTCGGAAGGGATGGCTCCGGAGCTGCGGACGCGGGCATGGAACCCGGGCGCTACGCCCTCCTTACGGTGAGCGACTCGGGGACGGGAATACAGGAGGAGATCGTGGAGCGGATCTTTGAGCCCTTTTTCACCACGAAGGGGGTGGGGCAGGGCACGGGACTAGGGCTCTCGATCGTTTACGGGATCGTCACCCAGCACTCCGGGCACGTCCACGTCCGGAGCAAACCGGGCGAGGGGACCGTTTTTTCCGTCTATCTCCCTCTTCTCGAGTCCGCGCATGCGGTCCCGGTGGAGGAAGGCGCCGCGGGGCGGACAGGGTTCGCCGCCGGCACGGAGACGATCCTTCTTGCCGAGGATGATGATATGGTGCGGAGATTCGTGGCCACGGTCCTTGCCGAGCGCGGCTACGGGGTCATCGAGGCCCGGGATGGCGAGGAAGCGCTCCGCACCTTCCACGCCCGCGGGGATACCGTCGATCTGCTTCTTCTCGATGTTGTCATGCCGGGTATGAACGGAAAGGCCGTGTATGACAGCGTCGAGAGAATGAGGCCGGGCGTCAAGGCCATCTTCATGAGCGGTTATACCGCTGACATCATCCACAGGAAGGGCATCCAGGAGGAAGGGGTCCACTTCATCTCAAAACCCATCATTCAACAGGAACTGATGACAAAGATCCGGGAATTGCTGGACTCATAGAACGGTGTTCAAGGGTTCAAAGGACTGTTGAAAAACTCATTTTTTACGTCATTCCGTCGAAGGGCGGAATCCAGAGGTCTCTCTAACCCATCGTTTTTCCTGGATTCCGGCCTTCGACGGAATGACGAGAGAGCAGGAACCACCTTCAAAAATCTCCTTGTCAACAGGCTGTCAAAGGTGCAAAGGCGGTTGCGGGTCGCCTGTTTCGAGTTACGGGTCCAAGACCAGAGAAGGTTCAAGGGTAATGAGTTCAAGGGATCCGGGGAAGAAGGGGAGGTCGGGGCAGAGAGCCTTCGGAAGTACCGCGCAGACGGCTGCCTGTTCGCCAGTTGCCTCATAATTAAATGT
>DBQU01000080.1 GCA_002305765.1 Deltaproteobacteria bacterium UBA1386
TCCACTAAAGGCATCATAGGTCAATTCCATCAACCTGCATATCATGGGCCGCTCCAACATACCATTGCTTCACACGCCGGAGTTCTTCGCGCTGCTCAACAGGACGAATCCCGGCATGCCCCAGGAGATATGGACGGCGCTGTGGCTCACCGTCATCATGGCCTTATCCTGGCTCGCCGTCTCCAGTTTTTTCAAGACCGATTTCGGCCTTTCCATGAGGGCGAGCGGCAACAACCCGGTCATGGCGCGCGCCGCGGGGATCAACGTGGACCGCGTCAAGATCTTCGGCGTTGCCATCGCCAACGGGCTCGTCGGCATCTCGGGAAGCCTGGTCGCCCAGTATCAGGGTTTCGCCGATATCGGGATGGGGATCGGGACGGTTGTCACCGGCCTTGCCTCCGTCATCATCGGCGAATCCATCCTCAAGAAGCACTCCGTCTACGCCTGGATAGTAAGCGCCATCATCGGCTCCGTGATCTTCCGGTTCATGATCGCCGGCGCGCTCTACGCGGGTATGGATCCCATAGACCTCAAGCTTCTGACGGCGATCTTCGTTCTCATAACCCTTGTTGTAACCGCGAAGATCGGCAAAAGAACGGGAAGGGTGAAGAAGAAACATCTCGTCACCGCGGCTGCGGCGGCAGCCGTTATCCTCGCCGTCCTCGCGGGAATACGGTATGGGAACCTCGCCTCCGTCATGTCGCAGCAGAGGGTCAAAATAGGGGTCTTCCAGGTCAGTGAAAACCCGAGCCTCACTATTACCCGGGACTCTTTCCTGGAGGAAATGAAACGGCTGGGTTATGAAGATGGAAAGAACGCGACCTTCCTGCTGGAGAACGCGAACGGGGACCTCGCGACGGCGAACGCCATCGTCGACAAATTCCTTCATGAGAAGGTGGACATATTTGTTCCCATCTCCACTTCATGCACGCAGGTCGCGGTCAAGAAGGTCAAAGAACACCCCGTGGTCTTCGCCACCGTGGCAGACCCCTTTGTCACCGGAGCGGGAAAGACCGATACCGACCATCTCCCCAATGTGACGGGGGTCTATGGCCCGGTGCCCATGGACAGGACGATGGAGATCGTTACGAAGATACTGCCGGGGCGCATCAGGATCGGGGTCATCTGGGACCCCTCGCAGGCAAATTCCGAGGTCAACGTCAACAATCTCAAGAAAGCGCTTGAAGCCTATCCCCGCGTCACCTTCGTGGGCGGCAACATCGCAGGCTCTTCGGAGGTGTATCAGGCAGCCTCGTCGCTGGTCCGGCGAGGCATCGACGCCTTCGTCCTGCCGACGGACAACATCGTCTATTCGGCCTTCGATTCCGTGGTCAAGGCTGCCCGGCGCAAGAAGGTCCCCATCATCTTCAATGATGTCGGCCATCCCGAGGGCGGTGCCCTGGTGGTCTTCGGATATGCCTACGAAACAAGCGGCAGGCAGGCCGCGCATCTCGTGAATCGTATCATCAAGGGAGAAGAACCCGCCACGATCCCCTTCGAGCGGTACAAGAAGACAGAGCTAGGCGTAAACCTCAAGGTAGCGAAGGAGTCGGGGCTCCGCATACCCGAAGAGATCCTGAGCGCGGCCACCATCATCGTCGATGAGAGAGGCGGCATACATCGAAGGGACGGCGCCTCTTCCGTGGAAAAGATGCCGGGACGAGGCAGGAAGCGCCTCGCCCTTTTCCAGTTCACGGACAATGTCATTCTCGACGTCTGCGCGAAAGGCGTCGTGGACGGTTTGAAAAAAAGCGGGGCCCTGGAGAAGGAAGGGATCACCGTCGACCACAAGATGGCCCACGGTGAATTTCCCACGGCACAGTCCATAGCGCAGGAGATGGTGAGCAAGAACTACGATTACATCGTGACGGTGTCGACGATATCGCTCCAGGTGACGGCAAACCACAACAGGAAGATACCCCATGTCTTCGCGGCTGTCACAGACCCCATAAAGGCCGGGGTCGCAAAGAGCTTCACGGACCACCCATCGAACCTGACGGGACTTGCCACCCCTCAGCCGGTGGAACCGACGGTGCGGCTCATGCGCAGGATGTTCCCGAGGGCGAAGATCATCGGGATGATCTGGAACCCCGCCGAGGTGAATTCCGAGATATGCACGGTGATGACGCGCGAGGCGGCAAAGAAATACGGGTTCAAGGTAGTGGAGGTCCAGATCACCGGCACCCAGGAAATAGACCAGGCGCTGCGCTCTATCCTCGCGAGCGAACCGGACATCTTCTTCACCTCGGGAGATACGACCGTTTCCGCCGTCATCCCCTCCGTTGCCCAGAAGCTCCGGCAGAAGAAGATCCCCTACGTGACGAACACGCCGGCGGACATCGATTCAGGGGTCTTCATGTGTCTCGGTGCGGATTACTACGACGTGGGGCTCAAGGCCGCGGAACTCGCCGTCAGGGTCATCGGAGGAGAGAAGCCCGCCGCCATACCCATCGTCTCCTACGTGCCGGAACAGCTCACGCTCAACCTCTCCCTGGCGAAGGAATACGGCATCAAAATACCCGATGACCTGATAAAGAAGGCCGCGCGGGTGGTGAAATAGCCCATGATAAAGATCGTCGATTATCACAAGACCTTCAATGCCGGCACCCTCAATGAGGTCTACGCGCTCCGGGGCGTTGATCTGCACATCGCTGAGGGAGAGTTCCTCACCGTCATCGGAACGAACGGCTCCGGAAAGTCCACCCTCCTCAATGCCATCGCCGGCACCTTCCTCCCCGACCGCGGCACGATAACCATAGGTGGTCAGGACATGGCGAGGAAACAGGATTTTCGGCGCGCCCGCTTCATCTCCCGCGTTTTTCAGAACCCCTTCATGGGAACCGCCCCGGACATGACCATAGCGGAGAACATCCACCTCGCGTTCATGAGGGGCAAACACCGCTATCCCGTCCCCGGCCTCACCCGCGAACGTCTGGCCGTCTACCGCGAAGAGGTGCGGATGCTCGAGATGCAGCTCGAGGACAGACTCGACAACACGATAGGTACTCTTTCGGGCGGCCAGAGGCAGGCCCTCACCCTCCTCATGGCCGTGATGAACGGACCCAGGGTCCTGCTCCTCGACGAACACACGGCGGCCCTCGACCCGAAGTCGGCCGCCCAGGTCGTGGCCCTCACGGAGCGGTTCATCGCCCGCTACCACCTTACGACCATCATGATCACCCACAGCATGCAGCAGGCCCTCGCGCTGGGCTCGCGGACCATCCTCATGCACAAGGGTCAGGTCATCGAGGAGATCCCGGGCAAGGACAAGCAATACCTCACCACCTCAGACCTCCTCGACCGCTTCGCTGACCTGAGAAAGCAGGAGAAGCTCACCGCCGATATGATAGAGGAGATGAGGAGGGAATATTTGTAGAGGCGGCTTGAACAGCTTGAATGGCTTGACAGCCTGTTGAGAGTAAAGGCAAAAGACAGAAAGAAAGACGGCGTGAGTCGTTTGAGTAGCTTGAGGGGGGACCGTGGACCATTGGGATGGCGTGAACGGTTTTTCTGCTTTACTCTTTGCCGTGCAGGCATTAGGATAATATCAATTGCAGTAAGGCCGCGCTGAGGAGGTGTGGGTATGCGTTGTCGGGTTCCTGTTCTTGTCGTGATGACGATGGCCCTCTTGTTCTCGATGGCAGAGGGTGTCTCGTTCGCCCAGTCAAAGGTGTCCTGCACCGATGCCGTGTGCGGCCCCGGTTACAGGGCATATCTGCAACCGAACGGGTCGTGCATGTGTATTCTGGCTGATTGCGAAAGCATCGAGGGCTGCCCGGAGCCTCCCAGAGTCCCCGAAGATTGTCTGAGCATCGAGGGCTGCAACCCGCCGCAGACGATCGAGCCCTAGGGCGCGGACCCCTCCCGGCAGGTCCTGAAATGGCCCATATACTTGTCACATTTCACTCGCAAACAGGCAACACGGAGAAAATGGCCCGGGCCGTCGCCGCCGGCGTAGCACAAACCCGGAACGCGCGGGCGAATCTCAAGGCGGCCCTGGAAACCACCGCCGAAGATATCCGGGACTGCGACGCCGTCGTCTTCTGCTCCCCCGAATATTTCGGCTACATGTCGGGCGCGATGAAGGACCTCTTTGACAGGACTTACGAAGAACTGAAAGACGACCCGCGGTCGCTGAAGAAACCCTACTGCATTGTCATCAGCGCGGGCAATGACGGCAGCGGCGCGGTCAGGCATATAGAACGTATCTGCAAGGGCTACCGCTTCAAGAAAGTGCAAAATCCCATGATATGCAAGGGCCCCGTCACGCCGGACATGCTGGCCCTGTGCGAAGAACTCGGCGAAACCATCGCCGAGGGCATCAACGCAAGGATATTCTAAGACCGTTCAAGGGCTCAAGTGACCGACCATAGCATGCCCTGGTCAGTGATTATGTTGACAACCGTTCGAGGTCAGTGGCTTAGCACACAATTGCCGGCCAGGACACCAGGGTAGTCCGTTGTTTTTTGTCTTTCACTCTTGAACTCTTGAACTCTTGAACTCTTGAACTGTCTTTTATCCCTTGAACGGCCGTTCCGGCGGCCGTTCCGGCTTTGTGGCTTGACAAACCCTTCAAATCAAGTCATAATCCATATCTGCATCTTTACACGACCCATTCCTCCCGGGCAGGTCACCGGAGACATTGCATTGAGAGCCCGAGAGGCACACCGGGAAGAAGAAAGGAGCCTGAATGGCGAAACGCAATCCGAACAGTTTCTTGAAAAGGCAGAAGGAGATCAAGCGTCAACAGAAAGCACAGGAAAAGATGTTGAGAAGGCAGGGCCACAAGAAACAGGAGCCCGAAGAAGAGATCAACGAAGCGACAGCCGCCGACGAGGTGGAAACCGAAGGCGAAGACACTCCCGCCGGGGAAAAAGAAGAGGAAGAGACGGTCTAGAGCCGGGAATCCACGTTTCAGCGGTGTCATGAACAGGGGCGGGTTCCATTGACGCCCCGCGCAAACAACGACCAGCTAACGAATCACCAACAAGACCATTGTGGGGAAAAAGGGCGCCGCCTGTTGAAGGTGGATGCGCTCCGGGACCGGATGGACGTGCCCTTTCCGGAATCCCCCCTACCGCCCCGGGATGGACCCGGTGTCGAAACCGAGCTTCTCCCCGAGTTCAATGAAGGCTGTTATCCATTTGACTGCTTCCGGTCTGTTCCCGGACGCCTCCTTCACCATGCCGCGATAAACGGACCTGGCCATGGAGTAGTAGATGTTCTGGGCCTCCCAGAGATTCACCTGGACGGGCAATAGACCGGAGAGCACGGTGCTCGCCTTCACAGCCTCTATGAGCGAGATGTTCGACGGGTTCGCCTGCAGGAGGTACATCTGATCCTCCAACCTCTTCCTGATGATCGTCTCTATCTGGACCGTATCATAACCGAGACCCCATTTTTCGACCTCCTTCACAAGTCCGCGAATATGGTTCGCGTCGAGGGTCTCCTGGGAAAAGGCCTTTCTGAGATCGAGATTGAGAATGAACTCGGCGGCGGCCCTGAAAACATTGGGAACCATCATGCCGGCCTCGCGAAAGAAGTTCATGAGGATCCGTTCGCCTTCAAAAAGATCCCTGTAGACCACCTCGTACTTGTCATACGTATCCTTCAGAAGGAGGTTCATGACCGCGTGCTGCCGGTCCCTGAAAAGGCTGGTGAACGAGTAATTGTGCATTCCGAAATGATGGTCCATCAAGCGGAACACCTCGGCAAAGTCTGCCTTTTCGAAGGCGGCGGTCATATCCGTTCTCATTGTCTGAAAATCCTTTTCCCCGAGGTATTCCCGCACCCCTCCGTTGAAGGCATGTCCTCCCAGGTGAAGGAGCGCGAAACTGATCCGCTCGGAATCACCCGTGATGCGGGAGGCGACGAGGACCCTGCCGATGACAAGCGTCGTCCTGCCCGCCGCTATCCTGAAATACTCCTCCTTGTCCACGGTGTAACTGTATATCTCCGTGCGATCGCCGAAGTCTTCCATCACCGAGGAAACGGCGTAATGCACCGCGACCTTCTTGAGATCTATCACCATGGGCGTGACGAACCTGTCGAGTATCCTGGCGCCGTCCCCCTGTTCCGGGATGTTGCTCTTCGCCTTCTCGAGAAGAGACCGGAAGGTCCTCTCTCTGTCATCGCCGCCCACCTCCGCGATCAGTTGAATGGCTCTTCCCGCGTACTGAATGATCTGGACCGTCTCTATCCCTGATATCTCATCAAAGAACCATCCGCAGCTCGTGTACATGAGCAGCGCGTGGCGCTGCGATTCGAGAAGCTTCAGCACCACGGTCCTTTCATCGTCGGCCAGCACCCTTTGGCCATGCTTCGCGAAGAACCCGTCAACTGTCTCCCTGTCGCGATCGAGGATCACATCGATGTAATCGTTCCGGGCTGCCCAGGGGTCGTGGAGATACTGACTGGCCTTTTCCTCATATGTCCGGGCCAGTTCATCACGCAGCCAGTCCAACGCGTCACGCAGGGGACGCCTCCACGCCTGGTTCCAGCCCCCGTGTCCGCCCGAGTTGCACCCGCAGTCGGCGCGCCAGCGCTCTATGCCATGAGCACAGCTCCAGGAGGTGTTCTCATGGATCTTCACCTCATGCGTGGGCGGAAACTTTTCGAGGAATTCACCATAATTGGTCAATTGCGCGAGACCCCTTCTCTCAAGGTGATGGAGGGCGAAAGCGAGGGCCATGTCTCCAAACCGGTGATGGTGTCCGTAGGTTTCCCCGTCGGTTGCCACATGCATGAACTGGGTCCACTTCCGGTCACTGCGGAAACCCGAGACAAGCCTCATAGCCAGGTCCTCACCCCTTTTCAGGAGGCCCTCGAAGGCGATCGCATTCGATATGGGCCCGTCGTAGAAGAAAACGGTTATCCGCCGACCCGAGGGAAGCCGCACGATGTAGGGTCGGGTCGGATCGATGCGCCCCCCGGTCACATCCTTCCACTTCCCCGAGCCGATCTTTCTGACCTTCATGGCTTGGTGTGGCGCCAGAATGGTGAAAAGGATACCGCCGGTAGCCAGGTGCTCCAGCGTCTCGAGGTCCACCGCGGTCTCCGCAAGCCACATTCCCTCCGGCTCGCGTCCGAACCTTTTTTGGAAATCCCTGATCCCCCAGATCACCTGCGTCCGCTTGTCACGGGCATTTGCCAGCGGCATGATGATATGATTGTACACCTGGGCCAGGGCGTTCCCGTGGCCTGAACGCAGGGAAACGCTCAACCTGTCCGCCTGGAGGATCCCTTCGTACACGGCAGGCGCGAAGGTGCGCATCCACGCCAGCAGTGTCGGCCCGAAATTGAAGCTTATCCTGGAATAATTGCTGACGATATCGGTGATTCGGCCATAGCCGTTGACAATTCGTGAAGCAAGATTCGGCGCGTAACATTCGGAAGTGATCCGCTCGTTCCAGTCGTGAAAAGGGTATGCCGAGTCCTGCACCTCGACGGATTCAAGCCAGGGATTTTCCCGCGGCGGCTGATAGAAATGGCAATGGACGCAAATGTATCGTTCCGCGGCGGGCGAGCGCTCACGTTCCTCCATTTATTCCCTCTCCACTGACGCCAGCATCGACGGTATCGATGTCCCCGTCAACGGCATCGCTTCGGCAAGGCGCCGTTCCATAGAAGCTACGTACTTTCTGAAACGAGTTCTGTGCCCCGCGCCAAGGGGTTCCGCGCGAACGGAGCGGATCGCGAGAGGATTAACGGCCCTTCCGGCCACGCGCATCTCGAAGTGGAGATGGGGGCCCGTGGCAAGGCCGGTGGAACCGACCCGGCCTATGATGTCACCCTGCGCCACTCTCGACCCGCTCCTGATGCCTTTTGTGATGCGCGACAGGTGACCATACCAGGTGCTGTAACCGTTCCGGTGCCGTATGATAACGAGTCTTCCGTAACCCCCGCGGCAGCCGGCGAAATGAACAACGCCGTCACCCAGGGCGGAGACCGGGGTCCCTGCCGCCGCGACATAGTCAATGCCCTTGTGAGGCCGGTAAACCTTGAGTATGGGGTGCAGGCGCCTGCCGGAATAATAGGAGCTGATGCGCCGGAAATTGAGGGGCGCCTTGAGAAAAGCCCGTTTCAGGGGCCTCCCCTCGACGTCATAGTAGCCCGCGTGTCCTTTTACGTCATACCGGTAGGCCAGATATCTCTGCCCGTCGTTGATGAACTCGGCCGACAGGATATCGCCGAACTTTCTAAAGGTATTCCCCGAAAAGAGTCCTTCGACGACTATCCTGAACGTGTCCCCTTTCCTCAAGTCGGTATTGAAGTCTATGTCCCAAGCGAAGATGTCCGACAGATCCAGGGCGAGAAGCACCGCGTCCCTGCCGGGGCCCAGGGAGGCCACCAGGTTATCCTCGATGATACCGCTGAAGGAGAGCTGCCGCTTATCGTACTCCACCTTCTCAATGGCCGCTGTCAGCGATTCCCCATCCCGCGAAAGACTGAGGTACGTGTCATCATCGATCCAGTAGGTAAGCGAGTTCAGCCTGTCGTCGGTGTCTATGGTCATGCTGTATGGACGTCCCGAGGAAAGCTTACCGAGGTCATAGACACCGTCGGCGGCCTCTTTCACGCGACTGAGATCGGCAACATGGAGGTTGTTGCGCTGGAAGAGTCGCGAGAGGACGTCTCCCTTCCGAACCGTCCCCGATACCTTTCGGAGATTCTTGGGCGCCTCATCCCCAAAGACGGGCTTGCGCGTATCGCGTCCCGGCGAAGCAAGGAACACGAGACAGACGACGACCGCCAGGACCATCATTCCATAGGCCGCGTGGCTCCTTTTCATGACCCGCCCCGCAGTGGACCGGCGCTTTTTTCGTATCGCTTCAGAATACCGACCTCCTTACAGTCTTTTGTATTAGACTCTATTCAAAATATACCTGAAGTTCTGTAAACTATTTTACACGTTCCTGTGGTTTTAATTAAAGGATTAAAACCAAATTGATGAAATCGCAAGGAAAAATATCAGAAAAGAGGAAGGGACGATCTCCCTTGCCCCCCTCTTGCCATCAAGGAGGGGGGGTAGGTCCCCCTTGCATGGCAAAGCAAGTGAAATTGTCCCTTTCTTGAATCTTTGAAGCCTTAAAACCACTTCATGGAGCTTTGAAACTAAGGGTTTTGGTTGAAACGGTCTTCTTTCCTTCTACCTCCTCTTTTCCTTCTCCTGCTTGCGCTTTTCTTCATCGCGTATTTCACGCCGGAGAAGCTTGCCGACCTTCGATTTCGGCAGCATATCCCGGAACTCTATGTAACCAGGGACCTTGTAAGGAGCGAGCCGGTCCCTGCACCACTTCAAAAGCTCGGTGCTTCCGATCCCCTTTGCGTCCTCCTTCAGAACGACGATCGCCTTGATCCTCTCTCCGACCTTCGGGTCCGGAATGCCGATGACGCATGCGCCAATGACTGTCGGATGGTCCTGAAGGGCAGCCTCCACCTCGGAGGCCGATACCCGGTACGCCTTGTATTTTATGATGTCGGCGGTCCTCTCGACGAACTCCAGTTCTCCTCTTTCGTTCATCTTGACGTAATCGCCCATACGGTAATAGATGTCACCGTTCAGCTGCACGTAGGAATAGGCCGTTTCCTCCGGTTTGTTGACATACTCCTTCAAGGTGTACGGAGACGTTACAAGCAGCTCTCCCAGCTCACCAGGCGGTAGTTTCTCCAGTGTGTCCCTGTCGACGACTATTGATTTCCTGGTCTTCAGGGGCGTTCCAATGACGGTGGGGGAAGGCTCCTGCGTGAGCAGGCTGTAGGTGACATGCCCTATCTCCGTTGAACCGTAGACCTGATACAATGGTATCGAGTATTTTTCCTGCCACGTCTTGAAGACCTCCACGGGAAGAACGTCTCCACCGCAGTAGCAGTACCTCAGCGAACTGAGATCGTACTGGTCGATCCTGTCGCTCTCCAGCATCATCCTGTAGAGTGCCGGCACACCCAGCATCCACTTGATCCTGTACCTCTCGATCGCGGATAGCGTGGGGTCCACCTCCGGCACGGGCATGAGTACCACCGTGTTGGCAAAATTAAATCCGAAAGCGATGGAAAAACCCTTCGCCATGATGTGGAAAAGAGGATTGATCATCAGAACGGTATCGTTCCCCGGATCGACAAAATCCTTTATAACGTCCTCCATGATGTCGTTTATATAGGTTACCTCTCCGGTGTGATTGCCCGGAACTCCCTTGGGAAATCCCGTCGTGCCTCCGGTGTACATGATATAGGAAAGATCCGTCCTCGGGTCTATGGTGATGTCCGGCGGGATGTTTACGGACCTGTCCGTGATGTCCTTGAAGAAGTGTATCTTGTCCCCTTTTTCCACCTTGCCAACGGGTATCTTGTCGAAGAGATGGCCCACCACCCGTTTGAATGGCGAGATATAGTCGACAAGGTTCGTGACAATGACCCTTTTCAGGTTCGTTCTCTCCATGACCTCTTTCACATACACAAAATTCGTATCCAGGCAGATCACGGTCTCTATACCGGCATCATTGATCATGTACTCGATCTCAAAGGCGGTATAGATGGGCGACACGGGAACTGTGACCGCCCCGATGCGGTTTATGGCGAAATTCGCTATGATCCACTGCGGGCAGTTCGATATGTAGAGCATTACCCTGTCCTGCTGCTTCACCCCCATATCGGAGAGACCCCTCGCGAACTTGTGAACAAGAGTCTCCAGGTATCCATACGTGAACCTTTCGCCAAGATAGATCAGCGCGGTTTTGGAGGAGTGCTCTTTGCAGACCTCCTCGAAACGTGTGAATGTGTACTGTTTTTCTAAGGATGCCATTGCCTCACCCCTTACACCCCGAAGTATGCTGATTTCACATCGGGATTATCCATCAGTTCTTCTCTTGTCCCCATCAGCACACTGGAGCCGTTCTCGAGTATGTATCCGTAATCGATAATGGGCATGACGGGCCGCGCATACTGTTCAGTGATGATGATCGAGATGCCTTTCGAATCGCGGATGGCCTTGGTCCCGTTGACGACGATCTCCTGATAGGCCGGACTTAAGCCCAGGAGGGGCTCGTCGAGCAGAAGCATCTTCGGAGACGCCATAAGGGCCCTGCCGATGGCGAGCATCTGCTGTTCGCCGCCGCTTAAGAACCCGCCCTGTCGATGCAGATGGTCCTTGAGGCGCGGGAAAAGGTCGAGGACATATTCAAGGTTCTGTTTTGTCTCACGACTTCCCGTCAGGTAGGAACCGATCTTCAGGTTCTCGAGCACCGAGCTCTCCGGAAATATCCTCCTTCGTTCCGGGCACAGGACAATGCCTAACTTCGCCCGGTTGTGGGGCCTTACCGCCGACATGTCCTTGCCATTGAAGAACACGCGACCGTACACCGATATCCGTTCCCCGCCCCTCATCTCCTCTTTCTTCTTGATATCCAGAATGATCCCGGAGATGGCGTGCATGAAGGTGCTCTTTCCCGCACTGTTGGACCCGAATATCCCTATGATCTTCCCCTCGCCACAGGTTACGCTCACGTTGTTGAGGGCGATCATGTTCTCAAAAAACACCATCAGCTCAAAGGCTTCGAACATGGGCTACACTCCTTCGCTTCCGAGGTACGCCTCTCTCACTTTCTTGTCCTCGATGACATCCAGCGGTTCACCTTCCGTTATCTTTTCTCCGAAATTGAGCGCCATGACCCGATTCGCCACCTTGAAAAGCTCGCGCAGGCGGTGCTCCACCATGATGAGCGTTATGCCCTCCATCTTCATCTTCTCGATAAGAGGGACCATGCCTGCGATCTCGCTCATGCTCAATCCCGAAAAGACCTCGTCACAGAATATTATCTCCGGACGCAGTGCCATGCACCTTGCCAGCTCGAGCCGCTTCTGGTAACCCGTGGGCAGGGTCGACGCGAGCTTGTAGGGCACCCTGGAGTCGCGCTCGAACCCGATCTCCTCGAGAATGTCGACGGCCACCGTGTCCCTGTCGCCATGCTTTCCTCCGCCGCGCCACCCGCCGGTTTTGCGGGCCCTAGGCGACCACAGGGGAATGATGAGATTCTTGTACGCGGGCAGCGAGTGGTAAGGCCTCATTATCTGAAAGGTCCTTGCTATCCCTATGTCCGCTATCTTGTGAGGCTGCCAGCCCGTGATGTCCTTCCCCTTGAACATCACTTTACCCGCTTCCGTTCTGATAAACCCCGTGATACAGTTTATCAGCGTCGTCTTCCCCGAACCGTTGGGTCCGATTATCCCGAAGACGTCCCCATCGTAGATATCGAAGCTCACATCCATGAGCGCCTTCAACCCGCCGAAAGATTTCGTGACCCCATGTACGGACAGTACCGGCTGTGCGCTCATACTTTCACCCACCTTTCAAACTGGTGATATTTCCTCTGAAGGTAGATCATGATCCCCTCGCTCTTGAACACGATGAATCCCGTGAGGATGGCACAATAAATAACGATCCTGAAGGTCCCGAAGGCCCTGAGTACCTCCGATAGAGGCACCAGGATAAAGGCACCGATCAAAGCTCCCACCAGGGTCCCGCCGCCCCCTATGACGACCGCGGCAATGGGAATGATCGAAAAATCAAGGGCGAAGAGCGAGATGCCTGCCCACATGTACAGGTGGGCGATGTAGGCGCCCGCGAAACATCCCAGCAGGGACGCAATGAAAACCCCGATGATCCTCATGCGCGTAACGCTTATACCCGACGCCCTGACGGACTGGTCATTGTCCTTTACACCTCGCAGGACGAGACCTATGTCCTCGTTCACGAACCTCCGCATGGCGAAGAGAAAGACAAGGGCCACAACGATGATCACGTAGTTCTCCACATAGGCATTGGGAAGTGCGTCGAGGCCGGTCATGCCGTTCGTGCCGCCGAGTATGTCCAACGCCTCTATGATCCTCGTGAACAACAACGGGTACATGAGGGTTACAATGGCAAAATAGACACCTCGCAACGGAAGGCATGGCAACAGGGCAACCGTGCAGAATATCGCTCCCGCAACCCCGGCCAGCGGCATCGAAAGCCAGACAGGCATCCCCAGTTCCACGTTGAAGATCGCCGCGAAGTATCCCCCGATTCCGGTGAAGAACGCGCCTCCAAGACAAACAAGGCCGACATAGTTCGCCAGGAAATCGAAGGATAGCGCGAGCAGCGCATATGCGCACATTATGTTGATGACCTTTTTCCAATATGGAGCAAGCTCGAACACAAAAGGAAGGGCTAGAAGTCCCACGATGAGCAGGATTCTTGGCCCCATCAGATAGAGGATCTCTCGGGCGGAGGTTATCGCGTAGATACCTTCCGTCCTCACCTTGAGTCCCCGGTCGATCCTCTCTTTTCGCATCATCGTATCCATGGCTACACCCGCTCTTCCAGTTCTTTCTGTTTACCGAATATCCCCGATGGCTTGACGAGCAGTGTAATGATAATGGCGAGAAGGGCAACGACCATCTGGTAGTGGGCCGAGATGAAATACTCCGTCAGGATCTGGGCAAAGCCGATGATGAAGGAGGCCACGATCACTCCTCCCCAGCTTCCCAATCCCCCGATGACACAGACGGCGACGGCAAAGACGAGGACATTGTACCCCCCTTCCACGACTATATTCCCCAGAGGCAGAAGAAGTATTGCGGCAAGACCCGCCAGAGCCGAGCCTATGGCAAGGGAGAGAACGGCTGTCATATCGGAATTGATGCCGAGCATCATCGCCGCTCTCTCATCCTGGGCAATGCCCCGGAAGGCAAGGCCCACCTTTGTAAATCGCGTGAACAGGTAAAGAATGATGAAGGTCAGCACACCAGCCCCGACGATGATCAGGCGCTGGTAATCCACGCTCGCACCGAGTATATTGACGGAACCGGGAAAGAAAGCGGGGAGCACGAATGTTCCTCCCCGCAGACCGCCCCACCTGAGCCCTTCAAGGATCGCGAGCCCGATCGCATATGTCGCGATTATCTCCGATATCTCCATGCCCCTGATCCGCACCAGTATGAACTGGTAGATCGCGGCCCCCACGGCGCTGGTAATGATCACCCCCAGAAGGATCGCCAGAAAATAGGGGATCCCGAGAAAATGGTTCAGAAAGACCCATGTGAGATATCCCCCGGCGACATACAGGGCCCCGTGGGCAAAATTCGGGACCCTGCTTATGCTGTACACAAGGGTGAAGCCCAGGGATATCAGGGAGAGGGTGATGCTGTTAATGATCCCGTATACGACAAGCTCCATATGTCCCCTCTTTCTTGATTTACTTCATCCAGGGCGGAAGCACGATCTTCGCGTCGGCCACTTTCGGAGGGAAGATCTGTACTCTCTTGCCTTTCTGCCATTGAATAATGCCCGTTACGGCGCCTTCCTTAGGATCAAGAGAAGGGATTATCTGGTGCGTTTTCTTGTCGAATCTCATCCTGCCATAGACGCCCATGATATCCCCGTTTTCGAGGGCCGTGATGACCTTGTCCGGATCGGTGCTTCCCGCTTTCTCAATGGCGTCCTTCAACTGGTAAACCGCCATGTAGCTCGAAGATGTGCCATAACCTTCAGGCTCGAGTCCCCATTTCTTCTTGTAAGCGTCGACAAATTTCATCGTCCAGGGAGTGATCTTCGCGGGCGCGTTGCCGCCGTTGACGAGGTTCACTATGAGGTATTCTCCCTTGCCCCCGGAGGCCTTCATGAAGCCGGGCTGTTCAGCTGCGTTCACAAACCCGATGGGGATGCATTTGAGTTTCATGTCCGCCCACTGCTTGAGGAGAATGGTGCTCTCAGGCATATCCATCCACAGGAAGAGGATCTGGGCGCCGTTCTTCCCGGCATCGGTAAGTCCGACGGAGTAGTCCGTGGTCCCGGTGGGATAGATCTTGGGCGCCAGGACGGTCCAGCCCTTGCCTTTCAGGGCCTTCTCCATTGCCGCTCCGCCCGCGCGGGCATGTGCGACATCCTGGACCATGATGGCGGCCGTATTGAATCCGTACGCCTTCTTCATGTCTTCGAGGAGGGTCAGGAACTCCGGCATCATGACGCCGACATGGCTCGTGTTCCTGAAACAGTATTTGTACTTGTTATAATTGTCTGCGACCTTTTTGTGGTATGCGGGAGTCAGAACCCCGGTGGTGAGGATGCTGACCTTCTTATACCGGTTCAGGATGTCCATTGCGGCAAGGGCCGCTTCCGACCGGACAGGACCGCCTATGATAAAGTCCGCTTTCTTCTCGAGTATCAGCTTTTCCAACCCGAGGAGAGCCTCACTTACAGGCACGCCCGGTTCAAGGTCCCTGGTATCGATGACCTCCACCTTGAACGGTCTCTTTGTCTTGCCCACCTGCACTCCGCCCGCGGCATTGATCTCGTCCGCCGCAAGCTTGATACCTCTCTCCGCGTCCCATCCGTAAAGGAATGCGGTCGCGAGAGGGGCGCCGATCACGATGGGATCCGCGGCAGTCACGGGACCGGGCAGGAAAAACCCCATCGCAAGTAAAGCAATGATGATGCACATCAGCTTTCTCATACCAACCTCCCCCTTTGGATATATTTGATACCCCTTTTTACCCTTTCGCACAGATTGAGCAATATTTATGCCATGTCCGCATCCCACGGCACCCCCTCGTGCGGCGGGGAATAACGTTCACGGCGGGCTGGACGTCAATCGGGGCAAAACATGTGGAACAATGCGGCGGGCAGGATAAATCGGTGAATTGCAGAAAATCTTCAGTTCCCCCGGGCGGGATTGAAAGGAATTTTTACTTTTGATGGGAAACTTTCGCTCTTGTGATACCCGCGATGTTGATCTCCCTTACAAGAAGATCCTCCGAAATCTCGAGGATGGCACTGGCCTCTTTCAAATTCCAATGTGTCTTTTCGAGCACTTTGCAGATGTGCTCCTTTCGTATCTCCTGCAGCGTCTTCATTGAAGGGGTCACGGAAATGCTAATTGCAATTAGGGTGCCAGCGATGATCGGGAGTGATCGGGAGGAAGGGTTATGTCGTACTCCTTCAATTTCTGCCTGAGCGTGGGCCGCGATATGCCGAGGATGCCGCAGGTCTTGCCGAAATGCCACCCGGTGTGCTGCAGGACCTTGAGGATGTGGACCTTCTCCACGTCCTGCAGGGTCGTCATGGCAGTCGGCGCGTCCCTCCCGTCCTCTTCGACGGCATCGGTCTTTTCAAGGAGGGTCACGATGAACTCATCGAGGATCACCTCGCCGGGAGTGGAGATCACGCCCCTCGTGAGGACATTCTCCAGTTCACGGACGTTGCCGGGCCAGTGATATTCGAGAAGCCTCTCCATGGCCCTTCCCTCCACCCTCTTGATGCTGTGGTGCAGATCGGCATTGATCTTTTTGAGCAGGTATTGTATGAGCAGCGGTATGTCGGAGCGCCGGTCCCGAAGCGGGGGCACCCTGATCATGGCCACACTCAGCCTGTAGAAAAGGTCTTCCCTGAAATGCCCTTCCCGCACCATCTGCCAGAGGTCCCTGTTCGTGGCCGCTATGACCCGCGCGTTGGACTTGAGGCTCCTCTCACCCCCGACGTGCTCGAACTCCTTCTCCTGCAGGAAGCGGAGCAGTTTGGCCTGCAGTTCGAAGGGTATCTCGCTCACCTCGTCGAGGAAGATGGTGCCCTCTCCTGCCAGCTCGAACTTTCCCTTCTTTGTCGCGATGGCACCCGTGAAAGAGCCCTTCTCGTGCCCGAAGAGTTCGCTTTCAAGCAGGGTCCCCACGATGGAGGAACAGTTGATCCCGATGAAAGGGGCGTCCTTCGACGGGCTGTGATAGTGGATGGCCCGTGCTATCATCTCCTTGCCCGTTCCCGTTTCTCCCTCTACCAGGACCGTCACCTTGTTCTCCGACAGTATCCCGATCGCCTTGAATATCTCTTTCATCTCCCGGCTTTTTCCGATGATCTTCCCTTTTTCGTAAATGAGGGAAGGATCGAGAGATATGGCGTTCGCGGCCGGCCCGGGGGCTCCGGCACGCGCCGCGCGCTCGACGGCACTCTCCAGCTCCTCGATATCGATGGGTTTCGGGATGTACTCGCAGGCGCCGAACTTCATCGCCTTGATCGTTGTGTCCATGTCGTGAAAGGCGGTTATTATGATGACGTTGCTCTTTCTCGTGGTCTCCCGGAATTCCTTCAGCACCTCGAGGCCGTCCTTGTCGGGGAGACGGATATCGAGAACGATCACGTCCGGCTTGAAGGAGCCATTCTTCTCGATCGCCTCGGCGGCCGTCATGGCACAGGCGACATTGTAGCCCTTCTCGCTGAGGAACATCTCAAGGGATTCCAGAAGCGACTTCTCATCGTCAACGATGAGTATCTTTTTTCTCATTGTTCCGCCTCCTGACGGGTACCGTCATGGAGAGATGAACGCCCCCCGTTCGTTTCGTGGTGATGCCTACCGTTCCCCCGTGCGCCTCGATGACCTTCTTCACATTCCACAGGCCCAACCCCGTACCCTTCTTCTTGTTGCTGAAGAAAGGGTCGAAGACATAGGGAAGGTCTCCATCCGCTATACCCGGCCCGTTGTCATCGACATCTATGCTGACGAACCTGCCGTTCCCGGCGGCATACTTCGTCCTTATCCCGATCTTTCCCCCCTCGGGAAGCACGTCGATGGAGTTCTGCAGGACATTGATGACGGCCTGCTCGATCTTGTCGCGGTCTATGAATATCCTCGGGGTCTCCCTCGAGAACGATGTGCGCACTTCTATGCCCTTTTCCTGGAACCTTACCGTCATCATCTCGAGGCAGGAGAGGATGATGGACCTGATCGATGCCGGCTTAAGGTCCAGCCTGAGGGGTTTCGCGAAATCCAGCATCTCCGTGAGGATCCTCTCGAGGCGGGATATCTCCTCCGTCATGATCTCCATCCGCCGCTTGTCGTTCCCCTTGAACTCGATCTTCTTGAGGAGTATCTGGATGTTCATCTTGACGGAAGACAGGGGGTTGCGGATCTCGTGGGCGAGAGAGGTCGTGAGCTGTCCGATGTGGGCAAGACTCTCCGATTCCCGGACCTTCTTCTCCATTTCGACCCGTTCCGTTATGTCCCTGCAAATGCCGACGGCCGCCTTCTCCCCCCGGTAGATGATGAGCTTGACCTTGTTCTCGGTGGGGAGAGAACGTCCATCCCGGGTGCGGCGGAAATACATGTAGAGGTCCTGGGCGGCCCCCCTCTCCACCCGGGTCTCGTAGATCTTCCTCACCTCGCTGCGGGACTCGGGCGCGATGAAATCAAGGTAGGGCCTGCCGACGACCTCGGCCACGGTGTAATCGTGGAGATCGCAAAAGGCCTTGTTGGCGAAGACTATCGTCCCGTTCTGGTTGACGAAATACCCGTCGTTTATGTCCTCCACGAGCACCCGGTACTGCGCCTCCGATTCGGCAAGCTCGCTGGTCCTTTCCTCCACCTGCTTCTTCAGGTCCCGGGCGTGGTCCCTGATCTGCTTTTCATGGAGCTGTTGAAAATAGTCGCTGAACCGTGTGATCGTGTAGTAGAGGCATTCGTTGACACGCTCCAGGGCGTTCTGCAGTTCACGACCTTTCAGCTTGCTGGTCAGGACAGGCGTAACGAGCTTCCTGAACATCTCGTACGCGCCCTGAACCTCGGACAGCGTGAACCCGCCAAGGAGCCGTAACCTCGTGATCCACCGGATATGACAATCGATCATCCGGTAGTCGTGATCGACGAGCACCGCGTAACTCGCGTCATAGGCCGCCGCGCAGGTGATCTTCAGCTCGTCCGAAGGCCGCGGGGCATAATGAGGGCCCATCTCCGCATGAAGACGATCGACCCACTCGGCCACGGCCTCATCCCTGTAGCTCCTAAGAATATCGGCGACATGCATTACATCAATTCTATGCGCAACCGAAAAAAAAGGTCAAGACCCCACCACGAAAGACGGCTTGATCCGCTTCAACCGTTTGAACCGCCTGAACGTGAAAGAACGAAGGCCCAGCCCTGTCGTTACCTCTGACCGGGCCCGTGAATCCGCAAGTCAGACATGCCAACCTTCACTCACCCTTATCTCATTCCGGCGAAGGCCGGAATCCAGGAAAGGTGATGAGACAGAGAAACTGTTCCGGACCATGACTTGACTCCACGTAAATAATGAGACGCGAAAATCTTCCTGTTCCCGCCCAGAATAAAGGTCGGCAAACAACGCCTGTTTCGTACCCGTGGGACCAAGGGTCAGTATCCTGGCATGAGCACTTTGAGGAGATGGGCGTGGTCGGGGAGATGGAGGTCCGCTTTCAAGGACGTGTTTCGGTAAGCGGCAAAGGGTGTGCCTGCCCGGGCCGCGGTCTCGCGGTCAACGTCCGAGTCACCCACGTAGAGGGCCTCGCCGGGCTCGAGCCTCAGGCGCTCCAGTATGATGGAGACGCATTGGGGATCAGGCTTGTCAAAGAAACATCCTCTGCGGCCCGCCCTCTCTTTGTCTCTACCTTTGAACTCTTGAACCCTTGAACCTTTTTCTTTGTTGACTTCAACCCCTTCGGACTGTAAACTGGGATTCTTATGAGCAGTGGATCGATTCAGGAAATCCTCGGAACGAAACTCAACACATTCACGCATAACACCCTTGCGCTCGTCGTAGTCGTGGTCGTCGTAATTATGGTGCAGGTCTTTGCACCGACGGGTCCAGGGTAGATCCCTGTAAAGGAGATACTCGAGCCCCCGGCGGTGCGGACCGCCGGGGGCTTTTTTATTCCACTTGAAAGGAGTGCAGGATGAGACGAAACGGAGCTGGCTTGATCGTTGAAGCATTGGAGAGGGAGGGTGTCGGCATTGTCGCCGGGATTCCCGGGGGAGCGAACCTTCCCATATATGACGCCCTTCATCGGAGCGGCATCCGCCACATCCTGGCGCGCCACGAGCAGGGGGCCGGCTTCATAGCCCAGGGTATGGCGCGCTCGACGGGGACGCCCGGCGTGTGCCTTGCCACGTCGGGGCCGGGGGTGACGAATCTTATCACCGCGATCGCCGACGCGAAGCTGGACTCAGTCCCCCTTGTCGCCATTACCGGTCAGGTCCCCTCCTCCATGATCGGGACCGATGCCTTCCAGGAGGTCGATACCTACGGGATGACCATCAATATAACGAAGCACAACTACCTCGTGAAGGATGCCGCCCGGTTGCCCGGGATCATCAGCGAGGCCTTCCACCTTGCCCGCACCGGTCGGCCCGGGCCCGTGCTCATCGATGTACCGAAAGATGTCCAGCTGCAGGACGTCGAAGTTGGAGCGTGGCCCGAATTCCCCCGCCGGCACGGCAATCCCGCCATGAATACCGGCACGGCGGAAGAGATCGCACGCAAGATAAACCATGCGAAGAGGCCGCTCATATACGCGGGTGGCGGAATAACCGCCGCCGGGGCCACCGATTCCCTTCGCCGTCTTGCGCGCCGGAACTCGATCCCCGTGACGCTGACGCTCATGGGACTGGGAGCGATGAGCCCCGACGACCCCCTGTACACCGGCATGGTCGGCATGCACGGAACGCCCTGCACGAACTACGTGCTTGACGAGATCGATCTTCTCATAGCCCTCGGGGTCCGCTTCGACGACAGGGCCGTCGGCAAGGTCAACGAGTTCTGTCCCCAGGCGTCCATCATCCATATAGACATCGACGCGTCGGAGATAGACAAGATCAAACGCTCCAGCATCTCCGTCGTGGCCGACGTGAAAGACGCCCTCGACGTGATACTCCCCATGGTGGAGGAGGATGACCGGAGGACATGGATGGAGAGGATCGAGGCCATCAGGAGGGAACACCCCCTCTTCCCGGCCGTCTCCGCCGACCTGATGCATCCCCTGAACGTCATAAGACGGATCGGTGCCGCCGCGGCCGCCGACGCCATCGTCACGACCGACGTCGGGCAACACCAGATGTGGGTCGCTCAAGGCTATCCCTTTCACTCCCCCAGGACACTCCTCACGTCGGGAGGACTCGGGACGATGGGCTTCGGCCTCCCCGCGGCGATCGGCGCATCGCTGGCGAACCCCGGCAGGCAGGTCATCTGCATCAGCGGGGATGGTTCCATACAGATGAACATTCAAGAGATGGCAACCCTTGCCGAACTCGACCTCGACGTGGCCGTCATCATCATGAACAACCAGCATTTGGGGCTCGTCAGACAGCAGCAGGAACTGTTCTTCAACGGAAACTACATCGCGTCCCGTTTCGATTCGAAGCTGGACTTCGCCGCTATAGGCCGTCAGTTCGGCATCCGGGGCATCAATCTCGAGGACGCCATGGATCCTTCGGGATCCCTCGAGTCCGCGCTGAAAGAGAGAGGACCCCGCGTCATCGACGTTCCGATCCATTACGGCGAGAACGTCTTTCCCATGGTCCCACCGGGAGCCGCGAACAGAGAAATGATCAAGGGCCGACGGGCAATGTGAGACGGGTTGGGACGGGGGTTTAATCGAGGTCTTTGAGGCGAAAGATCAGGCCGCTCGACAGCGTGACGAGCACGCCGAGGATGACGATGCCGAGCCTGAAGCTGCTGAGGTCTCCCGAGACTCCCAGCAGGTAGGGTATGATGCCGCTGCCGAAGACCATGCACACGGCAAGGATCATCCCCGTGGCAAGCCCTCTCATCTCGCGGTTGAATATCTTCGCGATCGCCACGAGCCCGACGGGGAAGAAACCGGTTATGAACACTGCCTGAACGAAGAGGACTATCCCTGTCAGCCTCACGGAAGCGAGACCCATCAAGATGGTGAATACGCCCGCGATGGCCATCATCGGAAACATGATCTTCCTCAAGCTGAACCTGTCGACAAGAAACCCGCAGGAGATCGCCACACCGACGGATCCGAGACGGGATATGCCCAGAATGGTATTGGCGTAATCGATGCTCAACCGCAGTTCCTTCGTCAGATAGAGGGGTATGATGGAATAGATGCCGAGGTTCGCCCCCACTCCGAAGGTGAAAAGCCCGGTCATTATCCAGAGGGAACGCATGCGAAGGATATCACGAAACATCGCCCTGGGAGGGTTCTCGATCCTCACCTCGCCACAGGCGAAACAAAGAACGATGGAACAGGCAAGAAAGACGCAGGCGAAGACCACGAATATTCCGCGCCAGGGGACAAGGGCGAGCAGCGCGATGGCGACAAATGGCGTGGTGAGGATGGAAATGGACGCCCCGGTATCATGTATGGCGATCGCCTTGCCCCAGTCCTTTTCGGCATAATACTCCGTGATCAGGGGAATGACGGAGGGTATATAGATGCCGACGGCAAAACCGAGCACAAAGGCAAAAAGATAGAGGAGGAGGAAGGTGTGGACAAAAAGGACCAGGAATGTCGCAAGGCTCAAAAGCACCAGCGAAAAGATGATGGATTTCTTGTAGCCGAACCTGCCCGACAGGAAACCGGAGATGATCACTGAAACACCATACCCGATAGAGAGGAAAACGAAGATACCGCTCGCCCGGGCATGACTTACGAGGAACTCGTCCTCTATCACAGGCAGGATCGGGGAGAGCACTATCCTGACCGAGAAGTTGAGAAACCAGAGCAGCCAGAGGAACATGAGGAAGAGCAGCGCCCTGCCCCAGAGATTGGAATATCGCCCCGCCACATATGAACTATACCCCAAGCCGGGATTTTAGAAAACCAAAAAAGCAGCGAGCCGAAGCGACATTCACCCCGTTTTTCCGGCGCTTCACATATCACATCCTCCTTCTAGGGTATTCGGGAGGGACATCCCTGTGATATACTTTAAATTTACGGAGAGCCGATGTTATCGCGGCTCCCGACTACAGGCGGCTATCGCGCCAAAGAGAGCGCAACGGACAAATAGTGAGCAACAAGCCGAGGGAGCAACGACCATGAAATGGTACCAACTGGACACTGAGGCGGTCTTCGTCGAAAGCGGCACCCGACGGGAAGGCCTCGCGGCTTCGGAGGTGCAGGAGCGCCTCGAGCGCTTCGGACCGAACAGCCTGCCCGAGGAAAAAGGGCTCAGCCGTCTGAAGATCTTCCTTCATCAATTCACGAGCCCCCTCATATACATACTTATCGTCTCGGCCGTCGTGACCGCCATCCTGAAGGAATACATCGACACCGGAGTGATACTGGCCGTGGTCGTCATCAATGCCATCGTCGGCTACCTCCAGGAGTACAAGGCCGAAACGAGCGTCAGGGCGCTCAAGAGAATGGTCGTCCCGAAGGCGAGGGTCGTCAGGGATGGCGGCGAGATCGAGATCCCGAGCGAAGAGCTCGTGCCGGGAGATATCGTATTGCTGGCATCCGGTGCCAGGGTCCCCGCCGACCTGAGACTGGTCGAGATCAACGAGCTGCGGGCCGACGAGGCCGCCCTGACCGGGGAATCCCTTCCCGTGGAGAAGACCGTCGGTCCGATAACCGAGGAGGACCTCACCGCGGGGGACCAGACGAACATGGCCTTCATGGGAACGAGTATCGTCAACGGCCGCGGCCGCGGCATCGTTGTGGAAACGGGGCGAAGAACGATGCTCGGGCAGATCGCCCGCGACGTGAAGGAACTCTCCGTCACCGAGACGCCTCTCCAGCAGAAGATCGTCAGGTTCGCCCACTTCATCGGTTTCCTCGTGCTCGCAAGCGCCTCCGCCATAATTGTCCTGGGGCTCTTCCTGGGGATCAGTCTCAAGGACCTCTTCACGACCGCCGTCGCCGCGGCTGTCGCCACGATACCGGAAGGGCTCCCCATTGTGGTGACGGTGACAATGGCGATCGGCATCACCCGGATGGCCCGCCGCAACGCCATCGTGCGCAAGCTTTCCGCCGTGGAAACCCTGGGAAGCACCACCATCATCTGTTCAGACAAGACGGGGACTTTGACAAAGAACGAGATGACCGTCAAGGCCGTCTATGACGGGTGCAGCGCCTTTGAGGTCACCGGCAGCGGTTATGATCCCGAAGGAGAAATACTGCACGACTGGGAAACCTGCGATGAGGGACCGCTGAAGGAGCTGCACACCCTGCTGAGGATCGGCCTTTTGTGCAACGAATCCCGGTTGATCCAGGAAGATGGCCGGCTGCGGGTGGACGGTGACCCGACGGAGGGCGCCCTCATCGTTTCCGCCATGAAGGGGGGACTCGATCCCGGGGAAGAGCGAAGAAGATACCCTCAGACAGGGATCATACCCTTCGAATCGGACCACGGCTTCATGGCGACTCTCCACCAACACTCCGATGGAGAGGTCATTTTCGTGAAGGGGGCCCCCGAAAGAGTCCTCGACATGTGTTCGAGCCTTCCTTCGGGAGAAGCCATCGACAGGGCAAAGGTATCCAGGACAGCGGAGCACTTCGCCGAAGATGGGTTGAGGGTCCTCGCCATGGCCTATAAGAACGCCGGGGCGGACGTGGCCGCGGAGGCGTTCACCCGCGGCCGCCTTGGAAGCGATCTCGTCCTGGCGGGCCTCCAGGGCATGATCGATCCTCCCCGGCCGGAGGCTGTGGAGGCTGTCAGGGGCTGCAGGGAAGCAGGCATCAGGGTGGCGATGATCACGGGTGATCATGCCGTGACCGCCTCGGCCATCGGCAGGATGATCGGCCTGGGGGAAAACAGGTCTCCCGCCATCACGGGGAGAGAACTGGAAAGGATGAGTGACGACGATCTCTTTGGCAAAGTCCAGGAGACCAGCGTCTATGCCCGGGTCTCGCCGCAGCACAAGCTGCGCATTGTCAAGCAGTACATGCGGCACGGAGAGATCGTGGCCGTCACCGGAGACGGCGTCAATGACGCCCCCGCCCTCAAGGCGGCGCACATAGGGGCGGCCATGGGAAGGACGGGGACCGACGTCGCCCGCGAGGCCGCCGACATGGTTGTGACCGACGACAATTTTGCGTCCATCTTCCACGCTGTTGAGGAGGGAAGGATAGTTTTCGACAATATACGGAAGGTGACAGTGTTCCTTATACCCACGGGGTTCGCGGCCATCCTTTCGATCCTCGCCTGCATGTTTCTCGGGATACCCATCCCCTACGTGGCGGCCCAGCTCCTTTGGATCAACCTAGTCGCCAATGGCCTGCAGGACGTGGCCCTCGCCTTCGAGCCGGGGGAAAAGGACATCGTCAAGAGGCAGCCGCGGAGCCCGAAAGAAGGTATCATGTCGCGTCTGATGCTCGAGCGGAGCATCCTCGTCGGCGTCCTGATCTCGGCGGGTGTCATTTACAACTTCCATGACGCCCTGACCCAGGGTTCCTCCGTGGAGCACGCCCGGACGATCGCCATGACCACTATGGTCATCTTCCAGTTCTTCCACGCCTGGAACTCACGGTCTGAAACCCGGTCCGTCTTCCGTCTTAACCCCTTAAGCAACCCCTTCCTCTTCTACAGCATGATCGTGGCATCTCTGGCTCAGATCGCCGTCATCTATGTGCCCACGCTTCAGTGGGTTTTCAGGACGGATAATCTCTCGGGAGGGGAATGGCTGCGGATAATCGCCGTGGCGGTCAGCGCGATCGCGGCGGTCGAGATCGAAAAGCTCCTGCGCGGGAACCGCAGACCGAAAGGCTAAAAGGTGGATCGCGCTCTTCACCCGGCGGACGGAGAGCACTTGACCTCGGTCCCTTCATACTGCAATAATACGGACGGGAAAAGAACGTGACGGAACAGGCCTTCTATGAGATTGCGCTGATCCTCAGCCTTGCCGCGGTCCTCGGCGCGGTGGGAATGTTGCTGAGGCAGCCCCTTATCGTAGCCTTCCTGGCGACGGGCATCCTCGCCGGGCCCGCCGGCCTTTCCCTTATCCAGAGCCATGGGCAGATAGAGCTCCTGGCGCAGATCGGGATATCGCTCCTTCTCTTCGTCGTCGGACTGAGGCTCGATCTCACCCTTATCCGGACGACAGGCCCGGTGGCGCTCGCGACCGGTCTCGGGCAGGTGATCTTCACCAGTCTCTTCGGTTTCCTCATAACTCTCTGGCTCGGTTTTTCCCCTGTAGCCTCGCTCTATGTGGCCGTTGCCCTGACCTTCTCCAGCACCATCATCATCGTCAAACTCCTTTCCGACAAGAAAGAGATCGACGCCCTTCACGGGAGGATTGCCGTCGGGTTCCTCATCGTGCAGGACATAGTGGCCATCCTGGCAATGATCATCCTGACGGCTGTGGGGAGCGGAGGCGCCTCGGACGGCGCGACGTTCTCGCGCATCGCCTTTACGGCGCTCAAAGGGATCGGTTTCCTCATCTGCATCGGACTGCTCATGAAATATGTCCTTCCCGGCCTGACGAAACGGCTCGCCTGGAACCAGGAATTGCTCCTTCTCTTTTCCATCACCTGGGCGGTGTTCCTGGGAGCCGCGGGAGACTATCTTGGTTTCAGCAAGGAGGTCGGCGCCTTCCTCGGCGGCGTTTCCCTCGCCTCGACGCAATACCGGGAGGCCATGGCGGCCCGTTTGGTCAGCGTCAGGGATTTTCTGCTCCTTTTCTTCTTCATCGACCTCGGCGCACGCCTTGATTTCAACACCGTAGGGCCCCAGATACCCAATGCGATCTATCTGTCTCTCTTCGTTCTCATCGGGAATCCCCTCGTCGTCATGGCCATCATGGGCGTCATGGGCTACCGGAGGCGCACCGGGTTCCTCGCCGGGCTTACCGTGGCTCAGATCAGCGAGTTCTCCCTGATACTTGCAGCCCTCGGCCTCAGCCTCGGCCATCTCAGCAAGGAAGCCATGAGCCTCGTCACCCTCGTCGGGGTCATCACCATCTGTCTGTCCACATACATGATCATATACTCGGGAACCCTCTACCGGTGGTTATCCAAACCGATGAAGGTCTTCGAGAAGAAACACCCCTACCGTGAACAACTGGACGCGGAGACCTGTGCCATACCCACCGTCGATTTTATTCTCATCGGTCTTGGCAACTATGGAAGCGGACTTGCCCGCCACCTCATAAGGCGCGGGAAACGCCTCGCCGGGGTGGACTTCAACCCCCAGTCCCTCGCGGCATGGCGGTCGCAGGAGATACCCGTCATGTTCGGGGACGTGGGGGACCCTGAGTTCCTCGACAACCTGCCCCTCAATTGCTCCGCCTGGGTAGTGAGCACGGTACGAGACAAGACCCTCAACGTGACGCTGCTCCACCTCCTTCAGGAACGGCAATACGAAGGCAAGATAGCCCTGACAGCCATGGACGAGGAAGAGGCAAAGGTCTACTCTTCAAGAGGCGCGCACGTGGTTCTCCGGCCCTTCGACGACGCCTCCGAAGAAGCGGCGGACTCCCTGACGGAGGCGATGCATCTCCTTCCCGACGACATCGACTGGCCACTGGCTGTCGAGGAGATACGCCTCCGGAAAGACTCCGTCATCGCGGGCCAGCTCATCAGGAACCTGGACCTGCGGGCCGTCACTGGCATATCCATCATCGCCGTCAGCAGGGCCGGAAAGGTCCATCTCGATCCGGACCCGAATTTCCAGCTCTTTCCCGGCGACCGCCTGGTGCTGATGGGAGAGCCGGGCGCGTTGAAGGACGCTGTGGAGATACTCGACGAGACAAAGGAAGATGAGTTCGGGCAAGGCCCCGGGGGGTTCGCCACCGCCGAGGTCGAGGTGGACGGGGCCTCGGCCCATGTCGGCCACAGCCTGGCGGAGACAAAGTTTCGCAAGACTTACGGGGTCACGGTGATAGGCATCGTGCGGGACCATGAGCGCATACCCATGCCCCGGCCCGAGGAACGCCTCATGGCCTCGGACAGGCTGATCGTGATAGGGACACACGAATCCGTTGAAAAGATGAAAAAGCAAAAGATCTGAGGACTGATCGAGCCTGTCGCGGCGCGTTATCTATCGACGGGTCGCCTCCCAATCGGACCTCACGAATCCCAATATCCGCCGCGCCCTTTCCGAATGGACATGGATATCGTTCCAGTTGGGAGTCGAAACAGTCTTCTGCATGAGGAAGCCGTCTTCTCCAAACCATTGCGGCAGGACCCCCCCGAAGAAGTATCCCCTGTCTCCGAGTAGATCGGTGACCTGGCCGATCCACGGCCACGACAGCTTGAGGAATACCTGGACCACCTCAACCCCCTCACCAAGGACCCGCTTCTCTTCCCGCTCGAACTCCTCCAGGAGATCAGGCCCCGCGTCATTGACCGTCACGCGGGCAACGCGGGCCGAGTCATACACCTGTGTATCGATCCGGGTTCGTCCCGATACCGGGAGCCCATCCGCCGAAGGTGCGAAGGTGCGCCTGTCGTCGAGGCCCGCATAGATGTACTCGAACCAAGGGGCATATGCCTCGGGAACATGGACGAGATGGGGATTCCTGACAACGGTTATGAACATGAGGGCCGTCGCCACCCTGCCCGACGCGCTCTTCTCCTTCACATACGCCTCCGCTGGCATGAGGTCCACCTCGAGGGCCGTCTCGACAAAGGGCAGATTGGCAAGCGCAGCCTTCTGGATGTACACGTGGTTACAGACGGGCTCGCCGAAAAAGACCTTGACGCCCTCGATGCCTGGTACGGTCCTGCCGACATACTGAAAGATCATGCCCATGATACCCGCGTTCCTGAAGGCGGGCGAGACAGCGCCGTTGCCCTTCTCATAGACCCCCTTGTCCGGTGCCGCGCGGAACAGGGAGCTGTATCCGATGACCTTCCCGTCCGCCGTCCGGACAACGATGGGTATCTGATCACGCCTCTCGCAAGCCTCGACGAGTCCCCGCGGGTCATAGACGATCTTTGCGGGGTAGGCATCACCGTAAACTTCGGTGAAAAGGTCCGCCACTCCCTTCGCGTCTTCCGGCCTGAAAAGGCCGACGTTCAGCTTCTCCGCATCCATGGTCCCTCCTTTTGCCATCCGTTACCCCCTGTCCGGTGTCGGGCCTTCTAGCCGACTATCTCATGGCGACGGGCAAGCGCCTCCGTTTCATCCCGGGCGATTGCCTTGAGACGTGCCGGATCGGCCGACAGGATCTCTCCCATCATCGTCACGAGATGCCGTGCCGTGAGTATCCTCGGCATGAAGACATAATCCGCCCCTTCAGTGTACATCTTGAGCGCCCTCTGGACGCTTTCCGCGGTTACGATGATCCGTGCCCCTGGGTTCATTCTCCTGATATGACGGATGAAGGTGAGGTTATCCGTACCGACGAGAATGCTGTCCGGCACCGTCGAGATGACAAGTTTTGCCTTCTCCAGACCCGCGTGATGGAGGGTATCGAGGTGGCCCACGTCACCGTACACAACTTTGATACCGAGCGATTGGAGGGACGAGTGCACCTCGGGGTTGAAATCGACGACCATGATCCTGCCCTTCATGTCTTCGGAGAGCACCCCGCCATCGGCCTCCACGATCTCGCTTATCAGCGAACTGGCGTTCCGGTGAAATCCCAGTATCATTATCTCCCGGCCGGCCTCCTCCCGCTCTCCCTCATCATGGGAGCCGATGTCCCCGAATCCCACCCTGCCGAGGACAAAGCCGAGGGTTTTCTGCAGGGCGTCGCTGTAGTTGATCATGTAGGTCGAGACAACGGAGGTTATGACAAAGACGAAGATGACCAGTGACATGACATCCTGTCCGATATGGCCGGCCCTCATTCCCAGAGCGGTTATGACCAGGGAGAACTCGCTGATCTGTGAAAGGTTGATGGACGTCAGAAGACTGACCCTGTTCCCGTTCCTGAGAGAATACAGGACGGGGTAAACGGCCAGGAACCGCGAAACGATCAGGAACGCCGATGCTATGCCCGCTGTTGCCAGAACCCCGGGACTTCCCATTGGGTTCGGTATCTGCATCCCCAGGGCGACGAAGAAGAGGGTCACGAAGAAATCCCTGATGTTGATGACCCTCGCCATTACATCGAGGTTGTAGGGGAATGTCGAGATCGATATGCCCGCTATGAGGGCGCCCATTTCCAGGGACAGACCCAGATACCCCGCAAGACCGCATATGAAGAAACACCAGCCCAGGGACGCCACGAGGACAAGCTCGGGGGTCTTGGATACCCTTCTGAACAGGCGCGGAAGAAGATACTTGCTGAGCAGAAAGGCAAAAACAACCAGTACGCCCCCTTTGAGAAAGGAGAAGAGGATCATGAGGATCTCTGGATTGGCGAGGTTGGGCTGGATACCGAGGAGAATGATGGCCCAGATGTCCTGGAATACGAGGACGCCCAGAGTGATCCTCCCCGCCAGGGTGTCTATCTCGAACTTTCCGTACAGCAGCTTCACGACGATGGCCGTACTGCTCAGGGCACAGCACGCGGCAAGGTAGATGAGGTCATATCTCCCGCCACCGACGGTAAAACCAAGAAGATAGAAGAAGCCGAGTCCAAGCAGAACGCACAGGATGAACTGAAAGAGGCCCGTGACAACGAGGGACCTGCCCGATTCCTTCAGCTTCTTGATGTCGATCTCAAGCCCTATGAGGAAAAGAAGGAGGACGAGACCGATGTGGGATATGGTCTCGATATCGCTTGCGTCGGTCACCAGTCCGAGACCGATGTTGGGACCGATCAGAACGCCGGCGGCTATATACGCGAGCAGAAGAGGCTGACGCATCATGTGGCCCAGGAAGGACATGACGGTCGCGGCGATGATGGCTATGCCGACACTGGTGACAAGACCGCTGCCGCCATCACCGGAAGCCAGGAGTGGCTTCGAAAGTAGAATGAAAAAAGCTGACAGGACAGCCACGCGGCATGCCAGCCCCACGGGATATCTCCTAGGAGCCTGTCGGAGAATTGCT
>DBQU01000061.1 GCA_002305765.1 Deltaproteobacteria bacterium UBA1386
TGTACTAAATCCATCATAGCTCAAATTGCCATTAGACGGTCGAATTGGAAGGTCGAAGGGGGCCTCAAAAAGGGCGTTCTCGAAATGTGTCCCAGCAACTTCGACGTGGGCTGGAGCAGCTTTGGGTGGTCGGCGCCGTCCTGCTAGTCACAACCGCTGCGGATGATGCGTTCGCCTGTAGGCAACAGGCCACACGAGAATACAAATGGGGTTCAATCGAGGATTTCAGATGAATCGCTACATTCGCCGCAAGACCCAATGGTTCTCTTGCGCTATACTATATGCCTTCTTGCCTCAAACCCTCCGCTTCACGTCTTTGGTATGGAAACCGGTGGATGCAGACATTCAGCACCGATTGCGGACATTCGTTATCGAGCTAGTTGCCACTATTTTTCTCCTCATAGTAGTCAAGAACAGGGCCTGGAGGTATGGATTTCTCTGCGTCTTGATCGCTGAGTCGCTGCTTTTCGCCGCTATCATGCTCAGTACGAGAACTATGTCGGGAGCCGTAGCCGTTGGTGTTCTCTCATTCATTCCACTGATCCCCGCATTGTCCTTCTTTCTGCAATTCCGACGAGCCGAGAATGTCGAAGTCTATGGGGGCGAGTATGAAAGCAAGTGGACTGTTTGGTATCTACTCGGCATTGGCCTACTGATGATAGCTTTGATCTTCTATTTAGGGAGTCTCTGACGAATCTTGGAGGACACTCAGGAAGAAGGAAGGGTTGTTTTTCGGGGATCAGATATTTGAGGACGCCGCTGGTCCTGTCTAATCCGCAATCCTTTTCTTTCCGATGACCTGATAGACCTTTTTCCTGTGAATGATCCCGAGGATCAGGATATCTTTGTCCTTAACCCGGAACACCACGCGGTAGTCACCGACACGGAGTTTCCAGTATCCCTTCAGGGTTCTCCTGAGGGGTTCGCCGTATTCCTGGGGTGCTGTTAGGAGTCGCGTTTCTATGGCCTCTCTTATCCTCGTGGCCATTCGCTTGTCAAGTTTGGGGATGCCTTCTGTTTTGACGGATGGATGGTACTTCGGTAGGTACTCCACATCAGCCCCACACGTCCTCGTGGGTGATGGCCTTTTTCGTATCGAAGCTCTGTTCCCGGCGTTCGGCGAATGCGGCAAGGGCCAGGTCTTCGCGAAGCTCGATCGCTTCCCTGACGAGGTCCCTGACCACCATGGATCTGGACAGCCCCTGTCTCTTCGCTATCTCATCCACCGCCGCGTAAAGGGGTTTCTCCAATACCACGTTTACCCGCGCATTCTTTGTCGGCATGATAGCTCCTTTCGTCTGTCAGTGTAACACTTATGATACACCACGTCAAGGGAACCTGCAGGACCGGGAGTCAGGGAAGCGCTCGTGGACCAGGCTGTGGAGCGGTAACTTTGGGACCCCACACGCTTTCATGCTCCACGACGGAAGAGGGGGGACGCAACGTAACCATGCATATTGGAAGTCTATCTTCTAAAATGCATGGTTGAAGGGGATTTTTGCCCGAAACCGACTCAAACTGTTCCAGGGCGGGTCTTTCCCCGTTCAAGCGGTTCAAGCGGTTCAAGCGGCTCAAGCCTTCTTCACCCCACTATCCTTATCCTCTTCTTCTCCGGCTTGCTTCTCAGGAGGATGTAGGTGGCGCCGGGGCCGCCGTCGGACATTGTGGCGTTGGAGAAGGCGGTTACCCATTTGCGGTGCATGGCGCGGAGGATCCATGTTTTCAGGTAGTCCTTGATGGTGGGGTCACGTTTGGACCTCAAGCCCCGGCCGTGGATCACCTTCACGCATCTGAGGCCCTTCTTGACGGCGTTGCTGAGGAAGTATTCGAAGGTTTCCCGGGCGCCTTCTATGGAGAGGCCGTGGAGGTCTATGACCTGCTGGACGGAGAAATCGCCCTTGCGGAGTTTCTCCATGATGAGGGGGTTGATGCCTTCGACGTAGCCTTCCATGTATTCGGGGAGGTTGGTGACGTTGATGGTGTTGTGGTCCGTCAGCACTTCCTGCAAAAGCTTTTCTTCCTCGCTCTCCCTGGAGGGTCCCACGACGGGTGCCGGTCTTTTCGCCTTTACCCTCTTTTCTCCCTGCCGGATCGTTCGCACGCCCTCCATCGCCTCGTTGAGGAGGTGCTCGTCGTCCTCGGGTGCACAGACGGTCTCCCTGATTGGGACGGGAGACGCATCCTTCTTCACCTTGATCCGGTGGTCCTTGAGGAATTGAGAAAGCTCGGAAAAGGGTTTGTTGAGGGAATCGTTGTCATCCATGGACCGGTTCTCTTCAGGCAAGTTCCATATCGGTGACGGCTACGGTGTAAGTCTCAGCCGTTTCCTGGAAATCGACGAGCTTGACATCGCATGTGCCTTTCTCGCCCGCCTCTACGGCGATCACGTCAGAGTAATCGGCGAGACGCTGTCCATTCGCGTCGAAGAGCGTGACGACGACGGTGAGGACCGCCTCCTCCTCCCTTTCGTTGACGAGCCAGCCCGACACCTTTGCCCAGAAGGGGAGGGCGAGAAGACCGCAACAGGGCATGAGGGAAAGGAGAAAGACGTGGCCTTCGAAAGAGATGCCGTCGACACAGGTGATGCCGGTGTATGTGAGTTCCTTGGTGTCCTGCGGGGTAATGCATCCGATTAGGTTGTTGGTTGCTGTCATATTGCCGCTCCCTGCTTCGATCCTCTTATTTACCACAGGAGAAGAACTTTTGACAACAACCAGTATTTATAATAAATTACACACATGCAATGGCTCGGATATGTTGTGGATTACGGGATCATAGGCCTGTTGGGGGTGATGTCTTTCTTCTCGGTGGCCTTTTTCGTGGAGCGTTACCTTTTTTTCAAAAGGCTCGACATGGCACGGTACGGCAATGACAGGAGAGCGCTGGAGATCGACATCACGAAGCGGATGTCCGTCATCGCCACCATCGGCAGCAACGCGCCCTACGTCGGCCTCCTCGGCACCGTGCTCGGCATCATGCTCACCTTCTCGACCATAGGCAGCCAGGGATACGTTGACGCGACGGGGGTGATGTTCGGTCTTGCCCTCGCTCTCAAGGCCACGGCTATCGGTCTTGTCGTGGCCATACCGTCCATTGTCTTTCACAATTACCTCGTCCGGAAGGTAAAGGTGGCCCTTCTCAGGTGGGATGCCCTGTATGCCGGACAGGACGTGAAAAAAGACGGCGACGTTGTACCCAGGCCCGTGAAGTCCGCGGGGCTGTAACGAAGAACACCGACTGACACAATGGAAGAGAAAGAGTTCAGCTACATCAACATGGTTCCCTTTATCGACGTCATGCTCGTCCTTCTCGTCATCGTCCTCATGACGGGGACCTTCGTGGCGACGGGCATAATCCCCGTCGAGCTGCCGAAGGTGTCCCGGACGCAGGAGAAGGCCATGAAGACGGGCATCATCGAGATAGACAGAAGCGGCGTCGTCTACTACCAGGCGAAGCGTGTCGACCTCGCGGGCCTGAAGGAATCACTTTCCGGCACCTCCCGCGAGACCCCGTTCCTCATACGGGCGGACAGGGGTATAGAACTCCAGCGTTTTGTCGAGGTCCTCGAAACGGTGAAGTCCATGGGTTTCAGGAAGGTGAGCCTCCAGACGGAGGAAGAGAGATGACCCGGAACCGTCGTGCCGGTTATGTTGTATCTCTTCTGGTGCATATCGCCGTGGCGGCCGCGGTCCTCATCATTCCCTTCGAGATGGTGGCGCGGCAGAAGAGCATCGTCCTCGATTTCAGCATCGTCAGGGGACCGGGGAACGAGAACGCGGGTGGCGGGGAGAATCACGGTCCTGCCGGTGGTGAGAAACAGGGCGGTCCACGGGTAAAGCAGCCGGCGCAGCAGGCGAAGAAACCTGTGGTCGATACGCGGAAGACAGAACGGCAGACCGTTGCCGTCGCTGTCCGTGACGAGGTTTCGGGAGCAAAGAGTTTCACCGGGTCTGACCCACAGGGGCAGGTGACCATGGCCGGTGAGGATTCACCGGGCTCTCATGCCGGGGTAGTGTCGACGTCCGGGACAGGCGCGACGTCCGGGGGAGGTTCCCCGGGCACCGGAGGCGCCGGCCCGAAGACGCTCAATTACCTCGGTTCCGGCGGCGCTGACGAGCGGAGCTTCTCCTTCATCCGCGACAGGATCATGCAGGGCATCGTCTATCCGGAGCGTGCGAGGAGAATGGGATGGGAGGGGAGGGTGACCCTTTCGTTCACCGTCCACGAGAACGGTTCCATCGCTGACGTGAAGGTCGTCGGCAGCTCAGGTTTTTCCGTCCTTGACGAGAGCGCCAGGGACTCGGTTGCGAAGACAAATCTCAGGAGAAAGGTACCCGTCCGGCTTGTCGTTCTTTTGCCCGTGGAATACAGGCTTCGTTAGCGACAGGCCCGCGGCACGCTCCGCGACAGGACGGATAGAGTGGAATTATGAAGACCATTGAAGATAACCAGTTGATACTCCTTATCTGGCGCGGCAGGAAGTACCTCAAGCGGATAGCTGCGGACCAGTCGTTCCATGGCAAAGGCGGGATGCTCCGCTACGGCGACCTCATCGGCAAACCCTACGGAATACGCATTGGTGACTACGACATCTTCGAGCCGACCATCGAGGATATCGTCATGCTCGGCCTCAAGAGGGAGACGCAGATAGTCTTCCCCAAAGAGAGCTTCTTCATCGCCTTCCGGCTGAGCCTCAAGAAAGGCTCCCGCGTCCTCGAGGTGGGGACGGGCAGCGGCGCCAACACGTACATCATGTCCCACGCGGTGGGGCCTGAAGGTCTCGTCGTTTCTTTCGAGCAGGAGGAGAGACATTTCAGGAACGCGAAGCGCAACATCGAGCGATTCGGCGAATGGGGGAACGTGGAGCTTCACAACGAGGAGTTTGGCGGCTATCCCGACGGCGATTTCGACGCCGCATTCATCGACGTGAGGGAGCCCTGGACGGTTCTGGAAAAGGTAAGGGAGGCCGTAAAGGGAAGCGCCCCCATAGGCATGATAGTGCCCACGGCGAACCAGATATCGGATGCGTTGAAGGCCCTCGAAGAGGGATTCGGCGACACGGAGGTCCTCGAGATCCTCATCAGGAAATACAAGACCGTCGCCGAACGCGTCCGCCCCACGGACCGCATGATAGCGCACACCGGGTATCTGATTTTCACGCGAAAATTGGATACCGTAGACGGATAAAGACGTGGACGGGCATACGAGTCTGCGTTTCGCGCAAACGGGCATACGCGGTCAAAGAGAAGAAAGAAATCATATCCTTATCCTCGTGTCCTCGTGTGCCCGTTTTTCGCCTAAGCGAAAGACCTGTCGTATACGTTTATAGGATTACGAATCTCTTGACATACTCCACGATCTCCCGGGGGTCGTCCATTATCTTGAAGATGTCGAGGTCTTGCTCCAGGATCCTGCTGTGGCTCAGCATCTGGTCCTTCATCCAGTCTATGAGGCCTTTCCAGTAGCATGAATCGTAGAGGATGACGGGGAAGGGACGCATCTTCTTCGTCTGGATGAGGGTGACGGCCTCGAAGAACTCATCGAGGGTGCCGAAGCCGCCGGGCATGACGATATAGGCCATGGCGTACTTGAGGAACATTACCTTGCGGACGAAGAAGTAGCGGTAGCTCAGCCGGACATTCGCGTAAGGGTTGGGTTTTTGTTCGAAGGGCAACTCGATGTTGATGCCGATGGATTTGGCCCCTCCGTCCTTCGCGCCCTTGTTGGCCGCCTCCATGACGCCTCCACCTCCGCCGGTGATGATGTTGAAGCCGTTCTTGGCAAGGAGCCTGGCAAGCCCGTAGGTTCTCTCGTAGAGTTCGTGGCCTTTCTGACAGCGGGCGCTCCCGAAGATGGTTATCGCGGGGCTGATCTCGTTGAGATTCTCGAAACCCTCGACGAATTCGGCCATGATATGAAAGAGTCTCCATGACTCCTTGAGGGTCATGTCGTCTATGACGTACTGTTTCTCCATGCTTTCCCCTTTTTACCTTGAGATTTTGGGCGCTGACATATATTATTTAGATACAAATTGCTTGTCAAATCAAAACGAAATGGGCGAAATACTGGTCGGAACAAGCGGGTTTTCCTTTGATGATTGGATAGGAGAGGTATACCCGCCCGGCACCAGGAAGCAGGACATGCTGCCCTACTATGTCAACAAGCTGGGATTCAAGGCCCTGGAAGTGAACTACACTTATTATTCGATGCCGTCACAGAGGACCATGGAGTCCTTCGCGCGGCGGACCACATCGGATTTCTCCTTCGTCGTGAAGGCGTACAAGGGTATCACCCATTCCGTTGACGAGAATGTGAGAGAGACGTGCCGCTTTTTCAGGGAGGGCGTCAGGCCCCTGGGAGAGAGCCTGAAGGCGCTTCTCTTCCAGTTCCCTTACATGTTCCTGCCCACGGACGAGAACATCACCTACCTGCGGAAGATACGGGATGAGTTCGCGGGGTACGAGTCGGTCATCGAATTTCGCAATTCTAAATGGTTCGAAGAGAGGTATTTCGACCTTCTCAGGGACTTGTCCCTGGGCTTCTGTGTTGTTGACGAACCGAAGCTGAAGGGTCTCATGCCCTTCACGCCGGTCCTTACGTCGCGGACGGGTTATTTCCGCTTCCATGGGAGGAACAGGGCGTGGTTCAGGGAGCCCGTCGATGTCCGCTATGATTATCTGTACTCGGAGAAGGAATTGAAGAGCTTCGTGCAGCCCATCGAGGACATCGCCTCGGGTACGGAGGGTACGACCTTCGTCTTCTTTAACAACTGCCACGCGGGCAAGGCGGCCAGGAACGCTCAAACGATGATCGAACTCTTGCGCGAGAAGCCGTCGTTTGGTCCGGCGGCGCGAACCGCTCCCTCCAACTGACGCCGCGAGACGGCATCGTTCACGTTGGGAGGCACCGACAAGGAGTCGACATGAACAATGAGATATTCAGGGAATACGACATCAGGGGAAGCGTCGAACCCGACCTTACCGATGACGTGGTATTGAGCATCGGCCGGGCCTTCGGGTCTTACATGGCGAAGCTCGGGAAGAAGAAGGCGGCCCTGTGCCGCGATTGCCGGCTCAGTTCCGAACACTACCGCGATCTTCTTGCCGAGGCGATGGTCGAAAGCGGCCTCGATGTCGTCGACGTCGGTCTCGCTCCGACGCCCCTTTTCTATTATTCGCTCTTCACCCTCGGTGTGGAAGGCGGCATCATGGTGACGGGAAGCCACAACCCTCCCACCATGAACGGTTTCAAGGTCGCCGTCGACAGGGCGACCCTCTATGGAGACCAGATACAGGACATAAGGAGGATCATCGAGTCGGGAGAGTACGTCGCGGCACGGGGGTCGTACCGCGAATACAAGGACATCGTCAGGGATTACCACGAGTACCTGCGCGGGAACATCAATCTGAACAAGGGCTTCAACGTCGTCATGGACGCCGGAAACGGCACGGGAGGGGTCATCGCAGCCCCGATCATGAAAGAGTTCGGCCAGAAGGTGACGGAATTGTTCTGCGACATGGACGGGCATTTCCCCAACCATTTCCCCGACCCTACCGTGGAGAAGAACCTCGTCACACTGAGGGACACCGTCCGCAAGGAAGGCGCGGACGTCGGCATCGGGTACGATGGCGACGCGGACCGGATAGGTGTCGTGGATGAAAAAGGCGGCATCATCTGGGGCGATTACCTCATGCTCATCTACGCCCGGCAGATCCTCAAAGAACACAATGGGGCGACATTCGTCTCAGAGGTTAAGTGTTCCCGGAACCTTTTCGACGATATCGCGAAGCGCGGCGGCAAACCCATCATGTGGAAGGCGGGCCATTCGCTCATCAAGCAGAAGATGAAGGATGTCCACGCCCTGATGGGCGGCGAGATGAGCGGCCACATCTTCTTCGCCGACCGTTTCTTCGGATTCGATGACGCGATCTACGCCTCTCTTCGGTTCCTCGAGATAATGGAACAGGACGGCAGGCCCGTATCGGAGTTTCTCGCCGACCTGCCGAAGACCTATTTTACACCGGAGATACGCACCGACTGCCCGGACAGTGTGAAGTTCGATGTCGTGCGCGAGCTGACCGAACTCTACCGGTCCCGGTATCCCATCATAGACATCGACGGAGTGCGGGCCATATTCGACGACGGCTGGGGACTCGTGCGTCCCTCCAACACGCAGCCCATCCTCGTCCTGAGGTTCGAGGCCGAAACCGAAGAGGCCCTCGACCGCATCCAGTCGATGGTCATGGAAGACCTGGAAAGGATAATGAAAAAGTTTCAGGTTTAAGGTTTCAGGTTTCAAGTTGAAGACTTTTTTCGTAATTGCCTTTGCCTGAAACCTGAAACTTTAAACTTGGAACTTGGTAAGCCATGTTTGACATTCCCCGAAATATTATGAGGCCCGCGCGGTATATCGGGTGCGAGCCGAACCATGTGAGGAAGGACCCCGGCGATGTGACGGTCAGGTTTGCCCTGTGCTACCCCGACATATACGAGATAGGGATGTCCTATTACGGGCTCTTTCTCCTCTACGAGATCGCCAACAACGTTCAGGGGGTCTGGTGCGAGCGCTGTTTCGCCCCCTGGGCGGACATGGAGGAACACCTCAGGAGATCGGGAACCCCCCTCGGGACGCTGGAGTCGAGGACGCCCCTTCACGCGATGGACCTCATAGGGTTCTCTCTGACCTACGAACTCAATGTGACCAACGTCCTCAACATGCTCGCCCTCGGGGGGGTGAAGATACGGGCCGAAGAGCGGACGGGAAAGGACCCCATCGTCATCGGGGGCGGTCCACTCATGCTCAATCCGAAGCCGTACGAACGTTTCTTCGATATCATCGTGGCCGGAGAAGGCGATGAAATACTCCGGTCCCTCCTCGAAACGGCGCGCGACATGAAGGGAGAGCCGCGGGACAGCATCATCCGGGAGATGGCCCGGCTGGAAGGGGTTTATTCCTCCCGTGTTCCTTCTCCGCAGGTGAAACGTCTCTTCATAAGCGATCTCGACAGCGCGTACCACCCGGTGCGCCCCCCGATACCCACGGTGGACAGCGTGCACAACCGTCTCAACATCGAGATATCCCGGGGCTGCGGCAACGGCTGCAGGTTTTGCCTGGCCGGTTTCGGCTACCGGCCTTACCGCGAGCGCTCCTTCGAGGCGGTCAGGGCCGTGATCGATGAGGGGCTCCGGAATACCGGGTACGAGGAGATCTCCCTGCTGTCGCTGAGCTCGGGGGATTACCCCTTTCTCTTCGATGTGCTGGAATACGCGAGGAGCACCTACCGTGGGCTCTCCGTGAGCCTGCCTTCGCTCAAGATAGGCAGCATCGGAAAGGACGAGATATCCGCCATGGGGGAGATGGCGCGCACGGGGTTTACCTTCGCCCTCGAGGCGCCGACGGCCTCACTCCGGTCCCGCCTCAACAAGGATATCGATGTGGAGACCCTTGTAGCTCAGCTTCCGCATCTCAGGGCCCTGGGCTGGCGGAGGCTCAAGCTCTACCTCATGGTCGGTTTTCCCTGGGAGACCGACGACGACCTCCTGGCAATCCGGGACGTGATAACCCCGTTTCGCGCGGCAGGCATGGACGTGAACCTCTCCGTGTCCCCTTTTACGCCGAAACCGCATACGCCTTTCCAGTGGCTCCCCATGGACGAAGAGGGTGTTCTCGCGGAGAAGATCATGCTCATCAAGGACGCCTTGAAGAAGACGGGCGTTCGGGTGCGCTACCGCGACACCTCGGTGAGTGTCGTGGAGGGCATCGTAGCGAGGGCGGACGAGCGTCTCGCATCCCTCTTCGAGTATCTTCATGACCGGGGGGTGCGTCTCGAGGCGTGGAGGGAGTTCTTCTCTTTCGAACCTTACCGGACCTGGTTCGAGGAGAATTCGGCGGACATGAGGGCGTATACGGGCAGCCGCGACAGAGCGGTCGGATCGCCCTGGGATATCGTCGACATGGGTTTTGATGAGGCCTTCTTCGGGACGGAACTGGACAAAGCGGAGTCTGGCGAGATGACCGTGTCGTGCCTCGCCGGCTGCGCCGCCTGCGGCCTTGGATGTTCTCTTCCGCAACGGACGCCCCGTCAGGAGAAGCCCGAGGGCATCGTTGTTTCGGACGCTGCCTCGCCGGCCGCTGAGGCCGCTGGTGCTCCGAAGAAGTTCACCTTTCGCTACGGCAAGTACGGCGACGGCCGCTACATCGGCCATCTCGACGTGATGAACATTCTCGTAAGGGCCATGAAGTCCGCGGGTATCACGATGAGGACACGGGGCAAGTATCACCCCCTGCCGAAGATAGCTCTCACGGACGCCCTTCCGGTGGGTGTGGAAAGCTTCACCGAATTCATCGAGGTCGAAACGGGCAGCGCCCAGCAGGTGGACGCGTCAACGGTGGCGATGATCAACGAAAAACTGCCTTCGGGCATAAAAATATACGAATTTATTGAAGGTTCTCTAAGAGATATGGTAAAAGAATACGTCTTCCTTCTCAGTGCTGATGCTCCAGTGGAAGATGGACCCACTCTCTGGAGGCGGGGGAAGGACAGGTTTTTCTACATTTGGCGCGGCAAGGGCGTGAAGCAACTCTGGATGCAGGGTAGTTACACGAGGATCATAAAGGTGGAATCGAGACGGATCGATGGCTTCTGAACTTGTAATCAACGTAACGTATAGCGAAACAAGGATCGCTTTCCTGGAAAACGGGACCCTCGTAGAATTTTTCATCGAGAAGAAGAACGATCACAGCATGGTGGGGAGCATCTACAAGGGCAAGGTCGTGAGGATCGTGCCCGGCATGGATGCCGCATTCATAGACATCGGACTCGAGAAGTCGGCCTTCCTCTACGTGGGCGACATCATCCTCGACCGCATGATGTACGAGGAATTTGACAGCTCCGATTTTCACTTCGAAGCGGGAGAAAGGATCGAAGGGGTCCTCGAGGACGGGCAGGAGCTTATCGTTCAGGTCTCCCGCGAGCCTATCGGGCAGAAGGGGACGCGTGTCACATCGAAGATCACCCTTCCCGGACGGCTCCTGGTCCTCATGCCCGGCACGGACCACATCGGCGTCTCCCGGAAGATCGAGGATGAGGAGGAACGCAAGCGCCTTGCCACGGTGATGAGGGAGATATGCCCGAAGGGGTTCGGGTTGATAGGCAGGACGGCGTCGGAGGGCAAGACGGCGGACGAACTCGCCACGGACCTCAACTTCCTGAAGCGCATCTGGGAGAGCATCCAGGAAAAGGCAAAGGCCACACGCGCGCCGGCCATCCTCCACCAGGAGCTCGGCATCATCTTCCGGGTCATCCGCGATCTCCATTCCCACAGCCTCAAGAGGATCATAGTCGACGATCAGTACATCCACAGCCGCCTGGAGGGGTTTCTCAAGGAATACCTTCCCGAGGAGGGCTGCGAGGTGATCCATTTCGATGAGCGTGACCCCATATTCGAGGTCTATGGCATCGAGATGGAGGTGGCCAAGCTTCTCCAGAAAAAGATATGGCTGAAGTCGGGGGGGTACATAGTTCTCGACTATACCGAAGCCCTCACCGTCATTGATGTGAACACGGGACGGTATCTCGGCAAGAAGGACCTGGAAGACACCATCCTGAGGACCAACCTGGAGGCGGTCAAGGAGATAGCTTACCAGATACGGCTGCGAAACGTGGGTGGCATCATCATCGTCGACTTCATCGACATGGAGCGCAAGGAATCCCGCGAGACGGTCTTTCAGGCGTTGATGGACACGCTCAAGAAGGACAGGATCAAGACCTTTGCCTATCCCATCAGCGAGTTGGGGCTCGTTCAGCTCACGAGAAAGCGCACGCGCCACAACATCGTCAATCTCCTCACCGAGACCTGTCCCAACTGCGAAGGGTCGGGATACGTCAAGTCCCGCCACACCGTCTGCTACGAGGTCCTCAGAGAACTGAGGAGTTCCTGCAGGAAAGGCGAAGGGCGGGTCTTCAACATCTATCTCTCTCCCGACGTGGCCGACCTGATGTATGAAGAGGAAAGGACTTCCCTCGAGCATCTGGAGACCACCTACGGGACAAAAGTGAACCTCATCGCCAATCCCGACTTTGCGATCGACAAGTTCCAGATAGAAGGGATAATGTAGCAGCCGTGAAGACCATTGTTCTTTCTCCCGCCAAGGTGAACCTCTATCTCAAGGTCCTTTCCCGAAGACCGGACGGATACCATGATCTCCGAAGCCTCGTCGACCTCATCTCCCTGCACGACACCATACACATCGAGGACATTGCCGGGGACGAGATAGTCGTTGACGACGACAGGGGCATCCTTCCCCGGGGCGAGGGGAACACGGTCTACCGCGCTGTTCGGATGCTGCGGGAGGCCGCGGGAGTGAAGAAGGGAGTGCGTGTCTTCATCGAGAAGCGGATACCCATAGGCAGCGGGCTTGGCGGTCCAAGCAGCAACGCCGCGACGGTCTTGAGGGAGCTTGCCGCGCGGTGGGAACTGGGGTTAAGCAACGAAGATCTCAAGGGTATCGGCAGTCGGGTGGGTGCGGATGTCGCCCTCTTTCTCCATGGAGGGTCCTGCGTCATGGAAGGCATAGGCGATGTGATCACTCCGGTGCGCCTTCCCAGCATGTGGTACGTCGTAGTCTATCCGAATGTCAGTGTATCGACGAAGGCCGTCTACGAGGGCCTGAGAATCGTGTTGACAAAGAAGCAAAACGATATTAAATTGATGGAAAATTTTAGTACTCCAAGACAAATTGCGGGCATTCTGGAAAACGATCTGGAAGCTGTCGCCATAACGCTATGTCCGCAGATCCAGGGTATAAAGGATGCACTGAAAGGGACAAAGACCCTCGGTTCGCTGATGAGTGGAAGCGGCTCATCGGTGTTCGCTGTCTTCGAGAATGAACAGGACGCAAGTCAAGCATCATTATTATCGGCAATACGGAAGATGGGTACTGTTTTTGTTGCGCAGAGCGTGCAGGGAGGGGTAAACTAATGGAGATTACGGATGTAAGGATATTCCCCGTGGACGAAAAGCGGGTGAAGGCGTATGCATCGATCGTCTTTGACGATTGTTTCATAGTCCGCGATCTTAAGGTGATCCAGGGTGACAACAAATTCTTCGTCGCCATGCCGAGCAAGAAGATGAAGGACGGCTCATTTCGGGATACGGTTCACCCTCTGAACAACGCCACCCGACAGATGATCGAGGAGAGCGTTCTCGGCGCCTATGAGCTGGAGTTGAGCAGGGCTCAAGAAGCACTGTGACAATCATTTGGGGTGTCGTCAAGCGGTAAGACACAGGCCTTTGGAGCCTGCATTCGGAGGTTCGAATCCTCCCGCCCCAGAATACGCATACAACTCTCAGGAGGGTTTTGATTGGATAAACTCAGAATATTGACAGGCAACGCAAACCCCGAACTAGCAGAAAAGATTGGAAAATACCTTGGGGTCAAGCTGGCCAGAGCCAAGGTGAACCAGTTCAGCGACGGTGAGGTCCAGGTCTCCATCGACGAGAGTGTCCGCGGTATGGACACCTTTGTCGTCCAGTCCACGTGCCCGCCGGTGAACCATAACGTGATGGAGCTTCTTGTCATGCTGGACGCGCTTAAGAGGGCCTCCGCGGGCAGGATAACTGTGGTGATACCCTACTACGGGTATGCCAGGCAGGACCGAAAGGTGCTTCCTCGTACGTCCATCTCGGCGAGGCTCGTGGCGAACCTCATAACCGTGGCCGGAGCTTCGAGGATACTGGCCATGGACCTCCACGCGGGCCAGATACAGGGGTTCTTTGACATTCCCGTCGACCATCTTTACGCACTCCCCGTTCAGTTCGAGTACATAAAGAAGATAAAGGGGGACATCGTGGTGGTTTCTCCCGATGCCGGCGGAGTGGAACGGGCCCGCGAACTGGGCAAGAGGATCAACGCCACCATCGCTATCATCGACAAGCGGAGGGAAAAGGCCAACGAATCCAAGGTTATGCATGTTATCGGCGACGTGAAGGGCAGGACTGCCATCCTCATCGATGACATGATCGACACAGGCGGAACGATCGTCCAGGCGGCCCAGGCCCTCATGGATAACGGAGCAAAGGTCGTCTATGCATGCTGCACGCATCCCGTGCTCTCGGGAGAGGCGATCCAGAGGATCAATAACTCACCCCTCAAGGAGCTGATAGCGACGAATACCATTCCCCTTTCTCCGGCTGGGAAGAGATCGAAGAAGATAAAAGTGTTGGATGTATCGCCTATTCTCGGAGAGGCCATAAAGAGAATACACAGCGACGCGTCCGTAAGTTCGTTGTTCATATAGTTGGGAGGAACATCATGGAACAGGTTTTGATCAAGGCAGACAGAAGAAGCGCAACAGGAAAAGGTGTTGCACGAAAGGCCAGGGCGGCAGGGAGGATTCCGGCGGTGCTCTACGGGGGCGGTGTTGATCCCGTTTCAATAACGATCTCATCGAAGGACTGGGACAAGATCACGAGGCACATGAAGAGGAACGTCATTCTCGACATGGAGATCCATGGTGCCGATAGCGTCGAGAGCAGGCCCGTTATGGTCAAAGAGGTGCAGAGGAACGGTCTGGGTACTGAGATCATGCACATCGATTTTCTCCAGGTCTCCATGGAGAAGACGGTCGAGGTGGAAGTCTCCATCCACCTGAAGGGCAAGTCCAAGGGCGAGGTCCTCGGCGGCGTTATCGATGTCCATCTGAGGTCCATCAAGGTGGAGTGCCTTCCCGGCCAGATACCGGAAGAGATCGTCATAGACATGACGGAGCTCGATATCGGCGATTCCGTCCACGTGAGCGATATATCCCTTCCCGGCGTAAAACTCATCGAGCATGGAGATGTGGCCATTCTCAGTGTCGTGCCTCCTACAGTGGAAGAGAAGAGGGTGGCGACAGAGGAAGCCGCGGCCGAGGCTTCCGAAGCGAAGGAGAAAGAGGAGTAAAGGTCCGTGCATTTATTGTGCGGACTTGGCAACAAAGGCTCCGAGTACGCCTTCACGCGGCATAACGTCGGGTATCTCGTCATCGACCGTTTTTCGGAACGTTTCAAGATACCGGTTCGGAAGAAAGATTCAGGTTGCAGGATCGGGTCGAAGGATGATCTGGTCCTCGCGAAGCCTGACACGTACATGAACCTCTCGGGCGGCCCCATCGCCAGACTGGCAGGAAAACTGAAGGTGCCGCCCGACCGCGTGATCGTTATCCACGACGACATGGACATGGATTTCGGCAAGATGCGGATCCGTCTCGGAGGCAGAGACGGTGGTCACAAGGGAGTGCGGTCGGTGATAGAGTGCCTGGGGGGCAAGGACTTCTGGCGGCTCAAGATAGGCATAGGGAGGAATCCCTCGATGCCTGCCGAGGAATACGTGTTGTCACGGTTCGACGGGGATGAGGCCGGGGAGCTCGCGGATATCATCGACATCGCCTGCGATGCCTTAAAGGTCTTCGTCTTCGAAGGCGGGTCCAAGGCGATGAGCCTCTTTAACCGGCGCGGACCGGAGTGAGTCGAAGGACATGAGTTTTTCGTGCGGTTTCATAGGTCTTCCCAATTCGGGGAAATCGACCATATTCAACGCACTTACCGCACTCGCGGTTCCCTGCCAGCCATATCCCTTCTGCACCATCGATCCCAACGTGGGTGTCGTCCCCGTTCCCGACGCGAGACTTTTCAGCCTGGCCCGTCTCTTGAAGCCCGAGAAGGTCACTCAGACAGCCATCGAGTTTGTCGATATCGCGGGCCTCATCAAGGACGCCCACAAGGGGGAGGGTCTGGGGAACAGGTTCCTTTCCCATATCAGGAACGTCGATGCCGTTGCCCATGTTATCCGGGCCTTCAACTCCGGACAGGTGCCCCACGTGTACGCCGATATCGACCCCGCCCGGGACATGGATATCGTGGAGACGGAGATCGTCATCTCCGACCTCGAGATCGTCGAGGACCGCATACGGAAGATAGAACGGCTCGCGAAGATCTCGAAGGACAAGGGCGAAGCGGAGATGGAACTTCTCCTCAGGGTGAGGCGCTACCTGGAGGCCGGCCGCTTCGTTGCCACCGACGACTTTGACGAGAACGAGAGGCAGGCCCTGCGTGCCTTCGATCTCATCACCACAAAACCCCTCTTCTACATCGCCAACGTCGATGAGGAAGGTCTGTCGGCGTCCCCGCAACCCGCCATCGAGGAAGCTGCCGCCAAGAGGGGAAGGCAGGTCGTCTACATCTGCGGCAAGCTGGAACAGGACTTGAGCGCCCTGCCGGAGGACGAGCGGGCCTCCTTCATGGAACTCTATGACATGAAGGAATTCTCCATCGAAAAGATCATCCATGTCGGCTATCGCATCCTCGGCCTCATCACCTTTTACACTGTCGTGGGCAAGGAGATGCGCGCCTGGACGATACCCCGGGGGACTACCTGCGCGAAGGCCGCGGGCAAGATCCACACGGACATGGAGAAGGGATTCATACGCGCCGAGGTCATCAACATCGACGATCTCATCACCTGCGGCAGCGAACACGCCGCCCGCGAAAAAGGCCTCCTCCGCCTCGAAGGCCGCGACTACCTTGTGGAGGATGGGGACATACTCCACATACGCTTCAACGTTTGACCTGGGTTCAAGCGGCTGCAACGGTCTTTAGATGTTTTTCCCCTGTTCCAGCACGTTCTTCATGAGACCGCAGTTTATGTCTGGTTGGATGTATTCGTGGTCGGTCTCGGTCACAGGGAAGAGTACGAGCAGTGCCTCGCGGAGGGTTATCCTCATGTCGGGAAGAAGGGGGAGGACCTTCTTCTTGTTGATGGCGAAGTCGGCTATGATCGTTATCAGGCTGTCGAGGGCGTCCTGAGGGGTGAGGTTAACGGCCTGCACGGGCGCGTCGGGCAGCCTGTCATGGAATTCACCGGAGAAGTTGGCAATGGTGAACTGCTTTGACATACGCCGATAGACCGCCGGCGTCATCCTGAACGCGGGTGTCCAGAAGAAAAAGGGAGGTTCTTCCCAGCCCGGTTGTATGACCCTGGGAAGGTTTCCAAGGCGTACCAGGTCCGCGTAACAGTCGAGTTTCAAACCCTCGACCTCGACCCGGAGCCGCCAGAAGGGCAGGTATTGACGCACCGACCCCGGAGCCGCTTTCGTCGACAGGGCGGTCGCGAAACCGACGCGTCCAAGACCTTGACCATCCATCCTCCAGGCGGAATTGCACCCGTTGCACAAGAGGACGCAGCTGTCCCTTTCAGCCAGTGTGTTCCAGCCGCACTCGGGGCAGAGGGTGGGCAGGAAGTTTATCGCCCAGCCGCCGGAGAAAAACTCGTACGGAAATGACTCGTACACGGGAGGGCCCTCGTAGAGCGCTTCGTTGAGTACTGCATCATGAAAACGGCCGTTGCGGACGAACATCGGCGTGTAGATAAGGCTCATCGTGTCCGCGACGAAGGCTTCGTGGTAGAGCCTTTCCTCTTTCAGCTCCTTTCTCGTTACGAGGATCTCCGCGTAGTCCCCCTCTGTCCCGCGCCGGACGAAACGGGTTTCGTGAACTGTCACCGTCTCGTAAGTCACGTTGTGTTTTGCCTCCACAAAAGACTTCTCGAAAGGGATATTGGGAGGTATGAATCTGGCGTTGTCCGCGGGCTGCACAAAGCGCAGTTTCAGCGCTTGCGGCCGTAATCCAAGGGTTTGCGCGAAGTGCTTGCTTTCGACGGCAAGGAAGGTCTTGTCCAGGATCCCGTTGGTTATCCCGCTTGTCCTGCAGGAAAAATGCACACCCCTGAAACGCCAGTAGGGCACGTAGATCACCTGTTCGAGAAAAGGGTCCAGGGGGGTAAAGCAGTATCGAAAGTAGTCCCGGGGCTGCATGTAGAGCCTGGTCTTGCAGAAATCGCAGGTAAGCAGCCTGTCGGTCTCCTCGAGGACCACCGGGGCGCCGCATTGGGGGCACTGATGTTCGATCTGCATGATGGCTAGATCTTTTCCCCGCAGTGGTTGCAGAAGACCGATCCCGACAGGTTGTCAGTCCCGCAATGAGGGCACTTCAGAAGCTCTTCCCTTGCCGTCACACTCTGGCCGCAGGCAGGACAGAACCTTGCCCGTGCGGGGAGGTTCTTGTGGCACTTCGGGCACTGGGAGATCACGAGAAGGTGGTGTCCGCAGGACGGGCAGAACCGGGCATCCTCGTTGATAGGGTTCTGGCACTCGGGGCATTTCATACCACCGTCGGATCGCGGTGCTCCCTTGAGGGTCTCCGCGTACATGGCGGGCATCATGAAGCCGAGTCCCATGCCCATGCCCGCGCCCGCTTCGCCGGGGTTCTGAGCGGCGCTTTCCATCGCCATGGCAGCCTTCATCTTGACCAGCTTGTTAAGGTCGTCGAACATGGCCAGCCTGCTTTTGTCGTCGATCGCCTTCTGGACCTCCTGGGGAGGGGTGATGGAATTGATGTAGAGGCCGGAGAGCTGGATGCCGAAATGGGAAAAGTCCTTCTCCAGCATCTGTGTCAGTCCCGCCGACATGGTGTCGTACTGACCGGGCAGGTCGAGGAGGGTGTCGAGGTTGCTGCCGAGATAGTCGTTGAAGCGGGAGAGTATGACCTTGCCCAGGTAGTCCTCAATGTCCTCGACGGTGTAGGACGCCTTCGTTCCGACGAGGGTGTTGATGAACAGCGACGGTTGGATGACCCTGACATTGAACATGCCGAAGGCGCGGAGCCTCACGAGCCCCAGTTTTGAATCCTTGAAAGCGACGGGATCCCGTGTTCCCCAGGGAAGGTTCGTGAAGACCTTCGTATTGACGAAATAGACCTCCGCCCTGAGCGGACTCGTGAAGCCCCAGGGGAGGCTCAGGAGTTTCGTAATGATCGGTATGTTGAGGGTGGAAAGCGTGTAGCGCCCGGCCCCCAGGGCATCGTACGCCTTGCCCTGGTAGAAGAATATCGCCGCCTGGCTCTCGCGCACGGTGAGCTGGGCGCCGTACTTGATGTCGCCCGACCCTTCCTCGGGCAGCCTGTGGGCTATCTCCTTCCCTGTATCATCGAACCATTCGAGTACTTCCAGAAAGTTCCCCATACCATCCCCCTGCGTGTTTTTTTTTCGAAAACTTACTATGGGAAAAGAAGGAAGTCAATGACGGAGAGCACAGGAGCGAAAAGACGCACACGGGTCTTTCGCTTAAGCGAAAAACGGGCACACGGGCAGACGGGGAAAACCGGACACTGAAAAGACACTGTTTCTTAGTTGCTTTTAGCGCGTTTGCCCGTTTGCGCGAAGCGCAGACTCGTGTGCCCGTCCATGCGTCGCAAAGCGACGCTGCTACCCGTATCTTCCCGTGATGTAGCCCTCAGTCCTTTCGTCCCGGGGGGAGGTGAAGATGTGGGATGTTTCGCCGAATTCGACGAGGTCGCCGAGGAGCATGAAGCCCGTGTAGTCGGAGACTCGGGCGGCCTGCTGCATGTTGTGGGTGACGATGAGGATGGTGTAGCGCTCCTTCAGTTCGATCATGAGCTCTTCTATCCTCATGGTGGCGATGGGGTCTAGGGCGGAGCAGGGCTCGTCGAGGAGGATTATCTCCGGTTCCACCGTCAGGAGGCGGGCGACGCAAAGACGCTGCTTTATCTCTTCCGAGAGATCGAGGGCGGGGGTGTGGAGTTTGTCCTTGAGCTCGTCGAGAAGGCCGACGGAGTGAAGACAGCGATCGACGATCTCTCTCCATCCGCGCCTGTGTCCTATTCCGTGGACCTTGAGGCCGTAGACCATGTTCTCGTAAACAGTGAAGGGGAAGGGGTTTGGGCGCTGAAAGACCATGCCCACTTTCTTCCTCAGGTTGATGATATCGATATCCTGCAGCTTCTCGTTGTGGACGTATATCTCGCCCTCGATGCGGACCTCCTCCAGAAGATCGTTCATACGGTTGAAACAGCGAAGAAGCGTTGACTTTCCGCATCCCGACGGGCCGATGAGGGCCGTTATGGCCTTGGAGTGGACCTGGAAATCGACGTTCTTGAGGGCGTGAAAATCCCCGTAATAGAGGTTGAGCTTGTTCGTTCTCAGGGCGAATCTATCCATTATCCAAACTTTCCCTGTATGTAGTCTTCGGTCTTGGCCTCGGCGGGGGCGGTAAAGACCTTTTCCGTCGTATCATACTCTATGAGCTCCCCGAGGTAGAAGAAAGCCGAAAAGTCGCTGATCCGGGCGATCTGTTTCGTGTTGTTGGACACGAGGATGATGGTGTACTCCGACTTCAGCTCACTCAGGGCGTCCTCGATCTTTGCCGTTGAGATGGGGTCGAGGCCGGAGCAAGGCTCATCGAGAAGGATGATCTCCGGTTTAAGCGCCAGGGTCCGCGCGAGGCAGAGCCTTTGCTGCTGTCCGCCGGAGAGCTTGAGCGCCGACGTGCCGAGCCTGTCCTTCACCTCATCCCAGAGGAATGCCTTCTTGAGGCTGTCCTCTACGATGTGGTGCAGGGTGGTGCGGTCGCTCGTCCCTTTAAGTCTGGGCCCATAGGCGATGTTCTCGAATATGGAACGGGGCAGGGGGATGGGAACGGCGAAAACGGTTCCTACACGTCTTCGCAGCTCAATGGGGTTGATGCTCCCGTCAAGGATGCTCGTTCCGTCTATGGTGGCATCGCCCTCGATCTTCACGTTGTTCTCGAAGTCTATCATGCGGTTGATGACGGAGATGAGGGTTGATTTGCCGCTACCCGAGGGCCCCATGAAACCGGTGATGGTGTTCCTGTGAACCTTGATGGTGACGCTTTTGAGCACCTCTGTCGTGCCGAAGGATAATCGTAATCTGTCAGTCGCGATCTTTGTGTCCATTTCTTCCCTATGAATACCGCGCAATGGCCTTGTTCATGATGTAGTACGCGAGTATGTTGATGAGAAGGATGCTGAGCACGAGGACAACGGCCGTGCCGTACGCCTTCTCCATGGAAATGCCTTCCCGGGCCAGAATATAGAAGTGGACTGCCATGGTCCTGCCCGAATCCATGAGGGACAGGGGAAGCCTCAGGGAACTGCCCATTGTGAAGATGATTGCCGCCGTTTCGCCCACGGCCCGCCCGATGCTGAGCATGATGCCGGTAAGTATCCCGGGGATCGCCGCCGGAATGACCACCTTCTTGATCGTCTCCCACTTGCTCGCGCTCAGGGAGTAGCTCACTATTCTGAGCTGCCGGGGCACGGCCCTTATGGCCTCCTCCGATGTCCTTATGATCGTCGGCAGGATCATGATGGTCATCGTGAGGACGCCCGCGAGGAGCGACCAACCCATCTTGAGCTTGATGACAAAGAAGATGAAGCCGAAGAGGCCATAGAGGATCGACGGGATGCCCGCCAGTGATTCGACACCGAAACGGATGAATTTCGTGAAGAGCGATTCCTTCGTGTACTCCGTCAGGAATACCGCCGTCCCGAGGCCCAGCGGAGTGGCGAGGAGTATGGACAAGAGGGCGAGTTGGATCGTTCCCACGATGGAGGGGAAGATGCCGCCCTCCCTCCCCATGTCCTCGGGGAAAGAGAAGATGAAGGCGAAATTGACGTGGGGGAATCCTTTAAAAAAGATGATCGCCACGATGATGATGAGGATACCGACGGTGAAGTATGCCTGGACGTTGAGTCCCATCCTCACGAAGCGGTTTATGAACCGGGGGTTGATTCTCATTTTGCGATCTTCCTCTTGATGCCGAAGTTAGCGATGTAATTTAGTATCATGATGATGACCATGAGGACGACGCCTGTCGAGAAGAGCCCCAGGCGGTGGTCGCCGGTGGCATACGCGAGCTCCAGGGCGATGTTGCCCGTCAGCGTCCTTAAGGGGTCGAGAATGCTCGTGGGTATCTTGAGGGCGTTGCCCGCGATCATGATGACCGCCATCGTTTCTCCTATCGCCCGTCCCATGCCGAGGATGAAGCTCGCCAGGATGCCCGACTTGGCCGAGGGGATGATGACCTTGTAGATGGTCTGCCATTTCGTCGCCCCCATCGCGGCGGAACCCTCGCGATAGGTCCGGGGGACGCTGACCAGGGCATCGAAGGAGATGCTGATGATCGTCGGCAGGATCATGACGCCGAGGACGAGGCAGGTGGATATGAGAGAGAACCCGGACCCCCCGAGATAGTTCCTGACGAGGGGCACGATGTAGATGACACCGAGAAACCCGAACACCACCGACGGGATGCCGGCAAGCAATTCGATGGCGGGCTTAAGGAGCATCCTTGTCCTCTTCCCCGCGTATTCCGACAGGTATATCGCGCAGGAAAGCCCCAGGGGCGCGCCGATGACGAGCGCCCCGATGGTAACGAGAAACGATGATATGATCATCGGGAATATGCCGAAGTGGCCCTTGGTAGGGGCCCATTTCATCCCGAAGATGATCTTGTTGAGGCCTACTTTGAGGAAAAGGGGCAGGCCCTCCGCAAGGATGAAGATGAAGATGAGAAAGAGAAAGAGAAGCGACGAGAGCGCGAAGGCCACAAGCACCCACTTGACGAAACGCTCTTTCAATACCGTCCTGTCAATCATAGAACCCCACGAGTCCTTCGTTCCTGAGTATCTTCTGTCCCTCCTTTGAAAGGACGTAGTCGACGAACCGCCTTGATCTCGGGTCCAGTTCGCCGTTGGTCACGTAAAGAAAAGGCCGCACCAGCTTGTAACGGCCCGATTTGATGGTCTTTATGGAAGGTTTCACACCGGCGATGGCGATGGGTTTGACCTTCTTGTCGACAAGGCCCATGGATATGTACCCTATCGCGTAAGGGTCGGTGGCGACGACTTCCTTCACGGAGCCGTTGGAATCCTGCACCATGGTGCCGTCATCTATCTCCTTGTCCTTCATGACAAGGCCTTCGAAGGCGCCCCGTGTGCCCGATCCTTCCTCGCGGGACACCGCGTCTATCCTCCTGTCGACCCACCCCAGCTGCCGCCAGTTGGAGATGTGGCCGCTGAATATCTGGCGTATCCTGTCGAGATCCATCTCGCCGACAGGGTTGTCGGGATGGACGACGACCGCTATCCCGTCGTAACAGATGGTTATCGTGTTGAGTCTCTTCTCGTCGTCCTTCAGTTGGCGGGAGGACATCCCGATCTGGACGGTGTTGTTGATCACCGCCTGGATCCCCGCTGTGGAGCCGCCTCCCTGCACGTCTATGACGAAGTTCTTGTGGTCCACCATGAAGTGCTCCGCCAGTTTCTCCGTGAAGGGCATGACGGACGTGGAACCTGCTATCGTGATGGTGTGTTTCTTCCCCGGTTTGTCACCGGAGGCGCCGGAGCAGGAGAGAAGAGCGGCGATAAGAGGTAGAAGTATGACCCAGTGCCTGAAATTCATCTGTTATTCCTGGGGATCTCTGGAGTGCCGTATTATCTTTCCCTCCACGAGGAAGATGACGAGTTCCGCGACATTGACGGCGTGGTCGGCCATCCTCTCCAGGTACTTGGAGATGAAGAGCACACGTGTGGCCCGTGATATGGTCCGCATGTCCTGCATCATGTATGTCAGGAGTTCGCGAAAGATCTGGTCGAGGAGCTGATCGACCTTCTGGTCGTCCTTGGTGACCTTCCGTGCCATCGCCACGTCTTCCTTGACGAAGGCATCGAGGCTTTCCTTGAGCATCAGCTGCACAGTATCGGCCATCATGGGAAGGTCGATGTAAGGTTTCAACTGGGGTTCCTGATTAAGTTCCTGGACCCTCTCGCAGATGTTGACGGCCATGTCGCCGATCCGTTCCAGGTCGTAGTTGATCTTGATGGCCGTGGTGATGAATCTCAGGTCGCGGGCCGCGGGCTGCCTGAGTGCCAGGAGCTTGAGACAGAACTCGTCGATCTCCACCTCGAGGGCATTGATGACCGGGTCATCCTCTATGACCTTCTCGGCAAGGTCCGAGTTGCGTTCAAGAAGGGCCCTGATGGCATTGCTGATGGCCTTCTCGACGAGCCCTCCTTCATGGAGGAGCTTCTCCTTGAGCTCTTTCAGCTCAAGATCGAAAGTCTTGTAGATGTGTCCTTCAAGCATTGCTCGCCTCCTGGTCTGGATGGGTAGAGTATAGTCAACTTTGCCATCGATTACAATCTGATTTTGAGGCGTCTGAGACCCCTGACAACATGCAGGGCAAGGCCCGGCGCCGCCTCCATGTTTCGGATCGCTCGATAGGCTTGAAATGGATGTGAGCCGGTGAGACCGCTCCTGCCGTCACCGGGGTTTACGTGTTGTTCGGGACCTACGCGGCTCTGACACGGTGATCAGACGATGACCACGGAGTTGAAACCCCCGAACTCGTTCATCTCTTTATGGCCGGAAGAGGGGTCTTCCATCCAGTTGCCGTCAACGATGAACCGGTACTGGTAGGCACCCGGGGAAAGGGTGATGCTCGTTTTCCAGACCCCCTTTGAGTCCTTCTTCAGAGGGCGAACCGACGGGTCCCAGGAGTTGAAAGAACCTGCGATATAAACGTGGCCTGCCCCCGCGTCGCTGAATTTGAATGTTACACGTTTCTTCGCCTGCTTCTCTGCCATTGCACCCTCCTTGCTTTTGTCCATCATAATATCACAATCCCCCGGATTTTTCATCCGGGCCGGGGGAACGGAAAGGGGGAACCGTGCGTGAGCCCGCATCGGTTCCCCCTTTCCGAGGCATGTTCTCTATGTTCAGGTCAAGGATGCCACTGCCTTTGTTATTCTGTCGACACCCTTCTCGATGACCTCCATGGACGTGGCGAAGGACAGCCTCAGGTATCCTTCATTGCCGAACTCCACACCGGGGACCACGGCGGTGTGGAAGTCGTCAAGAAGGATCTCCGTCAGAGCTGTTGAGGAATCGACAACGCGGTCCTTGTACTTCCTGCCCATGACGACATTGAAGTTGGGGAACACGTAGAAGGCGCCCCGGGGATCATAGCAGGTCACGCCTTCTATGCTCCTTAAGCTCTTAACGAGAAAGTCTTTTCTCTTCTTGAACTCGGCGACCATGGTGCCGATGAAGTCCTGCTTGCCGGAAAGGGCTGCGAGGGCCGCCATCTGCGACACGGAGGTCGGGTTGGAGGTGCTCTGGCTCTGGATGTTCCCCATGGCCTTTATGATGGCGGCGGGGCCCGCGCTGTAGCCGATCCTCCAGCCCGTCATCGCGTAGGTCTTGGAGACGCCGTGGCATATGATCGTCCGCTCCTTGAACGCGGGGTCCATGGAGGCGATGCTGACGTGTTTGTAGTCGTCATAGACGAGTTTTTCGTATATCTCGTCGGAAATGAGGTAGAAACCCTTTTCCACTGCGAGCTTGCCTATTGCCTCGAGGTTCTCCCGATAGAAGACGGAGCCGACGGGGTTCGAAGGGTAGTTCAGTATGATCGCCTTCGTCCTGGGCGTAAGGTATTTCGCGAGGAGGTCCGGGGTGATCTGGTAGTCGTCTTCCTCCCTGGTTTCGAGGATGACGGGTTTGGCATCCGCGAGTTCGATCATGGGGGGGTAGGATACCCAGTAGGGGGTGGGAACGATAACCTCGTCACCTTCCTGGAAAAGGGCCTGGAAAAGGTTGTAGAGGCCGTGTTTACCGCCGCAGGAAACGATGATCTCTTCCCGCTTGTATGCAAGCCCGTTGTCGCGGGCGAACTTGTCTATTATCGCGTCCTTAAGGGGATCGATGCCGGTGACGGGAGTATAGCGGGTGAAGTTATCGTTGATGGCCTTTATGCCCGCTTCCTTGATATGAACGGGGGTGTCGAAGTCCGGCTCGCCGGCGCCGAAGCCGGCGATATCGACCCCCTGCGCCTTTAGGGCCTTCTCCTTTGCCGAGATGGCGAGTGTGGGTGACGGTTTCAGTGAGGCGGCTCTTGCGGATAGCATAACGGAACTCCTTTAGCTTTTTTTGGGTGCAGAGTGAACAGAAAAAGGGAAGGAATCGCGAAGCCTCACCGGATCTTCTTGTTTAAGGACTCCTCACTCCCTGCTCCTTGCTCCTCACTCCCTGCTGATCCCGTATGGGTACAGCGGTAACTTTTACACCATGAGGGAAGGCTCTGTCAATCACAATTTGAAGATGGTTGACAGGATTTTTTCACAGTGACCTTCAGGACTCTGCGGGTGTTCTCGTCTATCCTGTACCGATGGTCGATCCTGTGGCCCGCGACCCAGACGATGGCGTCGCCTGAGACGAGGAGGGGGACCAGTCTGCGGGACTCGAGGGGTATCTTGCGGGATATGAAGAAATCCTTTATCTTGACCGGCTTGTCCATGCCGAGGGGCTGGAACCGGTCACCCCGGCGAAAGGTCCGGACCGCTAGGCCGTCCCGGGGATCTAGCTTGTCGAGGTCGAAGTATGCCGTGAAATTGTCCTTCGGGTAGGATGAAGGAGGCCTCTTCAATACAGTGAGTGTGACGTTCATCCCAAGCGCGGCGATCCGGGTCCTCCCCTCGCCGAGGGGAAAGGTTTCCGTGACCTGTGCCGCCGGCCTCTTCGTTGTGAATATGAGGTTGCCGTAAGTCTTCGTTACCCTGAGATGTTCGGGGAGATCGAGACGCAGGTTCGGTCTTCGAGAGGACAGCACCTTCCTGACGAGCCCGATATGTTCCCTCAAGGGAACGACGGGCGCCATACCGGCCACAATGTCGCTGACGACCCTGAAGAAGGTCTCTTCGTCCAGCTTCAGGAGAGGTCCGACGGGCAGGTGGATGTCGCCTTCCGTCCTCCGGACGTTCTTTTTCGTGAAGGCACGTTTCTTTTCGTCGAAGAATCTGTTTATCTCCGTCAGGTCTCCGAGGAGGGAGACGACCTTTTCCCTGAATGCCGGGTTCAATGCACAAAGAAGGGGGATGACCTTGTGCCGAATGTAATTGCGCTCGTACACCGTCTTGTCGTTTGAGGAATCGGTGACGAAGGCGATGGAGTGGGCGGCGGCATAGGACTCTATCTCGGAACGGTAGGTCGTGAGAAAGGGCCTCACGATCTTCTCGCGGGAGGGAGGTATCGAAGACAGGCCGTGGATGCCCGTCCCTTTCGCGAGGCGAAGAAGGAAGGTCTCGACCTGATCGTCAAGATTGTGGGCCAGGGCGATCTTCGTGTAACCCTCGCGATCAGCCGTTTCGGCAAAGAAACGGTATCGGATGTCCCTGCCGGCGTGTTGAATGGAAAGTCCCGTGGACCGGGCGTAAGCCTTCACATCCGCCCTTTCGACGAAACAGGGAATACCGTAGCTCCCTGCCGTTTCCCTCACGAAGGCCTCGTCTCTCTCCGATTCCTCCCGCCTCAGGAGGTGATTCACGTGCGCAACGGCGAGGTCAAAAGGTATCTTCCCCCGGATCTCCCTGAGAACGAAGAGAAGCGTCGCCGAATCAACGCCACCGGAGAACCCGACAAGGACGCGGTCTCTCTCGCCGATCATACCTTCCATCCTGATGAGCCGGGATATCTTCCGGACGAGGTCTGCCGGCCGCGCCCCGGGTGGTGTGCCGGGAGTACCGGGGAGACCGTTCCCTGTCACGAACAACTCGAACAGTCAGGCGAGGAGCATCCGGTGCAGGAGCCGCCCGACTTGCCCGAAGACTTGAATTTGGACCCTGAGGAGAATCCAAAGGAGGACATGTTCTTCTGCGGGTCTTTGGCCCCGCACTCAGGGCATTCGGGCACATCGTCGCCGAAGACTATCACTTCGAATTCATTGCCGCACGTGCGGCAGGTATACTCATATATAGGCATGGTTACCTCCGCTCGTCACTCTTCTTCTTTATCTCCTTTGACAAGTCGGCTATGAGCCGTGTCAGTAACGGGCGGTATTTCTCGCGGATGCCGGCGTCGGGGTTCATGCTTTCAGCCTTCTTCGCGAGCGCGAGGGCCCTCGTGAACATGTTCTTGAAGTAGAAATGGTTGGCTGAGGCGAAGAGGTAGAGGAAGAGGGCGGCCGTGTTGGAGCTGTCTGATCTGATTATGCGCTTGAAGAGCTTCCTGGCCGTGTCGAAGTACTCACTCTCCAGATAGCTGTTGGCCGTCTTGAAGATGAGAAGGGACCTGCCGTCCGCGTAGGCCGTGATCAGGATGTCTTCGAAACCCCTGCGTCCGTATATCCTTGTCAGGGTCTTTTCACATTCATACAGGAAGCGGGGGAGAAGGTAGTTTCCCCGGTAGAGAAGGATGAGGTCCTTGAGCTGTTTGACCAGCTCGTCCGCGAGGATGGTGACCTCCTTGAGTTCCTCCTTCAGGCGCGCACGCGCTTTTCGCACCAGCGTGCTTATCTCGTTGACGATCTTCCTTTCTTGATCTGTCAGGTCCTCAAGGGCGATCTCGCACTGCGGCTTGTAATACTCCAGGAGGTAGAGGTTCTCGCGGAGCTTCATCGCGCCGTGAAAGGTGTAACCGACGGTCATATCGAAAAGCTTTTCCTTGTAGCTCGCCTCCGACGAGTTGCGGAAGAGGTCGTGACACATCTCCTTGAGCCGGAAAAGGCAGCTCTTGCCCCTGTCGTCCACGAAATCCTCGATGTTGGCGAAGAAAAGCTGTTCCTGGCGGAGCAGGGACCTGCATTCCCGCGCCTTCTCATAGACGCACAGCGATTCCTTGATGAGATCTATCTGTTTCTTATCGAGATTCGTTATCATGGTCCCCCTCCGCGTGCTCCTTCAGCATATTCCTCAACTCTTCACCGTCGATGGATTCCTTTTCGAGGAGGGTCCTGGCGACAAGCTCCAGGAGGTCGCGCTTCTTCGTGAGGGTGTCCTTGACCTTTGTGTAGGAGTGTTCGATGATGGCCTTCACTTCGTTATCGATCTCCCTTGCTGTCTCCTCGCTGTATTCCTTCGCGCCCGAGCCGGGGGTGATGTCGAGGAAGAGAGGTTTTCGTTCCTGCTCGAAGGTCATGTGGCCGAGCTTCTCGCTCATCCCGTATTGCTTCACCATGGAACGCGCGATGTCGGTCGCGCGTGCAAGGTCGTTCTGGGCGCCTGTCGAGATCTCGCCGAAGATGACCTCCTCGGCTATCCTTCCCCCGAGGAGGACGCACATGCGGTCGATGAGCTCGCTCTTTGTCATGAGGTAGCGGTCTTCGGTGGGAAGCTGCATGGTATATCCCAGGGCGGATATGCCGCGGGGGATGATGGATATCTTGTGGACGGGGTCAGCGCCCTCCAGGGACTCCGCCATGAGGGCATGGCCCGTCTCGTGATAGGCGACGATCTCCTTTTCCTTCTTGCTCATCACCTTCTTTTTCTTCTCGAGGCCGGCCACGACGCGGTCGATGGCCTCTTCAAACTCTTCCATCGAGACCGATGACTTTCCTTTCCGAGCGGCGAGAAGGGCAGCTTCGTTGATAAGGTTTGCCAGGTCGGCGCCCACAAAACCGGGGGTCCTGGCGGCGATGACGGAGAGGTCGACCTGGTGTCCGAGCTTGACCTCCCTGATGTGCACCTTCAGTATCTCTTCACGGCCCTTGATGTCGGGCCTGTCGACGAGGACATGCCTGTCGAACCTGCCGGGCCTCAAGAGAGCGGGGTCGAGTATCTCAGGCCTGTTCGTCGCGCCAACGATGATGACCCCCGTCTTTGTGTCGAAGCCGTCCATTTCGGAGAGAAGCTGGTTCAGGGTCTGCTCCCGCTCGTCGTGGGATGAAAGGGGGTTCATACCCCTTGCCTTGCCAAGGGCGTCCAGTTCGTCGATGAAGATGATGCACGGTGCTTTCTGCTGGGCCTGGGAAAAGAGGTCCCTCACCCGCGACGCGCCGACTCCGACGAACATCTCAACGAAATCGGATCCGCTCATACTGAAAAAGGGCACCTTTGCCTCGCCCGCGACCGCCTTGGCGAGAAGGGTCTTGCCCGTGCCGGGCGGACCGACGAGAAGGATGCCTTTGGGGATCTTTCCCCCGAGATCGAGGAACTTCTGCGGATAACGAAGGTATTCGATTATCTCCTGGAGCTCTTCTTTTGCCTCGTCGACACCGGCGACATCCTCGAAGGTTATCTTTATCTCATCCTCACCGTAGATCTTGCCGCGGCTCTTCCCGAAATTGAGCACGCTCGACGGGGCTCCGCCCATCCTTCTCATAAGGAGGTTCCAGATGAGGATTATGATGGCGAAGGGGAGAATCCATTCGATGATGACCCGCAGGATCTTGTTCTCGAAGGAACCGGAGAACTGAACGTTGCTCTTCTGGAGGTCCTTGACGAGATCGGGGTCCTCGACCCTGCTCGTCACGAACTTCACCTTCTTGCCGTCCTGCTGCGTCATCGTCCCCTGGATCTTTTCGGCGTCGATAATGAGGTCCGAGACCTTCATCTGGGCGACGAGACCTTTGAACTCGCTGTAGGGGACCGTCTTGATCTCCGAACGGAAGGACAGGTAGCTGTGGATCACGAATATGCCGATGATGGCGATGATGAAGTAGAGGAAGGTGAAACTCTTCGTCTTCTTCTCTTTGTCCTTGTTCCCGCCCTTGATCTCGAGGATTATATCTTTGCGTTTTTTCAGGTCTTTTTTAGGCCGGGGCTTTTCTTTTGGCATAGGTAAAGCATATCAGAAAATCATGAGCTTTGAAATATGTTTCTCAGTGTCCCGCGGCGGCTGACGGGCCTGTGGTTGCGGCGCCGGCGCGCCGCATGCCGCTGGTTTACAAAACGAAGTCAGCTGCTATAATAGCCTTATGGCAGACCCGCTGCCCGATTACGTTGTCCGCTGCAAGGAGGGTGGCAGGTGACGGAAAGAGATGTATCCATCAGCGAGTTTGACCGCCTGTGCGGTTGGCCCGATATGTGCCGGAGCCTGTTCCGGGACCTCATAACCTCCATCTTCGAGGGTTTCTTCATAACTGACGGCCAGGGAGCCTTTCTCTATGCGAGTCCTTCCCTGGCGACGATGCTGGATTATGATCCCGCCCAGCTTCTCCGGATGTCCATCGATGACGTCGATCCGGAGAGGGGGTTCAGAGAGGCTTTCGCGGCCATGGGAGCGGAGAGTTACAGCGTTTCCACGTATGAGACCACTTTGGTGAGAATGGGCGGGCAGCCCGTGGATGTGGAAGTTACCCTTGCCCGGTACAACGTTCCGGCGGAGGAACAAAGGTGCGTCGGGTTGGTGCGGCACATCGGCGACCGCAAGAGGGCCGAAACGGCGCTCCGGGAGAGCGAGGAGAGGTTCAAGCTATTCAGTCACGCGAGCCATGAGGCCCTCGTGCTCCTCAATGACGCGGGCAGGGTCCTTTACGTGAACCCGGCCGCCCTCAAGATCACGGGACGCGATGAGAAGCAGGCCTCCGGCATGGAGATCTGCGAGTTCCTCAGGCCTTATCAGTTCTCCGACGAACAGAGGCTTCAGATGGCGATAGCCGAGGTGATGCCCGTGTCGCGCATAGCGGAAGAGACGGTGGGCTCCGACAGGGTACTTGACCTTTCGGTCGTGGGAGCGGAGGGTTTCGAGACGAACATTGAACTGTGCCTCCTGTCGGAGAAGGTGGGTGACAGGTGGCACATGATAGCACTGTTCAGGGATGTGACGGAGAAGAAGAGCGCGCTGGAGCGCCTGCGGAAATCAGAGGAGAAGTTCCGCCGTCTCTTTGAGGACACGAAGGACGCCGTCTTCATGTCGACGCCGGAAGGGAAGATCGTCGATATCAACAGGGCCGGCCTTGAACTCTTCGGCTTCGCGACCAGGGAGGAGATGCTTGAGCTTGACATAGCGCGGGACCTCTACTGCGATCCCGAGGACCGGGCCAGCTTCAAGGCCGCCATCGAGAGGTACGGCAACGCCAGCATGCATGACCTTGCCTTAAAGCGCAAGGACGGGACTGTCATCGTCGCGTCCGTCACGGTGAACGCCGTCTACGACGAGGTGGGTGACGTTGTCATATTCCATGGTATCATCCGCGACTTGACGGGCATCAGGCAACTCGAGCAGCAGGTCAGGGCCTTTCAGAAGATCGACGCGGTCCGGGAGCTCATCGGCGACATGGCGCACCATTTCAACAATATCCTCAACATAATAGTGGGCAACGCCCAGCTTGCTAAGATATCCCCCAACTGCACCGAGGAGATGGGCTCGCATCTTTCGGCCATCGAGGAGGAGGTCTTCAGGGCCGCGGATATGGTGGACGCTCTTTTGGCATCGGGGAGCCGCCATCCCATGGACATGAAGACCGTGGATGTCGGGTCCGTGGTGAGGGATTTCGAAAAGATGGTACGGAAGATCATCGGCGACGGGATCAGCATCGTCCTGTCCGTTTCCTCGACACCCATACCCGCAAAGATGGATGTGGCAAGGATCGCCCAGGCCTTCCTCAACCTGGTGGTCAACGCTCGGGAGGCCATGGAGGGCAGAGGGACGCTGACGATCCGCGTTTACGCGCAGGACATGACGGATGTGACCACCACTCTCGACGGGAAGATCATGCCCGGCCCCTATGCCGTGATATCCGTCGCCGATACCGGGCGCGGCATGGAAAAGGGTGTGAGCGAGAAGATATTCGAACCTTTCTACACGACTGACACGTCGGGCGAAAAGAAGGGACTCGGCCTGAGCGTTGTCCTCGGGATCGTCAAACAGCACGGCGGCTTTGTCTTGTGCGACAGCGAACAAGGTAAAGGCGCGACTTTCAGGATCTATCTGCCCATCTCGAAGGAGAAGACGAAGGCGCAGAGACTGGAGGAGCAGGGCGCCGCCGGCGGCACCGAGACGATCCTCGTCGGCGAGGATGAGGATAATCTTCGAAAGATCGCCGCTAATTTCCTGCAGACGCTGGGATACCGGGTCATCACCGCCAGGAACGGCGAGGAGGCCCTTGCCCTGTTTCACGAGGTGGCCGGGGAGATAGACATGGCGCTCCTGGACGTAGCCATGCCCGGCATGAACGGGTTCGACGTGTACCACGAGATCAGAAAAGCGAGACCCGACATCGCCGTCCTTTTCATGACGGGTTACAGCCTCGACTCCGCAAACATAAGCACCATACGCAAGCAGGGCATAAGCGTCATCCGAAAACCTTTCACAATGATAGCCCTCGCCCGGAGGATACGGGAGATACTGGACAGGGAAAAGACGGCTTGAGCCGCTTAAACCGCTTGAACGTTAAGAAACGAAGAAAGAGCATAAGAATACGGCCCGGCTCCCGGTTGTCATCCGGGTGGCGGGCCGTACTGTTGTCTCTATTGTTTTTTGCTTTTCCCGTTCAAGCGGTTCAAGCGGTTCAAGCCGCCTCTAGAGGCTTATCTCCTTCGCCTCTATCATGCCGTCTATGGCCCTTATGTGCTTGAGGACGTCTTTGCCGATGGGGCTGTCCACGGAGACGAAGGCGACTTCCTCGCCCTGGACCATCCGGGAGACGGTGAAGCTCGCTATGTTGATGCCGTGGTCGCCCAGGATGGTGCCGACCTTGCCGATGACGCCGGGGCGGTCCATGATCTTGAAGGCAAGGAATGTCCCCTCGGGAATGACGTCGAGGTGGAACCGGTCAAGGAGGACGATCCTGCCCATCTTGTCGGGGAAGACCGTCCCCGCTATGGTGATCTCCTCGACATCGGTCTTGAGGCTGAAGATGATTAGATCGTTGAACTTGTCGAACTGCTCCGTCTTCGATTCCTCGACGATGATATTGCGGTCCTTGGCCAGGTAGGGGGCGTTGATGTAGGTGACGGAACCCTGGAGGGAGACATCGAGAAAGCCGTTGATCCCCGCTATGGTGAAGGGCTGGTAGCTGAAGGGGACGTCGAACTTGCGTTCGCAAAGGTCTTCCTCGAAGTTCTTTCCCACCATGATGACCGATATCTTCTCGGGCCGGCCCTTGCTGATCTGTGCCGCGAGCTTGCCCATCTTCTCGGAGAGGTTGAAGTAGAGCTGAAGGTGGTCGGGAAGGAGGGACTTCATGAAGGGTATGTTGACGCCATGCTGATAGGGTCTTCCGTGGAGCGCGTTGAGGACCTGTTCGGCGACGATGGCCGAGACCGCCTTCTGCCCCTCGGCGGTGTTGGCGCCTATGTGCGGTGTCGCGAAAACATTCTCGAGGGTGAGGAGCTTGTTGTTCTTCGGGGGTTCCTCCACCCAGACGTCCACGCCGGCGGCGAAGATCTTGCCTGACGCCAGGGCGTTATAGAGATCGTCCTCGTTCACGATCCCGCCCCGGGCACAGTTGACAAGGATGACATCGTCCTTCATGAGGGCGAGCTTCTCGGCGGTGATCATGTTCCTCGTCGTCCCGGTCAGTGGTGTGTGGAACGTGATGACGTCGGAGACGTTGAGAAGGTCGTCCAGCTCATCGTACAGGGCGACGCCGAGCGACTCGGCCTTGCTCTTCTTTATATAAGGGTCGTAGGCGATGACCTTCATGCCGAAGCTCTTCGCGCGGATGGCAACGTTGCTCCCGATGCGGCCGAGACCGATGATGCCCAGGGTCTTGTTGTAGAGCTCGATGCCCATGAATTTCTTCCGGTCCCACTTGCCCTGCTTCAGGGATTCGTTGGCAAGGGGTATCTTGCGGGCGGCGGCGAGCATGATGCCCATGGTGAGCTCCGTGGCGGCCAGCGTGTTCCCCGTGGGGGCGTTGAGGACGATGAGGCCTTTCTTGCTTGCCGCTTCTATGTCGATATTGTCCACGCCGACACCGGCGCGACCGATTATCTTCAGTTGGCCGGGGTTCTCGATGAGACTCTCTTTGACCGTCGTGCCGCTGCGGGTGATGATGGCATCGTAATTTCCGATGATGGTCTTCAGTTCTTCGACCTTTATGCCTGCCCTGACTTCGACTTCGACCGCCTTGTCCGCTGCAAGGATCTTGAGTCCTTCTTCAGCGAGATGATCTGTGACGAGGATCTTGAATTTTTTCATTGGAATCCGCCTAAGTTATTAGTTCTTGTAATATTTCTGTGCTCGTGATATACGTAACGACAGTAAAAGATACCACCCGCAAACAGAAAAAGCAATACAGGACCAATAGTTGTGGCGAACGAGGAACCTGCCGAAAAGAGAACATCCCCGGACCTGAACCTGGAAGGCGAGAGGCGTTCCGAGGGCAGGAGGCCGCTCATCAACCGCAGCAACCTGCGCGATATCATCATCGTGGTCTGTCTCATCTCCGCCGTACTCTACGACCTCGACTGGGTAAGGCTTTCGGTGGCGGGTGCACTCCTTACCTTCGGCTGTTTCTTCCACTACATGACTAAGGGGGTCCTCATCCGCAACGTGGTCCTGTGCCGGGAAGGAACGTACGGCGTGGTCCGTCATCCCTACTACATGGCGAATTATCTCATAGACTCGAGCTTCTGCCTCGTGAGCGGCAACGTTTACCTTCTTCTCATATACCCCTTCCTCTTCTACTGGTCCTACGGCCCGACCATCAGAAAAGAGGAGGCTACGCTGGCCAGGCTCCATGACAGCGAATACCTGCGCTACAGCCTCGATGTACCCCAGATCTTCCCCGATGCTTACTCCGTCCGCAGCATGAAAGGGGTGGGCAAGGGCTTTTCGATGCAGAGGATCACCCGGAACGAGATATCCCGGTTCATGCGCTTCTGGGCGACGGGTTTCCTCATCATATTCATCCACACGCTGAAAACGACGGATATGCAAAGGCTCTGGTCGTTCGATCTTGCCGTCGTCAGGGACAACCCGTACGGTTTTGCGCTTCTGCTCTCGACCGTCATCCTCTTCGTCGCCAGCCTTCTCGTCCAGTGCAAGAAGGAAGAGTCAATCCTCAAAGCAGAATAGCCCCATGGGACCCGCCGTGAACCCCACACCCGGACAGAAATGGAGCTTTGCCGATTACGTGGCTCTGGCTGTTCTCGTCGCGGCCGCCGCCATGCTTTTTTTTTCCGGTCTTTCTTCGCGGTCGCTGTGGGGTTCCGAAGGCCGCTGGGCGGTCATCGCCCGGGAGATGATGCAGGGCGGCAACTATTTCCTTCCCACGATCAACGGTGTCGTCTATTTCGACAAACCGTTGCTCAGCTACTGGGCGATCATCCCCTTCTCGCTCTTTTCGGGGGTGACGGAAGCCTCCGCCCGGATCCCTGGCGTGCTTGCGGGAATGGGTACGGTGGCCCTCATCTTCGCCATCGGCAGACGCCTTTTCGGTCTGGCATCGGGGTTCTATGCCGGCCTCATCCTTCTAACGACGGCGATGTTCGGTTTCTGGTCGAGGACGGCGTCGGCGGAGGTCCTGAATGTTCTGGCCATATGGTCGATGCTCTGGATCCTGCAGGGCAGGGGTGCCGGGCGCCCGTTCCACCGATATCTATTGTTCTACCTGGTAGCGGCCGTCTCTTCCTTCTGCAAGGGCCCCCTCGCGCCCGCCGTTGCCGTAACGGCCGTCGCAGCGGTGAGCTGCGTCGGGATGATCCGGGACATCCGGCAGAAGGGATTCGGCGGGGCCCCTGGTAAGGCGACGGACCATTTTGACTGGATACTCTCTGCCAGGGGCGTTTTGGCGGCTGTCTGCGGCCTTGCCGCCTTTGCCCTGCTCCTTTTCCTGCCGGTGATCATGACCGGGTCCTGGGAGGCCGTGGAGCTTATGTGGCGCGAGAACGTGGTAAGGTTCCTGGAGCCTTTCGACCACGTGGAGCCTTTCTACATCTATTTCAAGCACACCCCGGTGTTCCTTCTCCCCTGGACGCTCCTTGCCATCGGGGCCGTGATCCACATGAAGAGATGGGGAGGCGGGCCCGAGCGGCGGTGGCTTGCGACGGTGACGGTCGCCATATTTCTCTTCTTTACACTTTCCGGTTCGAGGAGGAGCTATTACATACTGCCCCTCGTCCCCGCCTTTGCGCTCATCATCGGGAGGTCTCTGGCGGGGTTTCTACACCGCGAGACGGAGAAGGACTCCCCGTTGATGAAGGTTGCCCTCGTCATCACGGCCTTTATCCCCGTCATCGCGGGAGCGGCGCTCATCGCCGGGTTCTTCGGATTCGAAGCATACCGTCACAGTTCGGAGATCATAGCGGGACCGGTGATCATGATGGCCGGGATTGCGGCGCTCTTCTTTCTCTTCAAGAGGATGTATGTGCCCGGGTCGGCGCTTGTGGTTCTGCTCTTCTTCGGGCTCCTTCTGTGGACCTTTACCGCCGGGACCTCGATAGGCGAGAGAGGCCGTGGCCTCAAGCCCTTCGCGCGTCACGTCGCGTCGAGGATAGAGGGCGTATCGGATGGGAACGTGGCAATATACGGGGTGGGCAATTCGTCCTTCATTTTCTATCTCGACCGGAAGGTACCCGTGAGGGCCTTGAGTGATGTTCGGCAGGTGTGTTCTTTCGGGGACGGCGTGGGCAGATACCTCATCACCGAGGAGGCCTTCGTGGGGACCATCGAAAAGGAATGTGGTTCGGAGAGGTTTGACAGGGCACTCAGCGAGTCACGGGATGACCGGACGAAGAGGCGCAACGACCTCGTTCTCCTCGTCGCTCCGAAAGGGCGCTGAAAGGCCCGCAAATGGGCGTAAATCTCAAAGTTTTGCTTGACTTAGCACACCAAATATATTAATGTAGACAAATTTTTTTAAGGGTGAAAACGGTTATGAAGACATATTTTCCAAAAGAAGGCGAAGTTTCGAACGACTGGTACGTAATGAACGCCGACGGCATGGTGCTGGGAAGGCTCGCTGCCAGGGTTGCCATGATCCTCCGCGGTAAGACGAAGCCGGTTTTCACACCTCATGCCGACACGGGTGATTTTGTCATCGTCGTCAATGCCGACAAGGTGAAGCTCACGGGTGCGAAGCTCCTGCAGAAGACCTATCAGAAGCACAGCAACTACCCCGGCGGTCTGCGCGTGACGAACGCGAAGACGATGCTTGAAAAGAAACCTGAAGAGGTGATCTACCAGGCTGTGAAGGGCATGCTTCCCAAGAACACGCTCGGCAGGAAGATCCTCAAGAAGCTGAAAGTATATCGGGGCAGCGAACATCCGCACAAAGCTCAGATGCCCAGGGAGATATCGTTGAAGGAGGTACAAGGTGCCTGAAAAGAGGTACTACGCAACTGGCAAGAGAAAGACCGCCGTGGCGCGGGTCTGGATAAAGCAGGGTTCCGGGGAGTTCCTTATCAACGGCAGGCCGTTCGAGGATTACTTTCCCGTTGAAGAGCTCCGGCTCACGGTAAGCAAACCTTTCGTGCTGACGAACAACGTCGGCAAGTTCGATGTCGTCGCGAACATATACGGCGGCGGGATTCCCGCCCAGGCATGGGCACTGGGTCACGGCATCGCCAAGGCCCTCCTCGAAGTGAACTCCGGCCTCAGGGTCACCCTGAAGAAACAGGGCCTCATCACGAGGGACCCGAGATCCAAGGAACGGAAGAAATACGGAAAGAAAGGCGCCCGCGCCAGCTTCCAGTTCTCCAAGAGATAGATCGATGCTCAATATCGGAATCGTAGGAGCAACGGGCTATACAGGCGTTGTCCTGATGTCGTTGCTCCTTACTCATCCCGATGCGAAGATAAAGCTCATCACATCCAACACGTATCGGGGCCGCAAGATATCGGATATCTTTCCCCTTTTCCGGGGCCGGCTGGAGGACGTTCTTCAGCCGACGGACGAAGACCATCGCGGTTCCTGCGACGTCTATTTCCTGTGTCTCCCCCACGGGACCGCCATGGACAAGGCCCAGGAATTGTTCGACGGAAAGGCCCTCATCGTGGACCTCAGCGCCGACTTCCGTTTCGAGGACCTGGCGATCTACGAAGGCGCCTACGTGCCCCACACGGCGAAGGAACTAGCCGCCCAGGCGGTCTTCGGTCTCCCCGAGCTCTACAGGGAGATGATAAAGGGAGCGAAGCTCATCGGCAATCCGGGTTGCTATCCGACGTCCGCCATTCTTCCCCTGTATCCTCTCGTCAAGCACGGAATGCTCGAAGGCGATATCTTCATCGACTCAAAGTCGGGGGTCAGCGGAGCCGGCCGGGAGGGAAAGGTCGGCAGTCTCTTCTGCGAGGTCTCCGAGGGATTCCGCGCCTACAACGTCGGGGTCCACCGGCACGAGCCGGAGATACAGAAGGAAGTCAACAAGTACTCACCCCAGAGGATATCCTTTGTCCCCCATCTCGTTCCCATGTCGAGGGGTATCCTGACGACGGTCTACGGTAGACTGGCCAAGGCGGCAAATACCGCCGAGGTCCTCGACGTCTTTCGGGAGACCTTCAAGGGCGAGCCTTTTGTCCGGATCATGGACGAGAACGTTTACCCCGACACCCGGTTCGTCAGGTTCTCCAATTACTGCGACATCGGTCTCAAGGTCCTCGACGACGGCCGCATCATCGTCATCTCCACCATCGACAACCTCGTCAAGGGTGCCTCGGGCCAGGCCCTCCAGAACATGAACGTGGCCCTCGGCCTGCCCGAAACAGCAGGGCTTTCCGGGGTACCCCAATACCCCTAAAGGCGGCTTGAGTCGCTTGAATAGCTTGAATCTATTGAGGGTTAAAAACCTCAAGGTATTTGACGGCTAATTCTCCGGCAAAAGCCGGGACCACAGTTTTTTGCAACCCAACCGCCCCCAGCTTTCTTCTTTTCACTCTCAAGCTATTCAAGCGACTCAAGCCGCCTTTCGTATGTCCTTTATATGTACCTGTTCCTTGAGAATGAAGATGAAGCCCATGATGTTGTAAGGGATGTACCAAGAGGCGTGGAAGAAGAGGGATACGGCGAAGGATTGCGCCTTGGGGACGCCGAAGATGGCGAGGAGGTAGACGAGAAGGAACTGGTAGACGCCGATGTATCCCGGGGAAGAGGGCACGGCGAGGCCCATGTTGAGGAGGGCCGTGACAAAGGGGGCGTAGACGAAGGGAAGGGGGACGCCGAGGGTCTTGAGGGAGAAGTACAGGGCCGAGCTCATGGAGAGCCAGTTGGCGACGGACAGGACGATGAAGAGCGCGATCTGGCCCGGCGTGCTGATGCGGCGGAGGTTCTCCTGTATCTCGAGCACCCTCGTGGCAAGGCGCAAGAGGAAGGGGCGTTTGAATCCTTCGAGGAACCGGGCCATCTTGCGGGCCGTCCTCTCCCGGCTCACGGCAACGAGCACTATGACGCATACCACGAAGATGGCAACCAGGACGTAGAGGGCCTTGGACACCGACGGGGGGAGGGCCTGGCGGGGGAAGAAGAGGAAGGTGATGGACAAAAGGCCCAGCAGGTCAAAGACCCTGTCGATGAACACCGTCGACACCGCGTACGTGAAAGGGATGCCCCTTCGCTTCGAGATGGCGTAGCCGCGTGCGACCTCCCCGATTCGGGCGGGAAGGACGTTGTTGATGAAAAGGCCGATCACGAGGGCGATGAATGCGTCGCGGAACCTGACCGCGTTCCCCGTTATCATGGACCATCTGAAAGAGCACAGGGTAAGGCAAAGGAAGATGCAACATACGGGCAGGAAGGCGTACGCAAGGTCGGCCCTGGCGATCGCCGCGGCGAGCTGCCTGTATTCTATCCCCCTCAGGGAGAAATAGAGAAGGACGATGCTGATGACGAAACCGGCTGCCGTTATGATCCTGTGCTTGTTCATTTCTTATAGTTCGTTACGTATATCCCCGCGCTTACCATGACAAGCCCGGCGACGAGGCCCGTTGTCAGCTCCTCCCCGTGAAAGAGGACTCCGAACGCCACGCCGAAAACAGGCGTGAGGAAAGTGAAGACGGAAAGCTTCGCGACAGGGTAATCATGGATGAGCTTGAACCAGACCAGGTATGACGCGAAGGCGATGACCACGGACTGGAAGACGAGCGACGATATCGCCATCGTCCCAGGGTCCTTGAGCCAGACAGGCTCGATGAACCAGGCGCAAAGGAAGAGGACGGGGATGGAAAAGACGAGCTGGTAGAGGAACGTGTTTATGGGATGCATCTCCTCTGCCAGGTATTTCTTGATGTAGAGCGTGGTGGCGCCCCACAGGAAGGCGGCGAGGATCTCCAGCATGTCGCCGACAAGCATCAGCTTGTTGTAGCTTGACGGCTTCCCGTAGAAGACGCTGACGAGTCCCGCAAAGGCGAGGACGAGACCCATCCACTTGAGGAGGTTCAGCCGCTCCCCCAGGAAGAGATGGGCGCCGGCGGCCACCACGAAAGGCGACAGATAGATGAGGATGACGGCCCGTGACGAATTGGTGAAGAGGAGGCCCAGATACAGGCAGGCGAACTCGAGCCCGAAGAGGACCCCCACAACGACGCCATGCGCGAGAAGCGTTCCCCGGTGGAGAAGCCTCTGCCTGATGGCGAGGCAGTACCCGATCCCCAAAGCCGAAGCCAGAACGGAACGCGCGAAGGACGTGAAAACCGGGGAGAAACCCGTATTCGTGATCTTGATCGCCGAATAGTTGATGCCCCACAGGAGGGCCAGGATCAGGATGGTGATGAATCCCCGCGTATCGATATGGTCGGTTTTCATTGAGATATGACCCATGTTTTATCGACATGGACGGTCTATGTCAAGGAAATTAAGCCCATCACGCGACCCGGGACCTAAGGCCCCGCGCCTGCCGGGTTTTCCCTTGACAAGGTGCCGGTATTTTTGTTCTATTTAACAGCAAAATCAAGAAAACACGGAGCTTTCCATGAAAAACACTGCCATCGTCGGGACGGGTTCATACGTACCCGAACACATCATGACGAATTTCGATATCGAAAAGTTCCTGGACACGTCAGACGAATGGATTTTCACCCGCACGGGGATCAAGGAACGCAGGATAGCCGAGAAGGACCAGGCCACATCGGACCTGTGCAAGGTTGCCTGCGAGCGGGCTATGAAGGTTGCTGGAGTCACGGCCTCCGACATCGACCTGATAGTGCTCGCCACCATCACACCCGACACCCATTGCCCGGCCGGGTCGAACTGGCTCGAGGCGAAGCTCGGCTGCACCAAAGCGGTTTCCTTTGACGTGACGGCGGCATGCTCCGGTTTTCTCTTCGCCCTCCACGTGGCGGACAAGTTCATAAAGTCGGGGGCGAGTAAGACGGCCCTTGTCGTTGCCGGCGAGATCATGAGCAGGGTCGTCAACTGGAAGGAAAGGGAAAGCTGCATCCTCTGGGGTGACGGCGCGGGCGCTGCGGTGGTAACGGAATCAGAAAACGGCGCCCAGATCCTTTCGACCCACATCCATACCGACGGCGCCGCGGGCGACACGCTCCTCATGCCTGGCGGCGGGTCGAAGACGACGCCGATTTCCTACGAGAGCGTTGACAACGGCCTTCACTTCCTCAAGATGATCGAGGCCAACAGGTCCTTCAAGGTCGCCGTGAACCGCTTCGCCGAGGCGTGCGAGGAGGCGATGTCGGTCAACGGCTACACCGTCCATGACGCGGACATCATAATCCCCCACCAGGCGAATCTCAGGATACTTCAGGGCATGGCAAAGAAGCTCGGCGTCCCACTGGAAAAGGTGTACATGACGATAGAGAAGTACGCCAACATCTCCTCGGCGACAGTCCCCATCGCCCTCGACGAGGCGGTCCGCGACGGCACAATCAAGAAGGACTCCCTCGTCCTTTTGACCGCCTTTGGCGGCGGACTCACCTGGGGAAGCAGCCTCATCCGGTGGTAACGGTTTACATTTGCCGGAAAAATATTTAGAATAATCAATCCCCGGAGGGATGGCTGAGCGGCCGAAAGCGGCGGTCTTGAAAACCGTTGGGCATGCAAGTGCCCCGTGGGTTCGAATCCTACTCCCTCCGCCATATTATCTTTAAAATCATTGAAGAAAATCATCAACAACTCGTTTCCTTTTCGTTTCCTTTTTTGACTTCCTTCATAACAACAACATTGTTATCCATTTTCTGGACGATCTCCAAGAGCCTTTCGTTGAAGGCATGGTAATAATTGTCTGTTGAACGCCGGTCCTTATGTCTCATCAAGCGCTGTGCGTCCATCGGATTGGAGAGGGGCACAATATAAGTGCAGTATGAATGCCTCGTGGCCTCATAGAATTTCATATCTGTGCCTGAGTGACGATTCCAGACTTCCGAGAGGTACTTTCTTGAATAGCCTCTACCGGTCCCCGGGTTGACGAAGAGAAAGTCATTGGGAAACTTTCCTTTTACGTTTCTCCGGACAATCTCCAGTGCTCTGTCATTGAGAGGGACCGGAAGTTTACTCTTATTTTTTGTCGTTTCGCGGTAGGTTGAACCGGAAAGGCTCCTTTCTATCCACACCATTCTATTCTCTATATCGACGCTCTTAATGAGGATCGCGCATAGTTCCCCTGGTCTGATTCCCGTCTTCATTGCGAACTCTATCGGGTCTCTAAATTTCTCAGGAATCAGCTTTAACGCTTCGTCCTGGACTTCCTTCCTCATGGCCCTCCTCGGCGTTGAGTCATCGCCTTTGATCTTTTGAAACACCGGCGTTGTCACGATCTGACCATTCTCGTAAAGCCAAGAAAATAAGGCCCTCAGGGCATTAAACACGTTCTTTCTTGTTTTGATCTTGAGATGTCCTAAACGGCTTCTGCGAAACTCGCTCAAGGCCGCCCGGTCTATCTCTCGGACATCCCAACCGTGGAAATAGTCGAAATAGTTCTTTCCATAGTTCTTTATGATTCGGAAATACTCCGGGCTCAGTTCTCCGATCGTTACCTCATTTTCTTTCTCGGAGTAATAATTCTCAAGCTGGTTTTCGAATCTACGTTGCATGATACTGGAGTCTGTCCATTCAAGAGGATTGAATTTATGCTTTTGATCTTCCATTGACGCATTGATTTTAGCAAGGGCCTTAAAGGCTTCCCGGTAGTCATAGACTTCACCACGGGAATCGCGCCTGAAGGAATAGTGCTTGCCCTTCCAGTAGATGACGATGTAGCAGTTTGTGTTTCCGCACCTCTCGCAAACCGGCTTTTTCATTGGTTTCTTACAGACATTGCAGAGTATTGACCCTTTTTTCATGACTATCCCCCAAGGATTGAATTCGTCTTGAGGGATTATATTTTGAGCATCAGAGGACGTCAAGTCTGGTGTTTGTCCTCCTCTTCGAGGTAGTCATGAATGAAGCCTTCTTCACTGACCGTGTATTTTGTACCAGTTTTAATATTTACGACATGCTTCTTATCTTTAGACAAAGCAAACTTGCCGGATTTGACCAAACCATAGAACTTATAGGGGATGCTCTTTCTTTCAGCCTCATAGCGGTTTTGCCATTCCTCGATTTCGTCCCTGATGTCTTCAGGGGTCCCTTCGGGTCCCGATACCTCTAACGAACTAATGTATTTTGATCTGACGACATTGTCGATGATATAGGACATAGGAACGGTGTACCTCTCATCTTGTTTCATTTGGTGCAGGACTCGAAGGTATTTCAAGAGTTCCTTGAGGGACTTGTCCACAAAGTAGGAGAGGCTGACCTCCACATTACTGTCCCGGAAGAATGTTATCAGTTCATCATAGACTCTCTCATCAACGGAAAATGTCTTAATTCTCTTCTTTCTCATGGGAACCTCGAAAAGTTATATAACATATATATAACTAGTATACAGCAGAAAGAAACCCTGTCAAGCGAATAATTTAAGAGGATGAGATTTGCGCCTATTGTTATGGATTGTACGATTGAATGAGTTCTTCGAAATCCTCTTCACGAAGAATTCTTATTGTATGGCCCTTCAAGATGAGTTCCTCAGCCTTAAGATGTTTTCCACTCTTTGTTCTGCCAGCGAGCTTTCTCGTGTCCTGATCGCCTACAACAACAAGTGTTGTCCTCTTCGTGACACCCGAATCAACCCTGCAACCTATTCTTGCGGCTTGACGACTCGCGTCAATTCTAGGAGTTTTAAGTGAGCCTGTGAACACCACCACTTCACCAAACAAGGGGCCTTCAGGATTGGCGTCGCATTCTATTTTCCGATAAGGCCTAGTAGGGTCTATCGGTTGTTCCACACGTACTAACCATTCGGATACATCCGCATTAGTTGCTCGCATCGCCGCCAATAATACATAGCCCGCAGCCTTTGCGTCTTCAAGAGCGTGATGATGATTGAACTCATATCCTAATATCTTGCAGAGATTCCCTAATCCATATCCTTTCCAAGCGACTTCCTTCCAGACTCGTCGTGCTACACGTGCAGAATCGAGCCAAGTACACGAAAGGCACGGCTGACCGTACTTTTGGAGACCCTGATTCACGGCAACCCTATCAAAATGCGTGTGACAAACGGCTATTCTCCTATCCAAGAAACCATGCAAGGTTCCGGACAATTCCTCAAGCGTGGGAGCGCCCTCGACGCAACGCTCGTCGATACCATGAATCGCTACATTTATAGGATCAAATTCATCTTCGGGGTCTACGTAGGATTCCCACTCTTCCACAATTGTTCCTTGGTTATAGCCTACGATACCGATTTGACAAATGGATGACACGTCGGAATTTGCAGTTTCAACATCTATCGCTACGAAATCCATTGAATTATGGCCGCTTGTCGCTCTGCGCTTTCCGGTACAGTTGCCAGCAATCCTGCAATTTACCACGCCCTATACAAATTATCTTCCACTGAGTATCCATATATTCCCGGACTTCTATCGTTGAATGCGCTCTCGGCTTGTCGGGCCAAAACAATGACTCATTGACAAAGTCCGAATATGGCTTGTCATAATTCTGCATGTATTCTCTTCTCTTGCTCCCCTCGCTTCCCGTCACGTGGAAGACGCCCCGGCCTATACAGTAGTCTTGAAATCCTCTATCCTCCAAATCATAATCGTATTGACTAACCATAAGCAGCAAGTCCGGTTCCTGACAGATTGCGCACTCACCCAATCTCACCTTAGGCATGGTTATTTTTCGTCTTTTAATTCTCTTGTGAACACCCGTTTGCCGGAGGTTGTTTTCCTCAATTTCTCTACAACGTAGTTCTTCCTTCTCAACCAGAGCCTGATGAATCTGACTCTCTATACTCGGAACCATATTTTCCCCTCATATTCAGAAATCATTCGTTTATATATTCTTTATGTTCTATCTATATGATGTCAAGCTCAATCAGTCATTTTCCTTTTCTTCAGGATTTCCACTTACTATTTTCCTATCCCCACGAACACGCCCATCCATAGGAGTTGGAAGTTCCCTCCGGGTCCCAGACAAAGCCGACCTTTCCGGCAAGGCACTCTATTTTGTACAAGACGTAATCCCGGGCGCTGAACCTCGCGGGGACGAGGATCTTCTGTTTTGGTATAACGATCCCCGGCGATGCCCGGAACCTTTTCTCGTTCAGCTCGGTGTTCATATCCTTGTCGATGTACTTGGCGAGGTACTGCGCCAGTTTATTTCGCTTCCATTGGTATCCCTTCTTCGTTTTGATGTAGTTCACGTCTATATTGCCGTCACCGACAACAGAACGCCACAGGGACCGTAAAAGGTCCACGTCCTGGTATCCCTTGACCCCTAAGTGAAAGTGATAGGCTCCTCTCTCCTGTTGCTCCGTGGTAACGACATACTGCCAATCAGGGATGTATCTATGAACGCGCCTCACGAATTTCTCGAAGTGCTTCCATGCTCGTTCCTTGTCGACGATGTTTTCTCGGTAGGTAAGAGAGACAAGGTGATCGAAGCCGCCCGCCATGCAGATACGTCTCATCCTTGCCTTTGCCCTCTTGTTACATCTCTCTATGTTGATCTCCCTGTTCTTTGATTTTCCTCTTGCTCCGGGGTTCTTTGATCCCTTCATGGACCATCCCCACGAAGCCTCTACGAATTTGTCTCCATAATCGCGTATCGTGACGACCTGCTGGGGGGTCATATCAACACAGTTCATATGCAAACCCCCGTCAGATTTCGTTCTAACGAGAAGTGTCCTATATTCAAGTCTAGTAGGACCAGACCGCGAGCGCTGCCGCCAGCTCGCGGTTGCTCCCGCCCGCCCCTCCGGGTCCGCGCGCGTGCCGGCGAGGGAGCCGGCCCGCCAACGTCCCGCAGACGAGCGGGGTGCGTCCCTCCGAAGCAAGGGGGCCGCCAACGAGTTGTCACCCCCCTTGCACTCTGCGGTCCTGCACTGAGAAAAACAAAATACTTTTTTCCCCTCCGGGGCTTGTGAGAGGGGAAAAAAGTATTTGCTCCTTTAAACCTTGACGGGGTAGGGCGGTCTGGTATAATACGCATAGTCTCTCCTTTCGTTGATTGCGTTGGGTGAGAACACAGAAAGCCACCGGGACCCCTGCCAAGAGATTCGGTGGCTTTTAATTTTCTCGATTAGACTGTTTTTGAATTGCGATCCGTGATCAGGCCGTTTCCTTATCGTTTCTAAAACGGCTGTAAAGCGTTGATAATAGGTCATCGGGGGAGTTTCGAATCCTACTCCCTCCGCCATTCAACTGCGGCGATTGCGGGTCGTTAACCCTTTGTTGGCAAGCCTTATTCTCTCCAATGCTGTGGTTCGTTAAGGGCTCTTGAGCATTCTACCTTTCCGTTGATGTTCCTTAAGGCATCACCATTTAATGCTTGAACCATCCATGCCGCTGAGTGCTCTTCAGGTATGGGATAGGGCGCTTCAAACCCCTGTTTTCCTGCCGGAGCAAATCCGCAACGTGGATAATATGTGGGGTGTCCGAGAACAAATACCAACTCTGTTCCTGATGCCTTCAATCGCTTTAGCCCCTCGTTAATTAGCTTTTGCCCGATTCCGCGTTTTTGAAACTCTGGGAGTACTGCCAACGGAGCCAGTATTTGAGCAGATACCGGGGATTCGGTTTGGGTGATTCTAACTTTTGTGTAAAGAATATGCCCGATCAGTTTGTCATCATTGACAGCGACCAGAGACAATATGGGTCTTGCCGTTTCATCATCCAATAGATCATCGACGAGTTTGGAGATTACAGGGCCCTTTTCCTTGCCAAAAGCGCGCTTGTGTATGTTCAGAATTTCATTACGATCTGATTCCTTCGCGGTTCTGATTATCAATGCTTTCTCCTTATTGTTTGTTGCCGACAATATTCCCTCGGGAGCGTCACTTGATATTGAGCGGTACTATAGGGCCGCTATCCTTGCTTACGCCGAGCCTGATCGGTCGGGGAATACCTTTCCTTGGGACTGTCGCTTCAACCCAGAGTTGTTCGCCCTGATTCCGGCGGGATGGGTCGGGGATGTGTTCTGGGATAAAGAATGCCACAGGTTCATTCAGGACGGCCACTTTCTCGTGGTCGATCTTCGCGTACCGCACCGAAAGGTCTGAGGGGTTGCGCGGGATACCTTTTACGGCTACGGCAAGCAAGCGATCGTTTTCCACGCGAAGGCTGACCGGGTTAGATGTTTGGTCCGACCCTTTCTTGCTCTCATCAATTCCCCGAGGCTCTACGATGAGCTGCAGGCTGACATATCGCCCGCGGACAGGAAGGTCAGGGTCGTAGGGTACCGTGCTTACCCAGAGACGGGGAAGTGTCGCCCGGTCATAGAGTAATTTCGCGCCAAGCGTTGCCACCAGGCACAGGTGAATTGCCAGGACCACCAATCCTTTGAAAAAGGGGCTCATGTCCCTCCTTTGCCGATTCGGGTCAGAAGCCGGCGGCGGGTCTTTTCAAGCAACCAGCCTCCGAGAAGAAAAAGAAATCCGAGTCCTATCAAACTTGCCGAGCGCCCGAGTTTGTCCATAACGGTTGAAAAATAGAAAGCCAGAACGGTCAGGGCAAATCCCGCAATGCCCAGATTGACCCGTTCCTTGCGTGTCTCCTTCATGCCCCATCCAATGAGGCCAACAGAACCCAAAGCGCATAGAGCATAATGGACAAGGTTGTGGTCGGCCTCGAACAGGAATCCCGCCGCACTCAGGGCGGCAACCCAGATCGCTGCGATCGCATTCGGCCAGACGTGGCTGCCCCGAAGCACCCATGCGAATGCAAGAGGCAGGAGGAACGCCACGGCCCATCCAAGAATGTGATAGGCGAGGGGTAACGAAGGCCCATGCACAGAGCCGAACGATCCCGATGCGATGACGACTCCTGTTGCCGGGATCAGAGCGATCCCTCCAATCCACGAAAGGGCCTTCCGCAGAGACGAGGTTTTCTCCGGCGACACCGCCGTCAGGTAGGTGGTGGTCAGCAGCAGCACCCCGGCGCCAAGGACATTGTCACTGAAGGCCCATCCGTGCGTTGCCACGGACCATTCACCCGCAAGCCATACAGGTATCAGGATGGCTGCGAGACAGGCCTGTGTCCAATGGCGCAGCAATACCCACGCCGTAAAGGCGCCAAATGCCCACAGCATGACCCCTCCCGGCCAATGCTCCTGAAGATGGAAGATCTGTCCTGTCAGGTAGATCCCTGCGCCCAGGCAGATCGTGCCAATGGCGTGTAATGTTGTTGAGAGGATGCTGAAGCGGGAGGCGGCTATTGCGCCGGCAAGGTGTGCGGCGGCAACGAGGGTCAGGACGAGACAGAAGCGTGTTCCCGGAGAGAGCCTATCCCAGTGTGCGGCTACGAAAAGCAAGATTCCCGCCGCGAACAGTAAACCGCCGAGGGCGATAGCTATCAGGATCGGCCATCGCAGTCCTTGAGCTTTCTCCCGATCAGCTTCGTAAGCGAGTATCATGTCCGCAGTTGGGGCGTCTATCAGTCCCGCTGTGGTCCATCGCTGAAGGTGCCGTTCCCAATTTGCCGCCATAACGGTCTCTCCCTGCCTCTTCCAGAAGAAATGAGCAATTGTCTCGCGCGGTCCCCCGACATCACAGTTGTGTCGGTCCAAAGCAACCAGTACCCTTAATGCTGTGAGGATGCCCGAACCTTCGGCCGCCCCGGGGTTCAGGCATCTAAATTGTCTCCGAATTGACAGGGCTAAGCAAGAGAAAAGTGGGGGCCAGACAGGGGCTAGACAGGGGACATCCTAACAAGTAAATAACTCAGCCTGTCAGATCCCCTTCGTCTTATACTTCGGTGTATTACGGGAGGACAGGGACATCGCCGGGAGCAAGGGGTTGAACCTTGCTTGGAAAAGTTACTTACTTACTAACGAACCCCTTGGGTTTCTTTCTGAGCCGCCCGGTGATCCCCTCATTACCGCTTCATCAGCGCGAAGACGCCCCAGCCCAGGTATTCACGCGTGTACGTGGCGTAGCGCTTGGGTTCCGAGGTCAGTTCGGCTCGAACGTCTTTCGCGAACTCGTCGTCGGGGTTGGCTTCGAGCCATCGGCGCATGGTGAGCCATTTGGCCGCCTCGTATCTGTCCCAGCTGTCCTGGTCCGCCAGAACCATTTCCACGACGTCGTAGCCGAGGCGGCCGAAGGAGGCGATAAGGTCTGGAAGCAGGAGAAAGTCGGAGATCGAGTGGGCAAGACACCCCCTGGCGACATCGTCCGTCGGCGGTAATTGCCGCCAGTAGGGCTCGCCGATGAGGATGATCCCTCCGGGGAGGAGGCTCCGCGCCAGAAGCTCGATGGTGCCGGGGACTCCTCCGCCGATCCACGTGGCGCCGACACAGGCTGCCACACCGGCCTTCTCGTCAGATACGAAGCCGGCGGCATCGCCATGGATGAACCTGACCTGATCGGCGACACCGAGTTTTTCAGCGCGGAGTCGCGCTTGCTCGGTGAATAGCTGGCTCATGTCGATGCCGGTGCCGATGACTCCGTAATCGCGCGCCCAGGTGCACAGCATCTCCCCGGAACCGCTGCCGAGGTCGAGTACCCGGGTTCCCCTTTCCAGACGCAGTGCCGCGCCGAGAGTGGCGAGCTTTTCGGGTGTGAACGGGTTATGGATGCGGTGAGCACTTTCGGTGATGTTGAAGATCCGTGGAATATCCAATTTAGAAAATCTCCTTACTGGTATGAATAGACTCAATTAGTGCCTGACATGGCGCCAAGCGGCAGGCACAAGCACGCCGCCGTGTAAAGGGCATGCGGAATAGCGACTGTTCGTTCGAGCGGTTTTGTTCGGCACCAATTTCATTATAAGCTTTATTGATGTATTAGTCATTTTCTATCTCATCCGGACTGCGCCGATCAAGAGTGCGATGGGAACAGACGGGAGAATGGGATGTCCCCTTCGACTCCCGGTCTAAACGGACTACTGCAAAAAGATGTGGTCGACCCGTTGAGAAACTTGCCGTATGATGCTATATGTATAACCGACTGATACGGGTTAACGCCATATTGCATAATCAGGAGGACACAATGAAACGGTCGCTGGTTTTGAGTCTTTTTGCTGTAATTTGCGCGGTATTCTATGCTGTACTATGCTCCACTGCTGTATACGCAGTATCAGCCCAGAATCCCTATGCTCAGAACCCCTACGCCCAGAATCCCTATGCTCAGAACCCCTACGCCCAGAATCCCTATGCTCAGAACCCGTACGCCGGTGGTAAATGCAACCCCGGCTATACCTACACGACATATCAAGGCAAGCAGTTATGCATCAAATGCAACCCGGATTATAGTTACACAAAATATCAGGGCAAAGAGCTGTGCATCAAATGCAACCCGGATTATAGTTACACAAAATATCAGGGCAAAGAGCTGTGCATC
>DBQU01000035.1:0-3506 GCA_002305765.1 Deltaproteobacteria bacterium UBA1386
AGTATGTCCATGCCCAACTACTCTCGTGTCACATTATCGCTTGACAGTCAAAAAAAACCCATGCTAATCATTAGCATGATGCTCGGCTTTTCGGATCCCTGGGTTTTCGCCGGTTTCGGCCTCACGGTCCTCTCGGCCCTTTTCTGTGTCCTCTACGGCATCCGCAACTGGAACAAGGGCGGCACCGAAAAGGAAGGGGATTATCGCGAAGAGATCCAGTGGGAACGGGAAGAGATCGAGCTCATCGAGAAGCTGCCCTGAGATCCCATGTTCTACCTCATAACATTCACCCTCATCTACCTCGCTGTCACGGTATACTTCAGCTGGCTCGGGTATCGCAGAACCGTGACGGTCTCCGATTATCTTCTTGCCGGACGGCAGGTCCACCCCGTCACGATGGGACTCTCCTACGGCGCCACGTACATCAGCACGTCGGCCATCATCGGTTTCGGCGGCGTGAGCGCCCTGTATGGGTTCGGTCTAACGTGGCTTTCGTTCCTCAATATCATGGTGGGCGTCTTCATCGCCTTCGTGGTGTTCGGCAGGAGGACCCGAAAGATGGGCAAGGCCCTCGACGCCCATACCTTCCCGGAGCTTCTCGGCAGACGCTACGAATCGAGGTTCGTCCAGGGTTTCTCGGGTCTCATGATCCTCGTCTTCATGCCCGTGTACACCGCCGCCGTGCTGATAGGCATTTCCCGGTTCATCGAGGTCTATCTCAACATTCCTTTTTCCACCGCCTTTCTCGCTTTCCTTCTCATAACCTCCTGTTTCGTCATCTGGGGGGGGCTCAAGGGCGTCCTCTACACGAGCGCCTTCCAGGGTGTCATCATGGTCGTCTCCATGATCGCCATCGGGATCACCAGCTACTATTCCCTGGGCGGCATATCCGAGGCGCACCGTTCACTCGACGCCGTGACCCCCTACGTTCCCCAGTTCCTCAAGGAGGCGGGGCACAGGGGCTTCACCTCCATGCCCGAAACCTTCTCCTCGATATGGTGGTATGTGATAACGACGATGGTCATGGGTGTGGGCATCGGCGTCATCGGCCAGCCCCAGCTCAACGTCCGTTTCATGACGCTCAAATCGGACAGGGAGATCAATCGCTCCGTGCCCTTCACGGCGATATTCATCCTCTGCACCACGGGGGTCGCCTACGCGGTGGGGGCGCTGACGAACACGTTCTTCTACAACACGTACACGGAACTGCCCATACATGCCGTGCAGGGAAACCTGGACAAGATAATCCCCCTTTATATCGACCGCTTCTATCCCCAGTGGTTCGTGGCGCTCTTCCTCGTCGCCCTCATGTCCGCCGCCATGAGCGCGGGAAGCAGCCAGTTCCACGCGCTCGGCACGTCCCTCTCCCGCGACATCTTCGAGCAGGCCCTTCTGAAAGGAAAGTCGGTGGCGGAGACAACGATAGTGACGAGGGTAGGCATCGTCTTCAGCATCTTTGCCACCCTCATCATCGGCCTCGTCCTGCCCGAGAGCATCGTCGCCGTCGCGACGGCATTCTTCTTCAGCCTCTGCGGAGCCACCTTCATCCCCGTGTACCTCTTCGGCCTTTACTGGAGGCGGGGCACCAAACCGGCAGCCAAGGCCAGCATACTGTCCGGTTTTTTCGTATCCCTCGTCTGGATGCTTCTCTTCCACGAGCAGGAGGCAAAGGCCTTCGGCCTGTGCCGAAAGCTCTTCAATATGGAAACCCTTGCTGGCCACCCCTGGAACATGATCGACCCCCAGATGATAGCTCTGCCCATAGGTCTTATAGTCTTCGTCGTCGTGTCCCTGGCGACGCGCCCGGTGCGGGAGGAAACGGTGAAAAAGGCATTTGTGCATATTTGAGAGTGATAGGACGAATAGGAGAGATAGGACCTATAATACACATAAGACCAATAGGACGTATCGAGGGTTCTTCCCTGAGACTCTTGAACTCTTGAACGTTCTTTATTAGAGAGGAGGGTGTTATGGGTAAGCGTTATGTTTTGGGTATAGGGCTTAGCAACAGGGTTGAGAATGCGGCCGACTTTCAGAGGGTACTAACTGAATGCGGCTGCTACATCAAGACCCGCCTCGGCCTCCATGAGGTCAACGAGAACCTCTGCGCCCCGGGAGGGCTTATCATCCTGGAGGTGTACGGAGGCGACGCGGAGGTGGTCGACATGGAATCGAAGCTCAAGGCCGTCAAGGGCCTGCAGGTCCAGAAGATGGTGTTCGACATCTGAAAGAGAAAGCAGACGACCATACGGGAGAACAAAGAAGGTCTGCCTTATTAAGAAACGGGTCCCTCCGGACGGTGCAGGCCTTCCTGGCAACCGGGTCTGTTCCGGCCTCAGGCCGGAACAGCGCGATAGACATCATGCCTTGCCCATTGCAGGCCATGGGTCTTTCTGGAGACCATAGATGAGGGATCCCGACAGGAACGGGACTCCAACGGCATCCTTCCCTCTCGTGATCGCGTTCTTTTTGACTGCTGCGCTTTGCAGTTTCATCCTTCCCCTGAACGCCTGCCTTGCCGGCGACCTTAAGGAGGTGGCTTTGTATTCCACACCACTCACCGAGGCGACCAAAGCTTCCTTGGAACAACACTGGCCCGGCACTTCTCAACTCATCCTTGTCAGAAATGACGGACCATTGCCTCATAATTCCATTCTCTACGCTTTTCTAGGGAAGGACCGAGACTGGACCCTTGCTCTCGGTCCAATCCCTGCCACGACGGGTCGAAATGGCTTTGCCAAGCCGCTCGGCAAACGGGAGGGCGACGGCAGGACACCCGTCGGAGTATATCCTCTCGGCTTCGCATTCGGCTATCCTCCAGGTATCGATTCCGCTATGCCCTACCGCCAGATGACCCGTCAGGACATCTGGGTCGACGACCCCCGCTCTCCCGATTACAACCGGCTCAAGAAACGCGCGGAAACAGCGGCGCGCTCCTTCGAGGACATGGTCCTCCCCGACGACCGTTACAAGCACGGCATCGTCATCGAGTACAACACCCACCCCATCATCCCCGGCCTCGGCAGCGCCATCTTCCTGCACATCTGGAAGGACCCCGCCACCCCCACCGCGGGCTGCGTGGCCATCTCAGAGGAGAACCTCCTCAAACTCATCCACTGGCTTGACCCGGCAAAGGAACCGCTGATCGTCATCGAAAAGTAGAAAGCGAAAGACCCTGCCTCTCGCCCGTTCCTCACTTCGTTCGTCTCTCAAGCCCGCAGAGATCGCAGAGAAAAGATCCGGCCGGATTTGCATACCGTTAAGGCGGGAGGCAAAGATAGAGTTCTGGGTTCAGGTGGGAGTGATGTGGAGGGGGTGGTATGGGGGAGTTGGAGGGTGGTTATAGGACCTATGGGACATATATGACTTATAGGACCTATGACTGCAGGGGGGATGAGGGGGGATAACTTTTTCAGGACAAGGATATTCTTTTTCTCTCCCGCCGACAGGGCGGCAGTCTTTTCTCCTCTCTCCGCGATCTCTGTGAGCTTGAGCGAAGCGGGCGA
>DBQU01000035.1:3531-4159 GCA_002305765.1 Deltaproteobacteria bacterium UBA1386
GCCCGCCTTGTGTCGGCGGGCGCCTGTCTCTCCGATGATCGCTGTTACTGTTTCTTGAATTCCTTTTCCATCGCTTCCTTTGCCGGTTTTACGTACATGTCGCGGAGTTTCGGTTTTTCGATCTTTCCGGCGGGGTTGCGGGGGATGGTGGTGTATACCATCTTCTCGGGCCATTTGTACTTCGCGAGGCCCTTTTCCTTGACGAAGTTGATGATCTCCTCGTCGGTGATCGTCTCGCCTTCCTTAGGCTGGATGATGGCCATGACGATCTCCACGAGCCTGGGGTGCGGGTACCCGAGGACCGCGACGTCCATGACCTTGGGATGCTTGCGAAGGGCGTCCTCGATCTCGGCGGGGAAGATGTTCTCTCCGCCCCTGATGATGAGGTCTTTGGCCCTGTCGGCGAAGAAGATGAAGCCTTCTTCATCCATGTAGGCAAGGTCGCCGGTGTAGAGCCATCCGTCCTTGATCGTCTTTGCCGTCATTTCCGGGTTGAACGCGTACTCCTTCATGAGACGGGGGCCCTTGATGAGAAGCTCGCCAACGCCGCCCGCGGGCAATGTCTTCCCTTCACTGTCGACGACCTTTGCTTCCATGAAGACCGTGGCCTTGCCGATGGAGCCGGGCT
>DBQU01000038.1 GCA_002305765.1 Deltaproteobacteria bacterium UBA1386
CCACTAAAGGCATCATAGGTCAGAGTTTGAAGAAAAGGCCGACGGAATCGACATTTTCGAAGATGCTCTCATGTTTGGTGCTTTTTCGTTTTCAATTGAGCATTGCTTTGATAGTATGTACACATTCACGTTTGGATGCAGAAAAGAAACAGCGATCGCTTGGCCCTTTTTCTTTTAACTCTCAAGCGATTCAAGCACTCAAGCTATTCAAACCGTCTTTTCAACCAGGTTGAAAAGACCTCATGGAGGGTTGCATGAAGAAGGTCTGGATAACGGCACTGGTCAAGGATGAGGAGAAGATCGGGAAGCTGATGGGTGCCATGAAGCAGTATGGTCTTGCCGCCGACGGGCATTTCTGGGTGGATGACCTTAAGCATATGGCATGGCAGGCGCCGGCCGAGGAGCTCGTTAAGGCCGATGTGGCGCTCTGGATCATCGCGGGCAACGCCGCCGACGTGAAGACGCCTTCCATCGGTTTCGGTCTTTCGCTTCTTGCCATGAAGGTCTTCGCCGAGAAAGGGCAGGGATTTCCGGTCATATTCGCCCCCGCAGGCGATGTTCCCGCTGATTTCGAGCCTCCCACCCTTCTTAAGGGCGCGGAAATCATACCCCTTTCGAGTGCTTCACTGGGCGTCAAAGCAGTCTCTTTCGCCAACTCCCCCATCAAGAAGATCGACAAGGAATACAATCTCAACGTCCACGGCCTCCCCGGTATCGGGCTGTGGCTCGAGGCGGGCCCTGCCGGTTCCTTCGAGTGGCAGGGCGCCATGTTCGGTGTCCACGGCGGCGAGATAGACTTCCACGGAGTGGGTCCCGCGAACGGTGTGCCCGAGCGGGCCGTCCTCGAATACGCACAGAAGGGCCTCAAGGTCCAACTCGGGGACGACGAGTTCATAGCCTGGGCCGTCCAGAACCGACTCGACCCCGGCACGTCCTACTACGTCCGCGTCCAGGGAACCCCCGACAAGCTCCTTTTCGGTCCCTACGCCCAGACGGAGGAGGCGGAAGTACACGTGGTGAAGATGGTTTAAGCCGCTTGAACCACTTGAGCTGCTTGAACGGAAAAACCAGAGACAAGGTCTTGCCCTTCAGCGTTCAGGCGGTGCAACCGATCTTTGGCCCGCTGCCCTGACCACCGAGAGCGTACAGAGAGAAGCTACAGGTTCGAATTTGGTCGCGCTTTCATCTCCCCTGCCCTAAAGACGAAAAGAGTCAATTGTTCTTTTATGGTTCATATAAAAGCTAGCAAAACAGGTCAGGTATTATATAGCGCTAGGTTTTTGCCTCTCCCCCGGCGGGGCAACACCGGGTGAAGAGCCTTGGTGGCCTTGCGGCAGACAATCGGTCTTCCCGTGCTGTCGATCATGTATCCTGAACCTCCCGGACGTCCGCGTCGGCATGTTCCGAGGGGGAACCTCGGAGGATCTCATCGGCAAAGGCCTGACCTATCGGTAGGTAAAGACTCTCCAAACCGCTTCAGCCTGAGCACGCACCGAACGAGGCATTGTCTTTCAACGTTCAAGCGGTTGAAACGGCTCAAGCAGTTCAAGCGGTCTTTTTTCTCACCCCGTCGATGATATTCTGAACCTCCTCGTTTGTCCGTATCTCCCGGATGTCCACCTCGGGGTGTTCCGAGGCGTAGACGCGGAAGATCTCGTCGGCGAAGGCCTGGCCTATGGACCCGACCCTGTCGAAATCGATGAGGGCGACCTTGAACCGGTCGATCCTTGCAAGGAGGCGCTTTGCCTCCGAGCGGGAGACGAGTTTTTCCGTTCCGTGGTGCGCTAGATGCGCAGAAACGACGGTGGTGGAAAAACCGGGGGACGTCTGTGATGAAAATTTCTCGTAAATATCTTTGATCCGCCTGGAGGTATCGTTCTTGAGTGTCATCGTCACCAGGGTGCCGGGGCCCTCCTGCTGGGTCTCGACCGTCCAGTCGTCGCTGTCGCCGGAGGTGTGGGAGAGGAGAACGCCCTTCGAGAGGATACTGAAGGTGTCGAACATGCGGGCGGTGAAGAAGATGCCCTGGCCGGGATGCGCGGCGGGATCGGTGGTGAGTTTCCCCTTTGTAAGTTCGAGGACCGCGTGGCGCTCGTCAATGAGGTCCATGTGAGACTGGATCTTGTCGAAAATGCCCACCCCCCGGTCCCATATGGTCATCTTCGTCGAAACGGCGGTTCTCCTGACCTGCACGAAGGCGCTTTCGCTGCCCGAATGGGCGGCGACGTTGCTGAAGATCTCCGTGAACCCGTACCGCCATATGTCGAGTGCGTTCTCGGGGAGGGCGGCGAGCATGTCCCGTATCTCCGTCCGCCATACGATATCTTCCGGGGTGGCATCGGTAACGGGCAGGATCTTCTTGTACTCTTCCACGGTGCACAGCTGGTATCTCGCCAGGCTGGTCCGGGAGATCAGGCCGGCACCGACGAGGAATTTGAGATGTTTGTGGACCGCCTGGCGGCTGATGCCGAATTGCCCCGTCGTCCTCGAGACAACGTCTCTCGACCGATCCTCCACATTTCTCAAGATGAAGGCCCGAACCGCCTCGCCTCTCTTCCTCGTTCTTCCCGCCATAGTGTAAACCTTATGTTATTTGTAGAGTAAACTATAAGGCGTGTATCGGTCAATACCAAAATCTCTCCGGTGTCCCCGGTGACGCAGGGGAACAGTCGTGGAGGCACGAAAAATGCCATGGAGGTCATTCACGCAGAATCTGGTGAAGTTTCTGAACGAGAACGGCAGCATTTTTCTAGCCGCCGTCGACAACGGCAAGTTTGGGGTCAGACCTTTCCAGCTTATGATGGAGGAAGGGGGCGGGTTGTATTTTTGCACCAACAACACCCGGGACAACCCCATCTTCGAGGTCTTTTTCATCGCAAACTGGGCCGCAACGATCGCGGACTTTTCCGGAAACCTCCCGGAGATGGTGGCCTTCTGACCGGAAGAGGAAGGCCCTTCCCTCTCGGCGGGACCTGAAACCCTCTTTACCCCCGCCTTCGAACTGGTTTATACTGTGGCGACGGCGTGGACCATGAGGCCGGCCGAGGGTTCGGGGATAAAAGGAGGAAGCGATGTCTGATCAGGGCCTCATCGACAGGAGCGACTGTCTTCTCGTGGTCATCGACGTGCAGGAAAAGCTGATGCCGGCGATCTCCGGGAAGGAAAGGGTGATCGCGAATACTGCGACGCTGGTGAGGTTCTGCGGCATATGCGGGATCCCCGTGATCTTCACGGAGCAAAAGAAGCTGGGGCCGACGGTCCCCGAGGTCAAAGACCTCACGCAGGGCTTCGCCGCCGTGGAGAAGGTCCATTTCAATTGCTTCCTTAACGGCGAGTTCCGCGAGCATGTGGACAGGCTCGGCCGAAAGACCATCGTCCTTACCGGGGCCGAGTCCCACATATGTGTCGCGCAGACCGCCATCGCCGCCCTGCCCCGCCTCAACGTCCACATTATCGCCGATGCCGTGTCTTCCAGGTTGCCCGACAACAGGGCGATCGCCCTCGACAGGATGCGTGACGCCGGTGCCGTCATAAGTTCCACGGAGATGTTCATCTACGAGATACTTCGTGAGGCCGGCACTGAAGAGTTCAAGGCCGTCTTGCCCCTTGTGAAGTGATTTTTCTAAACCTTGCCTGAAATTCATGCGATAATCCGGTGAAGCGACGGGTTCTCGGGCGGTCTCTCGATGTCCATGAAAGGGAGCCCATTTTACCTGAGGCGGAGGCACAGTGAAGGACACCTCGAAGACCACGGAAGGTATGTCCGCTGCAAATGGAAAGACACAGGGGAAACGGGACAACGGCGGGTATGCGCCCGAATTCCGTGACCTCTACCACTCCTTCTTCGAGTTCGCTCCTGAAGCCATGGGAGTGACCGATCCCGAAACCGGTCTGATCCTCGATGTCAACAAGGCCTTCGAGGCATGGTCCGGTTACACCCGCGAGGAGCTTCTGGGGAAGAGTACCGTCGAGCTTGGTTTCTGGGTCCACGAGGAGGACAGGCGGGCGATCATACAAAGGCTGTGCGAGACGGAGTATGTCGAAGGTATCGAGCTTGACTGGAAAAACGCGAAGGGCGACGTAAAGAGGCTCCTCTTTTCCGCCAGGCTCATCGATACACCACGGGGTAAGCTCGTTCTGTCCATCGGAAAGGACATCACCGAGCGCAAGAACATGGAACGCGTCCTCAGGGAGTCGGAGCGAAGACTCTCGGACATAATCGAGTTCCTTCCCGACGCCACCTTCGTCATAGACAGGGAAGGGATCGTGATCGCCTGGAATCGCGCCATGGAGGAGATGAGCGGGGTGAGCAAGAAGGACATGATCGGGAAGTCGGACCACGTCTACGCCATCCCCTTCTACGGGCGGCGCAGGAAGCTTCTCATAGACATGGTCGGAGAAGTCGACGAGAACGACGACTCCAAATACATATACGTCAAGAGGAACGGCCACACGATCTACGCCGAGGCGTTCACCGAGGCCCTCTATGGGGGCAAGGGGGCCTGCCTCTGGGGAACGGCGGCCGCGCTGCTCGACGAGCACGGCAACAGGGTCGGCGCGATAGAGTCGATCCGGGACATAACGGAGCACAGCATGGCCGAAGAGAAGCTGAGGTCATCCTACGAAGAGCTGCGAAGGCTCTCCGCGCACATCGAGGAGGTGCGGGAGAACGAACGGGCTGCCATCTCCCGGGAGTTGCACGACGTTCTGGGGCAGATCCTCGCGGTCATAAACATGGACCTGCGCTGGCTCAACAAGAAGATACCGGCGCACGAAAAGGAACTGCTCGGCAAGGTTGCCGCCGCTCTTACCCTCGTCAAACAGGCAACAAGGACCATTCAAAAGGTATCATCGGGCTTGAGGCCCGTCGTCCTCGACGACTTCGGTCTCGCCGCCGCCGTCGACCATGCCCTGAAGGAGTTCCGCGACCAGACGGGTATAACCACCAGTCTCATTATCAGCGGCCTCGTTACGGATGTCGGCAAGGACACGAGCATAGCACTCTACCGGATATTTCAAGAGGCCCTGACGAACGTGATGCGCCATTCCGGAGCGACACGCGTGGAGGTCTCGCTTCAGGTCGAGGGAGATGACATTCAACTGATGGTCAGGGACAACGGCCGCGGTATCTCGAAGCAGCAGATATCCGACTGGAATTCCCTTGGCATACTGGGAATGCGTGAACGCGTCTCTTTCATCGGCGGAAGGATCGATATCACGGGATCGAGCGGGGCCGGGACCTGCATCACCGTCGACCTCCCCCTGAAAAGAACGGAGGCGAAATGAGAGACAGAATCTTCGCATACGGTCGCCGGACGCACCAATCCGGTGACCCATCATCGGGAATTTGTAACCCCGTTACCTGTTTTTGATCTTATTTTACCGCTGCTTGTTTCACGTAGACGAGGTCGGTGGAGGAAAAACTGCCGCCCTTGTTGGTCTTGGCCCAACTTGCGTCAACACCAAAGAGCTCCACGACCTCCAGCTCTCCCTTGTAGGCGCCTTTCTTCCTGCCGAGCGGCTGCTTCGTCCTAGGGTCGATGACCTCCTCGCCGGGTGCGTAGACCTCGAGGACCCTGCCCTTTTCCAAGCCGGACAGCCGTCCCGCGTTGATATAGACCTTTGTCCCGTCAACGGAGGCGACACGCGAATGCCAATCGATGGAGAGGACGGTCTTCAGGACATCTTCCGCGATCATCTCTATGGCAAGGTCGATCGCCTTGATCTTTGCCTTTTCCGTGCTGAGATCGCCCTTTTCGCGGGACAGGGAGATGGGGTTCCTGCCGGAAAGCTGCTTCATTATCTTGCCTGTCTCCGTGTTGAAAACGTCGATGGCCAGTTTTGACATAGCAAAGGATGTTTCTTTCTCATCCTTGCCCTCGATCCTCGATGAACTCGTATAGACATCGGAAAGGGCGGTCTTGAGGATCGCCTGAACGCCGAAATCGTCGTTCATCTTCTTCGCGTTGACGGCATCGAAGTAGGATCCCCTGACATTGAGCGTGTTGGGGTCGACGCATATAACCGTCCCCGTGCTCTCGAGGCGGGATATGAGCCGCTTTGTGGCAAGCTCTCCCAAGCCTTCCGACTTGTAGTTGGTATTATCCGTAACGGGGAGGACCACGATGCGCCGTTTCATCTTGGGCGACGGATACTCGAAAGAAATGAGACCGGGCATGTACCCCAGACCGACGGGGATATACCCCATCTGCGTCGGGTAGGCCATTTGGGGATTAATCCCTTTCTTCTTCAATTCCTCTTCAAGCTTCGCTATCCTTCTTTCCAGTTCGTCCCGCTCCTTCTTGCTGGGACCGCTGCCGCCGATGCCGAAGGAAAGCGCCTCCCCGATGCCCGGGGCGTACTGGTCCTTGCGGACCCAGACGTAGGGCGGCTCGTAGGGCGTCAGCATGTATTTCCTGTTCCGCGTGTAGATGTATTCCACGCCGTCGATGACCTTGATGTCGCCCAGTTCGGGCTCTTTCATTTCCTCCGGCTCGCCTCGAGCAGGTTTTTTCTGGGCGGCCGAATCGGTCTTCTTCGTAGTCTTGGAGGGGTCCTCGTCTTTCTTTTTACCCCAGGGCATGTAGCTGCAGGAAGCGAGAACGACTGCCAGTAAAACAATTACGATTTTACGCATCGAGTGATTATAAATATGTAACTGCGAAAAGTCAAATTTTTAAATGTTGAGCTTTGTCAAACCTTATATCTCGCCCCTGGAGAGGGGAAGGGAAAAGAAGAAGGTGCTTCCCCTGCCGGGGACGCTATCGACCCAGATGGACCCTCCGTGTCCTTCCACGACGGATTTCACGATGAACAGGCCCAGTCCGCTGCCCTCTTCCCGTCTCCCCAGGCTTCCGCGGCGGTACTTCTCGAAGATGAAGCGAAGTTCCCGTGCGGGTATCCCCGCGCCCCTGTCCTCAACGAAGGTCACGAGCATGCCGCCCTCGACGCGGGTCCCTATCCTGACCGTGGAATCTTCGGGCGAGAACTTCAGGGCGTTGACGACAAGGTTCGTGATGACCCGTTCGATGTAGTCCTTGTCCGCAAGAACGAGGGCCTGCGGGGTTGCGCCGTCGGCGAAGATCACTCTGGGCGCATAGAGCTTCGCCACGTCGCGAATGACCTCGTTCATGTCGACGGGGCCGATGGCGAGGTCGAGCTTTCCCGATTCGATCCTGGACACGTTCAGGTAGTTTTCGACAAGGTGGTGAACCTTCGACACGTTGTCCGCGACATTCAGGAGCCTTTCCCTCACGGCGTCTTCCAGAGGGCCGTACTTGCCCTCAAGGATCCTGCCTATGAAACCTGAAACGGGAACGAGAAAGGACCGTATGTCGTGGTTTATCGAGGAAACGAAATCCGCCTTGAACTCCTCCATCCTCTTCTCCCTCGATATATCCTGAAGCACCAGGATCCGGCCCTGGGGAGCGTTCTCCACGGACCAGGGCGAAGCAAGGACCCTGAGATACAGGGGTTCGGAGGAGTCCTCCCGCGGGATGGTGAGTTCCTGCAGGGCCGCGTGGTCCTCGCCGGAGATGTCGAGTGACGGAAAGAGGCTTTTCCAGGTGTCGCCCAGGGCGGCCTCCGGGTCGGTTCCCGTGATGGCCGCCGCGGCCCTGTTGTAATAGATGATGACGCCTTCATGGTCAAGGGCGACAACCCCTTCGTCCACGGTCTCCAGGATGGACAGGAACCGCATCCGGTCCTGCCGGATTATGTTCGTTTTTTCCTCAAGCTCGGCGTTGATCGCCCGTATCCTGTCCATGTTGTCGCTTATGGTCTTCTCCCGTTCGGAGATGGAATCGAGCATCCTGTTGATGGACGAAGCGATCTGGGTGAACTCGCGGGTCGTCACCCTCTTGCTGTCGATGCGGGAAAGGGTGTTTCCGTCCTCTATCTTCGCGCATATATCCAGGATGCCCCGAAGGGAGGGATCGATGCCCCGCGTGATCGCGAAGGTTATGATGATGACCGCCGACGTCGCGAGAACGGATATCATGACAAAGACGAAGAGGAGGCGTTTCTTGAAGGGCATGAAGATATCCTCGCTCACGGCGATTCCGTAGGACCACACCGGCGACCCCGCCTCGTTGTACGGCGACGGCTTGTAGACGGTGTAGTAGCCGGATCTTCCTATGGTCGTTCTGCCTATGTAGTTCTCCCGGCCGCCCTGAAGAGCGGTCGTGATCTCTTCGGGAAGGTCCTGGGTAGCGGTGCCGGTCAGCGAGAATATGGTGCTGAACATCCTCCTGTCGTCCTTGAAAAGTGAGACATACACGGGCTCCCCGCGCTTGCGGGAGAGCAGATCGCTCAGGTTCCTGACGAGAGGATTCGCGTTGTCGAGGATGACAAGCTCGCTCAGGACGACCTTCGGCTCCTCGAGGGGTATGGAAAGAAAGAGGGCCGGACGGACTCCGTCCCTGGTGTCGATGGTGGTGAAACCCCTGGTGGTCGCACCGGAGGCGGGCAGCGGCAGCGTAACGGGAAGATCCGTACGCCGGCTTCGCAGGGTGACGATGGGCGTGTTCCTGTCGTCCACGAGGTGAAGCACGTCAATGCTCTCCCGCTGAAGCAGGTCGGTGAAGATCTCGCGGATCCTGCCGATGTCCCGTCGCCGAATGGCGTCCCTCAGCGGTCTGCGCATGGCAACAAACCTCATCCGGTTTTCCATGTGGTAGAACTCGCTGTCGACGGAAAAGGAAAAGAGGTCGATGTCCGAGGCGAGGCCTTTTTCCAGCTCGTTAACGGCTATCCGTTCGATGGAGCGTATCCCTGAATAGGTTGTGACCACGGAAAGAAGGACCACAAGGGTGATGAAGAAGAGGAGTATCTTGGTGTAGAGGCTCATTAAAAACTGGTTCCAGGGTTCAAAGGTTCAAAGGTTCCAGGGAAAAGACGGGAAACGCGCGGCGGCTCGTCGGGTGGGAGCGGACCCGGTAGGGAGGGCGAATCTGACCCGGCAGATGATGCAAGAATGGTGGAGGTGACGGGGATTGAACCCGTGGCCCCCTCGTTGCGAACGAGGTGCTCTCCCGCTGAGCTACACCCCCGGGTAGGCATAATCATAGTCCATATCATCCCTCATATCAAGGGTTTTCTGGGGACGGCCGCGGGCGGGCCGCCATGGGCTCAGGCAGGAAAGGCTCACCGGCTCAGTATTTCCTTGATCGTCTCTTTGAGTTCCCGCGTGTCTGCCGATTTGACGACGTATCCGTCGGAAACCCAGCTCGACAGGTCCTGCTTGAACTCACCATAGGCCGAGCAAAGGATGACGGGCTGGTCCTTGTTGATGTTCTTTATGGCATTCAACGTCTGAATCCCGTCCATAACGGGCATTTTGATATCCAGGACCACCACATCGAAGGGAGCGCCCTTGATCTTCTCCAGGGCCTCCATGCCGTTGGACGCGGTTTCCACGTCGTAATCCTCTTCCTCCAGTTCCTCTTTGAATAGCAGCCTGATATTTTCCTCGTCGTCTACGACGAGCACCCGTACTCTTTTCATGCGAACTCCTCTTGCAGCACGTTATTTTTCATAGGGAGATAGACGATGAAGCTCACTCCCTTTCCAGCCACGTTCTCCACCTCTATGTGCCCCTTATGGTTTGTAACGATCTTGTTGGAAATGGCAAGGCCGAGGCCGGTACCGCGCTCCTTCGTCGTGAAGAAGGGGTTGAATATGTTATCGATGATGGCGGGGTCGATGCCGCCCCCCGTGTCTGTTATCGAAACCGCGACGAAGGGCTGTTCGTCGTACATGACCTTCCGGGTCTTTACCGTTACGCTGCCGGCGCCCCTCATGGCCTCGAAGGCGTTCATAAGGAGATTGATGAAGACCTGCTTGAGCTGTTGACTGTCGCAGGGTACGGGCTCCAGCGAGACATCGAGGTCCTTGATGATGGTGACCGATTCCCAGGCCGGGTCGGAAGAAACGATATACAGGATGTCCTCCAGGAAGTCCTGGAGCCTGCAGAACTCCTCGTACGGCTGGTTCTCCTTGACGTAATGGAGCACTTCGTTAAGGATGGTCTCCAGGCGCGTGACCTCGTTGAGGATGATATCGATATAGCGGTTCTCCGTGCGGTCGTTCTGCATCTTCTTGGCCAGCCGCTTGGTGAAGCCGCCGATGATGACGAGCGGGTTCTTGATCTCATGGGCTATATTGGCCGTCATTTCGCCCAGGCTGCGGAACTTCTCCTGTTCTATGAGCCTCTTCTGGGCGTCCGTCAACTCCCTGACCACGTTTCTCAGGCGTGTATTGAGCAACGTGTTCTCCAGTCCGCTCGATATATAGTTCGATATGGTGTTGATTATGTACTGTCCGTTCTCTTCGATACCGTGCTGGTCGGACTTCTCGCCGCAGAGGGTGATGGTGCCCAGGACCCTGTTCTTCGATAGAATGGGTGCAGAATAAAGGGAGAAGGGCGGAGGGTTGTCGAGTTGCTCCCCGGTCCCGTTTCTCAAAGAAACGGGACGCAGGAGTTTTATGGCCGACCGTTCCAGCTGCTCCACGTACTCCTTCGCGGCGGGGTCTATCATGCCATAGGTGAACCGCTGCGTTTCCAGTTTGAGAAGGGGGTATTCCAGCTTGACGGACACGAAGGAGGCGGAGAGCGACTTCGCGATGATGAGCGCTATGCTTTTTAAGAGCTCGTAGGGCCCCACGTTGGATGTCAGTATCTTGCCGAGTTCCGACAGCATCGCCAGCTCGCTGATGCGTTTTTTCGATGAGAGGATCAGTTCGAAGGCCCTGAGGATACCGCCGAGCTCGCGGGATATGACGGAGAGGAGGACCTTCTCCTGTTCCTGCAGCGAATCGCGCATGAGCGAACACAGGACGACAACCCCGAAGAGGTAGCTGTCGTCGGACAGGGGAAGGAAGGAAAAGGTCCTGAACCTTTCCAGGTGATCGTCGAGCTCGGGATAGAAAAGGCAGCCGAACCTCGGGGATATATCCTTGAAGGTAAAGAACTGCGGAGACCGCCTCTGCGCCACGCTGCCGACGATCCCTTCACCGATGTGGCAGCGGTAGCGGCTCAATATCCTGAAAAGCATGCTTTTCTGGTTGGCGTAGCGGCAGGTCAGCCTCTTGTCCTTGTCGAAGGTATAGACAATGGCCTCGTCGAACCCGAGGTCCTGGGCGATTATGTTGAGGATCGCGTTGATCCGCGCCGTCAGCTCGAGGTTCGAGTGCGAGATCTCAATTATCTTACCGATCAGTTCCGCTTGATTCATGCTTCGCAATCGCTTTCCTGTAAAGTTCCGCGTACTCGCGGGCAGATTTTTCCCAGGAAAAGTCTTCCTTCATGCAGCGGGTCACGAGGTCCTCCCAGGCTTTCTTGTCCCCGTACAGGGAAAGCGCCCTGCCGATGGCATCGAGCATTGCCTCTTTCGTGTATTCGTAGAACTTGAAGCCCGTTCCGCTTTCGGGAGAGTCGGTGAAGTCGATGATCGTGTCCTCCAGACCGCCCACGCCTCTGACAACGGGGACGGTGCCGTACTTCAGGCTGTAAAGCTGGTTGAGGCCGCACGGTTCGTACCGGGAAGGCATGAGGAACATGTCCGCCCCCGCCTCCATGAGGTGCGCCAGCTTGTTGTCGTAGGCTATCTTTATGGAAAAGGATCTGGGGAACTTCTTCGCAAGGGTGGTGAAGAGATCATGATACTTCCGTTCCCCCGTGCCCAGAATGACGTACTGCACACCGAGGCCGTGGATCTTTTCCATGGCCTCCGAGATAAGGTCAAAACCTTTCTGGTCGGCGAGACGCGAAATGGTCGCCAGAAGCGGGGCCTTCGGGTCGGCAGGCAGATCGAAGACCTGCTGGAGGGCCTTCTTGCACATGGCCTTGTTCGCCCGGTTCTCGATGGTGTACCGCCCGGGCAGGGACGTGTCCGTCCCGGGGTTCCAGTCCCCGTAATCGATACCATTGACGATGCCGTAGAGGTCGTCCCGCCGCTTGGTGAGAATTCCGTCGAGGCCGCATCCGAACTCCGGGGTCTGGATCTCCCTGCTGTACTGCTTGCTTACGGTGTTCAGAATGTCGGAAAAGATGATGCCGCCCTTGAGGAAATTGATATGGCCGAAGAACTCCAGGGATTCCGGGGTGAAATACTCCCAGCCGATGTTGAGGAGGTGCATGTCGTAATGCCAGAATATCCCCTGGTAGCCCAGGTTATGGATGGTCAGGAGGGTGGCCACGTTGCAGAGGTCGGGGTCGTTCTGGTAGATCGTCTTCAGGAAGACCGGCGAAAGGGCCGTCTCCCAGTCGTTGCAGTGGAGAACATCGGGGACGAAGCCCGTTGCCTTGATGGTCTCCAGGATGCTCTTGGCGAAGAAAATGTAGCGCTCGGCGTTGTCGAGGTAGTCGCCGTCGGGGGTGCTGTACAGGTAGTCCCGGTAGTAGTACTCGTCCTTCTCGACAAGGTAGGCCTTTATGCCTTCATACTCGCTCTCGACGATCTCCGCGTCGACGAAGGACTGCGACACCTGGCATGATATCCTGTGATTGGAGTACTTCATGGGAAAACCGAGGTCTTCTATGCCCTTGTGTTTGGGGAGAATGACCCTGACGTCAACCCCCAGGGCCCTCAAGGCCTTCGGCAGGGCCCCGGTCACGTCGGCGAGACCGCCTGTTTTCACAAAGGGAAATATCTCGGGAGAAGCAATCAGTATCTTCATTGTGCCCCCTATATCTCTGTTTCTCTCAGGTACGTCGTGGCTTCCTCGGGGGGCGTTGGGTTGATGTAGAAGCCCGTTCCCCATTCGAAGCCGGCCATTTTCGTAAGGCGCGGGATGATCTCTATATGCCAGTGGTAGTGCCCCATGCCGACGTTAGCGGCCGGGGCCGTGTGGATAATATAATTGTAGGGTGGATTGTTGAGCACCTTGACATACTTTCTCAGGATCGTTGAAAGGACCTCGGCCAGCGAATAGTAGTTGTCAGCCGGGTCTTCCTCGGAAAAGACCGCGCTGTGCCTCTTCGGAAGGATCCATGTCTCGAAGGGAAAGCGCGAGGCATAGGGTGATATCGCGACGTATCTCTCGTTCTCGCAGACGATGCGAGTGTTCTCCTCTTTTTCCTGGGCTATGATGTCGCAGAAGATGCACCGCTCCTTGTACTTGTAATACGCGAGACCCCCTCCCACCTCCTCCGATACCCGCCTCGGCACGATGGGCAGGGCGATGAGCTGGGAATGGGCGTGGTCGAGGGACGCCCCCGCCACGGACCCGCTGTTCTTAAAGACCATTATATACTTGAACCGGGTGTCCCTCATGAGGTCCCGCATCCGCTCGCGATATGCTATGAAGACGCTCTGGACCCTCTCCACGGGCATGTCCGAAAGGGTCTCCCCGTGATTTGGAGTCTCCACGATGACCTCATGGGCGCCGATACCGTTCATCTTGTCGTAGATTCCTATCCCTTCCCGGTTGAGGGTGCCCTCTATCCTCAGGGCGGGGAACTTGTTGGGGACCACCCTGAGCGACCAGTCGGGAGACCCCGGTGTTGAGCCCGGCGGGCGGACGACGTACACCTCGGGAGGCGTCATGTTCTCATTACCCGGGCACAGGGGGCAGACCGCCGCCTTCGTCGGCGGCGCCTCCTCCGCAAAGAAGACGGGGCGCTTGCCCCTCTCCATAGAAATGATCACCCATCGGTCAATGATGGGATCTTTTCTCAGTTCAGGCATACCTTACTCCGGATCCTCGTTTTTTGACATGACTGTTGTTGCGTGATAAGAAAGAGTTCAGTGATACCGCTGAAGGACAATATCCCAACCCGCACCTTTCCCATTATAACAATGGGTCTGATCTTTGTAAATATCATTATTTTCCTGTGGCAGCATCTGGCGCTCCACGGGCCGGCGAGCGCACTGCTCTACACTTACTACGGTCTCGTGCCCAGGGAGTTCATCGCCTCCGTCACAGCGCGGCACGACCTGTTGCCCTACAACATCATGACGGTCTTCACGTCAATGTTCCTTCACGGCGGTTTCCTCCATATTATCGGCAACATGCTCTATCTTTGGATATTCGGGAACAACGTCGAGGACAGGCTGGGGCACATGGGATACCTCCTGTTCTACCTCCTTTCCGGGGTATGCGCGGCGGTCTTCCAGATATTCTACGATCCTTCGTCGGAGGTCCCCATGATAGGGGCCAGCGGGGCCGTCTCGGGCATACTCGGGGCGTATCTTCTCGTCTATCCTCATGCCCGGATAAAAACGCTCCTCATCATAATAATTTTCATCAAGGTGGTCGACATTCCCGCCATCGTGCTGCTGACCATCTGGTTCTTCATGCAGTTCCTCTACTCCAATGTCGACGGCATCGCCTGGTACGCCCATGTGGGCGGCTTCATTTTCGGCCTCCTCTTCGCCCTTCTCTTCCTCGTCCGCAGCAAGGGCCGCAAGGCGGGCAGGGCCTCCGGCGCATGAGAGTCCCAAGGGTCCTCGCCATCAATCCCTATATCTACGATTTTGCCGCCTACAATTTCTGGTCGAGCCCTCTCGGCCTCCTTTATATTGCGGCCATCCTGAGGCGCAACGGATTTCACGTGGATCTCATCGACTGCATGTCCGTCAGCGAAGAGAAGCGCAAACCTGACGGGCGCGCGCCCTTCCGCAAACACAAGGTGCCGAAACCCGACGCGCTCAAGGGGGTGAGAAAGACCCTCAGGAGGTACGGGATGCCACCCGAAGAGCTGTCGGCCCTTCTCGAAGGCATGGAACCGCCGGACATCATCCTCGTAACCTCCATCATGACCTACTGGTACGTGGGCGCGATGGAGGTCGTCGATCTCGCACGCCGGGTACACCCCCGGTCGAAGATAGTCGTTGGCGGCATATACCCCACCCTGTGCCGGGAGCAGGCCTCCCTGAGGTTCGCGGCGGCGGACCTCGTCGTTTCTTCCGGGGAGCTGGGGGACTTCTACGGGTACGTCGAAGCCGCGACGGGACGACGGCCCGGCTTCACCCCCCACATGGACAACCTCGACATCCTGCCCTATCCCGCACACGACCTCTGCCGGGACATCCCTTTCGTGCCCCTGCTGACGTCGCTCGGGTGCGCGTTCCGCTGCACCTACTGCGCCACGTCCTACATGTATCCGGCAATGGCGCGGCGCGGCGTCGATTCCGTTGTGGACGAGATACTTCACTGGCACGACAGGGGCGTCCGCCGCTTCGTCGTCTATGACGACAGCTTCCTTTTCGACAGTTCGCGTCACGCAAAACCCCTTCTCGAGAGGATCGCCGGCCTTCCCTTCCCTGTGGACATATACAACCCCAACGCCCTCAACGCCGCCTTCATAGACGACGAGGTGGCCAACCTGCTTGTCAGCTCGGGCTTTCGCGAGGTCCGGATCGGACTGGAATCGGTCGATCCCGGCAGGCAGGCACAGACCGGGGGAAAGGTGACGGGCGCCCTCTTCGAAAGGGCTGTAGGCGCCCTCAGGCGGGCGGGGTACGGCAGGGGCCAGATCAGGGCCTATATCCTCGCCGGCCTCCCGGGACAGCCCTGGCAGGAGGTGAGGCGGGCCATCGATTATCTCAAGGCCCTCGACGTCACACCATCCATTGCCGAATACACGCCGATCCCCCACACGCCGCTCTTCGACAAGCACAAGGATTCCGCCAGGTTTCCCGTGGCCGACGACGCCATCTTCCAGAACAACGCGCTCTTCCCCTATGCCTGGGAAGGCTTTACGGAAGAGGACCTCGATTATTTGAAGAAATATGCAAAAAAGGGGTAATGGGTGATAGGTTGTGGGTTATGGGAAGAACTCGCAAAAAGATGTCCCTGTTGCCCATGACCCATGACCCATGACCTGCATTTAGGACAGATATTTGTGCAGCTTCTGGTAACTCAGGAAATCGCCGTCTATGAAGTCCGCCCCGAGTTCCTTCGTGGCTTCTTCGCCTTCGGCTATTCTCTTTATGGTGCAGCGCATCTTTACCGGGGTCTTCTCGTTGGGAATGGTAAAGATGGTGTCGAACTCACCCTCGCTGACCGCGTCATAATCGTGGGGAATGGATATCTTCAGCCCCCCCAGCGAGACATCTATGACGATGCCCGTCTGCAAGGTCGACTCCTTCGCGTCCCGCTTAAAGACGAAGGCGGGAAGCGATACCTCCTTGCGGGCGTACCGCCTGCGCTCCTTTTTGGAGCCCTTCAATTCAACCTTGTCCTTGACCTGCGAGTGGAGCATGTTCTCTATTATGGACGAAAGCGACCGTCTTTCGACCTCCGCTATCTTTTCCAGTGTCTGCTTCAACTCCTCGTTGGTCCGAAAACATATCGTTACGTCTTTCTTCATTGCCGTCCCCCTTACACTGCGCTATCTGGCGCAAACCTCGCAGCATTTTGCGATACATCAGTATAACATAACATGGAACTATTGAAAAGCTGAACTTGACCGCAAAAGGGTCCTTAACGCCTTATATAATGCGGGAAAGGCGGCATCCCCCGGGCGTCCGGCACGTGGCATTCTTCCCCTTCTTCCCGCCGGGCCCGGACCGGGAAACAATTACTTATCGTGAGCAATTGTGGTACAATAGTGCTCAATCGGAACCGGGCAGATATCAGGACGGGGACACGCCCGCTGTGGCGTTTTTCATCATTCCGGCCCCGGGCAACCCGGGAAGGGGGGAAGATCCATCGGGTTTCTCCCATGCCGCCGCGCTCTTTCGTTGCGCCGGCGCAGTCGGGGAGATGACGGCAGGTCCCGCAAAGGAGGGACGAATGAAGATCTTTGTCACGGGTGGTGCCGGCTATATCGGCAGCCACGTTGTAAAGCTCCTCGGAGAACAGGGACACAACGTTCTCGTCTACGACAATCTTTCCACGGGCCATGAATGGGCCGTGCTGGCGGGGCGCCTCGTCAAGGGCGACCTTTCCGACAGGCAAGCTCTCAAAGACACCCTGAGGGAATACTCTCCCGACGCTGTCATGCATTTCGCCGCGTCCATCCAGGTGGAAGAATCCGTCCGGGAACCTCTCATGTACTACCGGAACAACGTCATCAACAGCATCAACCTCCTCGAGGCGATGACCGAGCTCAAGATCGGGTATTTCATCTATTCGTCGACGGCCGCCACCTACGGGGCGCCGACGGTGAGCCCCGTCGATGAGGATACGCCCCTTACTCCCATCAATCCCTATGGCATGACGAAGGTCATGGTCGAGTCGGTGCTTCGGGACCTGGCCGCGAAGGGGGACCTCCGTTATATTGCGCTGCGGTATTTCAATGTTGCCGGCGCCGACCGTCAGGCGCGGATAGGTCAGGCCTATCGCGAGGCGACGCATCTTATCACGCGGGCCCTGAGGACGGCACAGGGCCAACAGGAGAAGCTCTTTGTCTTCGGCACCGACTACCCCACGACAGACGGGACCTGCGTGAGGGACTACATCCATGTGGAAGACCTGGCGTCCGCGCACCTTCTGGCCCTCATGTACCTGAGGGAAAGAGGCGCCTCTGATGTGATGAACTGCGGGTATGGCCATGGATTCTCCGTTCTGGACGTGGTCCGCGCGGCAAAAGCGGTGACGGGGGTGGACTTCCCCGTGGAACTGGCGGGGCGCAGGCCCGGCGACCCACCCGAGCTCGTTGCCGACAGCTCGAAGATCAGGAGGCTGACGGGGTGGTCTCCACTCTACGACGATCTTGGCTTCATCATCGAAACAGCATGGAAATGGGAAAAGAAGAGGTCGGCGACGAAGGATTGAAGGATCACGCATGAGGACCTTTGCCGCGGCCGTTGTCGTCATTCTCGCTTTTGCCGGCCTTGTGGTCTACGCACCGAGCTACCTCTTCTATGCCGATCCTCCCCGGAAGTCGGATGCCGTCGTTCTCTTCCTCGGCAACGAGTACAAAGAGCGCAGGGCCGAGGCGGTGAAGCTCATAGGGGAAGGATACGCCGCCTATCTCGTTATTCCCGCTTACGGCAGGATGGTCGAGGCGGGCAAACACGGCGAGGCGTCGCGCAACGTCGTTCCCTCGCGGCCCTCACACTACCCCGTAGTCTACGAGGACACCCATGTTGAGATCATCGAGGCAAAGAAGCTGATGGACCGGAAGGGTCTGACCTCCGCCATATTCGTCAGCTCCCCCCACCACATGAGGCGGATAAAGCTCATCGCCGACAGGGTCTTCATTGGCGGAGCCTATGTCACCACCTTCGTTCCGACCCGTTTCGAGAAGCCGGGACAGGGTTTCTGGTTCCTGCGCGAGTCGGATATAAGGAAGGTCACCAGCGAATACGGCAAGATCCTGTGGTTCTTTCTCTACAGGTGGATGAAGTAGAACACGGTCCGGCGTCCCAACCCAAAAACGCCATCGATAGGTCCTATCCGTCCTATTGGTCTTATACGTCCCGTGGGTCTTACCACTTCCTATCGGTCCTATCTGGACTAGTACCAGTGGGGAATTTGCGGTGGAGGCCGGGATCCTGATTGTAACGCAGGGCAAGGGCGATTGGATCCCGACCTCCGTCGGGGTACTGATGAACGTTTGCTGCGCGGCCGCGATGGGCCTTTTACATCTTATCCCTTTCTCACAGGACCGGCAGGGGCTGCGACGCTGGACCCAAATACCGTCTTTCCGGCGTCTTGAAGCTTCCTACCCCCTTCTCCCTGCAGCGTCCTTCCCCGATCGGTCCTGTGGGCGCTAGTCCGCGCGCTGAACGGTCCTCCTTTTTTCTCCCATCGCCCGCACCCTCCCGAGGTGGAGCGACGTCATCGTATGTCCCAACCCGTCACGTGGAAAGGCCCCGAATGAGGGGCAGGGACGGGGGGATGCCTCATCTCCCGCAGCCTGACAAGGAAGATCCCCGCGGCAACGACGCCGACGGCCACCAGCATTTCGGCGCCATACCGCAGTGCGGGACCCGGAGCATGCAACAGTCTCAAGGTCAATGGATCGGCAAGGACAGTGTCCGCCGCGACCTTGCCAAGAATGGCCGCGCCGGCATAGATCGCGGGGGGATAGTGTCCCATGAGCCGCGACATCACACCTCCGCCGAATGCCACCATGGGTATGCTGAAGCTCAGCCCGAGAAAGGCCAGGGCCGGGTTGCCCGTGCTGGCGCCCGCCATGGCGAGGATGTTGTCGGGACTCATCGCCAGGTCCGCGAGGATGATCATGAGGAAGGCCTTCATGGACCCGCCCGAAACCTCCTTTTTCTCCTGCGGTGAATGACCGTCGAGGATGAGCTTCAGCCCGATGGTAAGAATGAGAAGTCCGCAGCAAAGCTTCAGGCAGGGGACATTGAGAAGCGCCGCGGGGAGGCAGGCGATGAGGACCCTCGCCAGGATGGCGGCGACGGTTCCGAGGACAACCCCCTGAAGCCGCCGGGCAGGAGGAAGCGTCAGGGCGGCAAGGGCAATGATCAGGGCGTTCCCCCCGGAGAGCGCCATGCTCGACGCCATTACCGTCACGAAGTCTGCGAGGAACCCTCCGCTCATGTAAGCGTTCATGAGGTCCGCGGCTCCGGTTATCTCCGCTGCGCTTATAATGTTGGTCACGGTCTCGCTGTCTCCTCGCCCCTGATACGGAACCATAGTATATCCTTGCAGAAGGGGTGAAGGTATCGGGGTTTTCCTGATTTTCGGGGGTATTTTCCCTGAGACGCACGCTGGCGCGACCACCGCGTCTTTCGGCCCTTATCCCGGTCGAAGAGGGCTCAAGGTCTTCCTTCGCGGGGTCTCTACAGGGAGGTTATGCCTTCCCTGATGGCGTACTTGGTCAGTTCCGCGACGCTGCGTATCTGGAGCTTGTCCATGATCTGCTGCCTGTGGGTCTCCACCGTCTTGACGCTGAGGTTCAGAGTGGAGGCTATCTGTTTCGTGGTCTTGCCCTCGGCCAGGTGCTGCAGCACCTCCCTCTCGCGCTGGGTCAGGATGGTGAAGACGGTGGAGTCGTTCCGGGGAAGGTTGTGGAGATACTCCTTGACCACTATGTCGGTGATCCTGGGACTCAGGTAGGACTGGCCGGTCATCACAGTGTGGACGGCGGTGACGAGCTCTTCGAACGCGCTGTCCTTCAGGAGATAGCCCGATGCCCCGGCTTTGAGCATTTCGAGGACGAACCTCCTGTCGGAATGCATGGACAGGGCGATGATCTTCACGTCCTTGTTCTCCGCCACGATCTCGCGCGTCGCGTCTATGCCGTTCATTTCCGGCATCCCGATATCCATTATGATGACGTGCGGCAGGAGCTTGCGGGCGAGTCTTGTTGCCGTCAGCCCGTCCTGGGCCTCGGCGGCCACCTCCATGTCGGGCTGCTTATCGATGAGGGCCTTCAAGCCTTCCCGCATGATCTTGTGGTCATCGGCCACCACTATTCTTATCTTCATTGTCGACCCCTAGTTCTCCTGTTCCCGTTTGAGGGGAGCCACGAGTATTATGCGCGCCCCCCTGCCGACCTGGGAACGCACGTCCATGTGCCCCCCCAGGGACTGAAGGCGCTCGCGGATGCTGAAGAGCCCGAAGCCGCGCGCCTCCGCTATGTGGTAGCTGCGCTTCGAAGCATTGAAGCCCCTGCCGTCATCGGCGACATGGATCGATATGTTCTCGTCCACCCTGCGCACCGTCACCTTCACGCGCGTCGCTCCGGAATGCTTGACCACGTTCGCAAGGAGTTCCCGAACGGCGGTGAAGAGGAGCACCCGGATCTCGTCCCGTATGGGCTTTTCAAGGCCATCGCTCTCAAACTCCCTGTGGATCCCGTTCTGGTTCTCAACCTGCTCCGCCAGCCACTCGAGGGCGGCCTCGAGCCCCAGATCGTACAGGATCGGGGGGCTGAGCTCGAAGGTGAGCGAACGGCCGAACTGGATTGCCTGACCGATGTGATCGCGGATCTGGTCTATCTCCCTTTCGATGTTCTCGTCCTTGACGGCGCTCTCGATCCATCCGAGCCTCATCTTGGCGGTGGCGAGAAGTTGGCCTATGTGGTCATGGAGGAGGTTCGATATTCGTCTGCGCTCCCGTTCCTCGGCAAGAGAGAGCTCCGACGCCAGGGAACGGAGCTGGCGCTGGTATTGGTCCAATCTCTCCTCCGCCTGTTTCTGCTCGCTGATATCTTCAACGGTGCCTTCATAGTAGAGGGTCCGCCCGCTGGAGTCCCGTATGGCCCGCGCGTTCTCCCGCACATGCATTTGCGACCCGTCGCGCATTTTCCACCGGGCTTCGAAACCACGGACGCGGCCCTCCCGCTCCAGCCGATCCTTTATCTTCCTGCCGAGGTAGGTGGGCTCACAGCTCTTTCGGTAGGACTTGACGGCTCCGAAGTCGGCGAAGGAGGAATAGCCCATCATGCGGATCAGGGCCGGGTTCGCCATGAGGATCTTCCCCTGCGGGTCTGTCCGGTATATGCCGAGCGGTGAGTTCTCGAAGAGGTTCCTGTAACGCTCGGCCCCCCTTCTCAGCATGTCCTCGACCTGCTGGCGTCTTCTCAGTTCCTGCACGAGGCGGGCGTTGGCCTCCGTTATCTCGCTCGTTCGCTCCGCCACGCGCCGCTCCAATTCCGTCTTTGAGCGCCTCAAAACCTCCTCGGCGAGCTTCCGCTCCGTGATGTCATTGTCTATCTGAAGCACCGTTGCGGGCCTGTTTCTCTTGTCCGTCCTGAGCTTCCATTTGCTCTCCACGATGATCCGCCTGCCGTCCTTCGTACGATGGACCAGCTCCCCTTCCCATTTTCCCTCGGCCAGAAGGCGTTTCCGTATGGTGCTGAGTGGTTCTGGGTACCGCGTCTTGAGAAGCGACGACAGCGGTTTTCCCCAGGCCTCGTCCATCGAAAAGCCGAAGCGGTTCGCCGCCCCCCTATTCCAGAAGACTACCCGGTTCTTCATGTCGCGGACAATGATGGCATCTTCAGCGATATCGATGATCTCCGCCTGCTCCCGAAGCATTCTCGCCTGCCGTTCAAGCTCATGCTGCGCCCGGAGCCGCTCCGTGACGTCGCGGACGTTTACCATGATGAATTGGTCGTTTCGGTAATTTATGAGGGAAGACGTGATCTCCACATCGATGAGAGTGCCGTCTTTTCTTCTGTACTGGCGCAGTCCGGAGACGATCTCGGCGTCCCTGAGCACACCCCGGACGTTCTGAAGTATCTCCTTCTTCTTCATGGCCGTGATGTCGAGCAGCGTGAGCCGGGTTATTTCCTCCTCGCGGAAGCCGGTTGTCTTGAGAAAGCTGGCATTTGCCTCAAGGATCTTCAACGTCCGGGGATTGAAGAGGAAGACGCCGTCCGACGAGTGCTTAACGAGCAGACGGTACCGGGCCTCGCTGTCCTCGAGCAGGGCTCTGACGTCCTGGTATTCCCCTGCCGGGTCGGGCCCGCATCGTTTTCCCTTCTCAGTTTTACCGGATATCTCCTGGTCCTTCATTTTATATCAGCACCTGATCGATATTGACCATTTTTGCGCGCCAGACACCAGGTCGGGATCACAAAAGGATGCCGGGGGATCCCCCGAAGGAAAACCCCCGCATCGCGCATCGGTCCTTCCGGCTTTCGGACCCGGTCAGAGCCCGTCCCGCCGGTGTTCCACGTGAAACGCTCACGCTTGCCGCTTCTTCAACGCCAGCGCCAGGGTTGCCACTCTCTTCCCCAGCTTGCCGGCATTCTCAACCGTCTTTTCATCGGGAGCGCCCGTACACGATACACCATAATGGCCCGTGGCATCAAGAGGGTCGCCGACGACGATCATGCCGTAGATGAGCAGGGCCTGGATGATCGACATCATTGTGGTTTCCTTTCCTCCCGAAAGGTCCCCGGAGGTGGCAAAGGCCGCCCCCACCTTGTCGCCCATCTTCTTCCGGACGGGAACGAACGTGTCGAAGACCTCTTTCAGCTCGGCTGCCATGGAGCCGAAGTAGACCGGGGAACCGGCTATGATCCCGTCGGCGCGCAGGAAGTCCTCCTGTCCGACCTCCTTCGTGTCTTTCATAACACAGGAGGCTCCGGTGACGGACTCCACCCCTGCCGCTATGGCCTGAGCCAGCTTCTTTGTGTTTCCCGATCGCGAATGGTACAGTACAAGAATCTCCATGAAACCTCCTTTAGACGATAGTGACCGATGACCGGACTCCAATGATCAGATAGTGCCGGGGGTACCCGTACCCCCGTTCGGGGATAGACGAACAGGGAGGGGAAGCCGGCGGAGGGAACGGCATATCGCTTCCCGCATCCCTTTGACCATTGGAATCTGCTCGCTGGTCATTTTCTTTTTATCTCGAGGAATCCTTCCCCGTGGGCACCGTCTCAGGACAGGTCAAAGGCGCTCACGAGCCTTATGGTCGTGCTGTCGCCCTCCCAGATGAGCCTTTCGGCCCTGGGATCAGCCTCCGTGCCCGGCCCGAACCTTCTCACGGCTTCCTCCTTCATGAGAAGATACTGCAGAAGCGAGTCAACCTTGAGGGTAACAGCTGTCAACCTTCCGGCGACGAATCCATACTCGATCCTTGTCAGGCGGGCCTTGCCGAAGGTCAGGTCGTCCGTAACGCGCCGATACAGGGCTGTGCCGGGGGAGTCCTTCCCCGGGCCGGCGTATTCCATCGACGTCAGGCTCTCGAGGGGTGTCCCCCAGGGGATGCCGTTGTATCCGTCCGGCTCTCCAGGGAACGCGCCCACACTCGCGGCGGCGAGGAGCAACAACACCACTATCAGGACGCTTGCCGCCGCCGGCATAGGTCGCTTCCTCATTCGTCATCCCCCTCCACGACGACACAGATGTCGGGGCAATTCCTGTATCTCTCCGCGTAGTCGATCCCGTAGCCCACAACAAAGCCGTCGTCTATGGTAAAACCGACATAATCGCCCTCGATCTCCACCTCTCGCCTGCATCTCTTGTCTATGAGCGCGCAGATCTTGAGCGACCTCGGCTTCCGGTCGCCCAGGAGACGGCGGACGTGCGTGAGCGTAAGGCCCGAGTCTATGATGTCTTCGACGATGATGACGTTCTTGCCCTCGATGTCCTCCTCGAGGTCTTTTAGGATGTTCACCCTGCCGTTCGTCTTCATGGCGTTGCCGTATGAGGACACGCGCATGAAGTCGACGCGCGAGGGGTTCTTTATGTAGCGGACCAGGTCCGACGTGAACATGAAGGAGCCTTTCAGCAGACACACGAAGACTATCTCCTCGCCGCTGTAATCCTTTTCTATCCGTCTTGCAAGTTCCCTGACCGTTCGCGCTATGTCTCGTTTCGAAAAAAGTGGTTTCAGCATCCAGGTCTCCCGTGTGCCGCTAGAGGGCATGGCGCAACACGACTATCTCCGCCTTATCGGGGAGGCCGGACTTCGAGAATTCCACCTCCGTCACGCCCGCATCTCTAACCCCTTCCTTGCCCCGCGTGAAATCTTCCACCGGCGTTATGGGGAAGGCGCACTTGTCCGTCTTGAAGTGCATGGGTATTGTGACACGGGGTTTTAGGTCTTCCACTATCCGCGCGGCCTCCGACGCGTCTATTGTGAAGAACCCGCCCACCGGCAGCAGCAGTATGTCCACAGCCCCCACGTCTTTCACGGCCGCCGCATCGAGTGTATGGCCGAGATCTCCCGCATGGGCGACCTTGAGGTCGTCCGCTTCCACGACGAAGACGAGGTTCTTCCCCCGCTGACTTCCCTTCGATCCGTCATGGTACGTCGGGATGGCCCGTATCTTGACCCCTTTTTCCTCATAAACCCCTGATCTATTGATGTAAGTGAACCGCCCCTTTATATCTTTGGTGTAATTGTGGTCGTCATGATCATGGCTCGAAAGCACGATGTCCGCTTCATCAGTGATCTTCCCGTAGGCCAGATCCCCCCCGAATGCGCCGGATTGGTACGGGTCGGTTATGATCCTCACGCCCTTCTCCGTCGTTATGAGAAATGCCGAATGACCGTACCATTTTATCTTCATCCCTATCCTCCTTTTTTTCCTTTATGTTACGACTACTTTCGCCCACTGTCAAGACGCGGGGCCGTCGCTCGGCGCCCCAGGTGGCCGAACCCGTGGAAAAGTCTTGCAATAGTCGGGAAGAGAGGTAGAATAAAGACAGTTTTAAGTTTTAAGTGTTAAGTTTTAGATTAGCGACTGTGCCCCGGACCCGTAAGGTTTTCCGCGTGTGCCTGCACCGCCTCTTGTCTTCTTTTCCTTAAAGCTTAAAACCTGTTTCTGAAAATGTCGTCCGGAGTTGTCACGAGACCGAAAGAGATACATAACGGCGTTTATCTCGTCGGCGGTTCAGATATGACCGATGCAAAGGACTGCTGCGTCTACCTCCTCAACCTCGGAGAGCTGGTGCTCATCGATGCCGGGGCGGGAATCAGCGCGGGCGCCATCGTCCGCAACATCGAATCTCTCGGCTTCGACGCCGCCCTGGTCTCCACGATCGTCCTCACCCATTGCCACATCGACCATGTAGGCGGCGCGGCAGCCATCAAGGAACGGACAGGAGCTCGCATCGTCATGCACGAACTCGATGCCGTGCCTGTCGAAAACGGCGACCAGAGGATGACGGCCGCCCGCTGGTATGGGGTCAGGTTCCAGCCCCTGCCGGTGGACCTCACGTTCTCCGGCCATAGCGAAACGTTCTCTTTCGGGGGGGGCGATCTCATTCTGCTTCATACCCCCGGTCACACACCGGGCTCGCTCTCCGTCTACTGTGACACCGGCGGCAAACGCGTCCTCTTCGGGCAGGACATACACGGTCCTTTTCTTGCCGATTTCGGGGCCAACATGTCCCACTGGCAGAGGTCCATGGAAGAACTCCTGGCACTCAACGCCGACATCCTCTGCGAGGGCCACTTCGGCATCTATCAGCCGAACAAAAAGGTCCGCGCTTACATAGAACGCTATATCGATGAGTATGGAGAGTAAATACCGTCTTGGGCCTCATGTCTCCCGTTTCACGTTCAGGGCTCTGCCCCCGTTACCACGGCGGTCGCCCCGCTCCTCGACCCTCCTCCTCCGCAGAAAAGGTGAGGAAGCGACCTCCAGGCTTACGCGCAATATCTCATCATTTCAAGGCAGTGCTCCTGTTATTCATGATACCGCTTTCATAGATGATTCGGCCCGGGTGATCGGTGATGTCCTTGTCGGGGAGGGGGTCAGCATCTGGCCGATGGCGGTCGTGAGGGCCGATGAGGCCGCGACGGTCATCGGGAAGGGATCCGCCATCCTCGATCTGTCCCTCCTGGAATCCCCGGCGGGGCTTCCGGTCGCCATCGGAGAGGGATCCATCATCAGCCACGGGGCCATCGTGCACGGGGCCAGCATCGCGTCCGGCGTCCTCGTGGGCGCCGGCGCCATGGTTCTTGACAACGCCGTCGTTGGTGAAGGGTCCATCGTTGCCGCAGGTGCCGTCGTGACGCCCCGGACTGTCATACCCCCCAATTCGCTTGTCCTCGGTTCGCCGGGCAGGGTCGCGCGCGCGACGACGCTTGAAGAAAGGCAGGGCGTCACGAAGCAGGCCCGGGGGCTTTTCCGCAAGTCGAGGGCGTATCTGGCGGAGCCGTGAGGCAGGCTCAAGGGAAAGACCGCGGGGTTGAGCGACTGTCAAGACAATTGCCGGTCAGAGCGTGTCGCTGCCATCCTCGCGCACGGAGAATGCGCTCTTTCAGCGGCAAGAGTCTTCTAGGCGGGGGCGTCTCTTTCCCGGCACACTGGCAGGGAGCGCCGCAGGGTAGGTGGAATGGAATTGCAGGGTAGCAGCGATATTGTCAGGTTCCAGCGCGCTTCCGATTTCGATGGCCTGGAGTTCCTCCACGCCACCTTCGTCCAGCATTCCTTTCCCCGGCATACTCACGACACCTTCGCCATAGGCGTCATAGAAAGCGGTGTCCAGGCGACCTATTACAAGGGTTCCACCCATATCGCCACCTGCCGCGACATCTGTCTCATCAACCCGGGCGAGGTCCACACGGGGTTCTCTCCCCACCCGTCGGGCTGGACGTATCGCGTCTTCTACCCCGAACCTTCACTCCTCGAGACAGTCGCCTCCCAGCTGCTCCCCCGCGAACACGGACTTCCGCATTTCTCCTCGCCCGTCATAAAGGATCGCCTCCTCTCCACGGCCGTTCTCTCCTTTCTCAGGGTCCTCGACCTCTCGGACGTCACGATCGAGCGCGAGTCTCTCCTTTACGCGGTGATAGCGCAGATGATATCACGCCACGCCGACAGGAAGGGGCCGATGTCTCCGGTTCCCAGACACGCCGAAAGGCCCGTGGTCAAGACGCTCCTCGAATACCTCCACCATCATTTCACCGACAATGTCACCCTCCGCGAGCTTTCTGATGTCGCCGCTCTGAGCGAGTTCCACCTTCTCCGCCTATTCAGATCTGCCGTGGGGCTCCCTCCCCACGCCTATATCATCCAGAAACGGGTGGACCACGCCCGGCGCCTCCTCCTGACGGGCCTGCCTATCGCCCACGTTGGCATCGAGGCGGGCTTTGCCGACCAGAGCCATTTCACCCGCGCCTTCAAAAGGATCGTCGGGGTCACCCCGGGCTGCTACCGCTCCAGCAATTCCGTTCAAGACTTCTCCGACCTTTGAGCCTTACACTCTAACCAGGCTGCGGGAGTCCCCGCCACCCGGCGCCTCCCGCAGCCGCGCCAAGGAGGAACCAGAATGATAAGGATCTGCGCCGATCGCGACTTTGACTCAATCCTGGAGATCATCAATGACGGGGCCCGGGCCTACAAGGGCATCATACCGCACGATTGCTGGCACGAACCTTACATGGCCCGCCCGGAGCTCAGCCACGAGATCGCGGACGGCGTGGTCTTCTACGGCTGCGAGGAAGAGGGCGTTCTCGTCGGCGTCATGGGCATACAGGACCGCGGCGACGTGTCTCTTATCCGCCACGCCTACGTCCGGACGGCGCGGAGAAACTGCGGCATCGGCACGAGGCTCCTCGGCTTTCTGCAATCGACCACCACCAAGCCGCTTCTCGTCGGCACATGGGCGGCTGCTGCCTGGGCGATAGCCTTCTACGAGAAGAGAGGCTACAAGGTGCTCCCCCCGCACGACAAGGATCGCCTCCTCAGGAAGTACTGGAACATACCCCGCCGCCAGGTGGACACTTCCGTCGTGCTCGCCGGCCCCGGCTGGCCACACCCGTGATCTCTCCCCGGCGGCCCCCGTTATTCTCCGGCCATTTTCTCGTTCCGGCCGGGTTCATCATCATGCTCGTCATGTAGGGCGCGCTCCATTCCTTCGGCGTCTCTCTCAAACCCCTCCCCGCGGAACCCGGCTGAACGAGAGCGTCCCCCCTTGGTTGCATATTCTTCTCTGCTTCTTCCCCGGCGGCACACTGGTGGCACCGCCGAAATGGCTGACCGACAAGCTCGGCACAAGGCCGGTCCTTATCGCCGCCACCCTCATGATGGCCGCCCGGTTCGGTCTTATCATTGCATCCCGGGATTTCCGGGTTCTCCGGTCTCAACCAGACTCTTCCGCATCACCTATGGGGAGATCCCTTGCGCGGTGCCGCTTCTTCCCGCTGAGCGGTTCGGCCTGGATCATCACGGCGCCCTTTCGGCGTTACTACCCTCGCCAGCACCCTCGGGTACGGCATGGGGCCTCTGGCCACCCGCTTCCTTTTCCTTTTCGGTCTTTTCCGGAATTACAGCGTGGCGTGGAGGGTCTGCGTGGCCGTCTCCCTCATGGCGTTCATCCTTTCCTCATCGACAGGAAGGGTTCGCCGCAGCGATATGGGGACGGTCCGCGAAGGAGGGCATTGACCCTGATGTTTCACGTGGAACTACCATTTTGTTCAATGATCTCGCTGTCTTACATCATTACCGCGACTGCGGTCATCTTGCGGGGTGGAGCTCCTTGTAGCGCATCTCCCTCTCTACATCGCGAATCTTGCGCGCCAGGACATTCTTCAGGTAGGCCTCCATGTCCGTGAACTGCACCGACGCCAGGGCGACGGTCTTCCGTATCCGCTCGTTCTCGGGCTCCCACACCCTGAGGACCTTCGCCTCCACCGGGTAAGCCACCTCGTCCACGTACAGGCTCAGCCTTACCGGTTCACCGATCTCAAAGGGAAAGACCTTCTCGTGGCTGAATTTGGCTCCTCCGATGGATATGTCGATGAGGTTCACACCCTTACCGTCCACGGCTATCCTGATGCCGCAGTCCGACGGCGGTTCAAGCCTGTAGAACATCCTCAGGTTGTATTCCTCGAAGTCCCCCGCCTTTCTCAGGACCAGCGCCTGGACCTTCTTGAGAGACGCTGAAAGCTCGAATTCCTTCAGGAACTCAAGGACGATCGCCGGAAAACCGAAGCGGTGGGGTTCTCCGCCCGACCTGTCGAGAAAGGTCACAAAGAGCTCCTTGCCCAGATGGGTCCTGGATACGGGAGGGTCCGTCTGGGCGACGATCATCCTGTCGCCCGCCATCTCGTGGATTATGGAATTCCCGACGTCAACGGTCTCCCTCATATGGTCTATATTGATGATAATATTGATGTTCAGGCCTGGTCTGATGTTCATGTTCGCGTGTGGACAGGAAACCGTCCTTCCTGTCTATTTCTCGGCCATCTGCAGGAATCTCTTAAAAGGATATGCCGCTATCACGAGGACGAAGGTCTCCTCCTCCTTCGTGTTCTCAAGGGCGTGCGGCTCACCGGCCGGAATCCAGATCGAATCCCCCTCTTTCACCTCCCGGATTTCGTCCCCGACCTTCATCTTCCCGCCGCCCCGAAAGATCATGTATATCTCTTCGACCTCGTCGACATGCTCCTCGATGGTGTTGCCCGGGGGCAGTATGGCATACGCGAGGAACTCTATGCCTTCCAGGAACCGGCTCGTCATTACCATCCACGCGGTCGCCCCCCAGTGCGCCCTGTATCTCGTCTCCAACACCTCAGGATCGTTGAAATTACGGACTATCATCTGACTCCTTCCCCGCCTGCAGTCGTGTCGTTTTCTCCGCTCAAGACCATCGAACGGGTCAGGCGGCTGCAATCGATTCTAAAGGACGGGCAGGTACGTCTCGATCTCGTAGTTCGACACGTGCGCCCTGAACCTGTCCCATTCTATCTTCTTGTTCTCGATGAGCTTCTCGAACACATGGTCGCCAAGGGCGTCCCGGACCAGCTTCGATCCTTCCGTTAATTCTATGGCCTCGTACAGGCTTCCCGGAAGGGACCCTATATCCAGCTCCTTTCTGCGCTCCGGCGTCATATCGTAGACATCTTCCTCAACGGCGCCGGGGAGGGGGTACTTGTTCCGTATGCCCTCGAGGCCCGCCCTCAGCATGCAGGAAAAGGCGAGATAGGGGTTGCACGCCGGGTCGGGGCTCCTGTACTCCACCCGCGTCGCGTTCTCCTTCCCCGGTTTATACAGGGGCACCCGGACCAGTGTCGACCTGTTGCGCCTCGCCCAGGAAATATATACCGGAGCTTCGTAGCCAGGCACCAGCCTCTTGTACGAGTTCACCCACTGGCTCGTCACCAGGGTGATCTCACGCGCATGCCTCAGAAGCCCGGCGATGTACCACTTGGCCACGTCGGAAAGGAAGTGCTTGTCCTTTTCGTTGAAGAAGGCATTCTTCTTTCCTTTGAAAAGGGATTGGTGCACGTGCATCCCGCTGCCGTTGACGCCGAACATCGGCTTCGGCATGAAGGTCGCGTAAACGCCGTACTTCCTCGCCACCTCCTTCACGACGATCCGGTAGGTCATGGTATTGTCCGCCATGGCAAGGCCGCCGGCGTACCTCAGGTCTATCTCGTGCTGGGAAGGAGCCACCTCGTGGTGGCTGTACTCGACGCCTATGCCCATCTTCTGGAGCATGAGCACCGTGTCCCTGCGAAGGTCCACTGCCTCGTCGAGGGTGGTGATGTCAAAATAGCCCCCCTTGTCGAGGGTCTGCGTTCCCGAATCGGACTTGAAATAGAAATACTCCAGTTCGGGGCCCACGAAGAGATCGAACCCCATCTCCTGGGCGGCTTTGAGGTTCCTCTTCAGCACGTACCGCGGGTCTCCCTTATAGGGTGTCCCGTCGGGCTCGAAGATGTCGCAGAACATGCGCGCCACCGAGGCCTCCCCCTGGGGCCTCCAGGGCAGTATCGTGAAGGTCGACACGTCGGGCTTCGCGATCATGTCGCTCTCGTCTATGCGGGCAAAACCCTGGATCGAGGACCCGTCGAAACCCATTCCCTCTTCAAGGGCGTTCTCAAGCTCGTCGATGGTGATGGTGAAGCTCTTCGCGAACCCGAGCAGGTCCGTGAACCACAGTTTTATGAAGGTGACGCCGTTCTCCCGGGCATATCTCACCACCTGTGTCTTCGTCATCGATCGCCCTCCGTCATGTTCCCCGATTTCCTCCATTATGAAGAGATGTCCCTTCAAAGTCAATGTTTTTCCTTGGCCCCAGGACGCGCATCCCGTTGACAGGCGAGGCTCCATTCTGGTACAGTTCGTTAGCGTCGATCCGGCACATCCCGGGGGAACAGATGAGGAACCGACTATGAACATCTCCAGAAGGGCCAGCGAGATATCCCCCTTCTATGTCATGGAACTCCTCGAGCAGGCCCGGTTGATGGAGGCCGCCGGGCACAGCGTCATCCACATGGAGGTCGGCGAACCGGGCTTCGAGACGCCGGGCACGATAAGACAGGAGGCCGAGAAGGCCCTCGCCGAGGGCAAGACTTTCTACACCCACAGCCTCGGCATCCCCGAGCTGAGGCAAGCAGTCTCCCGCCACTACCGGGACCGCTACGACCTCGACATATCTCCCGAGCGCGTGATCATCACCAACGGCTCCTCGGGCGCATTCATCCTCCTCTTCGCGGCACTCCTCGAGCGGGGCCGGACCCTTGACATAGCCGACCCCGGGTATCCCTGCTACCGGAACATCGCCCTTCTCACCGATTGCGCCGTGCGTGCCCTCCCTGTTTCGGCCGAGACCAATTACGAGGTCCTTCCCGAGCAGCTTGGCGGCTCGCCGGCACCCGATGTGCTCGTCATCGCCAACCCCTCGAACCCGACGGGAACGATCTACCGCGCCGGCGCCCTGAACGCCATTCACAAGAGGCTCTCTTCGCGCGGGGGCGTCCTTGTCGTCGACGAGATATACTCCGGCCTCGTTTATGATGCACCGTTCTCCTCCAGCGCGGCAATCTCCGAGGACGTCATCGTCGTGAACGGCTTCTCCAAGGCCTTCGCCATGACTGGGTGGCGCCTTGGCTGGATGGTGGTCCCCCCGGGCCTCGTCCGCCCCATCCAGAAGCTGGCGCAGAACCTTTTCATCGCGCCGCCGTCCATCTCGCAGTACGCGGCCCTCGCGGCCTTTGACGATGCCGACGGTCTCGCCCGCATGTGCGGTCTGTACAGGGAGAGGAGGGACTTCCTCCTGCCGCGCCTTCGGGGCCTTGGATTCGACATTCCCGTCACGCCCGACGGGGCCTTTTACATTTACGCCGGCATCGAGCGCTTCGGCATGGACAGCATGCTCTTCGTGGAAAGGGCACTTGCCGAGGCAAAGGTGGCCATCACCCCGGGGTATGATTTCGGCCGCTTCGGGGCCGCTTCCCACGTCCGTTTCTCTTACGCGGACAGGCTCGAGAACCTCGTGGAAGGCTGCGACAGGCTGGAAAGGTGGCTGTAACCGGGACGAGCGCCCCGAGAGGTCGGGCGACCGGGTATTAGGTTTTCCGGCTTTTGGCCGATAGTATTCCAAGGAGGATTGTGGTGCCGAAGATCGCCCCCGGCAGTCTCGAACCGGGAATGAAGACCGCGAAGCCCGTCGTGAACACAAGCGGCATGGTCCTTCTCGGGGAGAATACGGAGCTCACCCCGGAGCTCATCGACAGGATAAGGAACATGGAGGTGGACGGGGTGTGGATCCAGGGCCTGTCGAAGCCGTCGGTCCCGATGGAGGAGGTCGTCGCGGAACTTGACAGGCGCTTCCGCCTCGTCGGCGGCCAGCCCCACATGGATATCATAAGGAAGGCGGTCCAAAGGCACATCGAGGGCCTCTATGAATAGCATGGACGTCAGGGCGGTCAGGGAAAAGATCGAACACATAAACGCTCTCCCCACCATTCCCAAGGTCCTCAACAGGCTCCTCGCGCTCATCGAGAACCCCCGGGTCTCCCTAAACGAGATCTCGAACTTCATCTCCTCCGACCCCGCCCTCACCACGAAGGTGCTCAGGATGGTCAACTCTCCCGTATACGGCTTCCCCGGAAGGATCTCTTCCGTGAACCAGGCCGTCATACTTCTCGGACTCACCGTCGTGAAAGGCCTCCTCCTTGGCGTTTCCGTCTTCGAGCTCATGCAGAAGACCATGATCGGCCTCTGGGAGCATTCCATAGGGACGGCCCTGTTCTCACGCATAATTGCCGTGCGGGCGGGCCACAAGGAACCCGACGAGGTCTCCGTCGACGGCCTTCTCCACGATATCGGCAAGGTCTTCCTCGTGCTCCAGTTCCCCAGCGAGTACCAGAGGGCCCTGACGCAGACGAAAGAGGACGGCATCATCATCCACGAGGCCGAAAAGAACCATTTCAGCACGACACACGCCAGCGTGGGCAGCTGGATGGCCAGGAAATGGCGCTTCCCGGCAAAGCTCATCGACGTCATAGAGTACCATCACAAGCCACACCTGACGAAGAGCACCGCCGTCGAGTCCGCCATCGTCCATATTGCCGACATCCTCGTGAGGGCCCGGGGTTTCGGCTTTCCCGGCGACGACCTCATGACGCCCGTCCAGCCCGAGGCATGGGACCTGCTCAAGCTCACCGAGAGGGACATCCTCGAGATACTCGAGGAAGCCGAGGACTCCCTGCAGGCCACGGAAGACCTGACCCTATGAACGAGAAGAAGACCGTCGTCGTCATATCGCAGGACGTTGTCCTCTCGGGCATAATAGACCGCATCCTTTCCCGGGACTACGGCGTCTTCCTCTTCAGGAACATCCAGTCCGCCATCGACTACATCTACAATTCGCCGCCGAACCTCATCATCCTCGACACCTCCGAAGAGGACATCTACTCCATGGACGTCATCAACAACCTCAAGAGCGACCCCATCTTCTACCAGTTGCCCGTTCTCGTCGTCATCGACGACATCCCGAGCGTTCCCGTCTGGAAGGACCTTTTCGTCGAAGATTACCTGAAGAGGGAGGATATCGAGCAGGAAGGCGTCACCCGCGTTGCCCTGGCGATACTGCGCTCGGAGCGCATCGTGGAAGTGAACCCTCTCACCAAGCTGCCGGGCAACATCTCCATAAGCAGGCAGATACAGGCAAGGATCGAGGCGGGCGATGTCTTCGCCCTCGCCTACGCGGACCTGGATCACTTCAAGCCCTTCAATGATCACTACGGCTTTACAAGGGGCGACGAGGTGATACGCATAACGGGCCGGCTTATCCTCAACATCGTCAAGAGCAAAGAGCCCCAGACCGCCTTCGTCGGGCACATAGGCGGCGACGATTTCGTTTTCATTACATCCGTCGACGTCGTCGAGGAGGCCTCGGCCGACATCATCGACGCCTTCGACAGGATCACCCCCAGCCTGTACGACAGGAAGGACAGGGACGCGGGCTTCATAGAGACCCTCGACCGCCAGGGGAACACCAGAAAGTTCCCCGTAATCGCCCTTTCCATAGGCATCGCCACGAACAGGACGCGGTCCTTTACCCACTTCGGGGAGATGACCGAGGTGGCTTCGGAGATGAAGAAGCTCGCCAAGCAGTCCTGGGGAAGCTGCTACCTGACAGACCGCAGGGGAGCCGATCCGGCGTAGGCCGGATTGACGTGGACGGGCACACGGGTCTGCGCGCTCCGCACGCAGACCCTCATTCCCCTTGCCCAACCCGGCGATCTGGGGTAAAACCTTCTTTTAGATCGCCAGCAGGGAGAGTATATGGTCGGCATCGTCAAAGATCCTCTCTATCTCGAGCATGACCCGGGCAACTACCACCCGGAAAGTCCGGACCGCCTGGGGCACATCTATTCCATGCTGCCCTCCATCGACGGCGACGGGGTCCTTTACGTGACGCCGAGGATGGCGACCCACCAGGAGGTCGCTCTCATCCATGACGCGTCCTACATCGAGAGCATTGCCAGAACAGAGGGGTGTACGGCCTCGCTTGACCCCGACACATCCACGTCACCCCGGACCTACGAGGCCTCCCTCCTCGCCGCGGGTGGATGCCTGAGCCTCGCCGACTCCATCCTCTCCGGCGTCGTCCGGAGCGGCTTCGCCCTTATCCGCCCACCCGGGCATCACGCCGAGAGGTCCCGGGCGATGGGTTTCTGCATCTTCAACAACATGGCCATCGCCGCCCGCTACCTGCAGGGGGCACACGGCGCAGGCAGGATCCTCATCGTCGACCTCGATCTCCACCATGGGAACGGGACACAGCACAGTTTCTACTCCGACCCTTCCGTTCTGTACTTCTCGACCCATCAGTTCCCCTACTACCCCGGTACCGGCTGGTACGAAGAAACCGGGCAGGGTGACGGCGCCGGTTACACGGTCAACGTGCCCCTATCCTACGGGATGAACGACGATGACTATCTCTTCGTTCTCCGGGAGGTCCTCCTGCCTGTCGCCGACCTTTTCCAGCCTGACATGGTGCTTGTCTCGGCCGGGTTCGACACCCACCGCGACGACCCACTGGGAGGCATGTCAGTCACGGAGGGAGGCTATTCGGCCATGACGGAGATAGTCCTCGACATTGCCCGAAAATGGTGCCGTTCCATGGCGCTATTTGCATTGGAAGGGGGATATGAAGCCGCGGGTCTTGCCCGCTCCGTGAAGGCGGTGATAACAACTATGAAGGGGGAGCCTGCCTTTGAACGCGCGAGGAAAGACAAACCCTGTCCGGGGGTTGTGGAGGTCGTGACGAATGTGAAGCGAGTCCTGAGTCCCTTCTGGGGAAAGCTCTAGTTGTCCTCCTTCCAGACCATTTCTTTCAGTTCTTTCCCGACCTTGAAGTAGGGGAGTCTCTTCGGCTCGACCTGAACGGTTTCGCCGCTCTTGGGATTCCTGCCCCTGTATGCCTTGTATTCCCTGAGGGTGAAGCTGCCGAAACCTCGTATCTCCACGCGCTCATTATTGATGATCGCTTTCTTAATGCTGTCGATGATCGTGTCCACGGCGATCTTCGCTATCTTCTGGTTCACGTTTATATCTGCGGCGAGCTTGTTGATTATATCCATCTTGTTCATGGACAAACCTCCTTAAGTCAGCTTTCTGAAATATATTTACAGGCGTTCCTGAAGATCTTAAGCCCGTCTCCTTCGTTCGGGACCTCTTCCCGCGTCCAGCGGGGATGCTGCGTACGATGCACAAAGGCCTCGGGGTGCGGCATGAGCCCGAAGACCCTTCCCGTGTCGTCGCAGATGGCGGCGATGGCCTCCATCGAACCGTTCGGGTTCTCGGGATAGCTCATCGACACCTCGCCCGCGGCGTCGGCATATTGCAGAACGATATTGCCCCCCCTTTTCATGGCAGACAGGCTCTCCATCGAATCGACGATGCACTTACCTTCGCCATGTCGCACAGGGAGATAGATTTTATCCATATCGTTCGTAAATATGCAATGAGAAAATCGATTTGCCTTCAGATAGACCCAGCGGTCCTCAAACCGCCCCAGGTCATTCGCCGTCAGGGTCGCCGACTGTCTTCCATATGTCTTTCCCAGCGCCGGCAACAGGCCCGTCTTCACGAGGAGCTGAAAACCGTTGCAGATCCCCATGATGACCTTTCCCTCCTCAACGAACTTCACGAGCTCGTCAAGGAAGCGCCTGCCCGTGTCCGCCATTTTCTGGTACTTCCACTTCACGGCCTGCGCCTTCGCGGAACCCAGGTCGTCCCCGTCAAGAAAACCCCCGGGGAAATTGATGAAGCTGTATCTGTGGATCAGACCGGGACGATCGACGAACTCGTCGATGTGGACGAGCTCCGGCTCAAAACCCGCCAGCCGGTTCGCATGAGCCGTCTCATTCTCACAGTTGATGCCGTTGCCGAAGACGACAAGGCTCTTTGGTCTCTTTCTTGTCATGTCGCGTAACTATGCAATCCCGCAAGGAAAAAATTGACCCCGAAATAGGTCATGACGACACACGCAAAACCGACGATCGACAGAAGCGCCGTCCTCCTCCCTCTCCAGCCCCCCGCGAAGCGCAGGTGAAGGATCAAGGCATAGACGATCCAGGTTATGAGCGACCATGTTTCCTTCGGGTCCCAGCTCCAGTATGACCCCCACGCGTAGTGGGCCCACACAGCTCCTGTTAGTATACCAGATGTTAGCATGGAAAAGCCAATAATAATGCTCCTGTAATTGATGTCTTCCAGTGTCCTGCCCGTCGGCACGTTCCCGCGGGACTCAAAAAAGTATAGTCCTCCGCATGTGAATGACACGAGGAACGCGGCGTAAGCCAGGAAGCAGGTGATGACGTGGACGTGCAGCCAGTTGCTTTGCAGGGCCGGGATAAGTGGTTGGATCCCCCGCTCCACCCCGGGGGAAAGGGACGCGTAGGCCATGAGCGCGAGTGACGCCGTGGCCCCGCTGAAGGTTATCACCGGGTACAGCCTCTTTCTCATGACGATCATGATGAGGCTTATGGTCCAGGAAAAGAATATCAGTGACTCGTAGTAGTTCGAGAGCGGCGCGTGCCCCATGCCCAACTGGTAAGACTCTGCCCAGCGCAGGCCGATACCCGCCGCCTGCATGGTGAAAGTCGCGAGGAGACCATACCAGGCGATCCTGAGGATTCCCTTCTTTCCCGCGGTGAAATACAGGATGTACAGGAAAAAAAGGGCGAGGTAGAGGATCGTCGAAACCCCGAGGATCGTGTCGTGCGTGATCATACGAGGTCCTTTGAGAGCCTGCCCAGCTCTTCGAGAAACCCCTCCCTGTTCCTCGAGGCCATGCCGGCGACGTGTATCCCGGCGCCATCACTCGCGACATATATCCTCCGGTGGAAAGTGAAGAAATTTATGTAGAGCCCGGCCAGCATGAGGCCGAACCCCGCGAGCACCACGGGCACGCCGGGATCGCGGGACATCTCGAGACCCGTGTAGTATCCGCTCGTTATCCCTTCGAGAGAGATCCGTGATCCCTGTATCACCCGGGTTCTCATCCTTTCGACGTCCTTCAGGAGCCAGAGCGTCTTCGGCTCTTCCCCATCCATGTAGGCGACCATCACCCCGGGGCCGAAATCGTGCACCTGCGGGGCGTACCTCACAACCATGAAAGCGGTCCTGCCCGCCTTCGCCACCTCCTGCTCCGCGAGGACGACCTCCCTCCCGTCCACGCGGAAGGTGTAGCTGTTCGATGTCCCGTAGCTCGACTGGTACAACCTGACCCCATTGTAGGACAGGGGCTCGTTCACCTTGATCCTGCCCTCCTTCAGGACCTTGCCCGCGCCGTCGAGGATCTCGATGTCGCTTGCGTACTCTTTCGGCTGCCCCCCGGGATAGAAGGTGACGTTGAAATCCTTGCACCTCACGGTGAAGCCGAGCGGTACGGGAAGCCGCGCCCTCTCGCGCGAGACGGCGGCCTCGGCCGTCTCGCCCACGCGCAGCACAAGGAAACCCCTGTCGCCCGCAACGAGCCCGATGAGCCCGCCCAGAAGCACGATGAGGACGCTTGCGTGGATGACGAGGACCCCGTATCGCGCGAGAGACCCTTTCTCGTAAAGCGTTGTCCTTTCCGACAGCTGCTTCCTCTTATACGACGAGGCGCTGAGGCGGCGGGAGATCTCGCCGAGAGTGTCCACGGGGGCGCTAAAGCCCGACCCCGCGGCCGCGAGGGCCTTCACGTCCGGCGCGTTCTTTGCCCCCGGCCCTCTTTCCCCCGTGAGACCCCGTATGCGTCTCACGGTGCACGCGATGAGGTTGAGGGCAAAAAGGGCCAGGAGAAAATAGAACCACGGCGAATGGTAGGCGTCGTCGAACCCGAAGAGCTTTATGAAATGATAGGCCTTCTCGCTGTAAAGTGAGAGGTACTCCTCCTCCGTGCCCCCCTGCTTGATCACGCTCCCGAGAATGGATGTCGCCGCGATGAGCGACAACACGACGATACCGAGGCGCACCGATGCGAGGGATCGGGAGAGGGAGGCTGCCCGTGAGGCCGGCGGGGTTTCCGTTCCGCTATTGCTTTTTGTGGCAGTCATTACACTTCGTCGGCGCCTTTACCCCTTTCGCCGATGACTGTTTGTGACATTCTATGCAGTTCTTGTGGTATGCGTCCTTGATCGGTATCGCGCCGTTCTTCACGTCCTTGAGGTCGTGGCAGGGCATGCATCCCCCGGGCTCCTTCGGGTTCTTGTCCTTGTGGTGGCATTCGACACAGTCTATCTTTGCCTTTTCGGTATGCTGAGGATGGGAGAAAGCCACGGGAGGGAACTTCGCCCCCTCGAGCTTCAGCATCATCGATTCCGGGGCCTTTTTCTGGGCAAAAGCACCCGCGAGCAACGTGAGGACGAAGACAACGACCACTGCCAGTCCGAGTGCGATCCTTACTTCCTTTCTCATGCCACACCTCTTCATCGGGTTTTCAAATACTCAGAATGTTATCGCAAGTTTGGGAGATAAGTCAAGCAAAGCGGGCCGGGGGTAGTAGTTGGGCATGGACATA
>DBQU01000042.1 GCA_002305765.1 Deltaproteobacteria bacterium UBA1386
GTGGGGAAGGAATGACGGCACGTGCAGTATGAGGAGCTACTGGGCGGTGTACCAGTCTATTGTCTTCTTCAATCCTTCTTCGAAGGACGTTGCCGCCCGGAAGTCGAATTCCTGCAGGGCCTTCGCGGTGTCCAGCATCCGGCGGGGCTGGCCATCCGGCTTGGTGCGGTCCCAGACCACGGTTCCGCCGAAATCCATGAGGTCGACGATGAGGAGCACGAGGTCCTTTATGGATATCTCGAAGCCCGCGCCGATATTCACGGGATCGCTCCCGTCATAGCTCTCCGTGGCGGCGACGATGGCCTCCGCCGCGTCCTCCACGTAAAAGAACTCCCGGGTCGCTGAGCCCGTGCCCCAGACTTCCACGGAGACGGAAGAATGTTCCTGGTTCCGGGTTCCTGATTCCGGGTTGACTTCGGATGGGCGGGTGATTCCAAAATGTTGCAGGACGGCCAGAATGTCTTCCGCGGGGGAGTCCCTGCCTATTACTACCGGCTTACCGTTGATGATGGCTTCCCCGTCGTCGTTGCGGAGGAAGTCGTGGACTATTTCATCCAGGTCGCCGCGGGACAGCATGTTGCCGAGATGGAACTTCCTGATAAGAGCAGGGATGACGTGGGAGGACCGGAAACTGAAGTTGTCGCCGGGGCCGTAGAGGTTCACGGGGAGCAGAAAAATGGAGTTGAACCCGTACTGCTTCCGATAGGCCTGGGACTGGACGAGCATCATCTTCTTGGCGAGGCCATAGGGGGCGTTGGTCTCCTCGGGGTAGCCGTCCCAGAGTTTGTCCTCTCTAAAGGGGACGGGGGTGAACTTGGGATAGGCGCAGATGGTCCCGAGGGCGACGAACTTTCCGATGCCTTGAAGGTACCCCTCATGGATGAGCTGGATGCCCATCATGGCGTTATCATAGAAGAGGGAGGCAGGGTTCTCCTGGTTGAAACCGATGCCGCCCACCTTTGCCGCAAGGTGGATGACAATATCGGGTCTCTGCTCCTCGTACATCCGACGTATGTCGGTGAGATTGACAAGATTGTATTCGGGGAGGTCGGCGACAAGGATCTTCCGGCAGCCTCTCGACTCAAGGGCGCGGACAAGATGCCGTCCCAAAAAACCCCTGCCGCCGGTGACGGTCACGGTCTTCTCCCGGAGGTCTGACACCGTCCTCATTCCCCTTCCCGTATCCTCTCGTACAGGGAATAGGTGTGGTCCGTGTAGAGGAAACCCTTGGACCGGCACGCCTCGATCCCCTCGCAGGGGGCCTCGATGCCGGCCATCCTGAGGTCGTAGTCGACCATCGTCTTCGTGAGCTCGTCGAAGGTGACCCGGGGCTCCCAGCGAAGGCGCTCTTTCGCCTTCGATATGTCCGCCCGGAGGTGGTTCACCTCGGTGGGCCGGAAGTACCTCGGGTCGATCTCGATGACGGTGTCACCGGGTTTCAGGCAGGTTGAGGGGTGCCGTGCCAGGGAGGAGACGACCGCCTTCTCTTCGGCCCCCTCTCCCTTCCACTCGAGCCCTATCCCGGCGTAGGCGAAGGCCGTATCCACCATCTCCCTGACGGAGTGGCTCTCCCCGGTGCCCACGGCGTAGTCGTCGGGTTCGTCCTGCCGGAGCATGAGCCACATCATCTCCACGTACTCCGGTGCGAAGCCCCAGTCCCTCTTCGCGTCGATGTTCCCGAGGTAGAGCCTCTTCTGCTTCCCCGTGAGGATGTTCGCGAGGGCACGGGTGACCTTCCTCGTCACGAAGGTCTCCCCCCTGCGGGGCGACTCGTGGTTGAAGAGGATGCCGTTGCAGGCGAAGAGGTTGTAGCCCTCCCGGTAGTTCACCGTCATCCAGTAGGCGTAGAGCTTGGCGGCGGCGTAGGGGCTCCTGGGGCGGAAGGGGGTCGTCTCGCTCTGCGGGGGCGGGGAGGCGCCGAAGAGCTCCGAGGAGGAGGCCTGGTAGTAGCGTGTCCGTATCCCGCTCCTTCGTATCGCCTCGAGGAGGCGTGTCGTGCCGATGCCGGTGATGTCCCCCGTGAACTCCGGGGTGTCGAAGCTGACCCTGACATGGCTCTGGGCCCCGAGGTGGTAGATCTCGTCGGGTTTGACGTTGTAGATGAGGTCCGTCAGCTGTCCCGCGTCGGAGAGGTCCCCGTAGTGGAGGAAGAACCGGGCGCCCGGGGAGTGGGGGTCCGTGTAGATGTGGTCTATCCTCCCCGTGTTGAAGGTGCTGGCCCTCCTGATCACCCCGTGGACCTCGTACCCCTTCGAGAGGAGGTACTCGGCGAGGTAGGAGCCGTCCTGTCCTGTGATGCCTGTGATGAGAGCTCGGGTCATTGATTGGTCTCCCAGTTAGATTATTCCATGCGGCAGGCGGTGTCAACCCAATTGTTCCCGCCTGAAACCTGAAACCTGGAACCATCCTTACGCGTTCTCGAACTTGTACCCTACCGAGTAGACGGCGTGGATAAGATTGGCCTTCGGGTCGGCGGTCTGGAGTTTCCTTCTCAGCTTCTTGATGTGGCTGTCTATGGTGCGCTCGCTGACAACGCGCTCGTCGGGATAGATCCGGTCCATGAGCTGCTGGCGTCCGAATATGCGTCCCGGGTTCGCCGCGAGGAACTGAAGGAGTTTGAATTCGACGGCGGTGAGACCCAGGTCACGGCCGTTCAGGGTTGCCCGCCAGCGGTGTTCGTCGAGAGCAAGGCCGCTCGCCTCGAGTGTCTGGCCGCCCCGGGTCCTTCGCAGAACGGCCTTTACGCGCGCCACCACCTCCCGGGGACTGAAGGGTTTGCAGATATAGTCGTCGGCCCCGATCTCGAGGCCCAGCAGGCGGTCGATCTCCTCTATCCGCGCCGTTACCATTATTATAGGTACCGCGGAGAATGTCCTGATATCGGCGCATATCTCCATCCCATCCCGTCCCGGGAGCATGAGGTCGAGAAGGATGAGCTCGGGCCTGTGCTCGCGCACCCAGGGGACGACGTCCATGCCGTTTGCGAGGCAGTGGGGCTCGAAACTGGAGGCCCTGAGGTAATCGGCCAGAAGGCTCGCCAGTTTCGGTTCGTCCTCGACGACGAGGATGACCCTGTTCATGGACCCGTTTCCACAAGAGGCAGGGACACCCGCATCAACAGGCCCCCAAGTGGAGAAGGAGAGGCGGTTATGGTGCCTTCATGGGCTTCGACGATGTTCCTGCAGATTGTGAGGCCGAGTCCGGCGCCTCCCGATGCGCGGTTGCGGGAGGTTTCGACGCGATAGAGCCTGTCGAAGAGCCTGTCCATCTCACCGGCAGGCACCGCCGGGGCGGAATCCTCGAGATCCACGGTCATCGTGGCGCCGTCCTGCCGGACACGAACGACAAGCCTGCCTCCACTGTCGGTGTATTTCAGGGAGTTCCCGAGGAGGTTGGAGAAGAGCTGCTGAAGGCGTTCTCGGTCGGCAAAGACGTGCGCGGCAGCCTGCCTGCGGGGGATGTCCTTTTCGAGAGCTATGCCTTTGCGGTCGAACTCGACCTCGCAGGCATCGACGGAGTCGGCAAGTACCTCCACGAGGTCGACGCTCTCTTTGCGGTACGTCAGAGCGCCGAGATCGGACAGGGTCAGTTGATGAAGGTCATCGACGAGGCGGTGCAGCCTCATCACCTCGCTGTGAAGCGACCTGACGGCCTCGGGGGTGGTCTCGCGCACCCCCTCCATGAGGGCCTCTATCTCGCCGCGAAGCACAGCCAGGGGTGTCCTGAGTTCATGGGATATGTCGGCCACCCATTGCCGCCGGGCCTTCTCGTTCTTTTCGAGGGCGCCGGCCATGGCGTTGAAGGCATGCGCGAGCTGACCCAGTTCGTCCGAGGACGTTACGGGAACGCGTACCGCGTACCTTCCCGAGGCGAGCTCCCGGGTTGCCGCCGCGATGGTCCTCACGGGGCGTATAAGCCGCCTCGCGAGCGGAAGGGAAAAGACCACGACCACCAGAACGAGGCCGAGTACGGCCGCGATAAGGGCGGACTTCTGGTGCTGGAGGAACTGGACCTGAGGAGGGCTCAGGAACTGCCGGGGAGGAAGATGGCCCACGTATCCCACGGTCGACCCGCTGTGGATGATGGGTCTGTACTTTATCGTGTCCTCTTTCCCGGGGTGTCCGAAGAGTGGCCGCCGGTTGGCATCGAGAACGACAAGAGGGAGTCTGGGCGGATGCAGTTGTCCCTGCCGCCCCGAAGGGGCCGGTCCGTCATGTTCGTGGAGAGCCCGCGTCACCCAGTACGCCGGCTCGGCACGGAGGAAATCCCAGTTCCCGTGGCTGGCGTACGCCCTGGCGAGGTTCATGCTTACCGATTCCATGCCGGCCTGCGCCATCGTGTCGAGATACCGGAGAAAACCCCTGTTGATGCTCCAGTGCATGACAAGGAACATGCAGAGGATCGCCGCGCACGTTGCGGCGAGGATGGAGAGGAAGAGCCGGTAGGTTATCCCGATCCGTATCATCGCGAATCCCTTGCGTTGTGTGCCATGCCATGTATTCTACAACCACTCTCCCGAAATGGGGAGCCTTTTGACGCTTTCCGGCGAATATCCTTATTTCCTGCACAATTTTGCCACATTCTTCGGATATTCTTTGCCCATGAAACAAACCGGGGAGAGACGCGGGATACAGAAGATCGAATCAAGGAGGCAGATATGAAAAAGGTGTTCGTTGGCTTGACAATAGGTGTGCTCCTCACGGTCCTCACCGTGTGCCATGCAGCCGCGCAGGGTCCGGGTCCGGGCCACCCGGGCACGGGAATGGACATGGACCATCCCCTCTGGCTCGACCTGCCTCATCTCACCATCGACAGGAATCGCATGGACGCGATACGCGAGATAGAGATGAGGACCGTGAAGGAGGGTATCAGGAAGAGGGCGGAACTCCAGGTGGCATCGATCGATCTCAGAGAGCTTCTAGGTGAGGACCCTGTGGACCTAAAAGTGGTCGAAGCGAAGTTGAAACAGATAGCGGCCCTCAAAATGGACCTGCAGTTTGCCCGGATCAAGGCGATCGAGGAGATAAAGGGGAAACTGACGAGCGAGGAAAGGAAGAAACTGAGGGAGTTCCTCGAGACGGCCCATATGAGGTCTCTGCCTCCCCGCGACAGGATGATTGGGCCCGCGCCATGCGATCAACCTCAGCCGCCAAGGAGCCCTGTGGACGGGAAGAGTGTTCCACGGAAAAAGGAAAAGGTGCGGTGAGGGGCGTTTTCAAGTATACTTAAAGGCAAATCCGGCCGATGAAGATCAACTCCCAGCATATTCCCGCCCTGTACCTCACGGCGGTTCTTCCGATCACACTTCTTGGATTGCTCCTTCTCGGCGGCTGCGCGAGCGTCGGGCCTGATTATGTCAGGCCCGACGTCAGTGTGTCCGATCAGTGGCACACGGCACTCAAAGGCGGCCTCAAACCCGCCGCCGCGGATCCGGGGGTCCTGGCCGCCTGGTGGACCACTCTTAATGACGAAGCCCTTTCCGGTCTCATCGAACGGGCGGTGGCAGGGAACCTGAACCTGAAAATGGCGAAGGCCCGAGTCAGGCAGGCCCGTGCGAGCCGCCGCGTGGCGGTTGCCGAATTCTTTCCCTCCGTGGATTCCTCCGCCTCCGGCAAACGCGTTTACAGCAGCGCCGATACCGTTGCCGACAGGGTGAATGACCTCTACACCGCGGGCTTCGACGCCTCCTGGGAGATCGACATTTTCGGCGGTGTGCGTCGTTCCGTGGAGGCCGCCGGGGCGGACCTCGACGCGGCCCGGGAAGACTTGCGGGATGTTCTTGTATCTCTCCTGGGAGAAGTGGCCATGAATTACATCGATGTGCGTTCCTACCAGGCGAGGATCGAAGCCGCCGAGGGGAACGTCGCAAAGCAGGCGGAGAGCTACCAGTTGACATTATGGCGCCAGCAGGCAGGGGTTGGCGACGAGCTTGCGGTTCAGGAGGCCCTTTCCAACCTCGAGAGTACGCGATCGCAGGTGCCGGACCTTCGGTCAGGACTGGAGGCGGCGCTCAACAGGATCGCGGTGCTGCTGGGTGAACAACCGGGAAAAGTCCACAAGGAGCTGGAGAAGCCGGGATCCATTCCCGCCCCTCCTATCGACGTGGCCGTGGGCGTGCCGGCGGACATGCTGCGGCGGCGGCCGGACGTCAGACGCACGGAGCGCGAACTCGCCGCGCAGACGGCGAGGGTGGGGGTGGCAACAGCGGAACTGTACCCGAAGTTCACACTTACGGGATCCATAGGGATCGAAGCCCTTTCGGTCAACAGGCTTGTTTCCACGCCTACCCGGTCATACAGTTTCGGTCCCTCGATGAGCTGGCCTATCTTCAAGGGCGGCGCGATACGGGCCAAGATCGAGGTCCAGTCGGCCCTGCAGGAAGAGGCCCTTGTGGAGTACGAGAAGACGGTCCTCAGCGCGCTGGAAGAGGTGGAGAATGTCCTGACCGCCTATGCCGAGGAGCAAAACAAGATGGAGTCCCTGCGCCTTGCCGAAAGAGCGGCGAATAGATCCGCCGAGGTTGCTCTTCTCAAATACGAGGCCGGACTGAGCGATTTCCTCACCGTCCTTGTGGCCCAGCGTTCCCTGCTGTCCGCCCAGGACCAGCTCGCGAAGAGCAGGGGAGTGGTGACATCGAACCTGATAAAACTTTACAAGGCCCTCGGAGGGGGGTGGGAATCAATGGCATCACGTGAGGAAGAGAAGACAGATACAAGGAAGACACATGAAAATGAAGATTGATCCGAAGTCAGTCGCGGCAAAGGTCCTGGGAACAGGCCCTCTGGCGGGTTCGGGACGGTTCAGGCGCTATCTTCTGCCGGGTTGTCTGGTTGTTGCCGCAATAGTCGTCGTGCTTGTGGTTCTGGGGGTACGAGGGAAATCAAAGGCGGTTGAGTACAAGACGGAACAGGTCAGGCGCGGAGACCTTGTTGTCGTCGTGACCGCCACGGGAACCCTGCAGCCGACGAACAAGGTTGACGTGGGCAGCGAGCTTTCGGGGACCATCAAGACCGTTGAGGCGGATTACAACAGCAAGGTCAAGGCGGGCCAGGTCCTGGCGAGGCTTGACACCACGAAACTACAGGCGACTATCGCCCAATCCAGGGCGGCGCTGGAAGCGGCAAGGGCAAAGGAGCAGCAGGCCCGGGCAACGGTCACGGAGACGCAGTCAAAGCTGACGCAGTTCCAGAAGGTCTGGGATCTAAGCGGCGGCAAGGTTCCTTCACAGACCGAGATGGACGCGGCGAAGGCCGCCTTCGAACGGGCAAAGGCGGACGCGGCGAACTACAAGGCTTCCGTGTCACAGGCTGAGGCTGCTCTCAATGCGCACCTGACGGATCTGTCGAAATCCGTCATCAAATCACCCATCAACGGCATTGTCCTTGCGCGGAGCATTGAACCGGGGCAGACCGTGGCGGCGTCTTTCACTGCCCCCGTGCTCTTCACCCTTGCCGAGGACCTGACAAAGATGGAACTCCATGTGAATGTGGACGAGGCCGACATAGGCAAGGTGCAGGAAGGGCAAAAGGCCACGTTCAACGTCGATGCCTATCCGGACCGTGCCTTTGAAGCCGAGATTACTCAGGCCCGGTACGGTTCGTCGACAACGTCGGGGGTCGTGACGTACGAAACGGTGCTGAGGGTCAGTAATCCCGACCTGTCCCTGCGCCCGGGCATGACCGCCACTGCGGACATCACCGTCAGGAAACTGGAGAACGTCGTCCTCGTGCCCAGCGCCGCGCTGCGCTTCTCGCCCCCCGTTCAGCAGGAGAAGAAGGCATCAGGAGGAGTCGTTGGCGCGCTGCTTCCCCGGCCCCCGAGACAGGGGGCACAGCCGCGTGAAGAGAGAGGCAAAAAACAGCAGAAGCGGGTATGGACCCTGAGCAAGGGCCAACTGGCCTCCGTTTCCATCACCATCGGCGCACAGAATGGCGGTGTGACGGAGGTGACGAGCGGGAACCTTCAGCCCGGCACGGAGGTTGTCACCGATACGATCACGGGGACAAAGTGATGACGGAAGAGGCACATCTTCACGACAGCGAACATGCAGGCCATCTGATCGAGTTCAGAGGGGTGACAAAGATATACGGAAAGGGGAACGCCATGGTCGAGGCCCTCAGGGGTATTGACCTTTCCATCGATGAAGGCGAGTTCGTGGCGGTGATGGGACCCAGCGGATCGGGCAAATCGACGTGCATGAACATCCTCGGTTGTCTCGACATGCCGACGGAGGGTACGTACCTGTTCAGGGACGTGGACGTGGGGGCTCTGGACCGGAACCAGAGGGCACTTTTGCGCCGTCATTACCAGGGGTTCATATTCCAGGGCTACAATCTCCTGAGCCGGACCTCGGCGCTGGAGAACGTGGAGCTTCCCCTCCTGTATCGCGGCACGGGTGCCCGGGAGCGCCACAGACTGGCCATGGAGGCGCTGGGAACGGTCGGCCTCACGGGGTGGGAACACCACACACCGGCGGAGCTTTCAGGGGGCCAGCAGCAGCGTGTCGCGATTGCCCGTGCCATCGTCACCGGTCCCGCGGTGCTCCTGGCGGACGAGCCGACGGGTAACCTCGATTCGGCCCGCAGCAGGGAAATAATGGATGTGCTCACCGCCTTGAACAGGGACGAAGGGATCACGGTGGTAATGATCACCCATGAACCGGATATGGCGGTCTACGCGAAACGGCAGGTCCATTTCCGGGACGGCATGATCGTGGTCGATGAGCACAACGGAGGTAAGGCCTGATGCTCTGGAACACGATCCTGCTGGCCTTGAGGGAGATCAGGCGAAACGTCATGCGTTCCTTTTTGACAGTGCTGGGTATCGTCATCGGCGTCGGGGCGGTCATCACCATGGTGACGATCGGCGGCGGCGCGACCCTCCAGGTCCAGCAGCAGATCGCGAGCATGGGGAGCAACATGCTCATGGTGAGCCCGGGGAAGAGGCTCGGGCCGGGCCAGTCATCGGGCAATGTGCCTTTCAAGGAGGCCGATGTGGAGGCCATCATGCGGGAGGTGAGTTCCATCGCCGCCGTGGCGCCTGTTTCATCACAATCGGTCCAGGCGATACTGGGGAATCAGAATTGGGCGACCCAGGTGACGGGGAGCGACAACAATTACTTCTATATAACGAAAAGGTCCGTCGCGACGGGCAGGCAGTTCAGCGAGAGCGAGCTGCGCTCGGGCGCCGCGGTCTGTGTCGTCGGAGAGACGGTGCGCAAGAAGCTTTTCGGCGGCCAGGACGCGCTGGGTGAGAAACTCCGTCTCCAGAAACTTTCCTGTGAGGTGATCGGCATCCTGGCGGAGAAGGGCCAGAGCACGATGGGGCAGGACCAGGACGATGTCGTGGTGATCCCCATTCGGACCCTCCAGCGGCGGATCACCGGAAATCAGGAAATAGGCCTCATCCAGGTCTCCGTGCAGGACGGGGCATCGACGGACAAGGCGCGGCAGGACATTTCAAAACTTATGCGCGAAAGGCGGCATCTCGCCCCGAGCGATGACGACAACTTCAACGTCATGGACATGAAGGAGATCGCAAAGATGCTCACAAGCACCACTGAACTTCTGACGGCACTCCTCAGCGCCGTCGCGGCGGTGAGCCTCCTCGTCGGCGGCATAGGGATCATGAACATCATGCTCGTGTCCGTCACGGAGAGGACCCGGGAGATCGGCGTCCGCCTCGCCATCGGCGCCCTTGAACGCGAGGTCCTCACACAGTTCCTGGTGGAGGCCGTGGTGCTCTCCTCTCTGGGAGGCATCATAGGGATAATTCTGGCGCTTATCGCGTCGGTTTGGTTGGGTAGTGTCCTGCGCGTTCCCTTCGTTTTCAACGCCCCCATCATATTCGTATCCTTCCTCTTCTCGGCGGCGGTTGGTATGATCTTCGGTTACTTCCCCGCCCTCAAGGCGGCCCGCCTCGACCCCATCGAGGCCCTGAGGCACGAATGAGAGACAGTTTCAGGTTTCATGTTTCAAGTCTCAGGTTATCCCTTACGGTTTGTTCGAACTCTTTGCAGAAGAATAATTGTAGTAAATACAACTACAGTTGTAGTAAAATTCGCTACAGTTGATTATGAATGATGTTCTGAACAGCATTTTCGGTTCAAAGACAAGGGTGAAGATATTGGTTTGGTTCTTCACCCATGCTGATGAAGAGTACTTCGTGCGGCAAGTTGCGCCAATCCTTCAGGAAGACCCGACAAATGTGAGTCGGGAAATGGCCAGACTCGAAAAGGTGGGTATCCTCGTCTCCGCCCGGGCGGGGAACCTTAAACAGTTTCGAGTGAACAGGAGTTGTTCCTTCTTTGACGAACTTAAGGGGCTCATTCTTAAGACTGCGGGAGTCGCGGGACAGATCAAGTCTTTGCTTGAAGCCGTGAAGGGGATCGAGTTTGCCTTCATTTATGGGTCCTTCGCCGGTGGCCGGGAGAACGCCGACAGCGATGTCGATCTCCTGATAGTTGGCGACGTTGATCTCAACGTGATCGATGCGGCATTGCAGAGACTGGAGAAAGCTTTAGGGAGAAGCGTCAACTACGTACTGTATGATCCCCAGGAATTCAAAGAGAAGGTGACGACGAAAGACGGGTTCATCTCCAATGTCCTTGATGGCGAGAAGATCGCCCTTGTAGGAGATCTTCGTGGGCTATAAGAGACTTGAAGCTCAGGGATCCATTGAGAGAATTTCCTCAAACCCGAAGCAGATCTCTGTTAATCTTGCAAGGGCGAGAAGAGATCTGATGGTGGCGAGGGCAAATCTTGAGATCGACGAAGCCTGGGCCCATACGATCGCCTATCATGCCATGCTCAGGGCCGGAAGAGCCCTCATGTTCTCCCACGGTTACCGACCGAAGGGTAAGGATCAACACAGAACTGTCGTTGAATTCTGCGCTGCCGTTCTGGGCGAGGGATTCAGGACACTCATAAACCGGTTCAACAGGATGAGGACCAAGAGACATCAGTTCATCTATGACCCGGAGAGGCCGATCCCGAAAACGGAAGCGGCGCAGTCTCTCAAGAGCGCGGAGGATTTTGTCGCCGGGATTGCTGAAAGGATGAGTGAAGAAGCCAACAAGGATAACATCTTTTAGCCGTCTTCGATACGTCAGGCAACAACCCCGTCGAGACACTCCCTGGGACACGAGTAAAGACGGTTTCAAGCTTCGGGATGGGCTGAGTCTTCCCGGTCCGATGTACAGTCCCATCCGGCAACGACGGTCGACAGATAATCCATTGATTGTAAACACAAAACGGAAACACAATCCCGGTAATACAGAATGTGTGCTTTCTGTATGACAATTATCTCTTAAGTTTTTTCTCCGCCTTTCGATAACTCTCTCATGAAGATAAACATAGTGCTCACCGGGGAGGTGAAAAACAAGTCGGTAATGGGCACACGGTACACAGTAGTACCCCGGCGAGATCGCCGGGAGAAAAAATCCTAGAAAAGGAGAAAAACCATGGGAGACATTTCTTTAACATCAGGCATGAGGTCGAACCTCCTGTCCCTCCAGTCAACAGTCAAATTGCTCGACAGGACCCAGGAAAGATTGGCCACGGGCAAAAAGGTTAACTCAGCTCTGGACAATCCGACGAACTTCTTCACCGCGCAGTCACACACTTCACGTGCCAATGACCTTTTGAGCTTTAAGGATGCCATTTCAGAGGCGATCCAAACCGTCAAGGCGGCAGACGCGGCCATTACCGGTATCAAGACGTTGATCGAATCTGCGAAGGCACTCGCGGAAGACGCGAAGGGCGTTCTCAATGAGTCAGCATACAGCCAGAGCCTGACGATCGATAGCATCGCCAGTCTTGCCGGTGGCAGCACGATATCAATCGGTGGTGATACCTTTACCGCGGTGACTTCGGTCGGTTCCCAGACACTCGGTGATCAAAACTTCTACATTGGGGCCACTGCTGCTGACACGGCAGCAAACCTCGCGGCCGCTATCAACAGCAATGTTGAATCAACGAAGGATATGAATGCCGCGGTTGCGGGTGTCACGATCACCGTTACGGCGGTAAGCGGCACCTCTCTGGAAGATGGAGATGTTGCCTTTGACGCGGCACTGAGTTCAGTTTTTTCGGAATCCTCCATCGGAAGCGGCACGGAGCTGGCTGACAAGGTCGCTCAGTACGCGGAGACGATGAACCAGTTGAACGACCTCAGGAGCGACGCCTTCTACAAGGGCAAAAACCTCCTGACGGCGTCGGACAACATGACGGTGCGTTTCGGCAACAACCACACCCTGGTTGTCGATGCCTTTGACGGGACCGTGTCCGGCCTGAGCCTCAACGCGACGGCAAATGTGGGTTGGAACAGTGAGACCAACATTCAGGTCGATATCGACAAGCTCAACACAGCCCTCGATACGCTGAAGGTCAAATCCTCCGCTCTGTCCAGCAACCTGAGCATCATCCAGATGCGAAGCGACTGGATCTCGAGCGTCAGCAACATCCTCCAGACCGGTGCAGACAACCTGGTCAATGCCGATACCAACGAGGAAGGCGCCAACATGCTCATGCTCCAGACAAGGCAGTCTCTGAGCACTTCGGCACTGTCCATGTCAGCACAGTCGGCACAGTCCGTACTCAAGTTGTTCCAGTAACAGCGGCTAATGCAATCAAGGAGGAGGGGAAACCCTCCTCCTTTCAACCGCCTCTCAGGAGGTGAAGGATGTCAGTAGATAAGATCGGACCAGCAGATACCATGACACATACGCGGGGCAGGCATGAGGCGACAAGGAACCATCAGCAGCCGGCAAAAACGGATGCCGATACCGTGTCACTCGGCATGAACAGGGGCGCAAAAGATTTCACAGAGGTGAGCTATCCCCCCTTCTTTCCCCTTGGTGATACGCAGGGCATATACAAAAAGTGAGGGCACGGGGAACATGGCACTCAAGATAACACTGAAACCACACGAACGTCTCATTATCGGCGGAGCGGTTGTCGCGAACGGTGATTCCAAATGTTCATTGATCGTCGAAAACAATGTGGCTGTGTTGCGCGAAAAGGACATTCTTCGAGAGAAGGACGCCGTGACTCCCTGCCGACGCATCTATTTCATGATCCAACTCCTGTATGTGGATGATACGAACGTGGTCGAGAAGCACAACATTTACTGGTCGCTGGTGAAAGATCTTGTAGAGGCGGCCCCCAGCACGGCGGGGCTGGTCGCAGACATCAGCGAACACGTATTGAATGGCAAGTATTATTTGGCGCTCAAATTGGCCAGGAAGTTGATCGAATACGAGGAGGAGGCGACGCGGCATGTCAGCGGGGGGTATTAAAGCGTACCAGAAAACCCAGAAGACCACCATTTCCGGCAGGGAGCTCGAAGCGGCCGTTCTTACCAGGGGAGCTCTCCTGTTGAAAGAATGTCAGGAACACTGGAACGATGATGGCCATTTCGAGAGGCTCGATGGAGCGCTCCGGTTCAACCAGAGAATATGGACCATCTTCCAGGATGAATTGGTGAAAGAAGACAATCCGCTTCCAGGCCCACTGCGCGGTGATATCCTGAAGCTCAGCCTGTTCATTGACAAGCGGATCGTTGAGATCATGGGGGACCCCGTTCCTGAAAAGCTCAATATGATCATCGAGATCAATCTCAATCTAGCAGCGGGACTTCGCGGCATGCCCGTGGACGATAGTCCGAAATAGCCCTTCCCGGTCTTTCAGATATCCCGAAACAAGGCAAAGACAGATACCACCGTTGAAATGGGTTCGGTCAGCAGGCTTTTACGGCATTTTCAGACGCACGTCCGGCCAGTTCACGAAGGACCCTGTCGATCGTTTCGTGCCAGCCACCGGGAGATCTCTGTCTGAAAAGACGCATGCTGGGATACCAGGGAGTATTCTCTCCCTTGAGACCCCAGCGCCAATCGGGAACGAACGGGAGGAGATTCCAGACGGGCGCGCCCAGTGCCCCCGCCAGGTGCCCAATGACGCTATCAACGGTAATGACGAGATCGAGGTTCTTGATGAGCGCCGCTGTTTCCGTAAAGGCCTTGATGCCTTCGGTCATGATGTGAAGCCGGGCTGTGCCCGACGTGTTCCCAATCTCCGCCAGGGCGTCCTTTCCATACTGGAGACTGTAAAAATCGCCGGAGTCGGTTCCCAGCAGCGGCAGGAACTGCTGAAACCCGGTCGACCTGCCCCTGTCCCCGGTATTCTTCGGATTTCCAGCCCAGGCAATTCCTATCTTCAAGTATCCAGGTCTTCCCTCTGCGCGAAGTCGTTCCCCCCATCTGGCGGTAATATCCCCATCGACATGTATGTACGGGACCGGCGCCGGTATCGTATCGGGGGTGAGTCCCAGGAAATACGGGAGCGACAGGAGAGGGATCTCGGCATCACGCTCAACATTCGCGGGGGTGTGATCAGCCCTTTGCGGGACAACCCCATCGGCCCCATCAGCGGTACGCAGGAGATCGAAGAGTTGAGGTTGACATTCCAGAACCACCTTTCCAGATATCTTTTCCTTCAAAGGCGCCAGAAAGCGTGCAAAGTGTATGGTATCCCCAAGCCCCTGCTCAGCCCGGACGAGGACCATTACCCCTTTTCGTCCAGGGGCCAGACGGGGCACCGTGCCCGGCCTCAGATAGGCCGCCCCCTCTCTTTCGAGGCGCAGCTCATATTTTTCAAAGCCGTCCCGGTAATTGCCATTCAGAAGGAGAACGTAGGCCAGGTCAAAGCCGGCCTGGTGAAAGGACGGGTCCAATGAAAAGGCCCGACGGAAATGCGCCTCCGCCTTGCCGTAATCGCCCCTTTCCATGCAAACGCTGCCGAGGTTGTCAATGATCACAGGGGCATCAGGTCGAAGAGCCAGAGCCCTTTCGTAGACTGACAGGGCCTCATCAAGCCTGCCCTGCTCCCTCAACAGGACGCCGAGATTGTTCATGGCCTCCACAAATTGTGGCCACAGGAGGATGGCCCTCCGGAAATGTGCCTCAGCTTCGCCCGGCAGATCTTCCTCCTTCAAAGCACATCCAAGATTGTTCAGAAGATCGGGCCTTTCAAGGCCCCCGGCGAGAGCATATCGATAGATCACGATGGCCTCTTTGTGTCTTCTCTGGCGGGTGTAAAGATTACCCAGGTCGAGGGCGGTCTCGAAGGCACTGTGGTTGATGGCGAGGGTTTTCTTATAGTACCCCTCGGCTCTCTCATAATCGCCAACCTTCGCGGCGGTCCTGCCGAGCTGAGCCAGCGTCATGTAATCATCCGGTGTGCCCGGGGCAAGCCGGTCTTCTCCTGTCACGGTGAGACTTCCCCGAATCTTCTCGTGTCCGTCAGTTCATCAAGGAGTTGCTGGGAATCCGGTTCTCTGTGACCTGTCGAAATCATATATGTCAGAAGTCTTTGCGCATAGGGTACTTCCCCGGCCGATATGAGTTTCTGTGCCAGGGAATGAAGGGCCTTTCCGTAGTGGACACGTTTTGACCACATTTCCTTGAGAAGGGCCTCTCCTCTTAAGGGATCGCTGCTGATACAATACGCGGCCGCGAGGATACCCGTGGCAGGGTAATATCCAGGCTGGTCATTGTGGAGATTCTCGAGGACTGATACGGCCTCCGCAACATTCCCCTTGCACAAACATGTGGCTCCGTATCCGAGCATCGCATCTTTTGAGACAGGGTCCAGTTCCATGGCCTGTTTTGCCATTTCCAACGCCCTGTCAAACATGCCAAGCTCAAGATAACAGGTAGCCATATTGACGTATACAGAACATTCCTCGGGTCTGAACTGGGCATACCGTTGCCAGAGAGATATTGCCTCATCATATTTCCTGAGTTCGGCGGCCTGCACCGCCAGTTCCCTGAGTGCTTGCATGTCCTGCCTTGTCTCGAACTTCTTCTTGCCGAGATCATAGTACATTTCGGCCCGCATGGCCAGGCGTTCCGTGTCGAGCTTGCCGTAGTGGTGGACCGGAACATCGTAAGGTTCCGGGCGTACCTTGAGTTCTGCAAGGGAGAATTCAAGAAGTTCGTGGACGCTGTTCTGGAAACGAATGCCCTTGTGGTTTGTGAACAGCCTTACCTTCCTGGTAGATGTCCATCCTACGCCTTCTTCCTCGTCCGGATATTCGCCGATGTTCTCTACCCAACCCTCCAGATTGGCGTTGTTCGTGTAATTGCGCGTTACCATGGTGAAGGCAACGGGTTTCCCGGTCTTCCGGGAGAGGGTGTGTCGTATCTTGTGATGGTCTCGCGGGGAAATGACCTCATCGGCGTCGTGAACAAGGATCCACTGCCCCTTCGCGCGTTCAAGTGAAGCATTTCTGGCAGCCGCGAAGTCGTTGGTCCATGGGAGGTCGTATACCTTTGCTCCGAAGACAGAGGCAATGTCTCTGGTTCTGTCCGTTGACCCGGTGTCGACGATGATCAACTCGTCAGCTATCGGGAGCAGGCTTTTCAAACACCGCGCGATGTACTTTTCCTCGTTCTTCACGATCATGCAGACGGAAAGGGTACCCTGCTGTGCATCGGGGCGGTCGATCGCCATAGGTCCCAGCGTGTCACGGATCTCGAGACCAATGGAGACGATGTCCTCGTTGGCCCCGAAACGCACCAGGCATTTTTGTATTTCATCCATGGCGAGCCGTGTTTTGTCCTGCCGCTGCAGGAGGTCAATGAGGAGAACGGCAATATTACGGTTGTCGGGATAAAGGGTCCTGGCCTCGGTCAGGACCGCTTCGGCTCTCTCGCATGCCTTCCGATCGATCGCAGCGCTGAGATATGCGAGAGCGTTGTCTTTTCGCGCCGGTTCGAGAACAAAGGCTTTCTCCATAAGAGCAAGCCCTTCTTCCTTTTCTCCTGCGGTCCATTTCAAAAGCCCCAGATTCCTGTATGGTTCCGCGAATCCCGGATCCCCCTGGATGGCCTGCCGAAAAAGGCTTTCAGCATGACCGAGTTCTCCTCTCTTGTACGCAAGAAGCCCTTTCACGTCAAGGGCGGGCCCGTATCCGGGTCTCGCCGATAGTAATTCATTGGCGCATCCGTCTGCCTCCAGGTCGCGGTCGAGAGCCTCAAGTACGTATCCTGACAATTCGAGCGTTTCGGGGTGGTGCTTATCCCATGTGGCTACGGACTGCAGGGCGTCCAGAGCTTCCTTGTATTCCCGTGAATCGATGAGAATGCGGGCAAGGCACAGGTAGATGCCTCTGTTATCAGGAGCTGACTTGACCCCGTCCATCAGGACATCAATGGCATTCTCAAGCTTTCCCTTTTCGAACATGAGCCACGACCTCTCCACGGCCGTCAGGGCAGCCAGCTGTTTTGCGGTGAGAGGATCGACGGCGCTCCATTTCGCCAGGAGTGTGGCAGAGCTCTTTGGCGGACTATTGAGGGATCCATGAACATAGACGTCGGCTGCGACAGTATTCTTCAGTCCTGCCAGTGAACACCTCATGGACAGGTCTGTGTCCCAGGCCATGAGAGAATAGTCGAAAGAGGGGTCGAGCAGTCCGATGTCGTGGATGAACCTCTTTCTGAAAAGCATGCAGAAGCCGGAGAGACGAAAGACGTTGAACCGGCGGTGCAGGTTTCGTGTTCTGAAACTGCTGGCAAACGCCTCGATCTGGTCTCTTGACTTCAGATCGCCGGGGTTGATCAGCTGTCGAGATTCTGATGTGTGGTTCGTCATTGGGCCGACGATACCTGTATCTGTCGCGCGGTGGAAACAATCCTTCATTCCCGAGAGCCAGCCTTCGGTGACAACAGTTGAAGGGTCCAGAAGGAGAATGAACTCCTTGGAGGAATCGCTTATCCCTTCGTTGACAAGGTTCACGAAGCCTTTGTTATGCACATCGGCGATCAACCTGTAAGTGGATTCCTTCTTGAGAAGTTGTCTGATCAATCTGGAGGTCTTTTCATCGAATTCCTTTGAAATGAACACGAATTCCAGGTCTTCGCCGTCGGTGTGGTCCAGAATCGACCGCACACAGTCCTTCAGACGGGCCGGCTTGTCGGTCAGGACGATGATAATGGTCGTCCCTTTCTCGTGCGACGTTTTGACTGCCGCATCTCCAATACCCGGAATTGCCGGACCGGTGTTCCTGCATGTCGTCTGTTGATCGTTGTTGCTCCCGACGGCGGCAGGGTCGGGGATGCCTGTTTGCTTGTGTACAGGAATCCTCTGAAAGACGTCGTCACATCCCAGCTGCGCTATCAGCCTGTAGTTACGCGATGCCATGAAGTCTCTCATGTCCGGCGATCCATAGTTGTTTTCGACGGTGAGCACATCGATTTCGAGATCATCGAAATCGATGGTCTTCAGTATTTCGTATTCGGCCCCTTCGACATCTATGTTGCAGTAATCGATGTGGTGGATGTTGCGCTCGCGCAGAAGATCGTTGATATTGAGAGTTTCCACCTCGATCTCTGTCTTGCTGCCGCCATATTGCCTTATCTCGTTGTCTATTCGTGCAAGATGATCTTTTTCGTAGTAGTCTACTAGGCCGCTGAGCATCTCGGCATAGCCCTCGACCTTCAGGTACCTTGCCCTGCCGGCCTTTTCGGCAATTGCCGCGTTGACCTTGGCGCACCGTCTGTTCTTCTTCAACTGTTCAAAGACGACGGGATTTGGCTCGATGCATATGCCGTCCCATTTCCTGAAGGTTTCAAAGAAGTAAGTGTTGCTGAAACAAACACCGTCGGCGGCTCCTATGTCCAGAAAGAAACCGCCCTCCTTCTTGTTAAACACCCGCTGGTCCAGGAAATGATCTTGCTGATACTGTGAAGAGTACTTTTCTTCGCGGGGGATCATCTGTTTCTTCTCCATTTCGGAGCAGATGTCGATCATCTCCTGAGCCACGGCATTGTTCTTGTCCATCTCAAGCACCTTCCGGTAAAAGAAGAGTGCATCGGTATGTTGCTCGCGTGAAAGGCAGATATTCCCCAGGATGGACAATACCTCTGTATCCGTCGGGTTCAGCTTCAGGACTTTGAGGTAATATCCGAGAGCAGTCTCGGTGTCCTTAAACTCCACAAGGTATAGGTCGGCAAGATTTCTCAGGAATGTCTCATTGCGTTCCTCAAGGGTACAAGCCCTTCGGTAGTGGAAAAGGGCCTTTTGGGGGTCGCCGAGCTTGCAGTGGAGAACTCCGAGGTCATTGTGAAGCAAAGCGCGGTCGGGATACGTCTCGAGCAGACTCTCAAGGATGGCGACGGCATCGGCGAATTTGTTGTTCTTCACCAGTTCTTCTATCTCCGAATAATGTTTGCTTATCTCAAGATCCGGAGATCCCCCTTTCCGGACATCTTTGTTGCCGGGGCCTGCGATCGCGATATAGTGCTTGTTCCTGTCATATGGCTGGGACAGAATGGAAGCTATGTTGAACGCAGTTCCATAGGTAAGATCCGCGGGCAAGCCCCATTTAGTCTTGAATATCCCCCAAGCGTCAGACAAAAGCCTGTTATATTCGGTGTCGCCCTGTCCCTGCGGACCACCTTTGTGGTGGATGAAAACATCCTCGGCGACCATGGTCTTGAAACCGGCGACAATTGCTCTCCAGGTGTAGTCATCGTCCTCGAAACCGAACTTCCCGAAGGAGGGGTCGATGGACCCCAGTCTGTCGACGACTTTCCGGGTGATGAACATGCAAAAGCCGACCAGCCTGTGCGTAGGGGTGAGCTTGCCTTTATTCCGTTCGGACAACTCCGCCGCCACAGCTTCAAGTTCATCGACGGTCCTGTAGGAGGCATCCTTCAGGAGCTGTATCCCCGAAACATAGTTCGATCTTGGTCCCATCATACCTATCATGGGGTCGTTTGTGGAATGGGCTATGAATTTCGAAGCCCAGCCTTTCGTGACGATCGTATCGTTGTCGAGAAATACCAGGTACTTGCTGGCCCGATGGATATATGACATGGCCTGCGCTCTGCCCGCGGGACAGCCTATGTTGAGGGTGTTTTCAACGAGCACTATCCCGGGCAGGTCTCTGAGGTATTCAAGAGAGCCATCCGTGGAGGCGTTGTCGAAGACAATTATTTCATGGGGTTCAGGGGTGTTTCTGACAATCGAGTCGACGCAGGGGCGGATATCTTCAAGACCGTTATAATTGAGGATGATAACGGACAGAAGCGGGGCTGCCGCGTCGAAGGACATCTGCACTTCCTGGTGGCAGGCGTTGGGAACGAAACCGTCGAACTTCTCGACATTTATCCTGAGCCCTTTGTCGAACATCTCCGCGAGGGTTTCGAGAGAATGCCCGGAATCCGTGCCGGAACGGTTCTTCCACATCTTTTGGACCGTATTCACGGGGTTGCAGAATGCCACGCTCTGCTCAAAGCAAAGAAGCTCCTTCCTGCGGGCTGAGAATAGACCCTTCGAGGAATCCATTGCCAGTTCAAGTGTGTTGGGGTTCCTGAAGTCGATCTTTTCCAGGAGGGCTGTCATGTCGGATGTGCGGTAGACGGAGCTTGAGACTTCCAGGGGATAGCCGAAATCATGGTCTGCACCAACCCATTGGTAGACAAGAATGTCCCCTGATGCTCTCTGGAAATCCGGCAGTCGCTGTATTCTGTCGAGCATGTAGCAATACCTGGTGTTCCTGCCGAGGCGCAGGGAGAAGCCGATGGAATTCTCGTTTGCGTACAGGGCGCTCACAGTGTCGGAGACTGTAAAATCCTTGACGAAGATGTTGTCGTCCACGAGAAACAACGTGTAGTCCGATGATCGCAGCATTGACAGAAGATCCTTCCTGAAATCTTTTTCCCTGACAAACACTACGGAGGGATAATCCTCCTTAAGACTCTTGTATTGGCTTTCATGCGCCAGGTCCGAGGCTGTGTAGAGGACGTTCATGTCAACAGAACTGCTGTCAAGGCAGTGTTTGAAAAAGGACCTCAAAATGCAATCAAGCTGCATAGCCCTGTCTTTGCTGAAAACTATCGATGTAACGTTGTTGCTTTTCTGATTTCCTGGAGTACTGTCTTTTGCAGCTGTTTGTTTCGGGATGCTTTTTTCCAGATCATCGATTATTTTACTTGCAGCTTGCAGATCATAGTTCCACCAATTGGATGCTTTGATCATGGCGGCAATTTCAGGCGGAAATCTGTATTTTACGATTCTTGCGGGAGAACCGGCAACTATAGCATAATCGGGTATGTCCGTATTAACAAATGAGTTTGCTCCGATAACGGCCCCGTCTCCAATGGTGACCCCTCTTCTGATAATTGAGTCTACACCTATCCACACATCATTACCAATAATGCAATGCGCGCTTGTTAATGCCTGATAAGGATTTTGGACAAAGAGTGTGCTTGTCGAAATATGATTGATGTCGTGCTCTCCCTGTCCAATTTTCACGCAATTTGCAATAGAGCAGTAACGCCCGATATTGCATCTTGTGATAAAGCAGTTGAATCCAATGTATGTGTAGTCGCCTATCTGACAATCCGCACTGATCTGGGTCCCACTCATGATCTGGATGTTTCTGACCTGCTTTTGTGCTGCGGGGCCACACCTTGCCATGGCGTCTACACTTTGCGATGATTCCGAACCTGGTGAATTCTTTTCGGACATCCTGTCCACCTTCTTTCCGTTGGCAATGCGTTGTTGCGTGAGAACGGGTGCCGATGTGTCCGCTATCGACTTTTGTTCCATGAACTCTTTCGCTATTTGATTGATCTCTGTGTTCCCGGGATTCCTTTCGAGTGCGGCATTCAGGAAAGCTTTTCCTTGCTCGGCCAGTCCAAGCTGCGAGGAGAGGGCGAGTATGTTCCGCAAAGAGTTGTAGTTGTCTATGTCGGCAGCGTACGCCACAACGAAGCACTTCATGGCGTTTTTGTAATCGCCGGCCTGACTGTACAGGACGCCAAGATCGTCATGCGCCTGTGAATGGGTGGGGTCAATCTGAACTATCCTGGACAGCGTTTCAATAGCCTCTTGGTATCTCTGCATAGCTATGCAAAGCTGAGCGTACCTGCAGTATGTCTTCACGCTGACGGGACCTGCGGCCATCGCCGACTCCAGTTCTTTGACGGCCCTGCGATGATCTCCTTTGCTCTGGTATTCATCGGATAGCTTTTCGTGAAGGTCCTGTTCGTGGCGGACGCTCTCGGACAACAGAAGGCGAGAAGGCGTGCTTGCCAGAAAGGCCCACGACCATTGCCGCAAAGCCTTCTTTGTTGCCCACTTCTTGTGGGCGAGGCGGGGAGGCAATCCGGCCTCCCAGAAGGCACCACTCTCAAAGAGGGCTGACATTGTCAGCCCGCGGCCGCCGGCGATCAGGTAGCATAACCTGTCGTAGAGATCGTTGCCGGAGTAAGGACGGAATCCACCCTTTGATACCCAGTCATCGATGTTCTTCACGTATTCCAGGTATTCCTTGTCGGATACTTGGTGGAGAAACCGGTCAAGCTCAGCAAAGTTGCCAAACTGGCGAAAGTCAATGTAGCAGCCTTTCGGTACATATTCTTCTATGTTGCAGGCGCCCAGATATATGGGAACAGTCCGAGTTTCAAGGCAATCGAGTATCTTCTCCGAAACGTATCCCGCCGAGAATCTCTCGTGGTATACATTCTCAAAACAGAGTGAATACCTGTACCTGCAAAGAGTTGCCAGCTTTGCGTCGGGCTCCAGGGCTCCCCTGTAGTTGGGCAAGGAGAAGGGGGGGTTGCCGAACACATCAAATGGTATATCGGAATTCTCGTGGAACCATCTGGCGGCGTCGACACGTCTTGAATAGAGTTCCCCTTCAACCGATGAGGTTTTGTGCCCGTTTATCATGCAGATCGCATTCTTGCGCCCATTCAAAGGATACTTCTTTTCGCGCTCCGCGATATCTTCTGTTGACTCCACAGGTGCTACGAAGTCCGACCTGGGAATGAGTATCTTTGTGAATCGTTGGTTATCAGAGATAAGAGCCTCGAAGGGGGTGATAATGTGATCGAAATGTTTCCAAATATCCTCGTTATACTGCCCGGGTAACACAACTATGGGTTCGAAAAGGAGAAGGACATCCAGCCCTTTCTGCGCACCGCAGAAACTGTCTGCGTTGAGGTATGCATAGAGGTCGCATCCTGTCAGCGGATCCGCGGTGAATATTACGGAGAATGGACCTTTATGCACCGCGTGGGCGTGCGCTTCCTGCAGATGCTGGTAAACAATGTTGATCACATAACTGCGCTGAAGTGTATTATCCTGCGGTCCGTAGATTGGTTTCAGTTGCCATGTCACGTCCATCTCCCACCAGTCTTCGGGGACGACATCGGGCGCTATCTTTACGATCTCGTAGTTTTCGGACAGGAGATACTTGAAATCCTCAAGTTTGTTTGATGGAAGGCTAAGGTGTATCGGAGGAGAATTGTCTTTCTCGGTCTCTGCCTGGATCACCGCGATCCTCTTTTCCCGGATGAAGGGTTCCATTGTCTTCAGCACGGAGTAATCCATGCCCTGGAGATCGAGGATAAGCAAGTCGATGAATCCTATGTCGTTTTGTTTGCAATAATCGCAGAGGTTGATGGTTGGCACCCTGATCGTGGTCTGGGGAACGAGAAGGCCATTCTTGAAGTGCCCGAATTCAGGGTTGAACACTCCAAGGGTCGAAGATGGGTCCCAGCCGGTGGTCACGTGAAAATCAACTGTCTCGCCACCTCTTTGAGTCAATGCCCCGAAAACCATGTGAACATCCGGATCGTTCTTGTAGGCCTTCTTTGCGGTTTCCACCTTCTGTGGATTCGCGTCGAATCCATAGCACACATCGAAATGCGGCCTCAGGATCCGAAAGTTGTCCATGTTGTTGATCCCACAGTATACGAGAACTCTTTTCTCTCTCTTATCCGGCGAAATGCTCTGAGTTTCCACCCACAGACCTCCTTGACCGGCGTATCCGCAACCGGCCCGGACATGGATATGCAATTAATGTGCCTTCTTGTGTATTTCGATTCCCTTCCATCCCCAAAAAGCAGTGGTGTCGCGTCTTGACATCGAACAGAAGAAGGCTCGCCTGGCCCATCTTAAGGAGCAGGATGGCTTCAGGAAGAAGGGTTCTGTGTCATTATGTTGACAAGCATGGGCTCAGAGAGACAGAGGGCACATCTATACAGTGCCCGTGCGGCCTAAAGTTTTTCCGTTTTCAAGCGATAATATCGCCGTAAGGACGAGCAGGAGCAATGTCCCATGAAGATCGCTTACAATGGATATCCCCTCACGCAACTGCCTGGCGGTGAGACTCAGAAGACCAACCGAGGCCGCGCGAGCACCGTTCCTGCCGGCACAGCCACCCCCGCTGCGCCATTTCCCGCCATTCCTGAGAAGTCTGCCGTCAGATACCTGAAGGCTATCGAAGACATCACTTGGGACATTATGAGTATCGTTGACAGCCACGTTGCCCGGGGTAATATCGGAGAGGCAACGGGTGCTGGCAGGCCAGGAACGATATCTGCAGAGACATTGCAACGCGAGCCTTTCATGTCGGGCGACGTACTCATTGTCATCCCGGAGCGCATGCTTCCCGGATCCGATGAGCGCGCGGCGCCGGGAAGCATTACCATACTCAGGAACGTCCCATTTGCGGGAAGCGTCGGCGGGGAGGGAATTGACGAGGATGAGACGATAGGCAGCGTTGCGAAGAATGTTGCTGAATGGCTGACCCCTCGGGAAACGGGGATTCTGCGCTCTCCCGAGATGGAACCCCCGGCTCTGGCGGAGAGATACATCATATCCGTGAGGAGTGGCGAGAGTCCCTCTCCCGTTTTTTCCATCAGGCACCAGGACCTGTTGGGAAAGACCGAGGATCTTGACGAAGTTGGCCCCGCACCGATGGTCACACTTGGTCCGGTAGTCAGAGCCCTGATCGGAGAGCCTGGAAACGCCAGGCTAACAGCATCTTCCGATGGGCTGCATGGAGGTCCCTCACGTGTTCCCGGTGATCTCGACGGATCGCGAGCCGTTGCGAGTCGGACGCCCTCACCAGGCAGAAATGAAGGGCTGTTGCCATCTCTTCTGTCTTTCAACCTGGTGGAGAAGGTGAAAGGGGCTCTATCCCGGGTGTTCCCGGAAGCCTCGCAGGGACCGGTCATCGGGGAGGATGATGGCGATGAGGGGGCTCTTTACCCTTCGTCCGCGGATGGATTGCAGAGTCCGACCTCCTTTGCTGTGAAATTCCCGGGATTCACGGTCAGGGTCATCAATGTGCAGACAGGTGACGCGGTGTCGCCGAGTTCGGAAACGGGGATTGAAAGCGTCGCAGAAAGGATGGTCGATCTTTCCAGGGCTGTTACCGATCTGGTCAATTTGCAGGATATTGACCCTGAGAGCGGATCTGATACGACTACGATACAGACCCTCCTGAAAGAGACTGTCGCGAGAATGGTGAGAGACTCATTTATCAGTGCTTCGGGCCAACCGAATTTGGGCACGTTTCCGGTCGATGCAGGAGCGTTTGGGATCGGTATCGACGAAAAAGGCGGCCTGAGGATCGACGCGGTGGTTTTGAAAGAGGCTCTTACAGGGCACAGGGACGAGGTTGTCCGTTTTGTCCATGATTTCGCGGGTTCTATTCATGACAGAATCACCTATGGTTTTAATCCAATTGCCTGCGTTTGCAGGGGAGGACAGGAGAACCCCTTCCTCAGTCGTGCGGAGAGCAAAGAGAGCCTGACTGACGATGAACAGAGTTCCAGGGCGGATTTCGAGAAGAGACTTAACGAGTTGCAGATGCTTCTGAAGAGTTCGTATGAGTTGAAGGACTCTTTCATGCAGAGAAAGCCGGCAAGGCAGGGGCGGCCCGTATGAAGACCCGTGACGAGAGAGACCTCGTCTATTTCGAGGGGATGACGCTGGCAGCCCTCGATCAGGAGGACGGCGCCGCATTCATTCAGTGCCTGCTCATGCGTGAAAAGGTTTGTGAGCGCATGACCGCTTCGTCGGCGGGACTTGATGCCGACACGGCGGAGAGGCTCCGTGCCAACGAAACGAGGGTCATAGAGAGGCTCGAAGAGGAACGCTCGAAACTGCTCAAGGAGATAGAACGATACTCGGAGGCTCGTCGGGCTCTGAGGTCCTACAGCCCGAAATTTCCCCTGCCGCCGGCCCCCGCGTTTTTTTCTTTCAAGAAATAAAAAAATGGCTTAAGTCATCCTTCCCCCGGTCCGATAAAGTAACAGGGAGAAGTAGAATGACCATCTCGGATTACCAGATAAGCAGTGTCATAAGAACCTACATGAAGAACATGAAGGTCCGTATGAACAGGGCTGGTAACGAACATGAAGTGGACAGCCGCGAGGATGAGGTGAACATTTCACGGGAAGGGATGAAGAAAATGCTGTACGACCGGATCGGTGAGCACGTGACCGAAAAATTGAAGAGACATGATGAAAAATGATGATTCCTTCCGCATTCTCATTGTCGACGATAACAAGGAACTCAGGGAGATCCTTCAGGAGTACCTGAAAGGGGAGGGCAATGACGCGCAAGGGGCGGCCAACGGCAAAGAGGCCCTCGAAAGACACCATCAGGAACCCTTCGACCTCATAATCACGGACCTCAACATGCCGGAGGTACCCGGCATGGAGCTCATACGGACCATAAGGAAAGAGAACCAGGACACGGAGTTTGTCATCATCACCGGTTATGCCTCGATGGACAGCGCCGTCGAAGCGGTGAGGATCGGCGCCTTCGACTACATCGTCAAGCCCTTCAGGATGGAAGAACTCCAGGTGGTCGTCAAGAACGCCCGTGAGAAGATCGCCCTGAAGAAGCTCAACGCAAAGCTCATCCAGACCCTCCAGAGCTTCTACGACGAGATGGAGCGGTATCGCGGGAAGAAGCCCGAGGAACGGGAAGAAAGGGACGAACCCGCGAACGGCAGAAAGTCAAGCGATACGGAACAGATGGTCGCAGAGATAAGGAACCTGGAAAAACTGCGAAAGGGGAGACTGCTCATTGAGTGACAGAATGTCTTGTCCTGCCGGAAGTCGTGAGGGATGAGCGATGCTAGAGGGAACAAAGATACTTGTCGTCGATGACAACCCCGAGGTCATCAACATCCTGGGAGATTTTCTCGGCCTGAACGGTTGCGAGATATACAAGGCGACCTGCGGCAAGGAAGCCCTGGAGATGCTGGAGGGCAAGGACCCGGAGATAGTCATACTCGACGTCCAACTACCCGACCTCAACGGCATAACGCTCATAGACACCATCAAGGTCACGAAGCCCACCACCGCCGTTATAATGGCGACGGGTTACTACGACCCCAACTTCGTCATAGACGCCATGAAGAAGGGGGCCTCCGATTTTCTCCTCAAGCCTTTCGAACTCGACAAGCTCATGCTTGTCATGATGCGTGTTCTCAGGGAGAGAAGGCTCCTTATCGAGAACGAGAACATGATGCAGAACCTGAGTGACGCGAAGAAGATCGAACATCTCAACAGGGAACTGCAGAAGAAGATAAAAGAACTGACCACCATGTATCACATATCGAACAGGTTCAATTCCATCAACATCTTCGAAGACGTTTACGAGAAGCTGGTCCAGATCGTGGGTGAAACGCTCGATGTCCGCTCCTGCGGGTACTATGTGCCCGACGGGGATACGAATGAACTGATACTTTACACGGGACATACGAAGGACGGAGAGCCGCCGGGATGGGACTGGCAGCGCATCGGCATACCCGCGGATCTGACCGGACCGGCGCGGCGAACGCGAAAGCATGTCGTGAAGGACAACAGGGTATATCTTCCTCTGGTCATCCAGGGGGAGCCCATAGGCTTCATCGTGACGGAGGCGAAGATGAACGGGAGGGGACCGCGGTCCCTCGAGAACGACGCTTTCTTCCTTCGTCTCATCGCCGAAAAGGCGTCGACACAGATAGAGAACAGGATGCTCTACGAGAGCCTCTTCGAGAACATCCTTCACACCCTGAGATCGTTGATCATCGCCATTACGAAGCGCGACCTCTACACGGAAGGACATTGCAAGAGGGTCACGGGCATGAGCCTTGCCCTCGGCGAGTGCCTCGGGGTGAGCGATTACGAAAAGGACGTGATAAAGGTCGTCTGCCCTGTCCACGACCTCGGGAAGATAGGCATTCCCGACAGCATATTGCTCAAACCGTCGCGACTCTCCGACGAGGAGTATACCATCATGCAGAGCCATTCCGTGTACGGGGAAGAGATCATGAGCCGTTTCGAGATCCTGGCGAAGGAGGCGAGGATCATCAGGCACCACCATGAACGCTATGACGGCAAGGGGTATCCCGATCGTCTCGCCGGCGCGGACATCCCCGTCTGCTCGCGCATAATAGCCGTGTGCGACGCTTACGACGCCATGGTCACCGACCGTCCCTACCGCAAGGCCATGGGGACGGATGAGATCGTGGCGGAGGTCACGCGGTGCAGCGGCAGCCAGTTCGATCCCGAGATAGTCAAGGCCTTCGTCGATCTGGTCCGGGACGGCCATGAATGGTGAGGGCGAAAGAAGGGAGTTCTTCAGGGTCACCGACAGGATCCCCCTGGAGTTCCGTCCCGTCAGCCGTGACGAGTTCGCGAGGCTCGAGGACGTCATCCGCTACAATTCCACGCAGGTCGTCGACAGGCTGCACGAGATCTACTTCCTGGAGGGCCAGGGAGAGCTGAAGGAAGCGACGGATCAGATACACGAGTACATGCGGACGATCAACAGGAAGCTCGACCTGATCATAGAGATCCTGGGCAGGTCTTCCGCCGGTGATGGCTACACCGCGGTGAAGACCGATGTGAACATAAGCGGCGCCGGGGTACAGTTCGTGAGTGAATCCGCCCTGAAGGAGGGGGATCTCGTCGAACTCAGGATCATCATCCCCGTGTTCCCCTATCCCAGGATCACCTGCCTGTGCGAGGTGGTGAGGGCAGGGAAGAGCGATGACGCCGGCCCGCGCAGGTGCGCGCTGAAATTCATCGTCATAAATGAGAAGGACCGGGACGTCCTGATCAATTACGTTTTCCTGAAAGAGCGCCAGTATCTGCGTCAGAAAAAAGAGACGACGAGTTGATGAGCTATGGATATTGCAACCCTCCTAGGCCTGGTGGTCGGAATCGGCTCCGTTCTTGTCGCCTTCCTCATGGAAGGAGGGCACATCTCCGCCCTGATCCAGGTGCCGGCCATGATACTCGTCGTGTTCGGAACCTTCGGCGCGGCAACGGTGACCACCTCCATGAAGCAGCTCATCAATCTCCCCAACCTGATGAAGGTGGCCTTTTCCGAGAAGAAGATGGACTCCCGGCAACTCATCGACCTTCTTTTCGATCTCTCCCACAGGGCAAGGAAGAACGGGCTCCTGAGCCTCGAAAAGGACCTCGACTCCATCAGGGAGCCCTTTCTGCGAAAGGCAATACAGCTTGCCATTGACGGTTTCGAGACGAACAAGATACGGGAGATCCTTGAGATAGAGATAGCGTACATAGAGGAGCGCCACAAGGCCGGGGCCGCCTTCTTCCAGAAACTCGGAGGTTTCTCCCCGACGCTCGGCATCATTGGTACCGTTCTCGGGCTCATTCATGCCCTCGGAAACATGGAGAGCAGCTCCAACATGGCCTCCGCCATTGCAAGCGCCTTCATCGCCACCCTCTGGGGTGTGGCCCTCGCAAACCTCGTATATCTGCCCCTGTCGGACAAGCTCAAGCACAAGCATCAGGACGAGGCCCTCTATCTCGAGATCATAACGGAGGGCGCCATATCGCTCGCCATGGGCGACAACCCCCGGGTCATCCGGATGAAACTGGTCTCGTTCCTGCTTCCCGATAAGCGGATGGAGGAAAAACGGTGAGGCGAAAGAGAAAGCCCGAAGAGCACGAAAACCTCGAGCGCTGGCTCATAACCTATTCGGACCTCATCACGCTGCTCCTCGCCTTCTTCATCATGATGTACACCTTTTCAAAACATGACTCGGAGAAGTACAAGGAACTGACGGGCCATCTGAAGTCGATATTCACCGGGGGATCGAGTGTCGCGGCCGCTGGAGCGGCGACGGGGAGTGTCCCCTTCGACGTCTCCCTGAAAAAGCCCGGAGCCGGGGAGGACGTGAAGGAAAGACTTGAAGAGGAGATACGGAAGCTTGCGGGTACCGACGCCCTCGAGAAGAAGATCTCCGTTATCACCGACGAGCGCGGCATCGTGATCAGGGTCCTCGACGAGGCCTTCTTTGACCTCGGCAAGGCCGACCTCAAACCGGGGGCGAAGCGGACGCTCGACACCATAGCGCCCGTCATCAGCGCGGCGCCCAATCCCCTGCGCGTCGAAGGCCACACTGACGATATACCCATCTCGACCCCGGAATTCAGGTCCAACTGGGAGCTTTCGGTACGCCGTGCCACGGAGGTCGTGCGCTATCTCATCGAGAAACATGACCTTTCTCCGCGGAGGATATCAGCTGTGGGCTATGCCGAGTACCATCCGGTAGCCCCCAATGACTCCGCCGAGAACCGTTCCCGCAACCGCAGGATAGAGATCATCGTGTCCAGATCGGTGACGGACGATCAAAAAAAATCACCCTGACCATTGTCTCCGCAATTCACGTATGCTACTGTAGCTGTATGATAGGGGACCCCCGCTGTTTGGAGATGACGATTTCTTACTATTCCGGGATGAATTCCCATCCGTCATTCCGGCGGGCTGGCGTTCTTCCCCTCCGTCATTCCCGGGACCTTATCCTCCGTCATTCCCGGGACCTTCCTCCCCGTCATTCCGGCGAAGGCCGGAATCCAGAAAGAGCCATGTCCTGGGCGGAACTGCGCGGGGAACACGATGAATCGCTGGTTGAGGACAATGGCCCGGTGTCTTTTCAGCACCCGTGTCGAGTCTGCCGTCTCCTCTGGATTCCGGCCTTCGCCGGAATGACGAAGCGAGAGTGGGAATGACGAAGCGAGAGTGGTATCGCCGGAATGAAGCGGTCAGGGCGGCGGCACAGGAACCGCCTTCGTGAGAACAACGGGGATGGGGGGTAACGGGTGAGAGGGAAGGAGGGTTTTGAAAGGGTGGACGTGAAGATGAGAGAAGATGGTCGCCGCCCCTGGGGCTATTATGAGATCCTGGCCGATCTTCCCGACTGCAAGGTGAAGAGGATAGTCGTCTACCCCGGGTGCCGGTTGAGCCTGCAAAGGCACAAGTACCGGGATGAGCACTGGTTCGTGCTGGCCGGGGACGCCCTTGTCACCATCGACCGCAAGGAGATACCTGTCGCCAGAAACGCTTCCGTCGACATCCCCAGGGCTCTCCTGCACAGGGTAAACAATACGGGGAGCAGGGATTTTATCTTCATCGAGGTCCAAACAGGAGACTATTTCGGGGAGGACGACATCGAGAGGTTGGAGGATGACTACGGAAGGGCGTAAATAGGGCGATTACATCGGAAATCGGAATGTGAAAGGTTTTTCACAAATTCAAAAAAAATTTCTTGCATATTTTGTAAATAGGGGAGTATAAACTATCTAGACGGTGGTACCTTCGGAAACCAGCGTCAAACAATAATCTAAAGGAGGGGTATGTATGACAAAGGCAGAATTGATTAGTAAAATGGCAGCAGGTTCCAAGATATCAAAAGCCGCTGCCGGCAAGGCCTTGGAAGCTTTTCTCGATGGAGTGAAGGCAGCACTGAAGAAAGACGAACGCGTAACGCTCGTTGGTTTTGGCACTTTCTCCGTTTCCAAGAGGAAGGCCCGCAAGGGAAGAAACCCCAGGACCGGCAAAGAGATCAAGATCCCCTCAAGAAAAGTTCCGAAATTCACGGCAGGAAAAGCCCTCAAGGACGCGATCTAATCAGATTCGAGCTATTTTTTATAAATGCCTCCGCACTTCGGTCGGAGGCATTTATAATTTCTGAAGTCCAAAGTCCAGACGGACATCTCCGTGGCCCCTCCCTTGTCACCCGGGCCCTGTGCCTTGACCTTCCCTGCCCGTCATTCCGGCGAAGGCCGGAATCCAGGAAGAATAAGGTCTAAGCGGGAAGCGTACTCATGAAACGATGACTTCAAGGACAAGAATGACAGCCCCACGTCGTTCTGCACAGGGTTCCGGATTCGCGATCTTTTCTGGATTCCGGCCTTCGCCGGAATGACGAAGCAAGCCGGAATGACGATAGGAGAGGTTTCAGCGTAAATGTTCCAGCAGTATCTGTGATGCTTTTTCGATGAGGTTTTGTTCTCCGCCGGCTTCCCCGGTGAGCTTTTCATGGACGAGGATGATCCCCTCCTCGTTCCCCAGGGAGAGGGATAGGTCGATGCGGTCGTCTTCCAGGCGCGCGTGGATGCCGAGCGGGATACTGCACCCCCCTCCTACCGCCGCCTGGACGGCCCTCTCGATGGCGACCTCCCGGTGCGTCCTGTCGTGGTCGATCGCCCCGAGGAGACCTGCCGCGTCGTCGCCCCGGCGGATCTCGATGCCGATGGCACCCTGGCCCGCGGTGGGCACCATGATGTCCGCGGGGATGATCTCTGTGATGACCTCTTCGAGCCCCAGCCGCCTGATCCCGGCAGCAGCGAGGATGATGCCGTCGAGCTTCTCCGCCGTCAGCTTCCTGATGCGGGTGTCGACGTTTCCCCTCAAGGGAACGACCTGTATCCCATCGCGGTACCTCTGGAGCTGGGCCTTCCTGCGCATGCTGCCCGTTCCCACACGGCAGCCGCCATGAAGCTCGCTTATGCCGGCGAGCCGTGTCGAGATGAAGGCGTCCCTGGGGTCCTCGCGGACCATGACGGCCCCGATGACGAGGCCCTCGGCAAGTTCCGCGGGAAGGTCTTTCATGCTATGTACGGCGATGTCGATGTCCCCGCGGACGAGTTCCTCTTCTATCTCCTTGACGAAAAGGCCCTTTCCTCCTATCTGCTCGAGGGGTTTGTCCCATACGGTGTCGCCAGTCGTCCTGATGGTCCTTATTGGGAATTCATGGCCGGGGTTGGCCTCTCTCATGGCATCAACCACTATCTGTGTCTGCCTGAGGGCCAGCTTAGAGCCCCTCGTCCCCACTATCCACGTCTTTTTCATCGTCATCGTCGTCCTCGAATTGAAAGAGCTTCTTCAGCGTGTCGAACACGGCCGGGTCCCCGTTCTCCTTGAGGAGCGCCAGGTAAGGGTGGACGAGCTTGTTCATGAGCGCCCTCGTCATGGCGTCGATATTGTTCACCGTCTCGTCGTCGCTGACCTCCATCCTGCCAAGGGCCCTTTTCATTTCCTTCGCCCGTATCTCTTCGGCCCGGTTCATGATGTGGCTGATGAGGGGGTTGACATCCACCTTCCTGAGCCAGTCAGAGAACCTGGTCGCCTCGTTATCTATGATGACCTGCGCCTTTTCTGACTCACGGACCCTGTCGGAGAGGTGTTTCTGGGAGAGCTCCTTGAGGTCGTCGATGTCATAGAGGTAGACATTGTCCATGTCGTTGACGGCAGGGTCGACGTCGCGGGGCACGGCGATGTCGATGAAGAATATGGGCCTGTTCCTGCGTTTTTTCATCACCCCCTGGAGCCTCATGGGGTCGATGAGGGGCTCCTCGGACCCCGTGGAGGCGAGGACCATGTCGACATCGACGATGAGATCGAAGAGCGTCTCGAAGGGTTCGGCCTTTCCGATGATCTCCTCGGCCAGCCTCTGCGCCTTTCGATAGGTCCTGTTGGTGATGATGATATCGGAGATCCCTTCCTTCTGAAAGTATTTCAGGGCCACCTCGCACATCTCCCCGGCGCCGACGACGAGTATCTTCTTGTCCCCGAGGGTCCCGAATATGCGCTTTGCCAGCTCCACGGCCATGGAGCTGATGGACAGGGGGTTGTACCCGATCCGCGTCTCCGTCCGTATGCGCTTTGCGACGTTGAATGTTTTGTGGAAGGTCTTGTTGAGGAAGAAACCCGTCGATCTCGCCGAAGCGGCAATGCGGTACGCGTCCTTCACCTGGCCCAGTATCTCCGGTTCGCCGATGACCATGGAGTCGAGGCCCGAGGCGACGAGGAAGAGATGGCGGAAGGCCTCTTCGCCGGAGAAGCTGTACGTGTAGGCCGTGAACCAGTCATCGGGCGCCGCGAAGGTCTCGGAGAGCACCCGGCGGACCTTGTCCGTCATCTCCTCGGCATCCTCGCCCGAGAAGTAGATCTCCGTCCTGTTGCAGGTGGAGACGACGACGGATTCCGGAACGCCTTCTTCGCGGATCCTCTTCAGGAGAGCCGGTATGGATTCCTCCTTGATGAAGAGCCTTTCCCGGACCGTAAGGGGCGCAGTGCTATGATTCAGTCCGAGTATGCCGATCGCCCGTTTCTTCATGGTCACACGTAGGTATGCAGGCCCTTGAGGAGGAAATTGACCCCGAGGAACGTGAAGAGGACGAGCAGGAAACCCAGGATCATCATGTACGCCGTCCTCCTTCCCCGCCACCCGAGAGCGAGCCTGTTGTGAAAGAGGATGGCGTAGACTATCCACGTGATGAGCGACCATGTCTCCTTGGGGTCCCATCTCCAGTAGGAACCCCAGGCAAAACCCGCCCATATGGAGCCCGTGATTATCCCCGCGGTGAGGAAGGGAAAACCCAGGGACATGCACCGGTAGTTGATCCTGTCCAGGGTCTCCAGGGAGGGGAACTTATCGGAAAAGAGGAAGGACCTCTTCCTCTTGATCTCCTTTTCTATGAGGAGGTAGAGAATGGATATGAAGAAGCCGACGACGAATATCCCGTTCCCCAGGAATGAAAGGACGGTATGGACGGGAAGCCAGGCGCTTTGCAGGGCCGGGATGAGGGGCCGTATGTCCCTCGGGAAGCCCAGCGACATGATGACGATGAGGGAGACAAGGGGAGCGATGATGCTTCCCACCATTTCCACGTGGTAGGCCTTCCTTATATATATGAAGAAACCGGCTATGCACAGCGCCAGGAAGGAAAGGGACTCGTAGATGTTCGTGATGGGGGTGTAGCCGGCCTCGAAGAACCGCGCCGCCGTGGAGGCGAAGTGGACCACGAAGGCGGCGGCAAGAAGATAGTATCCCGGTTTCTCGAAGCGCGGCTTGTTCGAGGCGAGGCTCACGGCATAGATGAAGGTGGACGCGAGATAGAGCCCGAGTGCCGTGTTGTAGAGGTAAACGTTCATGAGAGCCCTTCGTCGAGGACCTTTTTCATGCCTGTGAGGCCGCGCCTGACGACGTCGCCCACCTCCATGGCGGATATCTTCTTCATGATGGCCTTGCGCCTCAAGGGGTCGGGGACGGTGTCGATGAGATGCCTTCTTAAGGCGCCTACGATGCGCGTGTAGGAGACGTAGTCCTTCGTCACCGTTCTTTCGATGGCCTGCCGTATCTTCCTGGATGCCATGGGGAGGGTCCCCGACGTGGATATCGCTATCGTCACGTCCCCTTTCCTGATGATGGAGGGGACAATGAAATCGCACTCTTTCGGTTTGTCGACGACATTGATGAGGACCCCCTTCTTTGCCGCGTCCTCGCGGACGGCGCCGTTCGTATCCCTGTCGTCGGTGCAGGCGAACACCACCGCCGCGTTGTCGAGGTCGCTCCGGCGGTATTTCCGCGTGCGAACGCGCAGCACCCCCCTGTCGGCGAGGTCTGCCAGCTTCTTCGTCACCTTCGGGCTCACGACGGTCACCGAGGCGTTGAACTTGAGCAGCATGAGGGCCTTGCGCTCGGCGACACTCCCGCCGCCGACGACGAGGCATTCCTTTCCCGTCACGTCGAGGAAGAGGGGATAATAATGATGTTTTTCAGTATCTGATCTCAAAAGTAAGGAACCTGCCGGTATGATCTTCCCAGGAGACATCGGCCGTCTCGACGAAGGCGCCCCGGGGACCTCTGCGGGACCAATCGACCAGCGCCTGGACGGCGTCTTTCTCGCCTTCACAGACGATCTCCACGCTGCCGTCGGGGAGGTTCCTGACCCAGCCCGTCAGCCCGAGGCCCTGGGCCTCGCGTTGGGTGCTGTAACGAAAGAAAACGCCCTGCACTGTGCCGTGTACAACTATATGTGCCCGTGCCTGCATGGTGAAACAACGACCTCTTTGGATGCCGAAAAACCCCGCCAACGCCCGTCCGTAAACATTTTATTGTTGGCAAGAGGTTTTTTGTATTATACTTATCACAACATTCCCGCAAAATCCAGTTGTGTTGACCACTTGGGAGAAGGCGATTATGTACAGACTGGGTATAGATATCGGTTCGGTTAGCGTCAACGTCGCGGTTGTCAACGAGAACGGGAAGGTCGTCAGGTCTCAGTATATCCGCCACAAGGGGAAACCTTTCGTCACGGCGAAAGAGGCGATCGAGGAGGCCGCCGGGGCCTACGACGTGGAGTTCATCGCGACCACAGGCACCGGGGCAAAGGTCTTCGCCTCTCTCGTTGGGGCCGCCTTTGTCAACGAGATCGTTGCCATTTCACGGGCCATGGGCAGGCTGCATCCCTTAACGGGAAGTGTCATCGACATAGGGGGAGAGGATTCGAAACTGATCGTCTTCGAACCTTCCGGGAGAAAGGGTGTGCCCCTTCGCGTCAAGGATTTCTCTATGAACGCGCTCTGCGCCGCCGGAACGGGGTCTTTTCTCGACCAGCAGGCATCGCGCTTGAGGTTCAGCATAGAGGAATTCAGCGAAGTGGCCTTGAGGGCGAAGAACGTCCCGCGCATAGCGGGCCGGTGCACCGTCTTCGCGAAATCGGACATGATCCACCTCCAGCAGATCGCGACGCCCGATTACGAGATAGTCGCGGGGCTGTGCTACGCCCTGGCGCGCAATTTTAAGGGCAATATCGCGAAGGGCAAGGATGTGAGGCCGCCGGTCGCGTTCATCGGCGGTGTGGCGGCGAACGCGGGGATGAGGGGCGCCCTCAGGGAGGTCTTCGGGCTGACGGAGGACACCTTCTTCGTCCCCGAGAACTACACCTCCATCGGCGCCGCGGGTGCCGTCTACGCGGTGCTCGATGATCCATCGCTCACGGTGTCCTTTACCGGGCTTGACAGGCTCAATGCCTACCTCAACGAGGAAAGACAGGAGGCCACTCACGAGCCGCTCTTCCTCTCGGCCGCGAACATGAACGTGGCCTACGACATGAAGCCCGTGACGCGCGGGATAAAGGTCTACCTGGGCGTGGACGTGGGGTCCATAAGCACGAACCTCGTCCTCATCGACGAGGAAAGGAATGTCCTCGCCAAGAGGTACCTCATGACGGAAGGCCGGCCGCTTGAGGCGGTCAAGAGAGGCCTTGCCGAGATAGGGGAAGAGGTCGGCGATATGGTGGAGATCATCGGCGCCGGCACCACCGGGTCGGGCCGTTACCTGACGGCGGACTTCATCGGTGCCGACATCGTCCGCAACGAGATCACCGCCCAGGCCCAGGCGGCCATAGCCATCGACCCCGGAGTGGACACCATCTTCGAGATAGGCGGTCAGGACTCGAAGTATATCAGCGTGGACAACGGTGTGATAGTCGACTTCGAGATGAACAAGGCCTGCGCGGCGGGCACGGGCTCCTTCCTGGAAGAGCAGGCTGAGAGGCTCGACATTTCGATAAAGGAGGAGTTCGGCGTCCTCGCCCTCAGGTCGAAGAAGCCGGTGAAGATGGGCGAGCGGTGCACCGTTTTCATCGAGTCCGACGTCATCCACCAGCAGCAGCGGGGGGCCGACAGGGAAGACATAGTCTCGGGACTTGCCTATTCCATCGTGCAGAACTACCTCAACAAGGTCGTCGTCGACAGAAGGGTGGGCAAGCGGATATTCTTCCAGGGCGGCACGGCCTTCAACAAGGGCGTCGTCGCGGCCTTCGAAAAGGTGCTGGGCATGCCGATAACGGTACCTTCCCACCACGACGTGACGGGCGCCATCGGCGTCGCCATCCTGGCAATGAAGGAGAAGGCGTGGGAGAAGAGCGGCTTCAAGGGTTTTGACCTGAGCAAGAGGTCTTACACCGTCGACACCTTCGAATGCAAGGGGTGCGAAAACCTCTGCGAGATCCGCAAAGTCACGGTAGAGAAAGAGACTCCCCTGTATTACGGCAGCAGGTGTGAGAAGTACGATGTGGTGCGCAGGGGTGAAAAGAAGGAGATGGCGGATCTCTTTTCCATGCGTGAGGAGATCCTCAACGAGATCTACGACAGGAAGGCCGGTAAGCCCACGATAGGCATACCGAAGGTCCTCCACATGCACGAGCTCCTGCCGTTCTGGAAGAGCTTTCTGACGGAACTGGGCTTCGATGTGGTCGTCTCCGACGTGACCAACAAGAAGACCGTGAGGGACGGCGTGGAGAACATCATCGTGGAGAGCTGTTTCCCCATCAAGCTCGCCCATGGCCACGTGATGAACCTCCTCCAGAAGGGGATCGGCAACATCTTCATCCCCAGCGTCATAAGCCTCAGGAAGCCGTCGAAGCATGCACGGAACTCCTTCGCCTGTCCCTACGCGCAGTCTTTGCCCTACACGATCAAGGGGTCCATCGATTTCGATGACAGGCAGGCCCGGGTCCTGACGCCCATCATCCGCTTCGGGGAGGGTGACGAGGCCGTTCTCGCCAATCTCGTGGAGCACTTCAAGCCCTTCGGCAAGTCGAGAAGGAGCGTGAAGAAGGCCTTCGAGACGGCACTTCGCGTCCAGGATTCCTTCTATCGGCGCCTCACGGAAATGGGCAGGGCCTTTCTCGACGAGATGCGTCCCGATGACAAGGTGATGGTTATCATCGGCCGGCCATACAACAGTGCCGACGCGGGGGCGAACCTCAACGTTCACAAGAAGCTGCTCAATCTCGGCGTCCCGGCGATACCGATGGACATGCTGCCCGTGAACGACATGATCGAGGACCCCGTGGACCTGGAGCACATGTACTGGGGCTATGGGCAGAAGATATTGAAGGCGGCCCGGGCGGTAAAGAACAACAGGAACCTCTATGCCATATACGTGACCAGCTTCGGCTGCGGTCCCGATTCCTTCATATCCCACTTCTTCAAGAGGATCATGGGGAACAAGCCCTACCTGTCCCTGGAGATAGACGAGCACAGCGCAGACGCGGGGATAGTCACGAGGCTCGAGGCGTTCCTCGACAGCATAAGCAACGCCCGCTTCGATGACGAGATCGTCGAGCGCGGGACAGCGCCTTTTGAGATGGACGGCAGGCGGAGAAAGATCTACGTACCCTACATGTCCGACCACTCCCATACGTTGGCCGCAGCCTTCCGCGCCTGCGGCGTCAACGCGGAGGTCATGAAGGAGTCCGCGGAGGAGACGGTGCTTCTGGGGCGGAAGTCTACCTCGGGAAAGGAGTGCTACCCCTGTATCCTGACGACGGGCGACATGCTCAGGACGGTCCGCAGTGAGGGCTTCGACCCGGAAAGGAGCGCCTTTTTCATGCCTTCCGGAGAAGGTCCGTGCCGGTTTGGACAGTACAACCGTTTCCACAGGATGGTCCTCGACGAGGCCGGTTTTGCCAATGTCCCCATTTACGCGCCCAACCAGGACCACCGGTTCTACAAGGAACTCAACATCGTCGGGGGCAGGTTCACCCGCCTCGGCTGGCGCGCCGTTGTGGCCGCGGACCTCCTGACGAAGATCCTTCACGAGACGCGCCCCTACGAAAGGGTGCCGGGGACGACGGACGCGGTCTACGTGGAAGCGCTTGCCGACGTCTGCCGCTGCATTGAGGGGGGAGCGAAGGACATCGACGCCGTGCTCAGGGACGTCCTCGGGAGGTTCAGGGCCATAGAGCGCCGCCAGGAGAAGAGGCCGACCATAGGCCTTGTGGGAGAGATCTACATACGATCCAACAAGTTCAGCAATTCCCAACTAATACGGACCGTCGAGGACTTGGGCGGCGTAGTATGGCTCGCGCCCGTGTGTGAGTGGATATCCTATGTCAACTACACGGGCAAGAGGAAGAGCAAGAAAAGAGACACCCTCCTCGGAGTCCTCGGCTTCATCATAACCGAGTATATCCAGAGCAAGGACGAGCACCTGATGGAGGACATCTTCGTGCCTTTCATCAAGTACGGGCACGAGCCGAAGATAAAGGACATCCTCGAGAAGGCGAGTCCCTACATCCATGACAGCTTCGAGGGAGAAGCGGTCCTCACCGTCGGCAAGAGCGTCGATTTCGCCCGCAAGGGTGTCGCGGGGATCATCAACGCCATGCCGTTCACCTGCATGCCCGGCACCGTGTCGAGCGCCATCATGCGGCTCATCCAGCAGAACCATGACATACCGGTCATCAACATCGCCTACGACGGCCAGGGCGTGACGAACATCCTGACGAGACTGGAGGCGTTCATGCATCAGGTGAGGGAGCGTACAAGGGATTAATGGACGATCCGCTGACCGGCGTAGTGATCATCATCGTGCTGCTCATCCTTAACGGGATCTTCTCCGCCGCCGAGACGGCCATCGTCGCCTCGCGCAAGAGCAAGATAAAGGAACTGCTCAGGAAGAAAAAGGACCGCAAGACGGAGATGCTTCTCAGTTTGAAGGAGAACCCCGAGCGTTTCCTTTCGACGGTCCAGATCGGCATCACCCTCTTCGGCACTCTGGCCTCGGCGGTTGGCGGCCTCATGGCCGTGAAGTACCTCATGCCCGTCATTGGCAAGGTTGAATTCCTGAAGCCCTTTTCCGAATCCATCGCGGTCGGGGTCATCGTCTGCATCCTGACGTATCTCTTCATCGTGTTCGGAGAGCTGGTCCCGAAGTATGTCGGCCTCACATACAGAGAAAAGGCGGCCCTCATCGTCCTGCCCTTCTTCAACCTGGTGTCGCGCGTCTTTTCGGTCTTCGTCAACTTCCTCTCCGTTACGACACTGTTCATTGTCAAGGCCCTGAACCTGAGCAGGTCCGAGGAGCATATCGGCGAGGGTGAGATCAAGATCCTTCTGGAAGAGGGGAGGCGAAAGGGTCTTTTTGACAAGACCGAGGAAGAGTTGATCAACAGGATCTTCCATTTCAGCGACCGTTCCGTCAGGGAGGTCATGGTACCGCGTCCCAACGTGTACGCCATCGATGTGGACGACAGCAGGGATAACATAATGAACTACATCATAGGCAACGAGTTCTCCCGTTATCCCGTATACCGGGAAAACTTCGACAACGTCATCGGTTTTGTCTACCAGAAGGACATAACGCGGCACATCTGGAAGACGCAGGAGCCATTCGAACTGGAGAAGATCGTAAAGCGCCCCTTCTTCGTCCCGGCTACCATGGAGATAAGCGTCCTCCTCAAGCAGATGCAGCGCACGCGCCGCCACCTGGCGGTGGTCATCGACGAGTACGGCTCGGCCGTCGGCATCATCACCCTCGAAGACATCATGGAGGAGATCTTCGGCGAGATCATGGACGAGACCGACGTGGATGACAAGATCGAACGCCAGAGGGACGGTTCCTACCTCATCGACGCGTCATATTCCGTCCGCGACCTCAACAACCGCCTGAACCTCGACCTCCCCGAATCCCCCGACTACGAGACATTAGGTGGCTTCATAACCACCCAGCTCCAGGGCCTTGCCAAAGGCGGCGAGATCATCCACCACGGCCGCCACCGCTTCACCGTCGTCGACATAGACGGCCGAAGGATAGTAAAGGTCAAGTTCGAAAGGGTGAAATAGTGGAGAAGACGACTCCCGTCCCTTAACACGGCAGACCTGTAACTTCTCATGGGATTTTTCCCTGGTCCATCAATAGAATAAGCGAAAAGTTGATTCAATGAGTTATCTCCTGAACTCTCTCTACCAGGGGCGGCGATCCTGGCGGTTTGTCTTCTCCCTTCCTCTGAAGCATATGTTCTGCGGACTGCGGAATTTCGGGTTCTGATCTGGTGGAGATCAAAAAAGGGAGGATGAAGTTGATTGGATTCGATGCATGCCATTTCGAGTCCTGTGAGACGAGAGATGCCGCGGAGGGCGTCCGATGAGTCTGTCTGCGTTCTACCTGAATTTCCTGTTGTTGCTTGACTTGTCGCTCTTATTGATCATTGTGGCAGGGTTGTTTCGCATAGGCAACAGCAGGAGTTTTTTCTTCAGGCTCGTGACGCCTGTTGAGAACGTCCCGGAGAGATTGAGAGGTCTCATCCGTAACGGGAGGGTTATTCTAGCTGTGATCGTTCTTTCTCTCATGCTGCTGTTCTGGGTTACCGCCTTTAATCCGTGGTATGCCTGGATAGGGTTCTTCGCCACGCTGGCGATGATATTCCTCTGTTTCAGAAGGCTCTCGCCCGGTCAATTCCTGTTGGTCTGTTGTGTGATAGGTCTGAGTTACCGCATGGCGTTCTTTATGACGGAGTTCATGGTGATGTATCTGCTGACGATGTCCCTGCTGACCGTCACCTATCTCATGAACCGCTACATGCTGTCGGAGATGTTCGGATCGGAAAGGACGAAAGCGGCCGTATCCGTTTTCGTCCTGTTTCTCCTCGTGAATTGCACGATGATGGTGATCTGGCCCATCTCATATCGCCTGAAGGGATTGGGATGGTTTTAAGGATATATGGAAGACGTGGAAGATGGCGCTTGAATCGGGGGGAGGTGCGCGATGCCGAAGGTTACAGTGTATGTGAGGGTTCCCACGGTGGATTCCTTGAAAACCGACACCTACAATCATTCTTTCATTCAGCTCGGCGACAGTCCGACCGAGGTGTACGGTTTTGAACCCGCGGGAAGACCGGCCACGACGCAGCCCGGCAGGGTCGTCAATGACAGCTGGCGGTTGAATGCTGGCGATTACCAGGGGAAGATGACCCTGGAAGTGACGGACGAGCAGTATAACAGGATAGTTGAAGGAATCAACAGGGCTATCAAAGATCCGCCGGACTATAATGTGTTGTCCAGCATCACCGGAGATCCAGGCGACCGTCAGTGTTCAATGTTCGTGAACGACCTGTTGAGGTCCGCCGATGTCAAGACTGGCCTAACTGACTACGAAACGCCTTATACGCACTTCGGCTACATTAAAATGAAGGAATTGCTCGAACCCATGAAGAATTTCATGCCCGACTTGAACGAAAAGACCGATATCGATAGATTCATCAGGAACTTCTGGGGAGTTCCCTTTTCCTCGATCGAGGATGCTGTGAGGAACTACGCGGAGACCGGCCGGCTGGATGAGCGGTTTCTGCGTGGCGGCGTCGGGGATAACGATGGGGTCGGGCAGGATATGGCGAACCCGATTCAGACCGCCGCTCTGGAGAACGGTCAGAATGACGAGGAGGATATGTACGCCTATTCGTCGTTCTATCCCGGATGCTAAAGAGAGGTGTTGTTGCCAGCCGTTCCTTGCCGGGTGATCTCATGTTGGCGATCTCTCCTGGATTCCGGTCTTCGCCGGAATGACGAGGGTAAACAGGATCTGACAAAATAATGGGCTTCGGGAAGGTCAGAAGACTATCGTCTTTGCCCGCCGCAGGAGCAAGGCCTCCGTGTGCTCCTTTTCCTTTTCCAGACCCTTCTTTCCCATCATTGCCTTGGTGTAGATCTTGCCCTGTTCCACTCCGGGCTGGTCGAAGGCGTTGACGGCTAGGAGGTGGCCCATGATGGCGGTGACCATCTCGAAGAGGTAGAAGAGGGCTCCCAGGTTGTAGTCGCTGACCTCGTCGAGAATGAGGGAGATGTTGGGGGTCTGGGCCTCGGTGAGAGACAGGCGGGTGCCCTGGAATTCGGCGTGGAAGAGGGACTTCATATCCTTGTTGGCAAGGTACTGGACGTCTTCCAGGTAGTCGAAGCTTGCGGGGATGGGGACTTCCTGAGTGGCACTGTAGAAGAGGATGACGCACTTGTCCTTGGGGCCTTCGACATAGAGCTGAAGCTGGGAGTGCTGGTCGGTGACACCCATCGATTTCGTCGGGGTCGGGCCGAGTCCCTTCTTGCCGAGGCTCTCCGCCTCGAGCTGCCGGAACCAGTCGGCGAAACCGCCGAGCCGTTCGCAGTAGGGCATGACGACATGTATCTTCTTTCCCGCCCTGTCCATCAGGTAAAGGATGGCGGCGAGGACGAAGGCCATGTTCTCTTCGCCGTCATAGCGGACCGTGTGGGCGGCCATGCCCGCGGCGCCTGCCGACAGCCTTTTGATGTCGAGCCCCATGAGGGCTGACGGGAAGAGACCTACAGGGGTCAACACGGAGAACCGGCCGCCCACGCCGTCAGGCAGGTTGAGGGTGGGATAGCCTTCCTTTTCCGCTATCCTGTTGAGGAGGCCCTTTTCCTTGTCGGTGATGAGGACTATCCTTTGCTGGTAACCCGCGGACTTGCGCATCAGCTCGTTGAAGAGCATGAACTGCGAGATCGTCTCCGGCGTCTCCCCCGACTTGCTGATGACGACGAGGAAGGTGCGGTCGATGTCGGGGATGATCGTTTCCACGATGGCCGTCATCTTGTGGGGGTCGATGTTATCGAGGATGAAGTAGCGCGGTTTGCCGTCGCGGAAACGCTCCTCCATGTTGTGCAGGGGATGGAGAAGGGCTTCGAATATCGTCTGTGTCCCCAGCGAAGACCCGCCAATCCCGAGAATGACGAGGTTCCTGATGTCCATCGCCGCCGCCTTGTCCGCGAGGGTCCGCATCTCATCGAACTGGAACTTTGTCTCCGGCAGTGTCATGAAGGCGAAAGGCTTCGCGAGGAGCCTCGCGTAGTAATCGCTTATGTTCGCGAGAGTCGTCGTGAGGTCGCCCGCGTCGATGCCGTTCGCCCCGACCGCCTCGGCCAGAGCGTTCGTCAGGTCCATGGTTATCGTTTTCATCGTTTCTCCTCGAATACGCCCATGTGGCGGAACTTGTCGTAGCGCATTTGCTTGAGTGCTTCGGGATCTATCTCGATGAGTTCCTTGAGATGCCGGTCGAGTACAACACGGGTGCTGTCGAATGTCTTCTGCCAATCCCTGTGGGCCCCGCCGAAGGGTTCGTGGATGATCTCGTCGGCGACCTTGAGCTTGAGAAGGTCATGGGCCGTCGGTTTCAACGCGTCCGCCGCGAGAGGGCCCTTGGACCCGTCCCTCCAGAGAATGGCGGCGCAGCCCTCGGGGGATATGACGGAATAGGTCGCGTTCTCGAGCATGAGGAGCCGGTTGCCGACGCCTATGCCCAGCGCCCCTCCGCTGCCCCCCTCGCCGATAACGATGGAGATGGTGGGGACGCCGAGGGAGAACATGAAATAGATACTCGAGGCGATCGCCTCCGCCTGCCCGCGCTCTTCCGCCCCGACACCGGGGAAAGCCCCCGGCGTGTCGATGAAGGTTATGATGGGTTTGCCCCATCTCGCGGCCATGTCCATGACGCGCATCGCCTTGCGGTAGCCGTCGGGATGGGCCATGCCGAAGTTCCTGTGTGCCATCTCGCGGACGTCACCGCCCTTCTGATGGCCGAGGACGGCCACGTTGACTCCTTCGAAGCGGGCAAAACCGGCAACGAGCGCCGGGTCGTCCTTGAACTTCCTGTCGCCGTGCAGCTCCACGAAGTCGGTGAAGAGACTGTGGACATAATCAAGGGTGTGCGGGCGGTTGAGGTGTCGCGAGAGCTGGGAGCGCTGCCAGTTCGACAGTTCGGAATATGTCTCCTTCTCTATCTTTGCGATCTTCTTCCTGAGGGTCGCGAGCTCCTTCGCGTAGTGCGGCTCGTTCTCGTCGTAGAACCGTTCTATCTCAAAGACCCGTCTTTCCAGCGGTTCAAGCTTCTTTTCGAAATCAAGGTAGTATCTCATCTATGACCTCTACGTCCATGCCTTTCTTGAAGTGCTTGAGGATGACATCTTTCCGTCCGGGGTCGATCCTGACGTTTTTGAGGGGGAGGGACCGTCTTTCCCCGTTGAGCTGGAACTCGAGAAGAACGCCCGACCTGCCCCGGAGGCTGAAGAGGATGTCCTTCAACACCCTCAGGTCTTCCTTCCTGATGACCTCGCAGTGTATCCGTATCCTGACGGTTTTCAGGAGTTCACCCGTCAGTGCTTCGAGAAGGGCCACGGCCTTCGCCTTTATCCGGGCACTGCCGTCCTCGGACCTCTCGAGCGACCCCGTGACCATGAGGGGCTTTCCGCTCTGGATGACAAAGTGGTTCTTGCCGTAGAGATCGGGGAAACAGATGACCTCCACGATGCCCTTCGTGTCCTCCAGGGTGACGTACGCCATCCTGTCGCCCCGCCTTGTCGTTATCTCTTTCAGGGCGCTCACGATACCCGCCATGCTCACGTCCTGCTCGGTGTCAGCCTCCTTGAGGCCCTGGCTGTCGTAAGGGGTGAGTTCGGCGATGAGTTTTTCATAGGGTTTCAGGGGATGCTTGCTGAAGTAGAAACCAAGGGATTCCTTCTCGCCAAGGAGGATCTCTTCGTGGGAGAGTTCATCCATGGCGGGGATGTCGAAGGAGACCGTCGTCTCGGCGACCTCAGCCTCTCCAAAGATGCTGCCCTGCTTGTGATTGTTCTTCGTGTCCCGCTTCGTCAGCTTGTCGAGCATCTCCTGGGCAAGGTAGAGGACCTGAGACCTGTTGAGGCCGAGGCTGTCAAAGCAGCCTGCCATGGCAAGACTTTCGATGACCTTCTTGTTGACCTTGCGGGAATCGATGACGCTGCAGAAGTGGACGAAGGACTTGAACCCTCCCGCTTCCTCGCGGGCCTGGATGATGCTTTCGATCGCCGCTTCGCCCACGTTCCTGACGCCGGAGAGCCCGTAGCGGATCTTCGAATCGACGATGGTGAAATCGCTCTGGCTCATGTTGATATCGGGTGGCAGGATCTCTATGCCCGACTCCCGGCATTCCCCGACGTATTTGACGAGTTTGTCCGTGTCGCCCACCTCGGTGGTGAGCATGGCCGCGAAATAGTGGATGGGGTAATGGGCTTTGAGGTATGCCGTCTGGTAGGCTATGTACCCGTAGGCCGTGCTGTGGGACTTGTTGAAGCCATATTCCCCGAAACGCTGGATGACGTCGTAGATCTTCTCCGCCACGTCCTTCGGGACGTCGTTCGCCACGGCCCCGTCGACGAACTGCTGCTTGTACTTCTCGAGTTGCTCGGGGATCTTCTTGCTCATGGCCTTGCGCAGAGCGTCGGCATCCTTCATGGAGAAGCCGGCGAGCACGGAGGCGATCTTCATGATCTGTTCCTGGTAGATGATGACGCCGTACGTGTCGTGGAGGATGTCTTTGAGCTTCGGCGTCTCGTAGGCCACGAGCGACGGGTTGTTGCGGCGCTTGATGAACTCGTCGACCATGCCGCTTTTCAGGGGACCGGGCCTGTACAGGGCGATGAGCGGCATGATGTCGTCGAACTGTGAGGGCCTCAGTTTCGTGAGAAGGTCGCGCATCCCGCGGCTTTCAAGCTGGAACACTCCGGAGGTATTGCCCGACGAGAGGAGCTCGTAGGTCTTTGTGTCGTCAAGGGGCAACCGGGCGAGGTCGATCTCGATGCCTTCGGCCTTGAGGAGCTTCACGATCGTGTCCATGAGGGTGAGGGTCTCGAGGCCGAGGAAGTCTATCTTGATGAGACCGATCTTCTCGATCATCTTCATGTCGTATTGCGTCACCGTTTCATCGTGTTTGCCCCTGTACAGCGGAAGGTACTCGGAGAGATGCTTGTTGGCGATCACGATGCCCGCGGCGTGCGTGGAAGCGTGGCGAGCCAGCCCTTCGACGACGCAGGCGTTGTCGAGGAGTTCCCGCACGCGGTCGTCCCTCTGGTATAGTTCCCGCACCTCGGGTTCATCATTGATCGCCCGTTCGATGCCCCGGTCCGCGGTGGTGATGAGCTTTGCTATCTTGTCGACCTCCGCGTAGGGCATGCCGAGGGCCCGCCCCACATCACGCACCGCCGCCTTGGACTTCATGGTCCCGAAGGTGGTGATCTGGGCCACGTTGTCCTTGCCGTACTTGTTCGTGACGTATTCGATGACCCTGTCGCGTCCCTTGCGGCAGAAGTCGACGTCGATGTCGGGCATGCTGATGCGCTCCGGGTTCAGGAAGCGCTCGAAGATGAGGTCATACTTGATGGGGTCGATGTCGGTGATGCCGAGGCAGAAGGCGATGAGACTGCCCGCCGCGGAACCGCGCCCCGGCCCCACGGGAACGCCGTGGGTCTTCGCGTAGTTGATGAAGTCGGCGACGATGAGGAAATACCCGGAGAACCCCGTTTTCCTGATGACGCCCGCCTCGTAGTCGAACCTCTTGCGATACTGGTCGAGGAGCTCTTCGCCGAAGGAATCGTAGGCCGCCCGTATCTCGGGCATCCGTTTCTCGAAACCCTGCCGCGCGAGCTTTTCGAAGTACTCGTCGAGGTCCATGCCGGCGGGGGGGTGGAATTCCGGGAAGTGGTACGTGTTCGTGTCGATGGTGACGTTGCACATTTCGGCGACGCGCATCGTGTTGGCAAGCGCCTCGGGATAGCGGGAGAAGGCGAGAGCTATCTCGTCGGGGGACTTGAAGTAGAACTGGTCCGTCGAGAAGCTCAGGCGGTCCTTGTCGTTGATCGTCTTTCCCGTCTGGATGCACAGCAGAAGCTCGTGGGCCTTTGCCTCCTCGCGGCGCAGGTAGTGGCAGTCGTTCGTCGCGACGATGGGCACCCCGTAATGGGACGAGAGCTCGATGAGGCGTTCGTTGACTATCCTTTGCTCCTCGAGACCGTTGTCCTGGAGCTCGAAGAAGAGCCGGTCGCCGAAGAGTGAGAGGTAGTAATCCACGTGGTTGCGGACCATCTCGTCGGTGCCCCGGAGGATGGCGTTCGGTATCTCTCCCTTGATGCACGCCGTGAGGCAGATGAGACCTTCGTGGTACTGGCTCAGTATCTCCCTGTCGATGCGGGGGTGGTAGTAGAAACCTTCCAGGTGGGCGAGGCTGATGAGCTTGAGGAGGTTCTGATACCCCCTGTTGTCCATCGCGAGGAGGACGACGTGGTAGGCCACATCCTCGCCCTTGACCCTTTTCTGGTCGAACCGGGACCCCGGGGCTATATACGCCTCGCAGCCTATGATGGGTTTGAGTCCGCGCTGGTTGGCTTCAAGGTAGAATTCCGCCGCCCCGAACATGTTGCCGTGGTCCGTGATGGCGCAGGCCGGCATGCCAAAGTCCCGGGCCGCGTTGAAGAGGCGGTCGAACCGGATGGCGCCGTCAAGGAGACTGTACTGGGTGTGAAGGTGGAGGTGGACGAAGTCGGGCATGTCCCCTTACTCCCATTCGATCGTGCTCGGCGGCTTCGAGGAGATATCGTAGACCACCCTGTTGACGTCCGCGACCTCGTTGATTATTCTTCGCGCCACCGTATCGAGGGTCTTGTAGGGAAGGCGTGCCCAGTCCGCCGTCATGGCGTCCTCACTTTCGACGACACGCACGGCGATGACGTTGGCGTAGGTCCTCTCGTCGCCCATGACGCCGACGGTCTTCACGGGTATCAGTATACCGAAGGACTGCCATATGTGTTTGAAAGAGGGATTGTGCTCGATCTCCTGGCGGATGATGCTGTCCGCTTCCTGGAGTACCCGGACCCTTTCTTCCGTCACCTCGCCGATTATCCTCACGGCGAGACCCGGGCCGGGGAAGGGCTGTCTGCCGACGATGTATTCGGGGACGCCAAGCTCGCGCCCCACCACCCTGACCTCGTCCTTGAAAAGCTCCCTCAGCGGCTCGATGAGGGTCATCTTCATCCGTTTCGGCAGGCCGCCGACATTGTGGTGGCTCTTGATCGTGGCCGAGGGCCCCTTGAAGGAGACGCTCTCGATGACGTCGGGATAGAGGGTTCCCTGTGCCAGGTACCGGACGGAGCCGCCGTCGCGGGCCTCTTCCTCGAATATCCTGATGAAGAGTCTCCCGATGATCTTCCGTTTCCGTTCCGGGTCCTTCACCCCCTTTAAGGCCTTGAGGAACGCCTCACCGGCATCGACGTACTTGAGGTTGAGGTGGAGGATGTCCCTGTAGGCCGCGATGACCTCTTCAGCCTCGTTCTTCCTGAGGACGCCGTTATTGACGAAGACGCAGCGCAGGTTGTCGCCGATGGCGCGGTGAATGAGGGCTGCGACCACCGAGGAATCGACGCCGCCGCTCAAGGCGCAGATGACCTTCTCGCTTCCCGCCTCCCTGCGTATCTTTTCCGTCGCGAGTTCGACAAAGGACTGCGGCGAGAAGAGACCTTTAAGCCTGCATATCTTGAACAGGAAATTCTTGAGAATGCGTTTCCCCTTGGGGGTGTGGTGGACCTCGGGGTGGAACTGGACGCCGTAGACGGTGCCTTTCGTGTCGCGGACCGCCGCGTAGGAGGAATTGTCCGACCGGGCGAGGGCGACAAAACCCCGGGGGAGGGTGAGCACCTTGTCGCTGTGGCTCATCCAGACGATGTCGCCGTCCTTCACGCCGTCAAGGAACCGGTCCGCCTTCTCGATATAAAGATGGGCCTTGCCGAATTCACGTTTCGGGGCCTTTTCCACCTTGCCGCCGAAGGACGTGGCCAGAAGCTGAAGGCCGTAGCAGACGCCGAGGACGGGAACGCCCAGCTCGAAGACCGCCCTGTCGCAGATGGGCGCGTTCTTCTCATTGATGCTGGCCGGCCCGCCGGACAGGATGATACCGCGAGGCTTCATGGACCTTATGGCGTCAAGGTCCAGGTTGTAGGGGTAGATCTCGCAATAGACGCCGAGTTCGCGGACCTTGCGGGCTATGAGCTGTGTATACTGGGAGCCGAAATCGAGGATCAGGATGAGTTCGTCATGGTAATCGCGGTGGTGGCTGTCCATATCCTATTCGATCCTGTAGTTTGGCGCTTCCTTGGTGATGATGACGTCGTGGACATGACTCTCGCGCAGGGCTGCCGACGTTATCCTGATGAACCTGCGTTTTTTCTGGAGCTCTTCTATCGTTCTGGTGCCGACGTACCCCATGCCGGCCTTGAGGCCTCCCACGAGCTGGTTGACGGAGATCGAGAGGGAACCACGGTATGGCACCCGGCCCTCTATGCCTTCGGGGACGATCTTCGATTCCGGCGCGTCCTCGGGGATCGAGTAGCGGTCGCGTGTTTTCCCCTCGCGCATGGCCTCGAGGGAGCCCATGCCGCGGTAGACCTTGTATGTCCTGCCCTGGTAGAGGACCGTTTCCCCCGGTGTCTCGTCGGTACCGGCGAAGAGGTTCCCTATCATGGCGGTGTCAGCGCCGGCTGCCAGGGCCTTTGTGATGTCGCCGGAGAACTTGATGCCCCCGTCCGCAATGAGGGGTACCTGGTGTCGTTTCGCGACCGATGCCGCGTCCATGATCGCCGTTATCTGGGGCACGCCGATGCCGGCTACGATCCGCGTGGTGCAGATGGAGCCGGGGCCGACGCCTATCTTCACCGCGTCGCACCCTGCCTTTATGAGGGCCTCGCACCCCTCTGAGGTGGCGATATTGCCGGCAATGAGCTGGACGCCGGCGAAATTTTTCTTGATGGCCCTGATGGACTCGATGACGTTCTTCGAATGGCCGTGGGCCGTATCGACGACTATGACGTCGCATCCCGCCCTCAGGAGGGCCTCGACGCGTTCGTCCCTGTCGGGGCCGACGCCGACGGCGGCGCCGACGCGGAGCCTGCCCAGCTGGTCCTTGCACGAGTTGGGATACTTGCGCATCTTCTCTATATCTTTTATGGTGATGAGCCCTTTCAGGTCAAAGTTCCTGTCCACCACGAGGAGTTTCTCTATCTTGTGCTTGTGGAGGATCTTCTTCGATTCCTCGAGGCCGATCCCTTCCTTGACGGTGACAAGGTTCTCCTTCGTCATGACGTTCTGGACCTTCCTCTCCAGGTTCGTCTCGAATCGCAGGTCCCTGTTCGTGATGATGCCCACGAGCCTCGTGCCCTTCGTGACGGGTATGCCGGAGATGCGGTAGCGCGACATGAGCTCCAGGGCGTCCTGGATCCTGTTCTCCGGGGCTATGGTGATGGGGTCGACGATCATGCCGCTCTCGGATTTCTTGACCTTTTCCACCTCATGGGCCTGGTCCTCCACGGTCATGTTCCGGTGGATGATGCCGATGCCCCCCTCCTGGGCGAGGCAGATGGCGGTCTTCGATTCCGTCACAGTGTCCATGGCGGCGCTGAGTATCGGGATATTGAGCCGTATGGCGGGAGTCAGATAGGCGGAGACGTCCACATCGGCGGGCATTATGCTGCTTGAGGCCGGGACGAGCAGAACGTCATCGAAGGTTAGTCCTTCCCTGAAATCTGTCGGCTCTTTCTCTGACATGATTCACCTCATGGGGATAGTATACGTGTATGTGTGGTGCTCTTTATACAAAAAAATGTATGCGCTGTAAGATGTTAGCTCATACATAAAAGGCTTGCCATTTAAATATGGTTAAGTATAATGCATAAGGTTCAAATAATCAAAATAAATTTCCCGTCGGGAACCGTCCGCCATCGATGATAGATACAAAGGATAATACACTTCTCGAGGTAACCGGTCTCAATACGTCCTTTTTTACCGGCGAAGAGGTCATACGTGCCGTCAACGATGTGACCTTCACCATCGGGAAGGGGGAGGTCTTCGGTCTCGTCGGGGAGAGCGGTTCGGGCAAGACCGTGACGGCCCACTCCATAATGCGCCTTGTGCACCCGCCGGGCAGGATCGTCTCGGGCAGGATCGTCTTCGAAGGCAGGGACCTCCTCGAACTGAGTGAAAAACAGATGGAAGAGGTCAGAGGGAGCCGCATAGGGATGGTCTTCCAGGAACCCATGACCGCCCTGAACCCCGTCCTTCGAATAGGCGAGCAGATAGCCGAGACGATCGAGATACACGGGGTCCGCCGGGGGAACGGCGTGCGGGAGAGGACGCTTGAACTCTTGAGACAGGTAGGGTTCGACGACCCGGAAAAGAGGTACATCCAGTACCCCCATCAGCTCTCCGGCGGGCAGAGACAGCGCGTTCTCATGGCGATGGCCGTATCCTGCGATCCCTCGCTCATAATTGCCGACGAGCCCACCACAGCCCTCGACGTTGCTACAGAGTCCCAGATACTGGGCCTGACCTGTGGTCTCGTCGATTCCCTGGGGATGTCGATGATATTCATCACCCACGACCTGACGATAGTGAAGTCCATGGGCCGGTCCGTGGGGCTCATGTATGCGGGAAGGATGGTCGAGAGGAACCGCGTGGAGGATTTCTTCAGGGAGCCTCTGCACCCCTATGGCCGGGGCCTGTTGGAGTCGGTCTACGGGTTCTCCGGGAGCGCCAAGAGGCTCAAGGCCATCCCGGGCTCGGTGCCGAAGCTGTCCGAGTTGCCGTCGGGCTGCAAGTTCCATCCCCGGTGTCCTTTCGTGATGGATGTGTGCAAGGGGGATGAGCCGGCCATGAAGGAGGTCGCAAAGGATCAATGGGTCCGCTGCTATCTGTACTAGACGTCAGGAAGCACTACGAGGTCCGCAGGACACTGTTCTCCGTGGCCAAAGAGACGATACGGGCCGTCGACGGCGTCAGTTTCCACCTCGGCGTCGGCGAGACCCTGGGGGTCGTGGGTGAGAGCGGCTCGGGAAAGAGCACGCTGGCGCGGTGCGTCCTTCTTCTCGAGAAGCCCGACAGCGGAGAGGTCGTCTTCGACGGTGTGAACCTCCTCGCGGCGGGGGGCGAAGAGGTCAAGAAGCTGCGCAAGCGGATGCAGATCATATTTCAGGACCCCTATTCGTCCCTCAACCCACGAATGAAGGTACGCGAGATCATCGCCGAACCCGTCCGTTTCCATGGCATGGCGAAGGGCAAGCCGGATGTGGAGGCGCGGGTTGGGGAGATATTGAGGAGCGTCGGCCTCGACGAGGATTTCCTGAAGAAGTATCCCCACGAGATGAGCGGCGGCCAGAGGCAGAGGGTGGCCATAGGCCGTGCCCTGGCGACCGGGCCGGCCCTTGTCATCGCCGACGAACCCGTCTCCTCCCTCGACGTTTCCATTCAGGCCCAGATCGTCAATCTCTTTCTCGACATCCGGGAGAGCACCGATATCTCCATGGTCTTTGTCTCTCACGACCTCAACGTTGTCCGTTTCCTGTCGGACCGCATCCTCGTCCTTTATAAAGGTAAGGTGGTGGAGATCGGCGGCCGCGATCAGGTCTTCCTGAATCCCCTTCATCCCTATACGCGCATGCTTATCCGGGCCTCGCGCGGAGATTTTGCCTTGAGGGAAGAGGGGACCAACGGTACCGGGTCCCGGGGATGCCCGTACTATGACAAATGTGAGGACAGAACGAAGGAATGCGCCGGTCAGGCCCCGGAACTCAGGGGCGGCGAGGACCACAGGGTTGCATGCCTTCATGCCTCGTGACGTTCCTGTCAGACAATGAGATCGGGGTTTTTTTCCCTCCCGGCCCCAACGACATTGACGGATGAGGCACAGCGAACCCCCATCGGTCAAGCCTCCCCGGGCTGAATGCCTTTTCCCGGAAATGTGACGAAAATCATTTACATCGTTAACAGTTGTGTTAAACTACCGATAATTAGAATTACTAACTTACATAATTCTCAGGAGGTGTAGTATGGTGAAGATTCACAGGGATTCAAAAGGTTTTACGTTGATCGAGCTTCTCATCGTTATCGCCATCATCGGCATCCTCGCGGCGATAGCACTCCCGGCCTACATGGACTACACGAGGAAGGCCCGTCTCACAGAAGTAACAAATGCTATAGGCTCCGTTAAGACGGCTTGTATTGCGCTCGCAAGCGAATCGTCGACCGGTGCTGCTGCGTGTGTTGCAGGAACCATTGCTGACATTGGGACTACTTTGGGTGTTACTGTACCGAACAAATACATTAGTTTAATGGACGTTGCTGCGAGTGGTGCTACCGATGTCGTAATAACGGCAACCATTAAGGGCATCGGCACCACCGATGTCGACGGCCAGACTTTGGCCCTTACAAGCACCAATGGCCTTCAGACGTGGACTTGGTCAAGCCCCAGCAGTATGAACGCGAAATATATTCCAAAGAACTAAGACAGTGTAAACGGTATCGAGGGGGCCCGATAAGGGCCCCCTCATGATAGATGGACATGAACAAAAGAGGTTTTACGGTTTTGGAGCTTCTCGCAGGGACTGTAATTGTCATCATTATAGTCCTCATCGCTCTTCACCTTGGCGCCATACGGGCGAAGAGATCGGTCGAGACGGGTATGAAGAATCAGCTTATGTGTATCAAGGATGCGGAGGAAGCATACAGGTCGGAGCATGGGTCATACACGGCAGACGCCAGCAAGCTTGCGAACTGGAAGCACAGGACAAAGAAATATAATTTCAGGATACGCTATGCCAGCTCCACCCGTTTTGTCGCCGAGGCGAATGGGGACCTCAATAATGATAAGATATGCGACGATACCTGGACCATTGATGAGAACGGGGTTTTGGCAAACGTAAAGTGAGTGCAAGAGACGATGCATACCCTATATCTGATAGTTGTTTTCGTTTTCGGAGCGGTCATCGGCAGTTTTCTTAACGTCTGCATCTATAGAATACCAAGAAAGAAATCCATCATCCACCCTTCATCGGCATGCCCCGCCTGCGAAAAGCCGGTAAGGTTCTATGACAATATCCCCCTCGTGAGCTACCTTGTCCTTAAGGGCAGGTGCAGGGATTGCGGGGCGAGGATCTCCTTCCGCTACTTTCTCGTCGAGCTCATAACCGCGGTCGTCTTCATGATGATCTACCGCCGGTGGGGGCTCTCCTACGAGTTCTTCATCCAGATATTCTTCACGGCGATCCTCATCGTCGTCTCCTTTATTGACTATGATTTCCAGATCATCCCCGACATACTGAGCGTCGGGGGCATGGTCGCGGGATTGATCATATCCTTTCTGAGGCCCGGTTTCCAGGTGATGGAGGCCGTCTGGGGCGTGCTTATCGGCGGCGGCGTCCTCTTTGTCATCGCCTACGGCTATCAGCTGATCACCAAACGGGAAGGCATGGGCGGCGGAGATATCAAGCTTCTCGCCATGATCGGCTCCTTCAGCGGGCTCAAGGGGGTCCTTTTTTCTCTCGTTGGCGGTTCCATTGTCGGGACTTTGGTCGGAATCCCCCTCATGCTCATGAAGGGCAGGGAAGATGGTGGCAAGTACGCCATTCCCTTCGGCCCTTTCCTGTCCCTGTGCGCCGTGCTGTATCTCTTTATCGGCCCCGGGGTGGTCCACGCGGTAAACGAGTTTCTGCTGAAGAGATAGGAGAGATAGATGCGAAAGACCTCTTTCATCCTTGTCTGCCTTATGGTCCTCGGGACCGCGGTCCTTTCTCATGGTGCGACCAACAACGATTATTGCGTCAACCCCATATTCTCAAGCAACTCGGTCAAGCCCAATATCCTGATCGTCATGGATTTCTCGGGAAGCATGCAGTTTCCGGCCTATTTGCCGGAAAACTTTTACGGTTACAGCAATAAGAGCGTTGCTCTCTGCGGCACTTCAGACATCAGCACGACGAGCAATTCCTCCAAGAAGTACGACAAGGACCGTGATTATTATGGTCCTTTCGATACAACGAAGTACTACATCCAAACATCAGGCAAGTACCGCGAGAGCAGTTGCGGACCCGATTTGACCGACAGGATGGGAACGGGATCAACCTGCATTTCCGGCAATTTACTCAACTGGCTCACGGCGACCAGGGTGGACGTGGCGAGAAAGGCGCTCACCGGGGGGAGATTCAACACTGGTGCCGGTGACACCTTTGTCGAAAGCGAGGGTTCGGCATACATCATTAATGACTATTACAGCAACTGCAAGTACACAATTACAGCAAGCAGTGGGACGGCGCAACGTGTTCTCGCTATCTCGAACCTGGGTGGCGGGACGTGCAAGCTCAATGGCGTATCGAATCACAATATATTTGTCGTCGTCCCTTCCACGGTTACAGTGGAAGGGGTGGTCCAGAGGTTCTATCCCAAGGCCCATATGGAATTCATGGTCTACTCCTCGGACCGCAACAGGGTGGGCCGTCTCCTGACGGCCAAAGACTCTCCGCTCTCCACTTTGGTCTCGGCGATCAACAACGAGCAACCCTATGGCGGTACGCCAACGGGTGAGGCGCTTTGGGAAGCATACGATTTTTACAAGCAGCAAGAGCTTCACTCGTATTATAACAACATTGCTTATATCAACAAGGGCTCCCAGAAAGATCCCTATTATGATGGTTCCACACCTATCTGGTGTAGAAAGGGTTTTGTTCTGCTTCTATCGGACGGAGTCTGGGATAACACCGA
>DBQU01000087.1 GCA_002305765.1 Deltaproteobacteria bacterium UBA1386
CTGGCGACCTCGCCGCGCACCATCTATACAACCGTCGACGGGGTGAACCGCATCAGTTTCAGCACGTCGGAGGCCTCTTCGAACGGGACCCTGCAGACCTATCTCCAGGCGTCGGGAGATCCCGCAACGGCACAGAACATCGTCAATTACGTGCATGGCTACGACATCGCGGGCTACCGCAACAGAACGGTGACCACCTCCTATTCCGGTTCGAGCGGTACTAATGTCTGGAAGCTGGGCGATATTGTTTCATCCACGCCGCGTCTCAAGGCGTCGTTTCCCCTGAACTCATACCATCTCTATCCGTCGGAAGGATACAATGACCGCACGTACTACCAGTACGTGAACGATCTCGATGCCTCGGGTAACCCGATGGGCAGTTACAAGCAACGAGGAATGGCATTCGTGGGCGCCAATGACGGCATGCTCCACGCCTTCGAGCTGGGAAAGCTCACCTTCACCAACCTGTCGGCCAATGAGGCCGCGCGCCTGGAGACCGTGGATGTGCCCCTCGGCACGGAACGATGGGCCTATGTGCCGAAGGGAGCGCTTCCCTATCTCAAGTACCTCATGAACACCGACTACTGTCACATCTTCTATGTGAATCAGCCCGTCGTCGTCTTCGATGCCAGCGTAAATGCCGGTGGGTCTTTAAGCCAGGATCCCAACTACACGAAGACGCGCTCGAGCTGGAGGACCATCCTTATCGGTGGGATGGGCATGGGGGGAGCCTGTCGCGACAGCACGTCGAGCTGCAGCACGACAAGCGATTGTGTGAAGACGCCCGTCACGGGTGTCGGATATTCATCATATTTTGCCTTCGACGTAACGGACCCCACGAATCCCACACTGCTCTGGGAGTTCTCGAGGGATGACCTTGGCTTTTCGACGACGGGCCCCGCCATCGTGCGGATAGGTGACCCCGCGAAGAACGGCAAATGGTTCGCCGTCTTCGCCAGCGGTCCCACCGGTCCCATAAACACGACCTACCACCAGTTCATGGGCTTCTCTGACCAGAACCTGAAGTTCTTCGTTCTCGATCTCTTGAGCGGGCCGCAGGCGGCCGTGACCGTCATAGACACGGGGATCACGAACGCCTTCGGCGCCAGCCTGGCGAATTCCTCGTTTGACGTGGACAGGGGTGACCCGTACGCCTCGGGCGCCACGCCGTACTCGGACGATGTTGTCTACATGGGATATACGAAGAAAGACGGGACGACGTGGACGAAGGGCGGTGTCGTCCGTCTCATGACCAGAAACGATCCGAATCCGACGAACTGGGTCGCGAGCACCGTTATAGACAACGTGGGTCCCGTCACGACAAGCCTCACGAAGCTCCAGGACCGCAGGAACAGGAAACTCTGGCTCTATTTCGGTACAGGCAGGTATTTCTATCGTCTCAACGATGGGGCTTTGATCGATGATCCCGACAATCAGCAGGCGTTCTACGGAATAATCGAGCCCTGCTACATGTCATCGACAAACATGATGAATTTGACGTGCACAACGACACGCACCGTGGGGGACCTCCAGAATCAGACGGGCTCATCGTCCAACCTTGCTCCCACAGCGCTCGGCTGGTACATCAACTTCCCGACGCCCGATTCGGGCTACAAGGCGCACCGGGTCCTGGCCCCGCCGGTGGCATCGTACAACGGAGTGGTCTATTTTCTGACAAGCTCGCCTTCGACAGACGTTTGCTCCATGGGCGGCTACACGTACCTCTGGGCCGTCTGGTACAGTAACGGAGGTGCCCCTCCGGCCTCGGCCCTGTCGGGGATGGTCGTCACGCAGCTCTCGACGGGCCAGATCGCGACGCCGATCCTGAAGACGGCGAGCGGCGGCTCGGCCTTGACGGTTGCGGGCGGAAAAGCGATGGCGGTCGGTCAGGGTGTGAACATCGGCGGAGGTTTCTCGCTTCTGGGTCCTCCGAAACCGTTGAGAAAAATACTCCATATGAAGGAAAAATGAGAGATCGCAGAGGCTTCACACTCGTCGAGCTTCTTATCGTCATCGCCATCGTGGGGATCCTCGCCGCCATCGCCGCCCCGAACATGTCCGGTTTTGTGAGGCAGAACAGGATCCGGAACCAGACGATACGGATCTACAATGACATCATGAACACGAGGATCATGGCGATGAACACGAACCGTACCCATTTCATCGAGTTCGGCCTCGCCGGAAATCAGTACCGCGTTGTGGAGGACACGAACGGGAACAATGCGAACAACGCGGGAGGCGCTGATACGATTCGGCTCGCGAGGACGGCCATAATCCCCTTCACGTGGTCCAACACCGATCCCGGGATGGAAGCGATCGAGATCCAGGCGGGAGCCTTTACAAACAACTTCGTTACCTTCGAGTCCCGCGGTGTCGCGACGGGATTGCTTAACGTGTCGGGAGGCGCGATCTGCATACCTTCGGTGAACCTCAATCCCAGCACGAACTGCATAGTCGTCACGCCCACGAGGATCAGGATGGGGAAATACAGCGGAGCAGCGGGAGGGTGCAGTGCTGCGGCATGTAACTAAGAACAGAAAAGGTTTCACGCTCATCGAGCTTCTCGTGTCCATGCTGGTCCTCTCCATCGGTCTCATGGCAATGCTCGACGGCCTGGCGAACTACATAAGGATAAATATGGAGAACCAGATGCGCAACGAAGCGATGCGCATCGCCGAGTCTACCTTGGAGACCCTTCGTAACGCGAGGTTCAGCGATGTGCAGAGCCATGCGGTGGTGATCACCACCCCTGAGGTCAGGAGGGTCCGGAACATCGACGTGTCCTATGCTGTCACCTGGACGGTGACGAATGTCGCCGCAACGGGTGTAACGACACCGACCAGCGTAGCGGTCCAGGTGAGTGTCACCTGGAACCACAGGAATGTCGCGCACCGGCACGACGCGGCGTCCATCATCAGCACCGACGCATGAGGTGAAGGGATCTATGACGAGCGACAAGAAAGGGTTCAGCCTGTTGGAGATACTCATCGCCATAGCGATCATGGGGATCATCATGGCGATGAACAGTCAGCTCCTTATGGATCTTGTCAGGGGACAGCGCCAGCAGGCCGGTGTTGTCACAACCCAGTTTGAAACCTCCCTCGGGCTGGAGATGCTCAGGAGCGACGTGTCCAACGCGGGGTTTGGTCTCCCGGATGAATTCGCGAGCGCCCCCGGGACATACACGGAGGCCACAGCTGACCCCGCCCAGCAGTTCAACAGCGCTCCCAACGTGCCGAGGGCCCTCATGCACAGCAATAACGTGGGGGCGTTCACGAATTACATCGCCAACTCCGACTACCTCGTGATCAGGTCTCCCGCGGTCGGCATGAACACCGCCGCCGGGAAGTGGACGAACATCACCAGTACGACGGTGCACGTCTGGAATGACGTCAATCTCGACATGGTGAACGGGCGGGACTACATGATCGTCATAAAGCCGCGCTCGGCCCTGGGGGGCAGGTCCAAGCTCATCGTTTCTTCCGGCGCCTATTCCCTGCAATACATCACATCGGCCCTGGATGCCGCCTTCCAGCCTTCCGCGGCGACGGGGGAGCGGTATCTAGCCTTCGGCGTGGAAGACAGCATCGCTCCGACCATGCCCTTCAACAGGGCGGATTATTTCGTCAAAAGGCCCGCCGTCACGAACGTCAACTGCGCGCCAGGCACGGGGACCCTCTACAAGGCCATCGTCAAGCATGGGCCCGCGGGGACGGGTGGGGCGACGGAAGAGTGTCCCCTCGTTGAATGTGTCGCAAATATGCAGGTCGTCTTCAGGCTCGATACCAACCTGGATGGAGTTCCCGATCAGACGGTGACGGACATATCGGGGTTGGATGCCCTCTCCATCAAGGAGCAGGTCAAGGAAGTGCAGATATACATACTCGGTCACGAGGGAATCCTGGACCGCAGGTTCACGTACGGCGGAGCCAATCCCGTCACCGTCGGACCTTCCGCGGCGATGGGCACGACCGTTAACCTCACTGGCTTCGGCTCCGATTGGAACCATTACCGGTGGAAGATATACACGTTGATCGTGAAGCCCAAGAGCTTCTACTAGAGAGGGATTGGAAGGGGACAGAATGATAGCCCGGCACGATATGAAAAAGCCCAGGATGGACCGCGGCGTTGCCCTCGTATCGGCATTGATAGTTGTCTCTGTTGCCGCAGGGATCTTTGCGGCCGTCATGTACTACGCGATGACAGGGTCGGAGCTTTCGGGTTTGCAGAGAAAGTACCAGAGTTCAAAAGAGGCTTCTCTCGGTGCCATAGAGATTTTTACCAAGGATGTCCTGCCCCGTGTGGTATCGGGAACGGAGCTCTCGGCAGCCGTCACGGGCATGGTGGTCCCCAGCGTCATGCCGACTATCCAGGCGGACGCGGGGAAGGATGCCTGTTTCCGCGCCAAGCTGACAAGCGTCACATCGGCCTGGCCTGGGGGAACCTGTGACAGCGGACCCGACTCCACCCTCAACAGCGATATCGTCTTCAACCTGAAGAGCACCTCCACCTCGACGAGGCCCTTCGTGGTGAGCATGAAGATAGTGGACACCGTCACGGGGAACTCCGACAAAACGGGCACCATACTGGAGACGGCGAGCGGGGTGGTGGATGACGCGTCGGGCATTATCAAGATCCAGCACTTCCCTTATCTCTACACCATCATGACCGACGCAAGGCCCCAGAACAGCACGACGGAACGTGCCAATATCGAAGTCCTCTATGCCTACTAAACGACCCGTACGACCGATTCGACCCATCAGGCCTACCCCGCCGACGGTAACAAGGGGCGGCAGCAAAAAGACCGTTGTTGTCATGGCTGTTATCGTGCTGGCCATCCTCGCCGTGTTGTACTACTTCCTGAGCAGGGGCCCATCAGGACAGAACGCGCCGCCCCCCGCGGACACGGCGGCGGGCAGCGGACAGGCCGGTGGAGCCGCACCGGGAACTGCGGCGGACGGGGTGGGAATCGCCGTGGGCAAGGCCAGACTGCAGCTCGAATCCTCGGGCGATAAGGACACCGTCAGGGTTGTCATCGACAGGCCGGCCGGTTCGGAGGACTCGGATGTTGTCTACAGGTACGAGTGGACCATCAACGGCAAGCCTGCGGGCGAGGGAAGCGATAGTCTGAGCGGGTTCAAGCGGGGAGAGAGGGTCGCGGTGAAGATCACGCCTTTGCAGGACGGCAAGGCTGGCCCTTCACGGATCCTCGATTTCCTTGTGCAGAACACTCCGCCCAGGGTGACCGGGGGACAGGACATCAAGCTCGATGGCAATGTTTTCTCCTGCCACGTCAAGGGTATCGATAGCGACGGCGATGCGCTGTCGTATGTCCTCGAAGACGCCCCAGAGGGCATGACGATAGACCCTCAGACCGGAGCCGTCCGGTGGCAGTTGAAAGAGAGCGACTACGGGGAGCGCACCATCAAGGTAAAGGTGAGCGATGGAAAAGGCGGAGTCGCAGACTACAGCCTCAAGGTGGACCTTCAGAAACCTTCCCCGGATAAGACATCCTCCGACAATCGAAAATGATCATTCAAGCACTTTCTCCCACACGTGGTATGATTGCTTGATTTTATTAGCCATTATAAAAGAATAATCC
>DBQU01000008.1 GCA_002305765.1 Deltaproteobacteria bacterium UBA1386
CATGGCGGGACCGGCCCGTACCCCTTAAACTACCCCCCTAACTAAACGGCCGGTCCGCCATTTACCAAAGCGCTAGCGAAACAAGAGATCAAAGCGAGTTGATCCAACTCCTCTCACAAGCAGCTCCTCCTGAAACAGAATCCTCCCCTGCCGGCCGGCAGGGGAGGATTCTCTCTTTTGGTGAGGGAAGGGGGTGGATAGTCGGGGGGCGGACGGGTATAATGTTCTGGGTGAGCCCGGCAAGTGCCGCAAGCGCTGCGGGTAGTGTGGGTGGTCCTATGGGTCTTATAGGTCCTATAGGTCTTATTGGAGCCGCGGGGTTTGATAGGACCGATAGGACAGGATAGAACCAATAGGACGCTTAGGACCAATAGGACGGGGCCGATGGGTTTTGCGAGGTGAGGATGGATCTTAAGGACAAGGTTGCGATAGTGACGGGGGCAAGCCGGGGAGTGGGAAAGGCGATGGCCATGGGGCTCGCGGAGAAGGGGGCAGTGGTCATTGTCGCGGCGCGGACGGAGGTCGAGGTGCCTCCGATGCCGGGCAGTATTCAGTTGACGGCGAGGCAGATCAGGGAAGCCGGGGGACGGGCGCAGTCCGTGAGGTGCGATGTGACGGACGAGGCTGAGGTGAACGACATGGTATCCCGTGCCATCGGCCTCTTCGGACGGGTCGATGTCCTGGTGAACAATTCGGGGATAGCCTTTCCCGCGCACGCGTGGGAGATGCCGCTCAAGCGATGGGAGCTGGTCCTCAAGGTCAACCTGACGGGAGCCTTCCTGTGCGCCCGGGCCGTGCTGCCTGGAATGATGGAACGAAGGGCCGGGAGCATCATCAATATATCGTCGATCCAGGCAACGCAGAAGGGGTCGGTGAACACGGGCATCGCCTATGGCGTGTCGAAGGCCGCCCTGGAGCGTTTCACCGTGGGGCTTGCCGAAGAGGTTCGCTCTTTCAACGTTGCAGTCAACTGTCTGAAGCCGCGCGGAGCGGTCAGCACAGAGGGTATGGCGTATCTTCATGCGGCTGCGGACAGGTCGCGGTGGGATACGCCGGATATGATGGTGCGGGCCTGTGTCTTCCTTGCATCCCAGGGGGATGGCGGAGTGACGGGTCTCGTTGCCACGGATGAGGAGATTTGTGACAGATACTCCTGTGAAGGCTCCTAGCGCGCAGTCATCCGAAAGAGATTTGCGGCAGAGTTGAACAGACCTCTTGAAGCATTCCCGGGAGAAGAGGAATGACCAATGACCAAATTCCAACAACCAGATAAAGAATCGATTACTGCAAGGGGAAGCTGGCGAACTACAAGGTCCCCCGGCGTGTGGAGTTCATGAAGGAACTCCCCGTGACCCTTGCCACGAACAAGGTGAAGAAACTGGAACTGGTGCAAATCCTAAAGGAGGCCTTATGATGTACGAGACGCTTCATTTCGATCTCGACGGACAGATCGGAACATTGACACTCGATGTTCCCGGCAAGCTGAACGCCCATACGATACGGATGAGAGCGGAGCTCCTCCATTTCTGGAGGGAGAGACAGAACAACGAGGAAGAATGCCGGGTGATCATAATGACGGGCAAGGGGAAAGCCTTCTGTGCCGGCGGAGACATCGAGGAAATAGACGATCCTGACACGCCCGTCTACAAGCAGACCCCGGAGCAGCGCTACATAGATCAGGACAAGATCTCCGAGGTCATCCTCCTCATGCGGCGGGCGCCCCAGCCCATAATCGGCGCCATTCATGGATGGGCGGTGGGAGGAGGGTTCAGTCTCGCCCTGGCCTGCGACCTGCGCGTGGCCGACCCGACGACGAAGTTCATAGCCTCCTACATCAACATCGGCCTGACGGGGACGGACATGGGCGGCAGTTTCCATTTCCCCCGGCAGGTCCCGCTGGCCATCGCCAACGAATATCTTCTCACCGGGGAAACGATGGACGCCGAGACGGCCTACAGGTGGGGTCTCGTCAATTATCTCGTTCCCGAGGGCGAGCTCATGGCAAAGGCGCGTGAGCTCGCGGACAAGATGATCCAGAAGTCCGTTCTGGGCCTGAGGATGACGAAAGAGGTCATCGGGCAGAACATAGGGGCGGCCAGCCTCGATCAGGCGATCCAATTGGAGAACCGTAACCAGGTCCTGTGCCTCGGTTCCCGGCCAATCGCTAACCCTTTCAAGAAACGACGCTGAATGTATCGGAATGTTGTGACTGCGGCCGGCAGGGTGGCGGAGAAGGTGCACTCTACGGGACACGGGTTCATTGTATGACCATTTGGGTGTTAATTTCATAAAAATGAATGCTATTCAGCCAAAAACTGAATAGCATTCATGATTGTATGAGTCGACAGAGGCAGGACAGGGTAGCCAGAATCCAATGTGATATGAACAAGTTAGAAGAGATTATAAATATTACAGAGTTTTCCGAAATTATTTGCTTGACATGTGGCACAGAATGAAATAAACAATATTCATCCAATTTATGAGCGCAACTCATTATAGAAAAAAAGACGCGACGAGGGAGCAGATAGTCAAGGCCGCCATCGAGGTGTTCGGCGGGAAGAGCTACCTCGAGGCCAACATCTCGGAGATCGCCCAGAAGGCCGAAGTGGCGGAAGGGACGATTTACCAGCATTTCAAGAACAAGGAAGACCTGCTGTTCTTCATACCCGTGGAGAGAACGAACGCCTTCTGCGAGGGCCTGGAGCTCCACCTGCAGGGGATAGAGGACGCCCGCAACAAGCTGGCGAAGTTCGTGTGGTTCTACCTATACTTCTTCAAGGTTAACCCGGACTACGCGCGCATAGCCATGCTTGAATTGAGGGTCAACAAGAATTTCCAGAAAACGAACGGGTACCGCCTCTTCAGGGGGTGGTCGAAGACACTTCGGGACATTATCGAACAGGGGCAGCAGGAAGGGTCCGTGAGGAACGACATGGACCCGGTCATCATCCAGGAGTTGCTCCTTGGCACTCTTGAGCACTACGTGACGCGCTGGCTTCTCAAGGACGAGAGCTGGGACCTTCTGGAGTTCCGCGAGAAGACGATCGAACTGATCATGAACGGCATCAAGCCGGGAAACGTCGAGGAACCGAAAACAGTGGCCATTGCGAAGGGAGCGGCGGATGGCCGGCGCCCAAAGACGTTGTCGCTCAAGAACAAGCAGATCACATGATGGTATGAAACGCACGCTGAAATGTGCCTTCCGGCACACAGGTCTTAATGGGGGAGAAACCGGGAGGAGACGCGTGCCGAAAGTCCGGAATCAACACGGTGTGAGACTGGCAGAGGAGACGATAAGGCTTGGTAAGCCTGCCGGGACAACATGCCGGTGCGGGTCTTTCGGCTTTATCCGGGCAACATGGCCGTCGAACCGTGAATTCTGCGGATTGTTGTTAAACTTTTTTCAGGAGGTAGTCTTATGAAACGTTTGCTCGCCGTCGCTTTAATTGTTGTTTCGGCCGTGCTTTTCGCTTTCCAGGCACAGGCCGCCAATGAGATCCTGGTAGGGTGTATCTCCGACCTGACAGGAACGTACGCCGCACTGTCAAAACAGCAGGTGGATGCGGTGAACATGGCTGTTGATGAGCTCAACCAGAAGGGTGGAGTCCTCGGAAGGAAATTCAAGGTTATCGTTGAGGATTCCGCAACGAGCGTCTCGCTGGCAACGCAGAAGCTCGAACGCCTGATTCTCGACCAGAAAGTGGATTTTGTCATTCCTCCCACCACCTCGTCGGCTGTCCTCGCCATGATGCCCGTCGCGCTGAAGTACAACAAGCTCATGATGGTCACGCTGGCACAGTCCATGAAGATCACCGGTGAGAACAGGAACAAGGTCACCTTCCGTTGTTTCGCAAATGGCGAGATCACCGGAAAGCCCCAGTCGAAGTGGATGGTGAAGAACCTTGGCAAGAAGTACTATATCATCGGCGCGGACTACGCTTGGCCGAGGTCGACAGCCGAAGTGTACACCAAGTTCCTTAAGCAGAATGGGGCGGAGATAATCGGCGAGACCTGGTTCCCTCTGGGAACGAAAGACTTCGCACCCTATTTCGGCAAGATCCGGGCCGCGAAGCCGGAAGTCCTGCTCATGATCTGTGCGGGTAACGACGCCGTGTCGCTCGTCTCCCAGGTCAACCGTTACGGTCTTGGAAAACAGATGAAACTGGCCGCGGACGGCTCGCTCGTCTCCGCCGACATCATCAAAGCCCACGGCGCAAACGCCGATGGCATCATCATAGCCGATTTCTACGTTTCATCGCTGGATACGCCGGAGAACAAGGTTTTCGTGAAGAACTACATGGCCCGCTACAAAGACGCTCCCAGCAAGATGGCGCTCAGCTCATACGAGGGCGTCATGTGGGTGGCACAGGCCATCAAGCAGGCCGGTTCCACGGATACGGACAAGATGGTCAAGGCCCTCGAAGGCTCCACGTACAAGGGCCCCCAGGGATCCAAGAAGATGGGTCCCGACCACCAGGCTGCTCTCGAAGTCTACATGATCCAGATAGCCAATGGAGGGCAGTACAAGATCTTGGAAAGGGCTAACTAGAAGAACAAGGCGTGAAAGAGGAGAGGCGGTCCTTGGATCGCCGCCGCCTCTCCCTTCCACGATCCATACCCGGTAGAAAGGAATATGCAGTCGGCACTTTCAGTTGAACTGGCCCGAGGAGGTAGCTCTTGATTGATTACCTGATATACGTAATTATGCCGCAGGTTCTCCATGGTCTCGTATGGGGTACGGTGATCGCCTTCATAGCGTTGGGGCTCACCATCATATTCGGCCTCATGGACATCGTCAACTTTGCCCACGGCGAGTACTACATGGTGGGAGCCTTCATGGGGTACACGGTCCTGGGCGTCATCCCGAATTTCTGGATAGCCGTGCCGGTGGCTGTGGTATGCGTTGCTATTCTGGGCCTGTTCACAGAGTACGTGCTTTTCCGAAGGCTCTACGGTCGCGATCCGATCTTCCATCTCCTGCTGACATTCGGACTGGGAATGATGCTCCGCGAAGTCGCCCAGCTCATCTGGGGTGCCGACACGAGGAGGGTAGAAGCCCCGGTCCAGGCGACCGTCGAATTTCTCGGCATGATGTATCCTGTTTACAGGTTACTCATCCTGGGCATCGGCATATGCGTCATCCTGCTCATATGGTATGTACTCAGGTACACGGAGGTGGGCGCGAAGATCAGGGCGGTGGCGCAGGACAGGACGATGGCCTGGGCCCTGGGCATCCGGGTCCCGCTCATCTACACGTCTGTCTTCATGTGCGGTGTCGCCCTTGCCGGATTCGCGGGTGTGCTGATGAGCCCTATAAGTTTTGTCTATCCCACTATGGGTATAGACGTCATCCTGAGGGCTTTCATCGTCGTCGTTATCGGAGGGCTGGGGAATGTCATGGGCGCTCTGTTTGCGTCTCTTATAATAGGAGAGGTCGAGGCCCTCGCCTCGATCTGGATCACGCCGACGATAGCGGAGACGCTCGTGTTCATAATCCTCATCATAACGATGATTTTCAGGCCTGCGGGATTGTTTGGAAAGGCAGGGGAGAGGTAGCGCCATGGCAAAGCTCAATTCAGGATCCAATTTCAAGAAAACATTCCTGGTCCACGCGATCATCCTCGCGGCACTCGCTGTCCTGCCATTGTTCCTGAACGGTTACCATCAGAAACTGGCAGTCGAGGCGATCATATTGTCCGTTTTCGCAATGAGTCTCGACCTGGTCATGGGGTACGCCGGGATAGCCACCTTCGGCCACGCGGCGTTCTTCGGGATAGGCGGATACGCCATGGGCGTCATGCTCAAGTTCCTGTTCCCCTCCCTCTGGCTGGGGCTCATCCTGGCGGGATTCTGCACCGCCATCCTTGCCTTTTTGATTGGTTTCGTATCGATCCGTGCGAAGGGCATATACTTTGCCATCCTGACCCTCGCCTTTGCCGAGGTTGTCTACAGGATCATCTTCCATTCCTACAACACCCCTCTGGGCGGCTCCGACGGGCTCGTCGGCGTGCCCACGCCGATGCTGCACCTCGGGTTCTTCGACATTGACCTGAGGAACACGGTCAACTTCTATTGGGTGGCGGTCGCTTTTGCGTACCTCTCCTACCTGGTCTGCAAGCTGATCGTCGGTTCCCCCTTCGGCAGTATCCTTTCGGGTATACGGGAAAACGAGAACCGCGTACCCTTCCTCGGTTTCAATGTGAAGTGGAGCAAGGTGACGGCCTTTGTCCTGGCGGGTATCTTCGCAGGGTTCAGCGGGGCGATGTTCACAGCCTTCAAGACCTACGCGGATACGGAGCAGCTTAACTTCCTGCTCTCCGGCAAGGTCATCGTCATGGCCCTCATCGGCGGCATAGGCACGCTTATCGGCCCCATGGTGGGAGCGGTGGTGATCACGATCTTCGAATCCGTCATCTCCACGTATTTTCGTGCCCATCACCTTATTATAGGGGCGCTCTTTGTCATTGTCGTCATATTCATGCCGAAAGGGCTTCTCGGGTTGTTCGCGAGAAAAGACAGAAATAATAACGGGAGTTGATAATGTTCTTTGAGGTCAAGGAGCTGTGCAGGTCTTTCGGGGCGCTTCAGGCGGTTCACAATGTTTCCTTCACGCTGGACGAGGGTACCACCCTTTCCATCATCGGACCGAACGGGGCCGGGAAGACGACCCTTTTCAACGTGATCACCGGTGTGTTTCCGCCCGATAGCGGTGAAGTGATGTTCAAGGGCACGCGGGTGACGGGGATGCCCCCGGACAAGCTGTGTCACAAAGGTATTGCGAGGTCGTTCCAGATAACGAATATCTTTCAGGGGCTCTCCGTGTTCGAGAACATCCGTCTCGCGTGCCAGGAGCGGAAAGCGACGAAAAGGATGTTTTCCCACGTCTCAAAGCTGAAGGAGCCCGTGGAAGAGGCGGAGAAGATAGAGATGGTCAAGATCTTTCAGA
>DBQU01000039.1 GCA_002305765.1 Deltaproteobacteria bacterium UBA1386
ACGCAACTATTGACTAGTGCAGTCCTGCCCAATGTTCTTCTTTATGTCTTTCGCGCTTGAACTTTTGAACCCTTGAACCGTCTTTATCACACTCCCAGGTATGCCTCGATGATGCGCGGGTCATGCTTGATCTCGTCGGAGCGGCCCTCCACGGTGATCCTGCCGTTCTCGAGGACGCAGGACCGGTGGGAATGCTCGAGGGCCATGTGGGCGTTCTGCTCCACGAGCACGATGGAAATGTTCTCTTCACTGTTGATCCTCGTTACGAGGGAGAAGATCTCCCGCGTGATTATGGGAGAGAGCCCCATCGACGGTTCGTCGAGAAGGAGCAGCTTCGGGTGCGACATGAGCGCCCTGCCCATGGCCAGCATCTGCTGTTCCCCTCCCGACAGGGTCCCGGCGTGCTGTTTCATCCTCTCCTTCAGCCGGGGAAAGGTGGTCACGATGAGGTCGAAGAGGTGTCTGCGTATCTCCCTGTCGGGGACGGAGAAGCCGCCGAGTTCGAGGTTCTCCTTTACCGTGAGATCGGGAAAGATTTTTCTGCCCTCGGGGACCATCGTCACCCCCATTCTCACGATCATGTCCGTCCTTGCGCGCGTTATCTCCGTGCCCTCGAGATCGATGGCCCCCGACGCGGGGCGGACAAGGCCGGTGATGCACTTGAGCAGCGTCGATTTCCCGGCCCCGTTGGCCCCGATGATGGACAGTATCTCGCCCCGGCGCACCTCGATGTTCACCTCATCGAGGGCTCCGATTATACCGTAGGAGACGCAGAGGCCGCGGACCGAAAGAAGTGCGGGCCCGTTTTGGTTTGAATGTCCTGTCATACGGGCTCCTCTCCCAGGTAAGCCTCTATGACGCGCCGGTCCTTCCTGACCTCCGAGGGGGTGCCCTCCATGATCTTCTCTCCAAAGTCCATCACGAGGATCCTGTCGGATATGTTCATGACGAGACCCATCTGGTGCTCGATCATGACGATGGTGAGATCGAACCTCTCCTTCACCTCCCGCAAGGTGATGACGAGGTCCTGTATCTCGCGGGGGTTCATACCCGCGCCGGGTTCGTCTATAAGGAGCAGTTTCGGCCGTATGGCCAGCGCCCTGGCCAGTTCCAGCCTGCGCTGCTCGCCGTATGGCAGGCTGCCGGCGGGGGCCTGCTCCTTTTCCCCGAGGCCGAGGAAATTAAGAAGCATCATCGCATTCTCCCGTGCCTCTCTTTCGATACGGAGGTGCCTTCGGGTCCTGAAAATGCCGGCGAAGGGACTGTAGCTGTGCCCGGTCAGGTGGGCGGATGTGATGTTCTCGAGGACGGTGAGGTCCTTGAAAAGCCTGAGATTCTGAAATGTCCGGGCGATCCCCAGGCGTGCCAGTCTGTAGGGGGGAAGGTGTGTGATGAGTTTTCCCATGAAGCGTACGCGGCCGCCATCGGGTGTATAGAACCGCGTGATGAGGTTGAAGACCGTCGTCTTTCCCGCCCCGTTGGGACCGATGATACCCAGAGTTTCCCCTCTGTCGACATGAAAGGAGAACCCGTCCACAGCCCGGACCCCGCCGAAGCTCTTCTCCAATCTTTCCACCTCAAGCATTGCCGTCATCCCGTCTTCTCCCCATGACCCGTGACCCATCAACCATTACCCTTCTTTTTGCTCATTAGCCCGTAAGGCCTCCACATCATCAGCATGATGAGAAGAAGAGGAATGAAGACCCACCTGAGATCGAGCACGTTCGACGGTAGGACTATCCTCAGGCCTTCTATGAAACCCACCCAGAGGACGCCCGCCCAGATCGTGCCCGCTATGTTCCCCATGCCCCCGAGGATGACGATGATCAGGAAATCGATGGATCTGAGGAAATCGAAATTGGAGGGGTGGAGAAAGGTGTAGAGATGGGCATAGAGGGCCCCGGCGACGCCGGCGAGAAAGCAGCCGTAAGAGAACGCCATGAGCTTCATGCGCGTGGTGTCGATGCCGACCGAGGCGCTCGCCGTCTCGTCATCCTTTATGCACCGCCAGAAGAGCCCGTACCGCGAAGAGATGAGGTTCCTCGTGACGATGAGAAGGAAGACGGTGACGACGAAGGTGATCTCCAGGTTGGTGAGTTTTACGATGCCCGTGAAGCCCCGTGAACCCCCCAGTGTCTCCGAGATCCTGTCGGAATTGTCGAAGAAGACCCGCACCAGTATACCGAAACCCAGGGTGGCGATCCCGAGGAAGTCGTCCCGGAGCCTCAGGATCGGTATCCCGATGACGCAGGCGACGAGCCCGGCCATGATGCCCCCGGCGAGGAGTGTGGCGGGGAGGGCGAAGACGCTGTCGAGCCCCAGGGTCTTGACGAGATAGGCCGAGGTGTACGCCCCGATCCCGTAGAACGCCGCGTGGCCCAGGGAGAACTGACCGGTATAGCCGTAGATGACGTTGAGGCCCGTCGCCGCGAGCACCACGATGAAGACATAGATGGTTATCTGCTGGATGTACTCTGAGACGATGCCGAAGCTGAAGAGGAGCTTAAGGACGATATAGATGCCCGCGGCAAGAAGGATCAGTCTCCTGGACTCCAGGAAGAACTTCATACCTTGTCGATCCTTTTGCCGAAGAGGCCGCTCGGCTTGACGAGAAGGACGATGAGAAGGATCACGAAGATGACCCCGTCCCGATACGTCGAGGAGAGGAAGGCCGACACGATGACCTCGGACACACCGACGATCAGGCCTCCGACGACGGCCCCGTGGATGATGCCGATGCCCCCAAGCACGGCTGCGATGAAGGACTTTATCCCCGGCATGATCCCCATGAAGACATTGATCTGGGGATAGGCTATTCCGTAAAGAATGCCCCCAACGCCGGCGAGGGCCGCTCCCACCATGAAAGTGAGGGAAACGGTGTGGTCGATGTTGATCCCCATGAGCGCCACCGTCTCCTGGTCATGGGACACGGCGCGCATGGCCGTGCCCTGTTTTGTTCTGTAAACGAGAAGGTACAGGAGCGCGAGAGTGAAGAACGTGATGGCGAAGATGAGCACCTGCACGTTTGTGAAGGAGAAATCGATCCCGCCGAGCGAAAAGTTCCAGGCCGACACCTCGAAGGGGCGGGGAAAGCCGATGTAGTCCGGTGTGAAGATGGCCTTCAGGCTGCAGAAGTATTCAAGGAAGAGCGACACGCCGACGGCGGTGATCAGAAGGGATATCCTCGGCGCGTTCCGAAGGGGTTTGTAGGCTATCTTTTCCATGAAGTACCCGGCCAGGGCGCACATGGCCATCGTCGCGAAGAAGACGAGGTAGATGGGCGTGCCGAAACGGGAGATGAGGAAATAGGCGAAGAAGGCGCCGAGCATGAAGATGTCCCCGTGCGCGAAGTTTATGAGACGCAGGATCCCGTAGACCATGGTGTAGCCGAGGGCGATGAGGGCGTACACGGCGCCCAGCTGGAGGCCGTTGATGACCTGGGAGATTATGTAGCTCGCATGCTCCATTGTGCGATACTGTGTCCTAAGATCCGGAGAGGGGACGAAAAGGGCCCGGGGGGCCCGGGGCGCCCCTCGTCCTTATGGATTCACCGTCGTCACGTAGGTGAAGCCGGTCTTGTCCACCTTCAGGATGACCGCCGACTTGATGGCGTCGCCCTTGGCGTCGAAGCTGATGGTGCCCGTGACGCCCTTGTAGTTCTTCGTTGCCGCGAGGGCCTTGAGGATCTCCTCGGAGACCGGTTTTTTGGCCGCGTCGAGGGCCTTCAGGAGGATCCCTGCCGCGTCGTAAGCCAGGGCCGCGAAGGCGTCGGGGATGATGCCGTGGCGGGCCTTGTATTTCTTGATGAAGGCGTCGGCGACGGCGTCCTTGCGGTCGGGTGAATAGTGGTTCACGAAATATCCACCCATGATGGCGTTGCCCCCTATCTTGAGGAGGTCGGGCGAATCCCAGCCGTCACCGCCGAGAAGGGCCGATCTTATGCCTTTCTCACGTATCTGCCTGGAGATGAGGGCGACCTTGTTATAATAGTCGGGCAGGAAGATGAGGTCCGGTTTCTTGAGGGCGACCTTGGTGATGATGGCCGAGAAGTCAACGTCGTCCTTCTGGTAGGACTCGAAGGCCACGATGGTCCCCTTTCCCTTGGTGAAGGTGGTCCTGAAATACTCGCCCAGTCCCTTGGAGTAGTCGTTGCTGACGTCGTAGAGGACGGCGGCTGTTCTGGCCTTGAGGTCCTTGAGGGCGAAATTGGCGGCCACGACACCCTGGAAGGGGTCGATGAAGCATGCCCTGAAGACGTAGGATTTCCTCTTGCCGTCGGAGAAGGTCACCTTGGGGTTCGTGGCTGTGCCCGATACGGTGGGGACCTTGTGTTGCGTGGCGATCTCGCTGACAGGTATGGCCACCTTCGATGTCACGGGGCCGACGATCGCCGTCACCTTGTCCTGGGTGATGAGCTTGAGGGCAGCGTTGGCTCCTTCCGTCGCGTCGTTGCGATCATCCGCCATGACCGTCTGGATGGTGTATTTCCCTTTCCTGCCATACTCCTCGACGGCGATGGTGAACGCGTTCTTGACGGATTCGCCGTAGGTCTTCACGTCACCCGTGAGCGGCGTGATGAGGCCGATCTTCACGGTGTCCTTAGCACCGGCGTTCCCGCCGATGCAAAGGAACAGGCATAGTGCTGTCATAACGCAGAGCATGGTCTTCATCGTTTTCCTCCCGTCAGTCTTCGTGTGTAAATTTAAAACAAACTTGCCTGCTTAATGCAATGTTTTTCGAAAACCGGCCCAACCCGGGGAAAAAGGAGCCGGAATCTGATATAATGCTGTGATGAAAAAGGTCATCTCCTTCGATCTTGACGGGACCCTCGTCGACGCGCGCTATGGCGACATGGTCTGGAACGTTGGCATCCCTTCCGAATACGCGAAGAAGTACGGCATGGCCTTCGACGAGGCCAGGGCCTTCATACGGGCCCGTTACGAGTCCGTGGGCGACGGGGACATCACGTGGTACGAGATAGAGCACTGGTTGGAGAGGTTCTCCCTCGATGTCTCCCCGGCGGAGCTCCTCGACCGGTACGCGGAGCACATCGCCCTCCTTCCGGGTGCCCGTGAGGTGGTGGATACCCTCGGGGACCGGTACACCCTGGTGATCGCCTCCAACGCGGCACGGATATTCGTCGAGAAGGAACTCGGCGAGACCGGTCTTTCGGGGTCCTTCTCCCTCGTCGTGTCGGCCACGTCGGACTACGGGATGGTGAAGAAGCAGGAGGAATTCTTCCTGAGACTCCTCGCGGAGGTCGGCGCCGTCCCGCACGAGGTCGTCCACGTGGGAGACCATCCTGTTTTTGACCATGATGTCCCTTCCGGTCTCGGGATCGAATGCTACTGCATAGACGGCCATGACGGGCAGGGGAACCGGCCCCGCAGGACCATATCGGGCCTCAAAGACCTCCTGGAGGTTCTCTGAAATGAAGTGCCGAAAGTGCAAGACCCCCATCACCGCCGAAAAGATCTCTTTCCGGGACGAGTGCCCCGTTTGCGGAGAGGACCTGCACGTCTGCCTGAACTGTCTCTTCTATGATACGGGGAAGGCCAATTCCTGCAGGGAGGACAAGGCGGAGTTCGTGAAGGAAAAAGATAGGGCGAATTTCTGCGAATACTTCCGTTTCACCGAAAGACAGATCGAAACGTCCGCGAAGGAAGAGGCGGAGAAACGGTGGAAGGAACTGTTCAAGTGACGCAGGTGGTCTACCGGAGGGGTAATAGCCAATAACCAAATTCCAATGACCAATTGAAGAAGATAATGACCAATTTATCAATAACCAATTGAACAAGGGGAAGGGCACAGGGGACTGCCTGAATCGTTTTTTTGTTATTGGTTATTGTCTGTTTATCTGGTTATTGGAATTTGGTCGTTGGTCATTACCTGACCGTCCGGCAACGATGTTGCGCCCGATGACGCAATGGAAAAAAGGGATTTCCCGGACAGCAGGAGGAGGGGATTGTTAACCCGGGCGCCGGGTGAAGATGATGCGGTAGCGCTCCGGGTCGGCATCGAAGCAGGCGGTGCAGCCCTTGTCTTCGCATGAGGACGTCTCTTCCGCCCCGAGGTCCTCTTTTGCCGGGAGGGGCTCCAGGTGGACCTCGAAGCCGATCTCCCTGTACATGTCGGCCATCTCGGAGAGCCGGGGCTCGCAGGCGACGAACCTTTTCTCCCATCCTGCCTTTACGAGTTCCTCTTCCCGTGTCACGTTGCAGCCTTCCTGAAGTGTTCTATCGTCCGCGTGAGGCCTTCCGTGAGTCCCGTCGTCGGCTCCCATTCAAGGGTCTTGCGCGCGAGAGAGATGTCGGGGCAGCGCTGCTTCGGGTCGTCCTCGGGAAGGTCCCTGTGGACGATGGGCGATGATGACCCGCTGAGCCTGATGACGGTGCGGGCAATGTCGAGGATCGAGCTTTCCCGGGGGTTGCCGAGGTTCACGGGGCCGGGAAAGCCGGAAAGCATGGGTTCCGTGTAGTCTTCGGGTCTCTTCCAGCCTTCCGCCTGGTGGTCCATCATGCGGATGATGCCTTCGAGCATGTCATCCACGTACGTGAAGGACCGTGTCTGGGAACCGTCGCCGTAGATGGTCACCGGGCTCCCCTTAAGGGCCTGGACGATGAAGTTGCTCACGACGCGACCGTCGTCGGCGCGCATCCGCGGCCCGTAGGTGTTGAAGATCCGCGCGACCTTGATGTCCACTTTGTTCTGGCGCATGTAGTCAAAGAAGAGGGTTTCGGCGACCCTCTTGCCTTCGTCGTAGCAGCTTCTCTTTCCAATGGGATTGACGTTTCCCCAGTAGCTCTCGACCTGGGGATGGGTCTCGGGGTCTCCATAGACCTCGCTTGTCGAGGCCTGGAATATGCGTGCCCGGACCCGTTTCGCGAGACCGAGGACATTGAGCGTCCCGAGAACGTTCACCTTGATGGTCTTCACGGGATTGTACTGGTAATGGATCGGGCTCGCCGGGCAGGCAAGGTTGAATATCCAGTCCACCTCGAGGAGGATGGGCTGGGTGATGTCGTGGCGGATGACCTCGAAACCGGGCCGGCCGATGAGGTGCGCGATGTTTTCCCTCGTGCCGGTGAAGAAATTGTCGAGGCAGACGACCTCGTGCCCGTCGGAGAGGAGCCGTTCACACAGATGGGAGCCGATGAAACCGGCGCCGCCGGTCACGAGTATGCGCCTGGGATTTGTGTAAGTGTGGTAGGTGTGCATGCGGTCCGCCTGTGCCTGTCGGTTGGGGAGCGTCACTCTGGTTTTACCCCGCAGGACGGGGCAAAGTCAATATAAATGCTGGTATTTGTCGTTGCATTCCCCCGTGAAATGTGATAAGACAGTAACGTCAAGTGGGTTCCGCCCGCTTTTTTAATTTATTGCCAGGATGATATCCGCCACGGAAACCATAGAAAAGATAGCAGGCATAGTTGCACCCATCCTTGGCGAGCGGCTTCTGGAGCTGGTTGAGGTTGAGTTCCGGCCCGCGGGCAAAAGATGGCTCCTCAGGGTCTACATCGACAGGGAAGGGGGCGTGACCATCGACGATTGCGAGTACGTGAGCCGCGAATTGTCAAGGGTCCTCGATGTCGAGGACCCCATCGAGCACCCTTATACCCTGGAGGTCTCGTCTCCCGGTCTCACACGGCCCCTGAAGAGACGTGAGGATTTCGTGAGGTCACGGGGGAGAAAGTGCCGGATAATCACCCGCGAGGAGATCGGAGGCAAACGGGAATTCCTCGGGAGGATCGTCGATACGGCGGAAGACGAAGTGACGATAGAGGAAAAAATAGGTGTGTTTACAATCCCGATATGTGCTATAAAAAAAGCACATTTGGAGTTTGATTTTGAGGGGTAACGATGTATTTCGATCTCAATTACGTTATTGAGCAGGTGGGGAAGGAAAAGGGTATCCCGAAGGAGACCATCATCGAGGCTCTCGAGGAGGCGATACTCTCGGCTTCCAAGAAGAAATACGGTAGTCATCTCGATCTCGAGGCCCATTACAACGAAGAACTGGGAGAGATCGAGGTCTTTCAGTTCAAGACCGTCGTCGAGAACGTGAACGAGCCCGACATGGAGATAAACGAAGAGGATGCCAGGCATCATGACCCCGAATGCATGGTGGGCGACGCCATCGGCATCAAGCTCGACACGTCTTCGCTCGGCCGCATCGCCGCCCAGACCGCCAAGCAGATCATCATACAGAAGGTGCGCAACGCCGAGAGCGATGTCATCTACAACGAGTTCAAGGGCAAGAAGGGTGAGATCATCACCGGTGTGATCCAGAGGGTGGAGAAGAATCACTACATCATCAACCTGGGCAGGACGGAGGCCCTCATGCCTTACAAGGAGGCCATACCGGGCGAGACGTTCCGCCAGAGGGAGCGCGTCAAGGGCCTGATCCTCGACGTGGAAAAGGGACAGAAGGGCTGCATGATCCTCATGTCGAGGACCCACCCGGGTTTCCTGATGAAGCTTTTCGAGCTTGAGGTGCCGGAGATACAGGAAGGGATCATCAAGATCATAGGCGCCGCCCGGGAACCGGGGGAGCGTGCCAAGATATCCGTCTACAGCGAAGACCCCGACATCGACCCCATCGGGGCCTGCGTCGGCGTCAAGGGGTCCCGGGTCCAGAGCATCGTCCAGGAACTCCGCGGAGAGAAGATCGATATCATCCCTTACAGCAGAGACATCGCGAAGTTCGTCTGCAACACGCTGGCACCTGCCAGGGTGTCGAAGGTGTATATAAATGAGGAAGAGCATTCGATGGAGATCATCGTCAACGACGACCAGCTTTCACTGGCCATCGGCAAGAAAGGGCAGAATGTCCGCCTTGCCTCGAAGCTGACGAGCTGGAAGATCGACATAAGCAGCGAGTCCGAGGTCGAGAAGACATCGAAGAAGATCATCGACGAGCTCGTGGAGAACCTCAGGGTGTCCGAGATCCTTGCCCGGATCCTCCACGACGAATACCTGCGCGATCCCAAGGACATCGCGAAGCTGACGCCCGAAGAGATGAACAAGATCACCAGCATATCCGTGGAGGATTGCAGGCGCATCATCGATGAGGCGAAGGCGATCATGACCAAAAAAGCGCTCGAGGCCGAGGAGGCGAAAGCGGCCGAGGAGGCCGCCGCCGAAAAGGCTCCGCAGCTTACAGAGACCGAGGAGAAAGAGGGAGGTGCCGAAGAGCCGGCGCAGGAAGCGCGGCAGGAATTAGAGGCGAAGCCGGACGAGGAAACGACCACACCGGCCGGCGAATAACCGCCTCGGGGGAGCAAGGAAGGATCAGTCAATGACGAAAATCAAGATTACGGCCCTTACCGACAAGGCCAGCGACGATGAGATACTCGCCAAACTCAAGAAGATCGGTGTCAAGATCAAGGACAAACCGAAGGAGGGCGAGGCAGCGCACGAAGCGGTGAAGGAACAGACCTCCGCGACGGGGGAGACCCTCGTTGAAACAAGGGTCGCTTCCACGATCATCAGGCGGAGGGTGCAGCCGCCCCCGAAAGCCAAGGAAGAACCGATAGAGGAGAAGCCCGGGGCCGAAGAGGAGAAGAAGGCCGAGGCCGCCGGCACGAAGGTTCCGACAAGAAAAAGGGCACCGAAAGCCCCGCGACTGGAAGAGGAGATCGCCGAGGAGACACCCAGGAAGATCCCTGAGGACCTCCATGTTCATATAGAGGAACGGCAGCCCGAGGAAGCGCCTCCTCCGGAGATTCCCGAGGCCGTGATACTTACCCCCGAGGACAAGGCCCCCAAGGGCGATATAGAACATATCGCGGAAGAGAAGGAGAAGGAGATAACGAAGGCCCTCGAAGAGGCGTACAAGCAGGACCTCGAAAAGGACTTCACCGCTGTGGAAGGTGAGGGCGAGGAAGAAGGGCCGGAGCGTCAGAAGAAGAAGACGGAAAAGCTCCTCAAGAAGATCGAGGAGCAGGAGATAGAGGAGTCCAAGGACAAGAAGAAGGGCGGTGTCCTGAAGAGGAAAGTGGTCATCAAGGAAGAAGACCTGTACTCCTTCAGGAGACAGAGGCCCAAGACAGGTTCCTTCAGAAAGGACAGGAGGGACCGCGGAGGCGACAGGCGCGTTGAGGAAGAAAGAAAGGCCGAACCGAAGGTCGCGAAACGGGTGGTGAAGGTGAGCGACGAGATCACCGTCGGCGAGCTCGCGAAGAGAATGAACGTCAAGGCACAGGACATCATCATAAAACTCCTTCCGATGGGTGTGATGGCGACGGTGAACAAGACCATCGACTACGACACCGCCTACCTGGCGGCGACGGAATTCGGCTACGACGTTGAGAAGATCGTCTCCATCGAGGAGGAGTTCCTCGCCCGCGAAGAGGAGGAAAAGGACAACCTGGAAGACCTGAAGCCGCGTTCGCCCGTCGTCACCATCATGGGCCACGTCGACCACGGCAAGACCCTTCTTCTCGACACCATACGGGATACGAACGTGGCGGAGCGCGAGGCCGGCGGCATCACCCAGCATATCGGTGCGTACAAGGTCAATGTTGACGGCAAGGAGATCATCTTTGTCGATACGCCGGGCCACGAGGCCTTCACCGCCATGCGCGCTCGCGGTGCGCTCGTCACGGACATCGTCATCCTCGTCGTCGCGGCCGATGACGGCGTCATGCCGCAGACCGTGGAGGCCATCAACCACGCCCGCAGTGCCGAGGTTCCCATCATCGTCGCGATAAACAAGATAGACAAACAGAACGCCAACATCGACAAGGTCACGAAAGAGCTTGCCGAGCAGAACCTCATTCCCGAGGACTGGGGCGGCACGACGCTCTTCGCGAAGATATCGGCCAAGAAGAAAGAGGGCATCAAAGAGTTGCTGGAGCTTATCGTCCTGCAGTCGGAGATGCTGGAGCTCAAGGCGAACCCGGACAAGCTGGCCCGGGGAACCGTCATCGAGAGCGAGCTCGACAGGGGCCACGGACCGGTGGGGACCGTCATCATCCAGGACGGCACCCTCAAGATACAGGACCCCTTCATCTCAGGAATGACCTTCGGCCGCGTGCGGGCCATGATCGACGACAAGGGAGCCAGGATCCAGGTCGCCCCGCCGGCGACCCCCGTGCTCGTCGTTGGTTTCCAGGACGTGCCCCACGGCGGGGACCGCTTCATCGTCACCACGGAGGAGCGCTACGCCAAGGAGCTCTCGAAGTTCAGGCAGGAGAAGCTCCGCGAGAGGGAGGCCTTAAAGAGCGCCAGGACAACCCTGGAAGATCTCTATTCGAAGATCGGCGAGACGGAGAAGGTGTTTCTCAATGTCATCGTCAAGGGTGATGTGCGCGGTACGATCGACGCGATCGTCGAGGCGTTGAAAAAGATGTCCACGGATGCCGTCGAGGTCCAGATAACCCACAGCGGGGTCGGGGCGATCACGGAGACCGACGTGAACCTTGCCATGGCGTCGGGCTCCATCATCATAGGGTTCAACGTGCGGCCCGTCGCGAAGGCGCAGGCGCTGGCGGAGCAGGAGAAGATAGAGGTCAGGCAGTACTCCATCATCTATGACATGATAGACGATGTGAAGAAGGCAATGGAAGGCATGCTGGCCCCGAAGATCGTGGAGACCACGATAGGCAAGGCGGACGTGCGGAAGACATACTCCGTGTCCCGCATCGGCATCATTGCCGGTTCCTACGTGACCGAGGGCAAGGCGACGCGCAACTCGCTGATCAGGGTCGTCCGGGGCGGACAGATCATCCATACGGGGAAGATCGCCTCCCTGAAGCGCTTTAAGGATGACGTCAAGGAAGTCCAGTCGGGATACGAATGCGGTATTTCCCTCGAGGATTACAACGACATACAGGAAGGGGATGTCTTCGAATTTTTTATCGAGGAAAAGGAGAAGCAGACCCTTGATGGTTGAAGGTTATGGTAGTTGGTGTATCCCGCGTCGACATTTTCTTTCCTGAGAATCACTCTCTCAAAGACAAGCGGCAGATGCTGAGGAAAGTGATCGAGAAGACACGGGCGAAATTCAACATCTCAATGATAGAGGTGGACCAGTCGAACCTGTGGCAGCGCGCCAGGATCGGTTTCGCCGTCGCGGGCGTGAGGCAGGATCACGTGAGCAAGGTCATAGAGAACGTCCATGAGTATATGGAATCTCTGTATCTGGGCGAGGTGATCGATACTTCGTCGGAGATAATCGTTATCGGGGATGAGATATGAGATACCGGCGCCTGAGGGTCCAGGACCTGCTCCGCGAAGAGATATCGCTTATCATCCAGCGGGAGCTGCAGGACCAGGGTCTCGGCTTCATCACCGTCGTCGAGGTGAAGATGAGCGAGGACCTGAAGTCCGCCAAGGTCTACGTTTCCATATACGGGAGCGAAGAGGAGCAGAAGCACACCTTCGAGGCCTTGAAGCGTTCCAAGGGTTACATAAAGTTCCTCCTTGGCAAGAGGGTGCAGTTGAGGTACATGCCGGAGATCACCTTTCTCCTCGATGACACCCTGGAAAGGGTGCAGAGGATGGAGGAGATATTCAGGAAGGAGGCCGATGAAGGCAAAGGTTAGGAGGCTCATCGAAGAGGGTTGCAGTTTCCTCGTGACGACCCACATCGATCCGGACGGAGATGCCATCGGGTCCGTTTTCGCCTTTGCCATGGCCCTGGGCACGCTCGGCAAGGAGGCCACGGTCTACCTCAGGGACAGGATCCCGTACAGGTACGAGTTTCTCCCGGCGCCGGGCAGGGTGGTCCATGCGGTACCCGAAGGCAAGTACGACGCCGTCTTCGTCCTCGACTGCGGCAGCCTTTTCCGGGTCGGGGCGGGGCACGACCGGATCGGCGCGATGGCACCGATCGTCAATATCGACCATCACGACACGAACGACCACTTCGGGTCTGTGAACCTTGTCGATCCCGGGGCGTCGTCGACGGGAGAGATCATTTACCGGCTCTTCAGGTCCCTGAAGGTCAAGGTGGACCCCGACATGGCCGTCAACCTCTATACGGCCATCTTCACCGATACCGGTTCGCTTCGGTACGACAACACGAGCCTCGAGGCCTTCAGGATATGCGAAGAGATGGTGAAGGCGGGCGTGAGGCCGTCATGGGTGGCGGGGATGGTCTACGAGAACCACCCCAAGGAAAGGTTCCTACTCCTCGGTGAGGTCCTGTGCACGCTCACCACGTACGACAAGAAGATAGCGGTGGCCCGCGTGACGTCGGACATGTTCGAGAGGACGGGGACGAACCGCGAGTTCACCGATGGTTTTGTCGAGTTCATAAAGGAGATACGCGGTGTCGAGGTCGCGGTGCTGATACGGGAGATCGACGAGCACCACCACAAGGTCAGCATGCGGGGCAAGGGCGCCGTGGACGTTGCCGCCGTCTGCAATTCCTTCGGCGGCGGGGGGCATCGCAATGCCGCCGGGTGCCGCATCGAGGGCACCATGGAGGAAACGGAAGAGAAACTCCTTCGCACCCTCGCGCCCGAAGGCTGGGTGAAGGACGAATAGAAGACCGGTGCCGCCCGAATTGGGCGGCGGGACGAAGAAGGAAGGAAACGGATACAGGGAATGAACGGATACTTGATAATCGACAAGAAGGCGGGGATGTCCTCCTACGATGTGATACGACGGCTGAAGAGGCTCCACAAGTTCAAGAAAATAGGGTACATCGGCACCCTCGACCGCAACGCGACGGGCATCCTGCCTGTCGCCCTCGATGAAGGGGTCAAACTCATACCTTTCCTCGAGAACGTAGAGAAGCAGTACCGCGCGAGATTCCTCCTCGGCGTGACGACGGAGACCCAGGACATCGAGGGCAAGGTGCTCACGGAAACGCCGACGGAGCCTTTCGACCGGCAGGTCATCGAGGATGCGCTCGAGTCTTACCTGGGCAGGATAACCCAGCGGGTTCCCGCTTATTCCTCGAAAAAGGTCAACCGCAAACCCCTCTACAAGTGGGCGCGAAGCGGAGTGCAGGTGGAGCAGCCCGTCAAGGAGGTGGAGATCTTCGATATCACCCTTCTCGATTACACCCACCCTCATCTCGATGTGGAGGTCACCTGTTCCAAGGGTACCTACATCAGGGCGCTGGCGAGCGACCTCGGCGAGAAGCTCGGGTGCGGGGCCACGCTCTTCACTTTGAAACGGACGAGACACGGAGAGTTCTCGGAGGGCATGGGAACTGATATTGACTGTTTCAAAATGGAGCAAGACCTGTTAAACTATTTGTTACCTTTGGAAAATATCCTGGGTTCCGTGCGGGGCATGGTGGTAGAGACGGCCCTGGAGAAGTTCCTGAGACACGGGATGCCCGTGCCGATAGCGGGCAGCGCGAGGGAGTGGAGGCACGGCGAGGCCGCGCGCCTCTTCAACAGGCAGGGGGCGCTGATCGCCGTGGGTATCGCGGACCTGGGGTCCAAAACGATAAAGATAAAACGATTGATCAATTATTAAGGAGGAATATATGCCACTGGATACTCAGAGGAAAAAGTCGATCATTGAGGATTTCAAGACCCATGATACCGACACCGGTTCCCCGGAAGTGCAGATAGCGCTTCTCACGGAGCGGATACGATCCCTGACGGAGCATTTCAAGAAGTTCTCCAAGGACCACAACTCGAGAAGAGGGCTTCTCGTCCTTGTCGGAAGCAGAAGACGGCTTCTCAACTATCTCAAGGACAAGAACGTTGACCGCTACAAGAAGGTCGTGGAGAAGCTCGGTCTTAGAAAATAAAGGAATAATAGGAAAAATATGGAAGAAAACATAACTATCGAATTCGCGGGCCGACCGCTGACTATCAGCGCCGGGGGTTTGGCGAAACAGGCCGATGGAAGCGTCATGGCGCGCTACGGGGACACGGTTGTCCTCGTCACCGCCGTTGCCGAAAAACAGGCGAGGGACAAGGACTTTCTGCCGCTCACCGTCAACTATCAGGAGATGTCTTACGCCGCCGGGAAGTTCCCCGGGGGTTTCTTCAAGAGGGAAGGACGTCCGACCACCCGGGAGATACTCACATCGCGCCTCATCGACAGGCCGTTGAGGCCTCTGTTCCCGAAGAACTGGCGATACGAGACGCAGGTGATCTCGACGGTGCTTTCCGCCGACCAGGACAACGACCCAGGCGTCCTGAGCCTCGTGGGGGCGTCCTGCGCGGTCACCATATCGGATATCCCTCATGACGGGCCTTTCGCGGGTGTCAGGGTGGGAAGGATAGGCGGTGAGTTCGTCGTGAACCCGACCTTTCCCCAGATGGCCGACAGCGATATCGATATCATCGTCACGGCAACCCGCGACGCCATCATCATGGTGGAGGGCGAGGCGCATTTCGTGAAAGGCACCGATCTCATCGAGGCCATCGAGTTCGGCCACCAGGCCATGATGCCTCTCATCGAGATGCAGGAGAGGCTCCGCGAAAAGATCGGAAAGCAGAAGAGGCAGATACCGGTCCCCGAGAACCTCGACGAGAAGAAGAAAGAGGTTCGCGCCATCGTGGAGAAAGACCTCATCGAAAGCTTTGCCGTCAGGGCGAAACTGGAACGGTACGAACGCCAGGACGTGATACTGGACGACCTCAAGGCCCGTTATTCCGAGGAGGAGGCGGGGATCATCTCCAAGGTTTACGAAGACGTGACACGGGACCTCATGCGGGAGCAGCTCCTGTCGACGGGCAGGCGCATCGACGGGCGGGCCACGGACCAGATCCGGCCCATCTCGTGCGTTGTCGGCGCCCTTCCCAGGACGCACGGCTCAGCGGTCTTCACCCGGGGTGAGACGCAGGCGCTGGCGGTAACCACCTTCGGGACGTCCGATGACGAGCAGAAGATCGAGTCCCTCCACGAGGGAGAAACGTACAAGACCTTCCTGCTCCATTACAACTTCACGCCTTTTTCCGTCGGTGAGGTCTCGATGCTGCGGGGACCGACACGGCGCGAGATAGGCCACGGCAATCTCGCCGAGAGGGCGCTGACACCGATCCTGCCCGAAAGGGAAGCATTCCCCTACACGATCAGGATCGTCTCGGAGATCCTCGAATCGAACGGTTCCTCGTCGATGGCCACGGTATGCGGCGGCTGCCTTTCGCTCATGGACGCCGGTGTGCCCATCAAGGAGCCCGTCGCCGGCATCGCGATGGGCCTCGTGAAAGAGGGCGACCGGGAGCTCATACTTTCAGACATCCTCGGCGACGAGGACCACCTGGGCGATATGGATTTCAAGATCGCCGGTACGCGGGAAGGCGTCACGGCTATCCAGATGGATATCAAGATAAAAGGGATATCGAAGGACACCATGCAGAAGGCGGTCATTCAAGGCCAACAGGGTGTCGGCACGATTCTCGACATCATGACGGCGACCATTGCGGGGCCGAGGGAGAACCTTTCGCCCTACGCACCCAGGATCTACACGATGACGATCAAGCCCGACAAGATACGGGAGGTCATAGGCCCGGGTGGAAAGGTCATCAGGAGCATCATCGAGAGAACGGGTGTCAAGATAGACATCGACGACTCCGGGATCGTCAATATCGTTTCCGTGGACGAGGAGTCCGCCAACGCCGCCATCGAGATCGTCAAGTCCATCGTGAAAGACGTCGAGGTGGGTGCCGTTTATGAAGGCAAGGTGCGGCGGGTGCTCGATGCAGGTGTCATCGTGGAGCTCGGGCCCAACCTGGACGGTTTCTGCCACGTGAGCCAACTCGATGACAAGTTCGTCAAGAAGGCTTCCGATGTGGCCAGGGAAGGCGACGATATCACCGTCAAGGTCATCGGCGTGGAAGACAACGGGAGGATAAAACTGTCGAGAAAGGCTGTCCTCAAGGACCAGAGGGGATAGCATTAATTAGATGTATAAGAAGACCGTACTCGATAACGGTATCACCGTCGTTACAGAATCCATAGCATACTATTCGACGGTTTCGATAGGTATGTGGTGGAAGGCGGGGAGCCGTTACGAGTCGGCAGGTAACAACGGCATCTCTCATTTCATCGAACACATGCTCTTCAAGGGGACGACGGGGCGTACGGCCTATGATATCGCCCGCGAGATCGACGCCATCGGCGGCTCCCTGAACGCCTTCACGGGCAGGGAATACACCTGTCTCTACGCGCGGGTCCTCCGCAAGGACCTCCACGTGGCCCTCGACATCATTGCCGACATGTACCGCGATTCGCTCTTCAGTTCCGAGGACATCGAGAAGGAGCGCTACGTCATCACTCAGGAGATCAAGATGATCGAGGATAATCCTGAGGAATACATCTACGACATGTTCAATGCCTCCTACTACAAAGAACATGCCCTGGGAATGCCCATACTGGGTACACAGGAGTCGGTGGAGGGGCTTAGCGGCGATGAGCTGAAGGGTTATTTCAAGGGGTTCTACGGGCCGGAGAACACGATAATCACCATCAGCGGCAGAGTGAACCACGAGACCTGCGTGGAGGAGATAGGACGGCGTTTTTTCGGCATCCCGGCAGGAAGGGCCGACGGCAGGGAGCTCGTCCCGCCGCGCGCGACGACGGGGATAGACATATACGAAAAGGACCTGGAGCACATCTACCTGTGCATAGGCACGGACGGTGTCAGTCAGGTCGACAGGCGCAGGTACGTGCTCTACGTGCTGAACGCGATAATGGGCGGCAGCATGAGCTCCCACCTTTTCCAGGAGATACGGGAGCAGAGGGGCCTCGTGTACAATATCTACTCCTACGTCAATTGCTACCATGACGCGGGTACGTTCGGGATATCCACGTCCACGTCGCAGGAATCCATGATGGAGGTGCTCACTCTCATCAGGGAGGAGATAGCGCGCATCCGGGACAGGGGCATAACCGATGCCGAGCTTTCCTTTTCGAAGGAGCACATAAAGGGCAACCTCTTCATCGCCCTTGAGGGCTCGGAGACACGGATGGGCCGCCTGGCGAAGAACGAGATATACTTCGGGACATACATACCCCTCAAAGAGACCCTCCGGGAGATAGACAGGATCACCAAGAAGGACGTGGCTGCCATTGCCCGCGAGATATTCGACAGCACGAAGGTGGTGTCGCTGACCGTGCTCGGCAACGTGGACCGCGAGAAGGTCGAAAAGGTATGGAGAGAATAGAGGTCTTCATCAAAATGCGCGACGGTGCGACGGTGCCGGCGTACGCTACGGACCGTGCCTCCGGGGTCGATCTGTGCGCCCTGGTCGATGGTCCCGTTGTCCTTGGACCCATGGAACGGGCCCTTATCCCGACGGGCATCTTCATAGACATACCCGAAGGTTTCGAAGCGGAGGTGCGTCCCCGCAGCGGCATCGCCCACAAGCACGGGGTGACGGTGCTCAACACACCGGGCACCATCGATTCCGATTACCGGGGCGAGGTCAAGGTGATCCTCATCAACCTGGGCGGAGACCCCTTCACGATAAGAAGCGGAGATAGGATCGCCCAGATGGTCTTCAAAAGGCTGGCCAGAGTGGATTTCCGGCCTGTCGCGAGTCTCGCCGATTCGTGCCGCGGCGAGGGAGGTTTTGGTTCCACGGGAGTATAGGGGAGATACGGCAGGTGGAACGTCTCTATCACCATCTCGACAGTTACGTCCGTCACCTCGTCTCAGAACGCGGGGCTTCGCCGCACACGGTCGAGGCCTACAACCGGGATATCCTGACATTCATACGATATTGTGAGGACATAGCCTGCCCGGAGCCGGAAAGGCGCCATGTGGAGGCCTTTATCGGGTACATGCGCGAAAATGGCAGGTCGACGCGGAGCATCGTGAGGAGTCTTTCCGCCTTGAGAGGTTTCTTCAATTATCTTCTTCTCGACGGCAGGATCAAGGTCAGTCCTCTCGACGATGTGGATACGCCAAGATTCCGGCCGCCCATTCCCCGGGTGCTTTCCGAGGACGAGATGGGTGAACTCATCCACCTGCCCGAGGGGGGGAGGATGGCCCTGAGAGACCGGACGATGCTCGAGCTCCTCTACGCGACGGGTCTGAGGGTCTCGGAGCTCATACGGCTCAAGAAGGGAGATATCAACCTGGATGGCGGCTTCGTCGTCGCCATGGGAAAGCGTTCCAAGGAACGGGTCGTGCCGCTTGGCTCCTACTCGAGGGATGCCGTCAAGGCCTACCTGGATGAGGAAAGGCCCCAGGGCCAGTATCTCTTCCCCAACCGCCGCGGAGGCATGATAACCCGCCAGGCTGTCTGGAAGATCATACGGAAATACGGTCTCAAGCTGTCAAGAGGCAAGGTATCGCCTCATACGATACGGCATACCTTTGCCACGCACCTCCTCGAGGGCGGCGCGGACTTGAGGTCGGTCCAGGTGCTCCTGGGACACGAGGACATATCGACAACACAGATATACACCCATGTCGACTCGAAGCGCCTGAAAGAGATCCACAAGAAGCACCACCCGAGGGGTTGATGAAGGTCATCACGTCCCATATGAACGCAGATTTCGACTCCCTCTCCTCCATGGTGGCGGCGAGAAAGCTCTACCCCGACGCGACCCTCGTGTTCCCGGGGTCCCAGGAGAAGACGCTTCGCGATTTTCTCATCCACTCGACGCTCTATCTCTTTGACATAGCCAAGCTCAAGGAGATAGACCATCGTTCCGTCGACACCCTCGTCCTTGTCGACACGCGGGACAAGACGCGCATCGGCGACCTGGCGAAGGTGGCGGACGATCCGAAGGTCGCGATACACGTATATGACCACCATCCCGATTCGGGCAACGATGTGAGGGCGGATGTGCAGGTGGTCAGGAGCGTCGGTGCGACGGTGACCATCCTTGTCTCCATGATAAGGGAGAGGGGCATAAGTCTCACGCCCGAGGAGGCGACGATAATGATGCTGGGCATATATGAGGAGACGGGCAGTTTCAGGTTTTCCTCCACCACCGTCGAGGACTTCGAGGCCGCGTCCTATCTCCTTTCCCAGGGAGCAAACGTCAATCTCGTATCCGACATGCTTGTCCGGGAGCTGACTCCGGAGCAGGTCTTCCTTCTCAATGACATCATCAAGAATGCCACGGTCTATAATATCAACGGCATCGATATCGTCATCACCGAGGGAAGCACGGAGCAGTACGTGGGGGACCTTGCCGTAATCGTCCACAAGTACAGGGACATGGAGAACATCAATGCCGTCTTTGCCCTGTTCCGGATGGAGGACCGGATCCACATCATCGGGCGCAGCAGGATACCGGAGGTGGATTCGGGGTACGTCATGTCCCTTCTCGGCGGCGGGGGCCACAAGGTCGCAGCGTCGTCCACGGTAAAGGAGATGACGCTTCCCGAGGCGAAGGAAAGGCTCATCGAGATCCTTCGCAACAACGTCAAGCCTCTCTGGAAGGCAAAGGACATCATGTTCTTCCCCGTCAAGTCCGTCGATTCCCAAAGCGCCATTGGCGAAGCCCTGAGCGTCCTTACGAAGTACAACATAAACGCCATGCCCGTGCTTTCACGCGGCAAGGTGGTGGGGGTCATCACGCGGCAGGTGGCGGCGAAGGCACTGTTCCACAAGCTGGCGGAACAGCCCGTCGACGACTACATGTTCACCGAGTTCCAGTCCGTGGGTCCCGAGGACTCCATCGAGGCGGTGAAGGAGAAGATCATCGGCACCAACCAGCGGTTCCTTCCCGTGGTGGAGAAGAATGAACTCAAGGGGGCCATCACGAGGACGGACCTCCTGAGGGTCCTCGAGGACGAGATCGCCAAGACCGTTCTGGAAAAACTCGAGTTCCACGAAAAGTACGTGCAGCGCAAGAACGTCCGCAAGCTCATGGAGGAGCGACTGGATGAGGCGACAATGGGGAAGCTCGTGGACATGGGCAACCTTGCCGACGAGATGGGTTTTCATGCCTACCTCGTGGGCGGTTTCGTCCGCGATCTCCTTCTTCGCATCGAGAACTACGACATCGATATCGTCATTGAGGGTGACGGCATCGCCTTCGCCGAGGAGATGGTCAGGAAGTTCCACACCAGGATGCGTTCCCACAGGGAGTTCGCGACGGCAAAGGTGCTCTTTCCCGACGGGTTCAAGATCGACATCGCGACGGCCCGCCTCGAGTACTACAGGGCACCGGCCGCGCTGCCCACCGTCGAGCACGGCTCGCTGAAACTGGACCTGCACCGCCGCGATTTCACGATCAACACCCTTGCCATATCCCTTAACAGGAACACCTTCGGCGAACTCGTGGACTTCTTCAGTGCCCAGCGGGACATCAAGGAAAAGACTATCCGTGTCCTCCACAGCCTGAGCTTCGTGGAGGACCCTACGAGAGTGTTCCGCGCCATCCGCTTTGAGAAGCGATTCGGGTTCAAGATCGGCAAGCAGACCCTGAACCTCATCAAGAATGCCGTAAAGCTGAATTTTCTCGCTAGGATGCGTGGAAAGAGAATATGGACGGAACTGGCCCTTATCCTGAGGGAGGATGCCCCCGAGGCCATCCTCGCCAGGCTCGCGGAACTCGACCTTCTGCGTTTCATCTCGCCGGACATCGTCTTCAACAAGGACAAGGAGAAGCTCTTCGCGCAGATGCACGGCGTATATCAATGGCACGAGTTCCTCTACCAGGGGAAGACAGTCGACAAGGTCCAGTTCTACATCCTTGCCATTGTGGACAACATGAAGCTCTCCGACATCGCGGAGTTCGCGGCGCGCATGGAGATAAGCGAGCGTTTCCGGAGGCACACCATGGAGAACGTGGAACGCCTGCGGCTGGCCATGGCGCGTTTTTCCCAGGGAGTGGCGGGCATAAAAAAGAGCGAGGTCTATCGCCTGCTGGATGGACTTTCCCGGGAGGCCCTGCTTTTCATCATGGCCAGGACCCGTTCCCAGGAGGTAAAGAAGGCGATCTCGAACTACATCACCCATCACGACTCGTTCAGGCCCTTCACGACCGGCAACGACCTCAAGAGGCTCGGTGTGCCTGAAGGACCTCTTTACAAGGAGATCCTCGAAGACCTCAAGGATGCCAAGATCGACATGGACCTCAAGACCAAGGAAGCGGAGTCCCACTACCTTGAGACCTATCTCGGCGAAAGGGGGATCCTCACATGAGTCTTCTCGTTCCCGCGCTGGAAGTCCAGCTTGAATGCTATGAGGGGCCCATGGCGGTCCTCATCACTCTTATCAAGCGGAACAAGGTGAGCATCTGGGACATCCCCATTGCCCTCATTACGGACCGCTTCCTCCAGTACGTCGAGATAGCGAAGGAGATGAACCTGAAGATAGCCGAGGACTTCATAGAGATGGCCTCCCTCCTTCTCTTCATCAAGTCGAAGATGCTCCTTCCTTCCAACGGGGCGACGGACGAGGAGGACCCCCGCGAAGAACTCGTGGAGCGCATCATCGAGTATGAACGCGTCAGGAACATGGCTGTCGCAATCGACGACTTGCCCATGCTGGAACGCGACGTCTATTGCATCGGGCGGGGCAGCCTGGAAAAGGAGACCGATTTCGATCTTCTGTGCCTGTGCAATCTCTACTTCGAGCTCATGAACGTCAAAGAGGAACCCTATTTCATGGTGCGTGATGTGAGACCGACGCTGGAGGAGAAGATCGCGGCGCTCAAGGACCTTCTGAGGTCCGATGGGTTCTTTGAATGGGACCTCGTCGCCGAGGAAGAGAGGAACGAGCGCGTGGCCACCATTCTCGGAATGCTGGAATTGGCCAAGATACGGGTGGCGACGCTGACACAACGGCGACCTTTTGGTAGAATTATCATGAAGACACGGGACGCCGCGGCGCTGGCCGAAGGATGAGTCGCGGTGCCGATCTGACAGGAGCAGCGGGAGCGGTTTTCTGGCACGGGCGCTGCAAGGAGGAATGAAATGGCCGGTCGCACAGGCAGGAAGGTGTTGCTCATTGTTACCGTCGTGATAGCGGCTGTGATCTTTCTCGCGAGTATTCTGCCCGGCATCATCGGCGGAGCCGGCGGAGGAAAGATCGGTGTCGTAGAGGTCGAAGGCACGATCGCTGACCTTAAGGACGTCATGGCCGATATAGTCAGGTTCAAGGAGGATAAAGGTATCCTCGGTGTCGTGGTGCGGATCAACTCGCCCGGCGGGGCCGTGGGCCCCACACAGGAAGCGGCGAGCGAACTCAAGAAACTCAAGGCGGTCAAGAAGGTCTACGTCTCGATGGGGTCCGTCTGCGCTTCAGGAGGTTACTACATCGCCGCTGTCGGCGAAAAGTTGTACGCCAACCCGTCCACCATCACCGGTTCCATCGGTGTCATCATGCAGCAGACCGTCGTGGAAGAACTGATGAAGAAGATAGGAGTGCAGAGCAATACGATCAAGGCGGGGGCGATGAAGGACGTGGGAAGCCCCTTCCGGAAGATGACAGACAACGAGCGCCAGTACCTCCAGGATATTATCAACAACATTCACGAGCAGTTCATCAAGGACGTGGCCGCCGGACGGAAAATGCCCCTCGACAAGGTGCGGAGCCTCTCCGACGGCAGGATATACACGGGCCTCCAGGCGAAGGAAGCGGGTCTCATAGATGGAATAGGCACCTTCTACGACGTCGTCGATGATATGAAGAAGGCCGTCGGCATTACGGGCAAACCGGAACTCGTCTACGGGAAAAGGCCTTTCGCGCCCCTCAAGTGGCTCTTCTCCTCCATGGCGCGCGAAATGCTCGGCCGCGAACAGGCGGACCCTTTCCAGTACAAGTACGCACCCTGAAGACGGTTGCAACCGCTTAAACCGCTTGAGCCGCTTAAACGTTCGAGACGGTTGGATGTTGTCTCTTAACGTTCAAGCGGTTGCAGCGGTCTTTCTCTTCTCCCCGTTGACAATCCACCTCCAATCCGGCTATATTACGCTAGCTAACAAGCTATACAACGAACTGTAAAGGGGGTGACTCTTTGGTGGACATTTATGAAAGGCTTAAGGACGAACTCAGGCTCCTGGCCGGTGACTCGATGGACGAAAAGGTGAGCGTGGTTTCGGCCCGGGCGTTGACCGCGAAAGAGGCGATAGGTGAAACGGGGCGCGATGATTATCCGCTTCTGAAGGGCAAGGAGGCGATGGTGGAGGCTCTTTACAAGGGTGTAAAGGGACACGCCTTTACCGATATGCCGGGCGGTTTCGAGGGGACCGTGCGCGACGTCATAATGCTGCCTCTCGCGAACAACTTCGAGCGGGCCGTCTTTATCGCCACCATCAACGCGGTCATGCGCGAGGCCGGACTGATAACGGGGACCGTCCACTGCCGGGACGACGAACCGGGACGATGTGCCCGGGAGCTTGTTTCCTACGTGAGAGAGAAGTTCGGGAACCCCCGCATCGCCTTCGTCGGCTTCCAGCCCGGCATGATCGAGCGGCTCTCCGAGGTCTTCCAGATGCGGGTCCTCGACCTCGACGAAGATAACATCGGGAAGAAGAAGTTCGGCATCGTCATCGAGAGTCCCGAGGCCACTGAAGATGTCCTTGCCTGGGGCGACATCATTCTGGCAACGGGTTCGACCTGTGTCAACGGGACGATCACCCGGTTCGTCGGTCAAAAGCCCGTCATTTTCTTCGGGGTCTCCGGAGCGGCTGTCACGAAGCTGATGGGTTTTGAACGTTATTGCCGGTATCCTCATTGAGCGGCGCAGGGCCGCCGGAACCATAGCTGAGCGGCGACGACCCCGGGCTTCACGAGAGGCCTGTCAGGAGGTCTTTCCCGTTCGCGAGCACCGTTACCGCCGTTCCGTCGAAGTGGAGCGATATGTCATTCGTCCCATGTTGTTCGAAGAGGACGGCATACCTTGAGACAACGCTTCCGGGATGTGCACTGGAGGCGTTTTCTTTCTGAAGCGTGACCGTCCGGAACGCGGGTGGACGGAGGCCTTCTGGTGAATATCGATGTGCCCGTGTATGATGGCGCGACGGGCACGGCCGTCGCGGACCCTTGACGGCCGTCGATCAGTCTTTTTCAATCCCCCGCATCGACTCCGGCAACCTCCGCTCCTTGCAATGAGGAGGTCGGAGGGTTAATATTTTAGTATAGCGCGGGTACCGCGGAAACGATCACTGAAGAGGAGGAATGCCATGTTCTCTGGATCAGGCGAAAGGGGCGGCCGTGGTCCCGGGGCGATCCTGTCGGGGATCGCCGATATCGTTCAGCTGGCGGAGGATTACCTCAACGAGGCCGTCGATGCCAGTCATGGGTATGATCCTCAGGTCGTCAGCCAGATCCGCGCCGACCTCGCGTCCCTCGACGCCTTCCTGGCGCGCCTGACCGAGGTGCGGACGATGCGTGACGATACCCTTTTCAGGAAGGCCGCGGTGGAGTTGAGATCGCAGGTCCCGGCGCTCCAGGCGGTAAGCGATAGCGTCAAGAGAACGGCGAGCGACACCGCCACTCCGCCCGGCGTCGGAGGCTACATGGAACAAACCGTGACCCTTCTTGCCCAGGCGGTGGAACTTCTGAGGGAGTTGCCATAGGGGCGGGCGGTCATTACGGGTAAGGAGGGAAGGTTCAGATGGCCATATTCAGGGTAACATACAGGAACGCTCTCAACAGCGAGGGTGAACCCTTCGAACTCCCCGCCGACAAACTCGACACGAACGGCGCGAGGATCGACTGCTACGGATACGTGGAACGGGAGATCAGGGAAGGCGACAACTTTTCCCGTGATGTTTACGAATACGACATCCCCGACAACGACGCCGACCGTTTCATCGAGGGTCTCAAGAGAACACCCAACGTCATGGACTACAAAAGACAATAGCGGGAGCGATCCCGGTCTTCTGAAGGGACCTTGAGACCCGGCGTACGTACCCGCCGACCGTCAAGCGACTCAAGCAATTCAAGCCCCTCAAGCCGCCTTCAAAGCCTCTTTGACCTCATGATGCCGATGAGCAGCCACACCCCGAGGATGCTGGCGAGGAGAAAGCCGCCGAGGCCCAGAACGGGGTAACCGAAGACGGTCGGACCCACCCCTGTTTGGAAGATGAGAGAGGACCCGATAATGAGGGCCGCTATCACCAAAGCAAAACTGATGCGGTTGCTCGACCGGTCGAGTTCGTCAGTGAGAAGCTCCAGCCCCCGATGTTCGAAGCGCATGGCCAGCTTCCCCTTCCGCATCATGGTGAGTATCTCTCTCGTGTCCGCCGGCAAAGCCCTCAATAACGCGATGACCTCGTCGGCAACCCTGGAAAGACCGCGCAACTGCCTCGCCGGGTCGAATCTGCGCAAGAGGATCCTTCTCGCATAGGGCCGCGCCGTCTCGATGATGTTGAATTCAGGGTCGAGAAGCCTCCCGACGCCCTCGCTGATGAGAAGCGCCTTGCCTATCATCGCAAATTCCGACGGTAGCCTCAATTTGTGGCGGTGAACGATGGTCATGAGTTCCCTGGTGATGGTCCCGATATCGAGCCTGTTCAGAGGCACGCCATAATAACGGTCGAAGAGGTCGTGCAGCTCACGTTTAAAGGCGCGGTCATCATACGGTTCTCCGACGATGCCGATCGTTCGCAACAGCCCGACGAGAGTGTCCACATCCTTCTGCATGACGGCCACGAATATGCCGGTCATCTGCTCGGAGGTCTCTTCATCGATGGTCCCCGTCATGCCGAAGTCAACGGGCGCTATCACGTTGTTGTCGAGGACGAAGATGTTGCCGGGGTGAGGATCGGCGTGAAAACGACGGAGCTCGAATATCTCCTCGAGGGTGAGATTGGCCCCGTTCAGGGCAATGGTCTTCCTGTCGAGGCCGGCGGCCGTGAGACGGTCGACGTCGGATATCTTTATTCCCGTGATGAACTCTATCGTCAGAACCTTGGACGACGTCAGGTCCCAGTGCACTTTTGGAATATAGACCGTCGGCGTACTGATGAAATGGGCCTTGAAGCGGTCGATGTTCCGTCCTTCCCTGACGAAATCGAGTTCGTGCCGGATGGTCCTGGCAAAACCTTCCACAAGCTCCAGGGGGCCGAAATACCGGCTCTCCGGGACGTGCCGCTCGGCGAGGCCGGCGAACTCCCTGAGTATGCGGATGTCGGTCTCGATGACCTCCTCTATACCGATCCGCTGGATCTTGACCGCCACTTCTTCACCTGCCGGTGTCCTGGCACGGTGGACCTGCGCGAGGGAAGCCGCCGCGACCGGTTTCTCTTCGAAGGATGAAAAAAGCTCACGGAGCGGGTGCCTCAACTGCGTCTCCAGGAGAGTTCTGGCTTCCTCGAAAGGGAAGGGAGGGACATCATCCTGAAGCTTGCTCAACTCCTTTATGTAGTCGGGCGGCAGTATATCGGGGCGGCTGCTCAGTATCTGACCCAGCTTTATGAAGGTGGGACCCAGTTCCTCGAAGACGAGACGGAGCCGCACCGGGATGGGAGGTCCTTCGGCAACACGCTCTTTGATGAGCGGTTTGCGCTTCCGTGGAGCGCGGTATCGCGCCTTCAGTCTGTCCAGGACCTCCGTGAAGCCATGGTGGGCAAGGACAGAGGCGATCTGGCTGTACCGCTTCAGGTCCCGGTACGTTTCACGAGCTCGAAAGATGGGCACCTGCTAACCTGCATCCTTCTTTTCCGTGGATGATATCTTCGCCTCGATCTTCTTCAACGTCTTGCCGATCTCCTCCAGGTCTTTGCGCGTGGGAAGACCCATCTCGACGATCACCTTCTGTACGGCCGCGGACACCTTGTGCTGAAATTCCTTCTCCTGTTTGTCCGCTTCCTTGAGAAGCTTGTCGACGGTCTTGAACCTCTCCGCGCTTGCCACTTCGCCGCGCTTGATGAGATCGTCGACCAACTCTTCGGCTTTGTCCTTTGTCATGCTGATGGCGCCAAGTCCCATGAACACTGCTTTGCGTATCATATCCATAATACCCCCTTTGCTGAAGGCGCCGCCGGCTGGAAACGCCCCTTCTTCTGCGGGAACTGCGGAATCTCCGGTCAGCGCGCGCGGCTCCTCAGCTTAAAGAATATATTAGGCCACCGAACGGCCGATTTCAAGTCACGGAACGTGACGCTCCAGGTCATTGCGTCTGACCGATCAGCGGATCTTTGTGGTAAGTGGTCGAAAACAGGGTATAATGTAGGCACGTTCCGGGCGTGACAATTCGTTGTCGATGGGAAGGGATCGAAGACCATAGGAGGTGGGAAGTGGAAAACAACGGGACGGCGTGGGTGGACCTTTCGATCTCCCCCGCTTATCGGAGCAGGTACCCGGGTGTCGCTTTCGGATCGACGCTCATATCCGACTGCCTGCCTTTGAGCGACGCCGCCGGGTTTGACCAGCACAGGCGGGGTCTCCTCAGAAAAATGAGAAAGCGCGAGACACTTGCCGGCATATCGACGCGCATCGACCTCTACGACAGATTCTTCCGGAGCTTCGGCTTTGAGTGCCCCCTGCCCGGGCACCTCAAGAGAACGGTCTTGAGCGGCTTCCCGAGATACAACCTGATGGTGGACGCTCACTTCATGGCGGAGATGTGCGCCGGCATCCTCGTGGCAGTGACGGACCACGATCGTATCGAAGGGAGGCTCACGCTCGATGTGGCCCGGCGCGGGGAGGTGTGCGCCGGAATGGGAGGCCGCCGGTTCACGACGATCGAGGGGGAGATCGTGCTCCGGGATGAAAGGGACATCATCTGTGTCCTTTGCCAGGGGGCGGATGAGAAGACAAGGGTTCGGGACGATACGCGCAACGTTCTTTTCTATTCCTATGCGGTGCCCGGCGTAGAGGGGGTCTATCTCAGGGAAGGACTGAGCGTGGCCGCGGAGGTCATGTCCCGCTTTGGTGGCGGGAACGTGAAGGGCCTTATGGTGTTCGAAGGGACCTGAGATGGGCTTCCCCAGGGAGCCCTGATGGGACAGGACATCGTCGAGACCTGCTCCCGGACCGGGTCCTCGGGGTCGGAAAAGAACTAAACTTATCAGCATATCCGCCGATAACAGGAGTAAGGGTGTATGCCGCGTCCAATCGATGAGGTGACCGTGTTCCGTCGCGCACGCCTTTCAGGTGTTCACGCGGGATCAGCGGAAATGGTTCGAGCGCGTTCGCGCACAGGCACGGAGTGGCAGCGTGGTACGGTGATATGAAAGGCACAGGAAGGACAAGCCGGGAGTTCCTCCGGGAGATAGCCGCCCTGAAACGGAGAGTTCGGGAACTGGAGGAGTTGAGCGCGGGGCACAGGAAGGCGGATGAGGAGGAGAGGCATAGCGCCAGGCTCTCAGCCGCGCTTGAGATGGCCGGCGCGATCTGCCATGAGGTGAACCAGCCCCTTCAGGTCATCACCGCCAGGATCTACCTGCTGTCCATGGACAACACCGATGACCGGACACGGGAGGCGCTCGAGATGATGAACGATCAAGTCCACAGGATCGGTTCGATAACAAGGGAACTGATGGGCTTGAAAAGGTATTCAAACCGCGATTACATAGGGACTATCAAGATCGCCAACATAAGCGGGACGCCAGAAGGGGGTCCCCGATGATCCAAACTCACCATGGGGGACAAGCGCCATGAATCCGAAAAAGGTGTTGATAGTGGATGACGAACCGGCCATTCTCGGTACGCTGCAGCAGATATTCGAAAGGAGCGGCTATGACGCCCTGACGGCTGAAAGCGCCGAGCAGGCCCTCGACATGCTGAAGAACGAGTCCGTCATGATAATGTTCCTGGACCTCAACCTTCCCGGGATGAGCGGTGTCGATCTTTGCAGGCTGATACGCAACAAGAACCGTATTGCGACCATCCATGCCCTTACGGGCTACGTGAACATCTTCGGTCAGATAGAGTGCCGTGAGGCGGGCTTTGATGATTTCTTCGTCAAGCCCGTGGACATCAACGTTCTCCTGAAGGCGGCCGAAAGCGCCGCGGAAAAACTGCGCCGGTGGAAGGTCGACGAATACGAGGTGATCTAGGACGCCATTGCGATCCTGCCCTTTCCGAGTGCCGCCGCCGGGGGCCCGGCATTACGAGGCGATCATGAGGCCTATGGCGAAAAGCGCCGGGGTGGCGAGGTTGATGATCACGTTCCTGCCCAGATAGGGAACAAGACTTTTCATTTCCTCAGAGTATCTCAGGACGCCCCGGGATGTCTGAACGGCTATGACCGTCGTGGCGAGGGCGAAGAAGACATGAACGGGGAAGACGCCGAGGGCGTAGCCGAGGAATAACGGTACATATGAGGCGGCAAGGAAGAATATGTATATCCTTGCCACGTTCTTTCTTCCCAGGAGGATGGGCAGGTGTTTCCTTCCCACCGTCCTGTCAGCTTCCACGTCGGGGAACTGGTTGAGAAGAAGCAGGTCGCTCACGAGAAACCCCGGGACAAGGGACGCAAGGAGAGCGGTCAAGGAGTAGCTGCCTGTGAGGACGAAATGCGTGCCCAGCACCATGAGAGGGCCGAAGGCAAGGCCGGGTGCGATGAGGCAGACGATGGGCCTCTTTGTGATCCACTGGGTATAGAAGACGATGAGCGCCATGCCCGTAAGACCCAGGGGAAGCAGGAGCACGCCGACGGTGAAAACGAAGTACATCCCGATGGCGAAACAGATGACCAGGGATAGTATGCCTGTCGCGAGGGCCCATCCCGCCTTGTCGGGCCTCTCCTGAAGCGTCCCGCTGCCGCCGCTGAAGGGGGTCCTCTCAGTCCTGAAATCGAGACCGCTCCTGAAATCGCAGTATTCGTTGAGGGCGTTGACGCTGATGTGGGAGCATACCGCGCCTATGACGATGAGGACAACGGAGACTATATCGACCCGTGCCCCCGACCACATGGCGGTCGATATCCCCACGAGGATGCACATCGGTGTGAGGATCAGAAAGGGGACCTTCATGGGCCCGAGTATGTACCTCATTTTTCACCCTCCCGATACGAATAAGTTCCTAATCATACAGAATCAGGCCTGTTTTTGCAAGGAGTGAAAGATGGAACATGATCGGGAAGGCACGAGACGACCCTTTTAGACTCAGCGGGAGACTGTCTGGCAGGGGTAGACCCTGACGGCGCCTTTCCCCTCAAAGAGGATCCCGTCCCCGGTTACGCCCCTCAAGATACCCCGGGTATCTCCGCACCGGAACCCTGCCGTGCCTGTTCTGAAGAGACACAGAAGGTCGGCGTACCCGTCGGAATTTACATCCAGGGCCCAGGGGCTGCAGAAGGCCATGCTCGCCTCCTCTCCCGTACGTCCGAAGGTGAGACTGCCCGGGTCCGTCATCTCAGGGGCGTCGAAATTGGGGCTCCCGAGGATCGCCACGGGGACGAAGCCCGAGCTGCTTGCGTTGATGAGGTTCCTGCTGCTCCAGGGCCTGATGTCGATCGCAACGGGCATGAGATCCGTCGCGGGGGTGGCCACGAAGGCATGGGTGCCCGAGGGATCGGTGAAGTACCCCACGATCACCCCGACGTCATTGATCCCATGAGCAACGGTCTCGTATGCTCCGGGGTAATCGAGGGTCGTCCATGTGGCGCCGTCGAGCAGGAAGCCGTGCGTTCCCGTCGCGTCGGTGTACTCTCCGACGATGGCCCCGCCGTTATTGATACCCCAGGCGACGGTGGAATCCGCTCCGGGACGGTCGAGGAAGAAGAGCGTGTCGCCGCTCAACGAGCAGCAGTGCGTGCCTTGGAAGTCCACGCACTGTCCTACGATGGTGTCTGTATCGTTTATGCCGTAAGCGTGGAAGACCACCCCCGGACCCACTGGATAGTCGAGAAGGGTGTAGGTGCCGCCACTCAGCGAATAGCCGTAGTAGCCGCGCAGCCCCTCGGGCACGTGGGGTCTTTCCCCCGAGAACCACCCGACCATGGTGTTCGAACTGTTGACTGAATAGACGTAGCTCTCTCCCGCCCGGGGGTACGGGTCGATGTACGTGTAGCCACCGCCTGTCAGGGAATATCCGAAGGCCACGCCGCCGGCATCCACTGAGGTCCCGACGAGCGTTCCCCCGTCATTGATCCCCATGGCAAATGTCCACATGGCTCCCGGGTAGTCGAGGCTGTACCAGGTCGCTTCGTACAGCACAAAGCCGCGAGGTTCCCAGGGGTAGTCGGAATTCGCGTCGTACCACCCGATGATCACCCCTGAATTATTGATGTCCCAGGCCTCTGTGTGCGTGGCTCCCGGGTAGTCGACGACACTGTACGTGTAGCCGGCGGCCCCGGCCGGGCTGCAAAGGAGAAGGACAAAGGCCATGGAGACGATGATTGCGGAAGCTCGTTTCATCTTACTCCTCCTTGAGGGGTATCCGAACCTGACGCGCCGTGCTCCTGTCTCTCGCTTTCCGGCCTTACTGCCAGAAGGTCCCGACGGATAGGGATATCATAACGAGAACGCGGGATTTCTGTCTGTCGCAGAAAATGCAATTGTTTTGTAATGGTTCCTGTGGGGTTGGTGTCGTTTTTTTGGTGACAGGGCGGAGTGGTATGGGACCTGTGGGATGAATAGGACCTATAGGACGAATAGGACAGATAGGACGCTTAGGACATATGGGACACATGGGCCCCCCAGGGGTGGGGGGTTAGAGCATGGTCTTTAGTTTGTCCATGTCTTCCCAGGCTTCTTTGATCCTGCCCTGGCTGCGCAGGAGGTAGGAGGGGTGGTAGGTGGGCAGGAGAGGTACGCCCCGGAAGGTCGTGAGTTTGCCGCGGATGCGGGTTATGGGGGCGTCCGTTTCGAGCAGGGTGTTGTAGGCGTGGCGGCCCAGGGTGCATATGATGCGGGGCCGGATGATATCGAGCTGCGCGAGGAGGTATTCCTTGCACGCCGCCGCTTCATCGGGTTCGGGATCGCGGTTTCCCGGCGGCCTGCATTTGAGGACGTTGCAGATGAAGACGTCGCTTCTCTTTATCCCGATGCGTTCGATGAGCTGGTCGAGGAGCTTGCCCGCCCTGCCGACGAAGGGCCGCCCCTGGTTGTCCTCTTCCTCTCCCGGCGCCTCGCCCACGAAGACGATATCCGCCTTCGGGTTCCCTTCTCCGAAGACGACGCTCTTGCGTGTCTTCGCCAGAGCGCACCTCTCGCAGGCGAGGACCGTCTTCTTGAGCTCGGAGAGCGTCGGCCCTTTCCTTTCGGCAAAGACATATTCATCGACGCCCATGTTCTTAAGCGCCGTCAACAAACCTTTTGCATCCCTTGCATCCATGGTCTAAACCTGACCTCTCAAAAGATCATCTCACGCCCGTTCGGCCCTTCGGTCCTCACTCGAGCACGCGGAGGAAAGAAGGAGATCACGCAGGAAGACATTCCCGGGAATTTGAGGAATTCCCGGGAACCTTCGATCCCGCTCTAACGAGCGGGAGGAAAACCCAACCAAAACCAACCGTGGACAGATCCCATATGTTGTGAACCCGCTTTGCCTCCCGCCGCAGGTGGGATGCGACGATCTTTTCTCTGCGCCCTCTCATCGCTTTTCTCTGCGCCCTCGAGCGAAGCGGGCGTGAGACGATCTTTTATCTTTTCCTTCACCCCATCAGCCGTTCCGGTATCGTCGGCACCTTCTTCACCGACTCGAACACGTGCGCCGCCTGCAGCATCCTTCCCTCATCCAGCGGTTTGCCGATGATCTGGAGACCTATGGGGAGTCCCCTGGAATCGAAGCCTCCCGGGATGGAGATGCCGGGCAGGCCCGCCAGGTTGACGGGTATGGTGAAGATGTCCGAGAGGTACATGGTCAGAGGGTCTTCCAGGCGTTCCCCGACCTTGAAGGCGGTCGTCGGGGAGACGGGCGTGACGATGAGGTCGCAGGAGGCGAAGGCGTCGTCGAAGTCGCGCCTGATGAGGGTGCGGACCTTGCCGGCCTTGCGGTAATAGGCGTCGTAATAACCGGAGGAGAGCACGTAAGTTCCGAGGATGATCCTGCGCTTCACCTCCTTGCCGAAACCCTTGAAACGGGTCTTCTTGTACATGTCGATGATGTCCTTGCCTTCCTCGCGCAGGCCGTACTTTACGCCGTCGTAGCGTGCGAGGTTCGACGAGGCTTCGGCGGTGCAGATGATGTAATAGGTGGCCACGGCGTGGCGTGTATGGGGAAGGGATACATCGACGAGTTCCGCGCCCTGGTCCTTGAGGGCCTGAAGGTTCTCTTCGTAGTTCTTCCTGACGTCCTCTTCCATGCCCTCGACGAAATACTCGCCCGGTATGCCGACCTTGAGCCCCTTGATGTCCCTGCCCAGGAAGGAATGGTAGTCGGGGACGGGTTCGGGGATGGAGGTGGAATCGAGGGGGTCGTGCCCCGCGATGACGCCGAGCATGGTGGCGCAGTCGCTCACGGTCCGGGAGAAGGGGCCTATCTGGTCGAGGGACGAGGCAAAGGCTATGAGGCCGTAACGGGAGACCCTGCCGTAGGTGGGTTTCATGCCGATGACGCCGCAGAGGCTCGCCGGCTGGCGGATGGAACCGCCCGTGTCGGTGCCGAGGGCGCTGACGCAGAGTCCCGAGGCAACCGCCGCGGCGGAACCGCCGCTTGAGCCGCCAGGGATACGAGAGGTGTCCCAAGGGTTCGCCGTGGTCTGGAAGGCCGAGTTCTCGGTGGATGAGCCCATGGCGAACTCGTCCATGTTGAGCCTGCCGAGATGGACGAATCCGGCCTCCTTCAGCTTCCTGATGACCGTGGCGTCATAGGGGGGCACGAAGCCTTTCAGGATACTCGAGGCGCAGGTGGTCTCGATCCCCTTCGTGCACAGGATATCCTTCATGCCGAGGGGAACGCCCAGAAGGGGCGCGTCTTCTCCGCGCGCGATCTTCTCATCCGCCTCGCGCGCCATCTTCATGGCGTAATCGTCCGTTGTTCTCAGATAAGCCAGTATCTCGCCGTTGTACTTCCCTATGCGGTCAAGATAATACCTCGTCAGTTCCACGGAGCTGATCTCTTTCTTCTTCAGCATTTCCCTCAACTGAGCTATTGTCGAATTCAGTATATCCACGCCTCATCTCCTCCAAACGAACCACATCATGGCTGCACATTCTTCCCGAATCCCGTCCCGCGCCGGAATGACGCAGGAGTCAATTCGAGCGCCTTCCTGTTTCTCAACGCTCAAGCGGCTCAAGCAATTCAAGCGGCTCAAGCCGGTTCTTACTCCTCCACCTCTATGATCGGCGGCACCTTGAAGAAGGTGTCGATCCTTGCCGGGGCGTTGCCCACCGATTCCTCCGCGGTAAAGGAGTCCCTGACCGCGTCCTCCCGCATGACGCATCCCACCGGAACGGGATGGCTCGTGGGCTCCACACCCTCCGTATCGAGGGCGTTCAGCGAGTCCATGTACTCGAGGATGCTGTCTATCTGTCTCGTATAGGCATCCACCTCCCCGGCGTCGAGATCAAGCCTCGCAAGATGCGCCACATACTCAACGGTCTCTCTTGTTATCTTCATGTCAGTCCTTTCTCAAGTCTCAAGTCACGGGTTGCAGGTCCCAAGTCGCGGGTCGGGAGACCAGGACAGACCGTCACCGTCCACACCGTTACAAGTATATTCCCGCAAGTATCTGAAACCACTTCCCGGGTATCTCGTGGTAGCTCGCCTCAACGTTCCGTCGCGTCAGCCTGCAACCTGAAACGTTGAACCTGAAACCGTCTTGTCGTCCATACCGTTCCCGGCTTCAGTGTCTTCAAAGGCCTGAGACTGAAACCTGAGACGCTTGTTTATCCGCACTCCGCCACGGCCTTGATGATGTCGCCGCGGGTGACGATCCCGACCACTTTGTCGTTCTCGACGATGGGCACCCTGTTGATATGCTTCTCCACCATGATCTTCGCCACGAGCACCGCCGACTCCGTGGGCGGCACGGTGATGACATCCGTCGTCATCACGTCGGACACGGAAAGCTCGGTCATGCTCCCGTTCTTGAGCCCCCTGAGGATGTCGCTCTGGCAGACGATGCCGACGAGCTTTCCCTTGTCCACGACGGGCATCCCCGCTATGTTGAAGAGCTCCAGCTTGTTGAGTATGATGTTCAGTTTCTCCGTCGGATGACAGGTTACCACGTCTTTGTTCATCAGCTCCACGACCTTCATAATAACCCCCTTTATACTGCCTCTCCGAAGAGGAGTGTCTCCTGTATGAATTTCTGAAAGGCCTCCACGGCCTTCATCGCCCTGCGCAGTCTTTCCTGCTCGTCGGGGCCCAGCATGTCGGGCCGAAGGAAGTTCGAGATCTTGCCCTCATCGTCGCGATAATTGATCTGGTTGATTATCCGGTAGCGGACGAAGGTGAAGTACGCGTCCGTAAGGGAACTCTCCATCTCCTTCTTGATGATGTTGCGCTGCCTCAGGATCGCGATCCGTTTGAGTGTGTTCCTCTCGTATATCCCGTTAGACAGGGAGAGCATCCGGACGGAGAGGATGAGCGGCGACCAGCCGAGGAGCTTGATATTGAACTTGTCCTTGTTCTCCCCTTCCTTTTCGACCTTGAAACCTCCGAAGAAGGTGAGCGCGCTCGGCATCAGGACGGCGGACTGGATGAACTCCTTCATGAAGTGCTTGTTATTGGTGAGGAGGGCGAAGAAGTAGTCCAGAAGCTCCCCGAGGATCGCCTGGCTGCCGTTGACCCGGCGGGCGTCGGTGAGGATGATGACGTCGAGGGGCTCGAAGATCCCCGTTCCGAAGGTCATGCGTTCGTCGATCCTCTTCTTCCAGTCCTTTATCGAACCTCTCCACCGGTCGTTGACGGGCATGACGCCGCCCTTGCATTTCTCGAATCCGACCTGGTGGAGCCGGTCGGAGGCCTTCCCGGCGAATATCCGGAAATACCCGTCGAGGAGAGTCTTGGCGTCCAGGGCATTTGGCGGGACAGGGCCTTCCGTCATCATTGCGGCACAGCGTTTTCTCAGTTCATCGGAGGCGAAACCATCATCGGTTTCGGCATAGACAAGGAGATTGTCCTGATCGGTGACCAACGTCTGTTCGTCGCGGCCTTCGCTTCCCAGCCCTGCCCAGACATAATCCACCGGAGGCTTGCCCAGGCCCTCGCCGATCATTTCTTTCTCCACGAGTTCGAGGACCCTGATCGCGATCCTGTCCCGGATGATGCGAAGGAGATCGTGGACATCCACGATCGTGTCCTCTTCGAGGAAGAAGTTCTCCACTCCGGCTACGGCCCGTTCATGGCATTCCCGAAGGGTTTCGTAGGACGATGTGTTGTCGATTATCTCTATGACGAGCGCGTTGAGCTCGGTCTCGAATATCTCGTAGTCTTTGAGGACGGTCTGCAGCGCCGTCCCCAGCTCCGAGAGAACACGGTAGCGGTCATGACGGAGCATGGCCTTGTTCCGCATGTCCTTCTGGTGGTCCGCTATGAAGGACTCGATGAGCGAAAAATTTAAGGGCATCAACTACCTCGAAAGGTTCTCAAGCACCTTTCTGCTTTGTATGAGCTTCTCCCTCTTCGCGGAAAGCTCGCTGTACTGCGCCTCGTTGCGGGCTATGACCTCCGCCGGCGCCTTCTGGCGGAACGCCTCGTTGCCCAGCTTCTTCATCAATTTTTCACTATCTTCGGTGATCCTGGCAAGCTCTTTTTCGATCCTGCCCAGTTCCTTCGCGACGTCGATGAGGTCCTTGAGGGGCACGAAGACCTCGATGTCCCTGTAAACGCCCACCGCGGAATGGTCCGGTCCCTTGCCGTCCGTGAAGGTGAGGGTCTCCACCTTGCTGAGCTCCCTGATGTAGTATTCGTATTCCCTCAGGAACGATTCGTCGGCTCCCGCCCTGATCACGGCCTCTATGCGGATGTTGGGAGCGATCCCGGTTTCGCCGCGGATGTTGCGGATGACGTCGACGATGCCCATGATCGTCTCCATCATCTTCTCGCTTTCACCGTCTATCTGCGACTCATCGACGGCAGGGTAGGGCGCCACCATGACGCTCGGGGATTCCCTGTCCGGAAGGCGCTGGTAGATCTCCTCCGTGACAAAGGGCATGATGGGGTGGAGGAGCTTCAGGATGTCCTCGAGGGTGTTGTGAAGGACGGCCCGCGTGGCCGACGTGTCGAAGCGGTCCACCTTGCCGTACAGGTTCGGTTTGATGAGCTCCAGGTACCAGTCGCAGTATTCATGCCAGATAAAGCTGTACAGCACGTTGGCGGCTTCGTTGAAACGATACCCGAGGACGCTCTCGTGGACGTCGCGGATCACTTTCTGTACGCGGGAGCGGATCCACCGGTCGGGTAGAAAGGCCGAGCCCTTCCCGGTATGAGCGGGCTTGTCCTCACCCATGAAGGAGAGCGACAGCTTGGAGGCGTTCCATATCTTGTTGACGAAGTTCCGGCAGCCCTCGATGCGCTCTTCCGAGAGGAGGACGTCCCGTCCCTGGGCGGCCAGCATGGTCAGCGTGAAGCGGAAGGCGTCCGTCCCGTATTCGTCGATGATGACGAGGGGGTCGATGACGTTGCCCTTGGACTTGCTCATCTTCTTGCCTTCGGCGTCACGGACGAGGGCGTGGATGTAAACGTCACGGAAGGGCACGTCGCCCATGAACTTGAGGCCCATCATGATCATCCGGGCGACCCAGAAGAAGAGGATGTCGAAGCCCGTGATAAGAAGGGACGTTGGGTAGAACGTCTTGAGGTCCTCTGTCTTGTCGGGCCAGCCGAGAGTGCTGAAGGGCCACAATCCCGACGAGAACCAGGTGTCGAGGACGTCCGATTCCTGCCTCACGGCGCCGCCGCATTTCGGGCATGCCGGGGGATCGTCGACGGAGACGATCATCTCGCCGCAGGATTCGCAGTACCACACCGGTATCCGGTGGCCCCACCAGATCTGGCGGGACACGCACCAGTCCCTGATGTTCTCCATCCATTCGAAGTAGACCTTCTCCCACATCTCCGGGATGATGCGCACCCGGTGCTCGCGCACGGCCTGCATTGCCGGTTCGGCGAGCGGCTTCATCTTGAGGAACCACTGGAGGGAGAGCGCGGGCTCCACCACGGTCTTGCAGCGGTAGCATTTGCCGACGCCCATGAGGTAGGGCTCGGTCTTCTCGAGGTAACCCTTTTCCTCGAGCTCCTCGACGATCTTCCTGCGGCAGTCGAAACGGTCCGTCCCCTTGTAGTGGAGGGCGTTCTCGTTCATCCTGCCGTCTTCGTCTATCACCTTTATCAGCGCGAGGCCATGCCTCTTCATGATCTCGAAGTCGTTGAGGTCGTGGGCCGGTGTGACCTTCAGCGCGCCGGTGCCGAACTCAACGTCGACGTAGCTGTCGCCGATGACGGGGATCTTCTTGTTGACTATGGGGAGGATGACCTCCTG
>DBQU01000075.1 GCA_002305765.1 Deltaproteobacteria bacterium UBA1386
ACGCAACTATTGACTAGTGCAGTCGACAACCGGCTTCCTTCCGTGGTCCTTCCCTTGAACCCATGAATGAGTGTCTTGCGCGGCGAGACACAGTACTTTTTGGCAAGACATCATGTTGCAGCACGAGACAAAAGCTTCTCGTAATGAGATCCGCAGTTGGGGTGTTACTCCTTGAAAGATAAGGCTAATACGCGATCTTCTCTGCGTGGTCATACCGTGGCATGCTTTTTGATATACCTGTAGGAGGGTTGCCGAACGCGGCAATGACTTGCCAGGGAGTGAGCTCGCGGAAAGGCGGGCATATTTACCTCCCTAGAACATACGTTGAAGTAGAGGGGGCTACCGGCTGACAGCTTTGACTCCTGAATAGAACCGAAAGACTGGGGTCTCACGGGGATCGCGGCGAAGTTCCGAACGCATCTGCCCGGGATTGGTCGCCGATGGGACCGACGTCGAGCCAGGCAAAACCGCTAACAAGGGGTCATGACGGACATCGTGTAAACCGGAAGGGGGCCTTTCTGAATCCACGGATGTTTAGCACCCTGGCGTGCCTGCTACAGACACGCGTCGTATCCGGATCGCCAATGGCATATCTTGCGCGGGTCCTCGCCCGACTAACGGCTGCGACGAATCACTTCCTGTTTTCATCCCTGGGGACAACATGAAGAAGGCCCGTATAGCTGCCGAATGGAGGCGACCGAAGGCGACTGAAGGAGTGGTGAGCTTTGCGCGAGGCGCGGGGTTGATGAGCAAATTGGGTCCGTTGTTTCAGATGGAGGACGGCAACAGGGAAAGACACATCCCGGTGATCGATTGCCCCGACAGGGTAGCTGCCGGCAAGCCGTTTGCCATCAATGTGACGATCGGCAACGAGGTCAAGCATCCGAACACGACGGAGCATCACATCAAGTGGGTCCAGGTCTTCTTCAGGCCCGATAACGACAGGTTTTCCTACCAGATAGCGCACTGCGATTTCGCCGCCCACGGTGATTCCGAGGCGGGCTCCGGCAAGGGCCCTGTCGTGACCGATCACAGGGTCAGCGTGGTCGTGTCGGTGAACGGCACGGGAAGGATCTACGCCCTGAGCCTGTGCAACATCCACGGTCTGTGGGAAAGCGGCAAAGACGTGGAGGTTGTCTAGAGATCTACAACCGGTCGACGGATGCGACAGTATTTTCCTGCCGGTATTGTGGACGGAAGGGCCGCTGAAAAGGAGGAGTTGCATGGAGGACGTGAGGCGTATTCTTGTGGCAAGCAGATCCACCGCGGAGTGCAAGAGCGCGTTTCATTACGGCGTTGCGCTGGCTAGGGCCCTCGTGGCAGAGGTCTCCATACTGCATATCGAATACGATCCATTTGAGAAGATCGGATTTCGATACCTTGGCAGCCTTGGTCCTTTTCAGCAGGAATATCTCGTTCGCCGCAAGGAGATACGCGAGGAGATAGAGGGCCTTGTACGTGATGAAGAAACGGCGGGAATGGCCATCAGGCAGATGATCCGGGAGGGGGAACCGGTCGGGGAGACCGTGCGGGCGGTGATAGAGAACAACATAGATCTCCTTGTCATGGCCGCCCATGAGGAAGGCCGGATAGAACGAATGATATACGGCAGAAGCAATCACGAGATCGTCAGAAGACTTCCCTGTTCGATCCTGTTCGTTAAGGATTCGAAGGGAGGCGCGGAATAGCGTGCGGGGATCATCGAGCAGCGCCGATGAGTCCCTGCCGCATCCAGGTCCTGCGGGAAAGCGGCAAGGGCCTGCAGATGTCCCGTGAGGGAGTTAAAGTTTCGGGGAGGAAGCGGGGGGTATCGTTTTGGGTGAGGGCGACGGGAGCTGACGGGGGAGCATCAGTAACCAGTGGTTACGCAGAGAGGGCGTCATTTGCCCCGGAGGTCCCGTCGTTCCACCCTGCAACCTGAACCTGCAGCGTGAAACAATTCTTGCCGTCTTTTCACTACAAAAACCGGATGAGATGATATACAATGAAGCGTTTGTTGTTGCGGACGCAGGACAGGATCCCGTTGTTTTCCTGAAACCTGAAGCCTGAAACAAAAAAAATGCCGAAGACGGGACTTGAACCCACACAGGCAAATTGCCTACTAGACCCTGAATCTAGCGCGTCTGCCAATTCCGCCACTTCGGCACGCTATAAAGTTATATGTATGTGAGAGATAAGTCAAGAGGTGAGGATGAAAATTTTCGGGTCTTTCGATACTGACGACAGATTTCCCAATCCCGTGCTTACGATCGGAAACTATGACGGTGTGCACGTCGGGCACAGGCGCATCATAAGGAAGGTGGTGGAAAAGGCCGCCGAGATATCGGGCACACCCATGCTTATGACCTTCTTCCCCCACCCCCACAGCGTTCTTAAGCCCGATTCCTATATCCGCCTCATAACGCCGCCCTCCGTGAAGGAACGGCTCATCGCGGCCACCGGTATCGAGGTGATGTTCCAGATCCCTTTCGACGACCATCTTCGGTCCATAGCTCCCGAGAGCTTTATCGACGATATCCTCGTGGGAAAGATCGGTGTCGCCGGGGTTATCGTGGGCTATGATTTCCATTTCGGAAAGGGCGGTGCGGGGGACGTCGAAATGCTCCGCGAGTTTGCCCGCAAGAGGGGTTTCCACTTCGACGTTGTCGGGGCGATCACCCTCGACAGCGAAAAGATCGGGAGCAACCGGATACGCAGGCTCATCATGGAAGGGGACGTGAAGAAGGCCAACGAACTTCTTGACCGGCCCCACATGATCGAGGGGATCGTCGTCCACGGCGTAAATCGCGGGAAGAACATGGGCTTCCCCACGATCAACTTCGAGACCGTCTTCGAGCTCATCCCCCATAACGGTGTGTATATAACAGAGGTCGAGTTCGACGGAAAGAAATGGCCGTCGGTGACGAACATCGGTTTCAATCCCACCTTCGACGGAAAGAAGCTCCTCGTCGAAACCCACATTCTGGGCTACACCGGCGACCTCTACGGTCGCGACATAGTCATCTACTTCCACGACCGCATCAGGCAAGAAAAGAAGTTCAAGGACATCAACGAACTGAAGACCCAGATAACGGCAGACGTCGAGACGGCAAGGCGGTACTTCAAGAACGCTTGAACCGCTTAAGCCGCTTGAACGAAGAAGCCCGGGTGTTTTCTCGGTTCAAGCTGTTCAAGCGGTTGCGACCGTGTCATTTCGCCCCTATCACCACGTATACCCCCCCGATGATGGGGTCGCTGTCGTTCCTGTCGAGGAGGACCTGGATCATGCGGTCCTGGATCTTGACGTGTTTGGGCATCAGTTTCACACCGCTTGCGGCGTAGACGTCCTCGGCGATGACCATGCCCGGCTTGAGCTCGTCGAGTGCGATCTTGCACTTGCCCATGGCAAAGTCGCGGTCATTCTCGATTATGTACTCGACGAGCGAGGAGGCGACGGCGGGGTCGAGTATGCGGTTCGCCGATTGCCTGATCTCGTGGAGGATGTCGTCGCGCCCGTATCCGGATCGGCAGAGGTCACTCTGCATCACGATGCCGCGCAGGATGCGCGCGCCGGGAGGTATCTCGCTGCCGATGAGGCCGTCGGGTGTGCCAGAGCCATCGAAATTCTCGTACTGATGGTATATGCTGTCGGCGGATGTCTTGAACCCCGATATGGTGGATATGATGAGGGAGCCGATAACGGGGTGCTGATTGTAGACGCTGCGGTCGCTCATTGCCATGGTGTTCTTGCTCTTGTCGGCGATGGTGTCCGGCAGGCCGATCTTTCCGATCTCGTGCAGCTGGGCCCCGAAAAGGACCTTGGCAGTCTCTTCCTCATCGGCCCCCATTTTCTTGCAGATGAAACGGGCTGCCTCCTTCGCGGCCCGGGCCCGGTCGGCGGCGCCCGGCACCCGCACGTCGATTATCTTGAGCAGTATCTGGGTAAGCTCCTTGAAATTGCGCTCCAGGGTCTGGTTCACCTCGGCGAGCTTTTCTTTCTCATCGACAAGTTCGTTCTGAAGCTGCTTGATCCTGAGGAAGGCCCGGATCTTGCTCGTCAGGATGACGGGTGGGGTCGACTTCTCGATGTAATCGTCGGCCCCGCACTCGAAAGCCCGGATCTTCAGTTTTTCGTCCTTTTCTGCGGTGAGGAAGAGGAAGAACGCCGAGGCCGTCTCGGGGGTGTTGCGGATATGACGGCAGAATTCCATGCCGTCGAGAACGGGCATGTCGTAGTCGCTCAGAATAAGGTCGGGAAGGATGTCCCGTGCCTTGTAAAGCCCTTCCTGGCCGTTGGCTGCTTCATGGATCTCAAACCCGGGATAGCGCGCGAAGAACTTCGCGAAGACACCCCGGAACTTGCCGTCATCGTCCACGAGAAGGATGCGCACCACGGGGTTCTCCATCATTTGGTCTCTATCTTCGGCGCCACCTCCGGTGCCGCCGGTGCCACCGTTTCCTTCTGAGGCGTGACGGCGGGCGCCGCAGGCGTGATAGCGTCCGAAGGTCTTGGTTCTGTCGTCGCGACAAGTATGCTCACCCTCCTGTTTCCGAAATCGAGGGGTTTGTCGGGGTGCTTGAGGTTCCGGTCGGCAAAACCGCGCACCTGGACGATCTGGTCCTTGCCGACCCCACTCTGTTCGAGGATCCGCCTGGCCGCGTTTGCCCGGTCCGCGCTCAGTTCCCAGTTGGTATAATCGGGGTGCACGTATGGTCGGGCGTCCGTGTAACCCTCGATCATGACCTTGTTCTTGAGGTGTCCCACCTCGACAGCGATGAGCTTGAGGAGCTTTACCGTCTCCGGCTTCAGCTTCGCGCTGCCGACATCGAAGAACAGGCCGTTGGAATTCTCCAGCAGTTCGATGCGCAGACCTTCTTTTGTCACCGCGATCTCTATCTTGTCCCTGAACTTGTCGAACTCAGGATTGGACCTGATCTCCGCCTCCAGCTTCTTTGCCTCGACCTTGAGCCTCTCGATCTCCGAAGAGACGTCCGTCGTGGGATTCGGTGCGGAACCCGTGGAACCCTGAAGAACGCTCCCTCCGCGGCCGCTCTCGAAGACTCCGGGGTCCTTGAAGTAGGCCGAGACCGCCTGCTTGACCGCCTCGCTCTGTCCCACGATCCACAGAACGATGAAGAGTGCCATCATGGCGGTGACGAAGTCCGCGTAGGCAACCTTCCACGCGCCCCCGTGGTGCCCGCCGTGCCCCCTCTTCTTCTTGACTATGATCCTTACGGGAGTCTGATGGTCATCCATGGCTACTTGACCCCTTTTACGAAGGACTCCATCTCCTGGAAGGTGGGCCGATAATCATTGGGGATCGACCTTCGGGCGAATTCCACGGAGACTATGGGGTTGAAACCCTTGGCAAGGGATATGATACCCGACTTGATAGCCTCAAAAACCTTTGATTCCTCTTCCGCCGCAAGGTCGAGGTTCGTGGCCATGGGCTGGATGAAGCCGTAGGAGAGGAAGATACCCAGGAAGGTGCCGACTAGGGCGACCGCCACCTTGTGGCCGACCTCTTCCGCCGGTCCGCCGATGGCCTGCATGGTGATGACGATGCCGAGGACGGCGGCGACGATGCCGAGACCCGGCATGGAGTCACCTATCTTCTGAAGGATCATGCCCGGCTGCGCGCCTTCCTGGTGATGTGTGTCGATATCGAGATCCATGAGACTCTCGATGTCGTGGGGGGCGATCCCCCCGAGGACGATGAGCCTGAAGGTGTCGGTCATGAAGGAGATAATATGGTGATGCCGCGTGATGTTGGGGTACTTGGTGAATATTTTGCTCTGATCGGGGTGCTCGATATGAGATTCCAGGGCAATGAGGCCGTCCTTGCGCGTCACCTGGAAGATCTCGTACATGAGCCGGAGGAGGTCGAGATAGAGCTCGCGGTTAATGGCCCCTCCTTTGAGGGAGGCCATTACCTTGGCAACGATCTTCATGAGGAGTTTCTTGGGGGCCGATATCACCATCGCCCCAACGGCCGCCCCGCCTATGATGAGGAACTCGACGGGCTGCACGATGAGCTTCAAGGGGCCGCCCTCCAGAACGAAACCCCCGAATACCGCACCCAGAACTACAATCGCACCGATAATGACAAACATTGTGTCTTCCGTGCCCTCAAAAGCCCCGCTCTCTCGCGGGGTGTACAGGGTCCATCACCCTTTACGGACCAGTATGCTGATGTCATGCTGTCCATCGGTCCGGGTATAAAGGTTATCGGAAGAGGGAAGAAAAGATTAAGATACGGTTTTACGTTTTAGGTTTTAAGTTTTAAGTGAAAGACCAGGGTAGGCAGAATAGCGGGATGCGCCTGTATTTCAAGGGAATAGAGCCGGTTTTTTTCTGTTTTCAACCTAAATCTTAAAACCTAAAACTTGAAACCGTCTCTAGAGTTCGTTGTAGACGATCTTTCCGTCGACCATGGTGAAGAGGTTCCTGCCGCGCAGCGTCATGCCGTGGAAGGGGGTGTTCTTTCCCTTCGAGGCGAAGGACTTTCTGTCGACCGTCCATTCCATATCGGGGTCGAAGACGATGATATCGGCCGGGGCTCCTTCGCTTATGACGCCGGCCTCGAGGCCCAGCAATTTCGCCGGATTGGCGGTCATCTTCATGAGAAGGCCCTTCAGGTCGAGGATGTCCTCCCGGACGAGGCCCAGCGACAGCGCAAGGGCCGTCTCGAAGCCCGAGATACCGAAGGTCGCCAGGTCGAACTCGACATCCTTGGAGGTGAATTCGTGAGGCGCGTGGTCGGTGGCGATGATATCGATGGTCCCCTTGCGGAGCCCTTCCTTGATGGCATTGACGTCGTCCTGAGACCTCAAGGGAGGATTCACCTTCGTGTTCGTGTCATAGGTGAGGGTTGCCTCATCGGTGAGCGTGAAATAGTGGGGACAGGTGTCGCAGGTGATCTTCCTGAACGTCCGTTTCGCGCGCTCGATGATCTCCACGCTGCCGGCAGTCGAAATGTGGGTAAGGTGGAGGGGCGCGTCGACGTATCGCGCTACCGCGATGTCCCTGCCCGCAATGAGTTCCTCGGCGATGGCGGGGATCCCGTCGAGCCCCGAAAGAAGCGAGGCCCGTCCCTCATGAACGCAACCCCCGGAGAGGGTCTCGTCCTCGCAGTGCGATATCACGGGCAGCTTGAATATCTTCGCGTACTCCAGGGCCTTGCGCAGGAGCCCGGCTGCGCGCACGGACCTCCCATCGTCGGAGATCGCCACGATGCCGGCTTCGAACATCTCGCCGATCTCGGACAGTTCCTCGCTCCTTAGCCCCCTGGTGACCGCGCCGCAGGGAAGGACCTTGCAGACACCCTCCGCCCGGGCTTTGTCGACGATGAATTCGGTGACGCTCCGCGAGTCATTCACGGGATTGGTGTTCGCCATGCAGACCACGGTCGTGAACCCGCCGCGGGTCGCCGCGGTCGTTCCAGTCCGTATGGTCTCCTTGTACTCGAAACCGGGCTCACGCAGATGGCAGTGGACATCGATAAGGCCCGGCGCCACGATGCGCTTCGATGCGTCGATGATCCTCGTGTCGTCATCGACCTTGCGGATGCTCTTCGAAACCTCCTTGACGACCGGTCCGTCGACAAGGACATCGTATCTGCCGTCGATGGAGTTCTTCGGATCGACAAGGCGCCCTCCCCGTATCAGGGTCTTCACGCTTCACCTCCGATGAGGAGATAAAGGACGGCCATCCGCACGGCCACACCGTTCTCCACCTGATCCAGGATCACCGAGGAGGGGCCGTCGGCCACCTCGTCGGAGATCTCGATGCCCCGGTTCATCGGGCCGGGATGCATGATGATCACGTCATCCGCGGCGCTCTCGACGTGCTCTCTTCCAAGGCCGTAGAGGGTGGAGTATTCCTTTGTCGAAGGTATGTACGTCGTCCCGCCCCTCTCTTTCTGGATCCTCAGCATCATGATGACGTCGGCTTTCCTGACGGCGCGCTTGAGATCGTACTCGACCTTGACCCCCAGGGTTTCGATGTGGGGAGGTATCATCGTGGGCGGTCCGCAGCAGATGACGTCGTTCCCGAAACTCTTGAGGGAGAATATGTTCGACCGGGCGACCCTGCTGTGGGCTATGTCCCCGACGATGACCACCTTGAGGCCGTCGATACGCCCTTTCTTGTCGCGCATCGTGAAAAGGTCGAGGAGGGCCTGTGTAGGGTGTTCGTGGGCCCCATCCCCTCCGTTTATGATGGAAGAGTCGAGGATGCCCGCCAGCATGTGGGGCGCACCCGGCATGCCGTGGCGGATGACGATGGCGTCGGGGCGCATGGATTCCAGGTTCCTGGCGGTGTCTTTGAGGCTTTCGCCTTTCGTCGAACTGCTGGTGCTGGAGGATATGTTTATTGTGTCGGCGCTTAAGCGCTTCGCGGCTATTTCGAAGGATGTGCGCGTCCGGGTGCTGGGCTCGTAGAAGAGGGTGATGACCGTCTTGCCCCGGAGCGTGGGGACCTTTTTGATCTCTCTTTTAGAAATGTCCTTGAAGGATTCGGCCGTGTCGAGAATAAAAAGCATCTCCTCCTTAGAGAGGTCGCGAATGCCGAGGAGGTCTTTTCTCTTCCAGTTCATCAGGCTTTTACGATCACCACTTCATCCTTGCCGTCTATTTCGCTCATCCGGACGAGGACCTCTTCGTTCTCATTCACGGGACAGACAATTCCCGCATAATCGGGGTGAATGGGTAATTCCCTCTCACCCCGGTCCACGAGAACGGCAAGCTGTATCCTCTTCGGCCGTCCCAGGTCCATGATGGCGTCTATGGCGGCCCGCGTCGTCCGGCCCGTGTGCAGGACGTCGTCGACGAGCACAACGGTCATGTTGTTGACATCGAAGGATATCTCGGTCTTCTTGACCTCGGGCCACCTGAGCTTCGAGATGTCGTCGCGATACATGGTGATGTCAAGGGCGCCGATCGGCAGTGTGATGCCTTCCACGTCCGTGACCTTCGCGTGGACGCGCTGGGACAGATAGACGCCCCTCGTCCTGATCCCGATGAGACACAGCTCCGTGCATCCCGCGTTCTTCTCCAGGATCTCGTGGGTGATCCGGGTGACCGTCCTCCCGATCGCCTTCTTGTCCAGAATGACCCTTTTTTTCATTTAATCGTCAAAGTAGATGGCTTCTTGCCTGCAATTCTCGACGCAGGCCCCGCACTCGACGCAATCTTCCGGTGTCTCGACCACGACGGTACCGTCCTTTTCGGTGAATACCTCGTATGGGCATATGGACACACATTCCCTGCAATCGATGCAGGACGCCCGGGAAATATAAGGTCGCACGGTACTTTAGTACTATAGAAAGTTTTGGAGGAAAAAGCAACAAGAAGACAGGGGGTGAAGAAGGTTCAAGGTTTCAGGTGAAAGACAGTTCCGGGTTCCGGGTTGCGAGTTAAAAGCCGGAGAGGGACAGTCTCCTTATGAGTCCTACGCGTCCTATAGGTCCCATATGTCCCATAAATTCCTATAGGTCCTATCCGTCCTCGCGGTGATCCTGTCCCCTTTTGGATATCGCCGAGAGCCGGTAGAGGGGCCGTCCTCGTGCCGGCTTTCGGCTTTTAAGAGAGTTTTCCTGGAGTTGATCGTTTTTAGGATTCGTATTCCTCGTTCTCCTCGCCATATGAGGATTCGCTGCTTTCCTCCGCCGCCGCAGGTTCCGGTTCCGCGTACGCCGTGGTCTCCACGGAAGGTTCCGGGACGAAGGTCTGCTGTCTTCTCTCCATCACGCAGGAGCCGTTGAAGACCGCCCCGTTCTCGATCATGACGAAGGGCGAATTGAGATCGCCGTTGTGTGTCGCCGTGTTCTTGAGAACGATCTGCTCGCCGGCGGCAACATTTCCCGTGATGGATCCATGAGAAATGAGCGTTTTAGTATTGATGCTCGCCGTCACCCTGGCGGTCGGTCCTACGACAAGCAATCCTTCCGAGAAGATCTCACCCTCGAATACGCCTTTGAGCATGACAGAGCTCTTGAACCTGATTGTACCTTTTATCTCCAGATCTTCTGCGACTACGGTCGTGATCTGACCTTCCTGTATCTCCCTTATTTCGGGAACATCTGCTGCCATACCGTACCCCCTTTGAATGAGTTTGTCCTTACCTGACCGTGATGTCCTTTGCCCTCATGGCGCATGAACCATTGAATATGGAGCCGTTCTCTATGATGATATTGGGTGTCGAGATATCGCCGTTGTGGATCGAGGTGCTCTTCAGAGTTACCTGCTCGTTGGCTATCACGTTTCCCGTGATCTCCCCGTGGGAGACAAGGGTCTGGGTCGTGATGCTCGCGTTCACGCGCGCGGTGGGTCCGACGACAAGGAGGCCTTCAGAATATATCTCGCCTTCGAACACACCTTTCAGCATGACCGATGTCTTGAAGCGTATGGTGCCCTTGATCTCGAGATCGTCGGCAACTATGGTTGTTATGTCCTTTTCATCGAATTCTGTTGCTGCCTTCTTTTCGCCTATCATGGTAAACTCTCCTTTTTTATTTGGTTATATTCAGTTAATGCCTGACCTTTCATATCCGCACATCAGCATCTATGCAAGAACCTTACCACAACAAAGAGGTCGCCTGAATTTTTAATTTATAGCATAACAGAATGTTCGTTACAATGCGGAAAGCAAAGAGGAAGGGGAGAGAGAAGATGATCGGGGAACCGGGAAAAAGAAGGGTTCGGAAGGCGGGACTGAGAACGGCGGAAGGAAATGGAGGTGCCCGGCCCTGTGCCCTGACCTCTGTTCTCTTTCTTGACGGTCCCTGATCCCTTTCTCTGTTGTCTTTTTTGACAGTAAGTGTCAGAAGAAGGAGAAGATCCTCTTGAGCGTTTTCTTTTCTTCGGAGGGTTCGTCTTCCGGGGAGGGTTCGTCCGGTTCCCCGGCTGTTTCTTCCTGTTTCTCGACCTTGCGGGGTCTCTCCATGAAGGAGGTCCCCGAGAAGAAGGCGCCTTCGGTGATGATGAGCTTCGCGGTGCGTATGTTGCCCTCAACCGCGCCGTCGGGGTTTATCTCCACCAGTTCCTCTGCCTGGAGATCTCCTTCGACGGTGCCGTCGATGACTATCTCCCGTGCCGACATGTCGCCCTTCACTGACCCCGATCTGCCCAGGATCAGGTAGTCGGCCTGAATGCTGCCTTCAAGCGCGCCGTCAACCCTCACGACGCCCCTGGATATTATCTCGCCCCGAATGATGGAGTCCTGACCTATCAGGGTCTCCAGGGACCCTGCTTCATGCTTCCTGTTCGCCATTGTTATCCGTCCTTCAGATATTGACCAGGGTCGACAGGCTTACCGTTCCTCCACACCTCGTAGTGGAGATGTGGGCCTGTTGACATGCCCGTCGAACCGGAGGTTGCGATCTCCTGTCCTTTCTTGACCTTCTGACCGACATTCACGAGGTTTTCCTTGTTGTGCGCGTAGGCGGTGGAGAATCCATGGCCATGTTCGATGACGATGATGTGGCCGTTGCCTCCCGACCATCCTGAGTAAGTGACGATGCCGTCTGCGGTGACCTTGACGGGTGTCCCGCGGGGCGCGCGGATATCAAGCCCCGAATGGTGTGACCGTACCCCTGTGACGGGATGGTGACGCATTCCGAAACCGGAGCTGATCTGCCCCTGAATGGGCCATCCCCGGGGAGTCGCGAGATATATGTTCTTCTGTTCGGTGATGTATTTCTTGATCTCCGCCACCGACTCTATGGTCTCCATCATTTCCTTCTTGATGGCCTCGATGTCTATCGACCCGGAATCGCTGAATTCGGCGGACTTGAGGATGCTGTTCTTGGATTTGAGTTCCACAAGCCGCGAAAGTTCGTTGTTGGTCTCCTTGAGCGAGGTGATGTTCTGCTTGAGAGCGTTGAACTCCCTGGTAAAATAGGAGAGCCTCGTCTTCATGACATAATATTCCGCTGTCTTGACCCCGGCGATCGTGATGTACACGGCCCCGATGACAGCGAGGACCATGCAGGCCATGAGGCCGGCCACGGGCAGCCTTAGCTTCAGGGGCCGGGATTTGGAGTGGGGGACGACCAGAATGGTAACGGACGTCATCCATCTTTTTTTCAGACGCTTCAGTTTCATACGTGATGTTCCTGAACTTGCAAACCTTATACCGTAATCGGCAAACCTGTCAAGTCCTTAACTTGGGGGGCAACTTTTCGCCGATATCAGGCATCTTCCGGACCGTCGAAGAGGGGGATGGCTTCATGAGCGCATCATCAGGATTGTCGCAGGTACTTGTTTGGCAGAAGGTCCGTTTCATCGGGAGGGGGCTATTTTTTTCTTACTTTATCCCAAAAAATTGGCTATATATATTGGTATGTTCACACCGGTACCATTAATGACCTGTGCAACGAGATGTGCGTGATGAAGAAATGCAGTGCGGCGGTTCTCTCCTTTCTCGTGATCGTTCTGGCGGCGTCAGCCGGCTTTGCCTCCGATGATCTCAAGATCGTCAAGGACAAAGAAGGCACCACCTGGTCTGTCGGTTCCGACGAATCACGTGAAAGGGCCAGGCAGGAGGAAGAGCGCGACAGGGATCGCGCCTGGGACATGCTCAGGAACCAGTCGATCATAATCGACAAGCGGACAACGAAATAGGGATGGAAAAAGGAAGGGTCATCATTGTTGAGGATGAGGAGAATATCCTCTCCATGCTCGGTGAGTTTCTCATGGCCAACGGGTATGCCGTCGATCCCTACATCGACAGCAGAAAGGCCCTTTCGGCGCTGAAGAACAACGGCTACCATGTTCTGATAACGGACCTCATGATGCCCAAGGTCGACGGTCTTCAGCTTATTAACTTTATCCAGAAAGAATACCTCGACACCCTCGGCATTGTCATGACCGGGTATGGCAGCATGGAAAGCGCCATAAGCGCCATGCGGTGCGGTGCCTTCGACTATATCCTCAAACCCTTCAAGTTCGAGGAAGTCCTCGCGACAGTGGATTCGGCCATGTACTACTTCAATCTCCTCAAGAGCGACAACATCCCCAAGGGTCTTACCCTCAAGGCGAATCTCCTGAGGCGGTATTCCGAGAACAAGATGGTCCGTGAGAACACCATTCTGAGGTCGGCCCTCAAGGACAAGTACAAGTTCGAGAACATCATCGGGGTGAGCTTTCCCATGCAGAAGGTCTTCGAGATGATCGAGCGCGTGGCCGACACCAGCGCCACGGTGCTGATCACCGGTGAGAGCGGTGTGGGCAAGGAACTCGTGGCGAGGGCCATCCATTACAATTCGTCGAAGCGGGACAACCCTCTCGTTGTGGTCAATTGCGGCGCCATTCCGGAGACCCTCCTGGAGAGCGAGCTTTTCGGCTATGAGAAGGGCGCTTTCACGGGTGCCGTGAATACCCGTCTCGGCAGGTTCGAGCTCGCGGCGGGCGGCTCGATCTTTCTCGATGAGATCGGGGACATGAGCTTCAACCTGCAGGTCAAGCTCCTGAGGGTCCTCCAGGAGAAGTCCTTCGAGCGCATCGGCGGCTCGAAGACGATCAAGGTCGACGTGAGGATCATCGCCGCCACGAACCGCAAGCTGGAAGACCTCGTCAGTGAGAACAAGTTCCGTGAGGACCTGTACTACCGTCTCAACGTTGTTCCCATCGAGATCCCGCCGCTCAGGGAGAGGCGTCAGGACATCCCGCTGCTCGTCAATTTCTTCCTCGAACAATCCAACAGGATAAACTCGGCGGCCATCGAGGGCTTTTCGGAAGAGGCCATGAAGGCCCTGATGGAATATGATTTCCCCGGCAACGTCAGGGAATTGCAGAATATCGTGGAACGCATGGTGGTCCTCAAGAGGGAAGGGCACATCGATATAGAGGACCTCCCCGAGAAGCTGTACGGCCACCAAAAGGAAGAAGTGCCGACCCCGGAGATCGACATAGACAGGGGTTACGACACGCTCGTTTCCGAATTCGAAAAGACCCTCATCATGAAGGCCCTCACCGAAACCCAGGGCGTGAAAAGCAAGGCCGCCCAGGCCCTCAACATCAACAGAACGACACTCATAGAAAAAATGAAAAGGCTCGGCCTGGACTAGTCCGGCGGGCTGTCAAAAAAATGACAAACCGAAAGACGGCTTGAACCGCTTGAACCGCTTGAATGGGAAAAGCCGCTTGAATGGCTTGAGTAGCTTGAATCGCTTGAGGGTTAAAGGACAAAGAAGAAAGGGTTTCAGTTGGGAGATACTATCCCCGGCATGATGCCAAAAGCGCTTTGTTTTTGAGCCATTCAAGCCATTCAAGCTACTCAAGCCATTCAAGCCGTCTTTACCTTGGCACCCTTCTTGCAAAATCTCCCCGCATGCAGATTCCCGAAGCCAGACTCCTCGAAGACGCTTTCAACGAGTTTTCCAAGGCCTCAGATTCGATCATAAGCCATTACGGGGTGCTGGAAAGCCAGATCAGAGAACTCAAGAGGGAACTCGAAGAGAAGAACAGGGCGCTGGAGCGGGCCAGCGAGTACCTTTATACGATACTCGATTCCCTGCCCGTCGGCGTCGTCGTCGTTGACGGGAAGTCCGTCATCTTTGCCAACAAGAACGCCGAGGACCTCATCCCCGAGGGGATCATCGGGAACCTGTCCGGCACGGCGGAGAGGACGGGAGAGATAAGGTGCGGTCTCGGCCGGTACCGGTGGAAGACCCAGGCGCTCGCCAACGGCTTCGAAGGCAGGCACGTTGTTGCCATCGAGGACGTCACCGAGATCGAAAGGATGAAGGAGCACATGGAGCGTGACGAGCGCCTCATGGCCATGGGAGAGATGGCGGCCCGGATATCCCACGAGATCAAGAACCCGCTGGGAAGCATGGAGCTCTTCCTTTCCATGCTCATGGCCGGCAAGACGCGGGTGCGCGACCGCAAGTACCTCGAGTACATCCTCTTCGGCGTCAAGACCATCGACAGGATCATCAATAATATACTCTCCTACACCCGGCCGCGGGAACTGTCCCTGAAAGAGGGGGAACTGAGGTCCGTCGTCGGCGACACGCTGGAGTTCATGAGCGTGTCCACGTCGGTGAGGGAGATAGACCTTGAATTCGCGCCTGCTTCGGCAGGACGGGCCGAGTTCGATCCTGACATGCTGAAGCTCGTCGTCATGAATCTCGTGAGCAATGCCATGGACGCCGTGGGTCCCGGCGGCAGGATCAAGGTGGACATACGCGAGAACGAACGGTATGGGGTCCTCGTCGTCAGCGACAACGGACCGGGCATGACGGAGGAATTGCGAAGGAATATCTTCAATCCCTTCTTCACAACGAAGGATAAGGGTGTGGGCCTGGGACTCTTCATTGTCTACAACATCGTGAAGGCCCACGGCGGTTCGGTCGAGGTGGAGTCCGAAGAGGGATCGGGTTCATCTTTCCTCATCTATATCCCCAAGGAGAGGCTGACGGTCATATGAAAACGAATGTCCTTGTAGTCGATGACGACAACCACATGCGCATAGCGCTGAAGGAGTCTCTGGTGCGCGCGGGATACAGCGTCGCCCTCGCGGAGGACGGCAAGAAGGCCATGGTCGAGATCGACAGGAACATATTCGACCTCGTCATCACCGACGTGAAGATGCCTCATCTCGGCGGCATCGACCTTCTCAGGGCCATAAAGGAGACGTCGCCGCTTATGCCCGTCATCCTTATGACAGGATACGGCACGGTCAAGGACGCGGTGCAGGTCATCAAGGAGGGCGCCTACGACTACATCCAGAAGCCCTTCAACACGGATACGCTCTACAGCGTGGTGCAACGGGCCCTCGGTGTGAACAACGGGAAGATCGTCTTCGTCTCGCGGGCAATGAAAGAGGTGCTCCAGAAGGCGCAGAGGGTGGCCGGGTCCGACGCGACGGTTCTTGTCCTCGGAGAGAGCGGTGTGGGCAAAGAGGTGGTATCGAAATTCATCCACGAGAACTCCGGCCGCGCCCACATGCCCTTCGTTGCCGTCAACTGCGCCGCTCTGCCCGAGAACCTTCTCGAGAGCGAGCTCTTCGGCTACGAGAAAGGGGCCTTCACGGGCGCCCTGTCGCGCAAGCCAGGGAAGTTCGAACTCGCCGACAAGGGCACCATCCTCCTCGATGAGATCACCGAGATGGACCTCAAGCTCCAGGCAAAGCTCCTGCGCGTGCTCCAGGAAAAGGAGGTGGAGGCCCTCGGGTCCCGGTCCCCCCGGAAGATCGACGTCCGAGTCATCGCGACGACGAACAGGGATATCGTGAAGACGGTGGGCGACGGGAACTTCCGGGAGGACCTGTACTATCGCCTCAGCGTCTTTCCCATCACCATCCCGGCCCTGCGCGAGCGCCGCGATGACATAGCACCCCTTGTGAACCACCTGCTGAAGAAGCATTCCCGGGGAATGGACATCGGGGTGAGCGACGAGGCGATGGAACACCTGACCAGCAGGCACTGGAAAGGGAATGTCCGGGAGCTGGAGAACGTCATAGCCAGGGCGTGCATACTTTCCAACGGGTCCGTCATCACCATGAGCCACCTCGATGAGGGCAGGCCCGCCCAGGACATGGCGGTGGGCTCCGTCCGGGACATGGAGACGAAGCTCATCATCGACGCCCTCAAGTCCGTCAGGGGGAACAGGTCGAAGGCCGCGGGCATACTGGGCATAACCGTCCGCACGCTGCGCAACAAGATAAACGAGTACAGGGCAATGGGCATCGACGTGCCCGCAAGGGAGTATTGACATGCAGATAGTGGATCTCATCGGAAAGGCGCTCTCCGTACGGGCCTTCTATCACAAGGTGATCTCCGGCAACATCGCGAATGCCCAGACCCCCGGGTACAAGGAAAAGGAGATCGATTTCCGGCGGGAGCTCGACAGGCGCACCGGCCCCGAGGCGGGACTCGCTCCCTCAGGCGACGCGGGCTACACGATAACGGAGAACCTGGGGCATGACGGCCTCGCGCGCCTTGACGGAAACACCGTCAGCGTGGAAGACCAGACAGTGAAGCTCACGGAAAACCAGCTGATGTACCAAGCACTGGTCCAGATGGCCTCAAAACGTTTTGCCATGATGAGGTATCTCATAGGCGAAGGAAAGAGGTAGGAATATGGGAGCATTCGATATCTTCAAGATCAGCGCTTCAGGGATGAAGGCCCAGAGGAAACGCATGGACATCGCGGCCTCGAACCTTGCCAACGTCCAGACCACGAACACGGAAGAGGGCGGGCCCTACAGGAAGAAGGATGTTGTATTTAAGGCGGCGGACGTCTCCGACGACAAAAGCTTCTCGGGGACCCTCTCAAAGAAGGTGGAGGGCGTCGAGATCGACTCTGTCAAGGAGAGCGACAAGCCATTTCAGTTGGTCTACAACCCGAGCCATCCCGACGCCAATTCTGAAGGATACGTCACATTTCCCAACGTGAACCTGATGGAAGAGATGACGGACATGACGGCGGCCGCCCGTGCCTACGAGGCGAACGTCAACGTTCTCAATACGACGAAGGACATGTTCCTGAAGACTCTCGACCTTATTAAATAGGGGGGCGGACCCATGAAGGTAGAAAACTTTACTCTTCCCAGTTTTGGCGAGGTCGTAAGACCGGCCAACGAAAAGACCAGGACCTCCTTCGGTGATGTCCTGAAGGACTCCATCAAGAAGGTCGTGGAACTCGAGAAGGAAGCGGACAAGGAAGTGGAAAAACTGGTCAAGATGGAGAACACCGATGTTCAGACCACGATGATCGCGATCGAGAAAGCGGACCTGTCCTTCCAGATGATGATGCAGATACGGAACAAGATCATCTCCGCTTATGAAGAGATAATGAGAATGCAGGTGTAACGTATGCCTCCGATGGACGAACTTCTCAACACCACCAAGAACTATCTCAAAACGACCCCGAAGAGCAAACTCTACATGTACCTCTTTCTTTTCATAGCGCTCGTGGGAGGCTCCATCATCGGTCTTTCCTTCCTACAGAAAGAGACCTACCAGACGCTGTTCGCCGGCCTCTCCACGGAGGACGCCTCGGTGGTCGTGGCGAAGCTCAAGGAGCTCAAGGTTCCCTACAAGCTGGGTCTTGGCGGCACCTCGATCTCGGTCCCCAAAGACAAGGTCTATGACGTGCGGCTCATGCTTGCCGGTCAGAACGCCCTTCCCGGCGGCGGAGGGGTCGGTTACGAGCTCTTCGACAAGACGAACTACGGCATGACGGAATTCATGCAGAACATCAATTACAAACGCGCCATACAGGGGGAGCTTTCGCGCACCATCAACCAGATGCCCGAGGTGAAGGCATCCCGGGTGCACATCGCCATACCGGAAAAGACCCTCTTCACAGACAGGGAAAAGGACGTCACCGCGTCGGTCTTCCTCAAGCTCCGGGGCGGGAAGACGCTCTCCAAGGAACAGGTGGCGGGGATCGTCCACCTGGTTTCGGGCAGCATAGAGGGGCTCAAGGCCGACAATGTGACGATCGTCGATTCCTTCGGCAAAATACTGTACAAGGCCGGGAGCTCCGGCACGGCGGTCGCCCTTTCGGGCCAGCAGTTCGAGCTGCAGAAGAGCGTTGAAAGGACCATCGAAGAATCGGTCCAATCCATGCTCGACAGGTTCATCCCCGCCAACAAGTCGATCATACGGGCCAATGTGGATCTCAATCTCCGCAAGGTTGAAAAGGTGGAAGAGGAGTTCGACCCGAACAAGAGGGTCCCCACGAGCGAGCGCAAGAGCAGGGAGAAGACACTGAACCGCACGGCCGGGCAGGCAGGAGTCCCCGGGGTGGCATCCAACGTTCCCAACGCCACGGGCAAGGACCGGAACGCGTCGGCGGCCGTGTCCCAGACGTCGGCAGGGCGCGGCAGTGAATCGGAACGCGAAGAGACCCAGGTTACCTACGAGGTGAGCAAGACCGTCAAGAAGATAGTGGAGCCCTACGGCGATATCAAGCGCCTCTCCGTGGCCATCGTTCTCGACGGCAAGTATGAAAAGGTGAAAGGCCAGAACGGGGAGGAGCTCAAGTATTCCCCGCGGTCCCAGAAAGAGCTTGCCGACATCAAGGGGATCGTGGCGAGGGCCGTCGGTATCGACGAGGCGCGGGGCGACAAGATCGAGGTCCTCAACGTCCCCTTTGAGACCGAAGGCCTCGCCGACGAAAAAGGGCTTCTCGACGCGGCGGAGCGGAAGGAGATGATATTCAGCTTCAGCAGGTATGGCTTCTACGCCCTTATCATCGCGGCGCTCTTCTTCTTCGTGATCAAGCCCGTGCTCGGTTTCCTTAAATCGCGGGCGGACCGCGCTCCCATGTACAAGGTCAAGGACGTGTACATGAAGAGCGGCGGCGGTAGCGGCACCACCGCGGTGACGGGAGACCAGCCCGTCGCCATAGAGAGCAAGCAGCAGGCGGCGATCAACGATGTCCTGAGGGACAAGGTCGTTGTCGGATCCGTGATCAAGGAATGGGTGAAGGAAGGGACGTAATCGATGAACCCCGAAGATCTGTCAGGAGTCAGAAAGGCCGCCATTCTCCTTCTCACCATGGATGACGAGGTGACGAAGGACGTGATGAAGGGCCTCGATGAGGAAGAGATCGAGGCGATCGGCAAAGAGATCACGAATCTCAAGCTCATCCCCGACCACGTGGTCCACAGGGTCCAGGAAGAGTTCATGACGAAGGTCTCGAAGAGGAGCAAGAATGTCGTTGGCGGCGAAAGCAAGTTCCGCCTCCTCGTCAAGAAAAGCTTCGACGAGGAGCGGGCGGAGATACTTCTTGGCAATCTGGACACGAAGAAGGGTGTTCCCGGAGAGTTCCTGAAGCGCTGTGATCCGAGGGTCCTCGCGAACGTGATACGGGAGGAGCATCCCCAGACAATGGCCCTGGTTCTGTCGGTGCTCGGGACGAAGAAGGCGGGAGACGCCATCAGCTGCCTGCCTGAGAGGGTGCAGACGGACGTTGTCGTGCGCATGGCCAATCTCGAAAAGGTCGACCTGAAGACGTTGGCCGAGGTTGAGAGCGTTATACGGGACCAGCTCGAGAGCACCATGGGCGGGGCCGAAGGCAAGCAGCTCGGCGGCGTGGAGGTGGTGGCCAGCATACTGAACCAGATGGACAGGACCCTGGAATCGGAGCTTCTCGGAAAGCTCGAGGAGACCAATCCCGACCTGGCGGAAAAGATCCGGCAGCTCATGTTCACCTTCGAAGACCTCGCCCACCTCGACGACCGCAGCATCCAGGTGCTTCTCAAGGAGGTCTCGTCCGAGGATATCGGTATCGCCCTCAAGGGTGCCTCGGACAGCATGAAGGAAAAGATATACTCCAACATGTCCGAACGCGCCGCGGCCATGCTCAAGGAAGACCTCGAGGCCATGGGCCCCGTTCGTCTCTCAGACGTCGAAAAGGCCCAGGTGAAGATCGCCATGGTCGCCAAGAAGCTCGAAAGCGAGGGCAAGATCTTTCTGTCCCGGGGGAATGAAGAGTTCATTTGAAAGACCAGGAAATGGAAACCTTTACCCTGCATGACCTCGCCGATGAGATGCCGGAGGAAAGAACCTTCGATTTCATCAGGCTTTTCGATGAAGAGGAGGCCCGGGTCTCCGAAGACGAGGCGGCCCCCGAGGCCCCGACGACGGTCAATATCGAGGAAGAGGCACGCAGGGTATTCGAGGAGGCCTTCGCTCAAGGTGAAAAGGCCGGACATGAAATGGGAATGAAGAAGGTGGAGCCCATGATAAAGAGACTGGGTGCCTTCATGGGAGAGCTTTCCCTTTTCAGGGAGGGACTCGTGAAGAGGGCCGAGAACCTCTCGACGGAACTGGCCCTTATCTTCGCGGAGGCCATCGTCCTCAGGGAATGCGCGGAGCATCGCGACGCCGTTCTCGCGATGGTCAGGAAGGCCCTTTCCCTCTGCGAGGAGAGGAGCGGGACGACGATCCGCCTGAGGAGCGAGGACGCGGACCTCATCCCGGAAGGCGGACTGGGGCAGTTCAAGATCGTCAGGGACGATACGATGCGCGAACCGGGCTTTATCATCGAGACGAACTTCGGCGACATAGACGGCCGGATCTCCGTCCAGATGGAAGAGCTCAGAAAAGAGTATCTCAATGGAAGATTCGATTGACCGTACGATGTCCCTGGCGAGGGACATGCTGTCGAACCTTTACCCCTACCGTGTCTACGGAAAGGTCAACCAGGTGGTTGGTCTTGTCATCGAGGGAAAGGGCCCCATCTCCTCCGTGGGTGATTCGGCCCTCATCTACCCGGTGGACAGCACGGTTCCCATCGATGCCGAGGTGGTCGGGTTCAAGGAAGGCAAGACCCTGCTGATGCCCCTCGGGGACTTAAGGGGCGTGGGCATAGGTTCGAGGATACTCTCCAGGAAGAAGACCGTCGATGTAGCCGCTGGAGAGGGACTCCTCGGCCGCGTCATCGATGGCCTGGGGAACCCCATGGACGGGAAGGGGCCCCTTAAGTGCACCGAGTCCGTGCCCATCTATCGCGAAACGGTGAATCCCATGCGCAAGAAGCGCATCACCGAACCTCTCGACCTTGGCATACGCAGCATCAACGGGCTCCTGACGTGTGGAAAGGGACAGAGGATAGGAATCTTCGCCGGCTCCGGCGTGGGCAAGAGCGTGCTTCTGGGGATGATCGCGCGCCATACCGAGGCGAACGTGAATGTTATCGGTCTCATCGGAGAGCGCGGCCGCGAGGTGAGGGAGTTCATCGAGCGCGACCTTGGTGACGGGATCAGGAACTCCGTCGTCGTCGTCGCGACATCGGACCAGCCTCCCCTCATACGGGTGAGGGGCGCTTTTCTCACCATAGCCCTCGCCGAGTACTTCCGGGACAGGGGGAACGATGTTCTCCTCCTCATGGACTCGCTGACGCGCTTCAGCATGGCGCAGCGCGAGATAGGCCTCGCCATCGGCGAGCCCCCGACGTCGAAGGGTTACACTCCGAGCGTGTTCTCGCTCCTGGCGAAGGTCCTCGAGAGGGCCGGCAACGGAGAGGGGACCGGGACCATGACCGCGATATACACCGTCCTCGTGGAAGGCGACGATCTCGACGACCCAATCGCGGACTCGGCACGGTCCATCCTCGACGGCCACGTGGTCCTTTCGCGAAAGCTCGCCGATGCCAACCATTACCCGCCTATCGATGTGCTGCGCAGCGTCTCGAGGCTCATGAAGGACATAAGCCCGAAGGACCAGACGGAGTACGCGAGCCGGATAGTAGAGATCCTCGCCGAGTTCGAGCGGGCGGAGGACCTCATCAACATCGGGGCCTACACGCCCGGGAACAACCAGAAAGTGGACCACGCCATCTCCATGATAGACAAGGTAAGGACCTTTCTCCAGCAGGGCGTCGACGAACGCGTACCTTTGGAAGAGACGCTGAACAGTATGAAGATACTATTCTATGTCTAAAGGCGGCTTGAATAGCTTGAATCGCTTGAATGGCTTAAAAACAGAGCAGCTCCGGGATCACGCCGGGGATATCACCCCCCGACTCGAGGTCTCTGCCCTTGGTTCTCTAACCCTCAAGCGACTCAAGCTATTCAAGCGATTCAAGCCCCTTATTTTTCCCTCAAGCGGTTTCGACCGGGGTTAGGATGGATCGCAAGCGCATAGACCGGATCATCGAGATCAAGGAGAAGCTCAAGAAGGACAAGGAGCGCGAGGTGGAGGAGACAACGGCGAAGATGGCCGCCATCCGCGCCGAGATCAACGCCGTGGACGGCCAGATCGACGACAACTACGCGAAGCTCTCCGCCCGTTCCATCTCCGGCAATGACTTTGCCGTGATAAAGGACTACCTCGATTACCTGGACGTCCAGAAGTCGAGCCTCCTGGGCGAGAGGGCATCCATGCAGGAGACACTCGACCTCCTGCAGCACGAGCTCTACGAATACGCCCGGGAGCTCAAGATGCTCGGCAAGCTCCAGGACAAGATAGTAAGGGCCTTCAAGAAAACCGAGAACCGCCGCGAACAAAAACTCCTCGACGAAATGGCCTTAAGACTCGACGACAAAAGAATGTAAACACACTTCACGCCCGTTTGTCACCCTGATCATGGGGTGAGAGCGGGAGGAGAGGCTCAAGAGCATTATCTCACGCCCGTTCGTCGCTTCGCTCCTCTCTCGAGTTCGCAGAGGTCGCAGAGAGAGACTAAAAGAGAGAAAAGATTGCCGCCGGATTTCGAAGCCTTCCAAAATCCGGCGGCCTTCTCGTCCCGCCGTGCCGGCGGGAGAGAAAGAAATAGTTCTTTTATCCTGAAAAAGTTATCCTCCCTCATCCCCCCTGTAGTCATAGGTCCTATAGGTCCTATATGTCCCATAGGTCCTATAACCATCCTCCAGCCCCCATACTACCGCACCCCCCCAGACTCCCATCCCTCCCCCATCCCTCCCACCTGAGAAGAAAGACTCTTTTTTCCCTCCCGTCGCAGACGGGATGCAAAGACGGCCGGATTTTGGGAGGCTTCGAAATCCGGCCGAATCTTTTCTCTGCGTGCTCTGCGGACTTGAGCGAAGCGGGCGAGAGGCAAGTCTTTATCTGTTTGTTGTGGTGCGCGCCGGGGTGCTTTCTTGTAGGAAATTATTTCCTCTTCGTGGAAATTATTTCCCCGGGCACAAGGGCGGCCGTGGGCGGAGGGTGTTTGTAAGAGCTGGAAATCATTAATGAGGCCTTTGTGGCATGGAATTTGTTTTAGGGGTGGGCATGGAAAATCAGTTTTTTAATTGCCTGTTTACGGATCTGAAGGGACTGGGGAAGCAGCTCTTTCCCCGGGCTCGAGCGGGGACGTCGGGTGAAGGTGAGGCGAATGCCTTCTTCGATATCCTTTCGCAGAAGATGGGCGGAAACGTGAACCTGTTGTTGTCCTCGATGGCCGCGGGCCTATCTGCGGACGACGGCAAGGCCGCAGGCGGCGAAGGGTCGGACACCTCCCGTTGCCCTGTCGCAGCGAGCCTGGATCCGGAGGAGATCCCGGTCCTTGTTTCCTCCCTCATTTCAGCGATGGGACAACCCGCTGTTACGGACAACGTGTCGGATATGAGCGAGGCCGACCGCGAGGCCATCACGGAGTTTCTCGAGGGTATCCTCCAGATCCTCTCCGGCGGTGACGAGGTGGAACTGACCAGCGCCGACGTGATGAAGAGCGACGCTTTCGAAGGCGGTGGAAAGAGTGAGGAGAAGGACATAAAAGGAGCACAGGACCTCATGAACTGTGTCGCGGCGGTCCTTTCCCGGCTCTCGGCATTGACGCGGGAGGTGGATGGCATGGACACTGTCGCCACCGGGCAGGACGGACTCCCCGTCGAAAGGGATCCGGGCCCGGCTGTGAAGGTCGAAAGGCCGGACCCTTCGATGATGAAGACGGAAGTCCAGAATACGGTGCCTCAGACTGCCCTTTCCGAGGACAACGAGGAAGCCGGGTTCGTGGTCGAGATCGTGAAGGCCGCAAAGAAGGCGTCCGTGACGGACCCGTCAATGAAGAAGGAGATGGAAACACAGCCTTCGGCGCCGGTGTCGGACACCCCCGACGCAGGAAAGAGGGACGTTACCGTCCTCGCGGCACGCACATCGGAAGTCCATGAGGATGCCGGGGAGCCTGAGAAGATCGTGATACGCGTCAAGGAGACCATGGAAGCCGGGATGGGGGAAGATCAGGACGGCGGCGACAACTCCGTCATGCAGCACAACGACGTCTCCAGACAAAGCACACATCAGGCGACGGGTGAAACGAAGGGTGCGGCGAGGAACGATTTCAGCTCGATGATGGTGGAAAAGATAGAGAAGCTCACGGAGCACTTTGCCGGCAGGAACATGAACATGGACATGACGGTCAGGCTGAAGATCGGTGACAACGAAACGGTCCTCGTGGGTCTGAAGGACGAGGGGTCGTCGATCACGGTAGAGGTCAGGGGTGCGAGCGAAAGCACAATGAACTTTCTCCAGTCCCAGAAGGACGACATAGCGCGGACCCTGGAGGGCAAGAACATCCAGACAACGATCCACGTCGATATCGACCAGGACGCTGAGGAAAGAAGGCAGCAGAAACAGCACAGGGACGCCGGACAGAACGAGACGGCGGAACAGCAGGACTTCGGTTCCTTCTTCGAAGCCCTGGCATAAGGAGGCACCATGTCGGTTACGAGCGTCACAAACACACTTGATACGACGGGAACAACGTCATCGTCGGGGTCCACGACGACCACCGAGCTTCTCAATACCGATGCCTTCATGAACCTTCTCGTGACCCAGCTCAAGTACCAGGACCCCCTGGACCCGATGGAAACGAACGAGTTCATGAGCCAGCTGGCGCAGCTGACCCAGGTCGAAAGACTCCAGAACATATATGATTCCCTTACCGATCTGGAGACGACCATAGAGACGGGCAATCTTCTCGACATGATCGGAAAGAAGATCGCGGTGGACGGCAACACGCTCTCGCAGGGCGACGAGATCGAGACAGCGCCGGCATCGGACTACGATTCGGTGGTCTTTACGATTACGAACGTCAACACCGGTGTGGAGGAAACTGTTACCAGGAGCAAAGGCGAGTCACTCATCTACACCAATGAGGGTGCCGACCCGGTGACCGTGACGGCCTACGCCTTGAAGGACGGTTCCAAGGTCGACTGTGCCACCGCGACGTACCGGGTCATCGCCGGAGTGAGAAGCACGGGCAGCACGGTCGTCCTTGTTGCAGGCAACGGGGACGAATACTACGCCAGCTCGGTTACAACGATAAAGAACTAAAGAGGAGGCATCTACCATGTTAAGCTCATTCTTTTCAGGCATCAGCGGTCTCATAGCGAACAGCCAATCCATCAACGTTGTGGGTAATAATATCGCGAACGTCAACACCGTCGGGTTCAAGGGGAGCAGGGCGACCTTCGAGGACGTCCTGTACCAGTCGATCAGCGGCACCTCCGGCTCCAGTCAGGTCGGAAGGGGCACGGCGTTGAGTTCCGTCGACACGTCCTTCGGCCAGGGCAGCTTCGAGAGCACGAGCGAATCCACGGACCTCGCCATCGGCGGCAAGGGGTTCTTCATCGTCCGGTCCCAGGAGAGTCAGACCAACTATTATACCAGGGCGGGACAGTTCCGTTTTGACGCGGACGGCTGCATGACGAACCCGGCGGGCGACATTCTCCAGGGAAGGCAGATAGACCGGACAACGAACGCCCCCTACGGCGTCGACACCGACATCATCATATCCCAGGCACCGAGCGAACCGAGGGCCACCGAATTCATAGGGATGTGCGTGAACCTTCAGTCTGACGCCGATGTGGCGGGCACCCTCGGAAGCTTGAGCGGCGTGGCGAATGGAAGCGTCACCAGCGTGGGCCTGAGCGAGGGCAAGTATCCGAGGGTCGGCGACTACACGATATCCTATGCCGCGGGCACCAGCACGCTGACGGTGCAGGTGGCGCACAGGGATCCCACCGGCGCCCTCACGGGGACCACGTCCACGTATTCCGCGGTCGTTGCCGCGGGCACGACGTATACCAACTTCGCAAGCTCCGGGCTTGACATAACAACAGACTCCGCCATGGTCGACACAGCGTCGAGGACGATATCCTTCTCGGGCTTCTCCACGGACTACGTGAGCGCGACACGCAACCCGACGACGACATCCAACTACTCGTCATCGGTCACCGCTTACGATTCCCTCGGTCAGCCCCATGTCGTCACGGTCTACTTCCGCAAAGCCTACGAGACGACAACCCCGCAGACAAGCGTCTGGGAATGGATGGCCCACCTCGACGCCGCCGATTCGGCGACGGGTGCCAATGACCTTGCCGGCTGGGGCACGCTCATCTTCAACAATAACGGTGCATTGACCTCCGGCGGCGACGCGACAAGTGTTTCCTTCGACTTCTCCCAGGGGGCCAACCCCGCGCAGGCGATCGACCTCGTCTTCGGTTCCGGCTCGGGAGGCGGCACGACCACCCAGTACCCCATAGCCTCGACGACGAACTTCCAGACCCAGGATGGTTATCCCCCGGGTGTCCTCCAGAACGTGACGGTCAGCGCCGAGGGCATCATCTCGGGCCACTACTCCAACGGCCAGATCCTGAACCTCTATCAGATCACGCTGGCAAACTTCAACAACCCCAATGGCCTGACGAAGGAAGGCAGCAACCTCTATTCGGAGACCATAGAGTCCGGCGTTGCCTACACCAACGCGCCGGGCGAGGGCGGCCTCGGCAAGATCAGCGCCAACTCCCTCGAACAGTCGAACGTGGACCTCGCGACGGAGTTCGTCAAGATGATCATCGCCCAAAGAGGGTACCAGGCGAACTCCCGCGTCATCACGACAACGGACGAGGTGCTGCAGGAACTCATGAATATCAAACGGTAATACAGCGTTAAGCCAAAGACGGGGGTCGGGAAACCGACCCCCGTCTTTGGCTTAAGTTTTACGTTATTAAGTTTCAAGTAAAAAACCCTGCCGCCTGGCGGCCTTAAACGGCCCGGCCCCGCGGTCTGGTCCCATACAAGCCTTGTCAGTTATAGCTTAAAACTTAAAACCTAAAACTTAACACCGTCTCTCTGTCAATTCCCTGACGCGATTTCGACGTCATCGGACCTATCAAGGCGCCTTTCCCCTTTAGTTTCAAATAGGTGTGCTATTGGCACACTTATTGCTTCTTCGTCTGGCCAAGGAGAATCCTTATGGCCGAAGAAAGAAGAGAAGCCGCGGACGTCGCGGAAATGGAGCAAATGGAAGGGCAGGAAAGGCCAGCGGCGAAGAAGGGGAAGTTCAAGCTCATCCTCATCGTTGTCTTCGTTCTTATCATCGCAGGAGGTACCGGCGGCTACTTCGTTTTCGGAAAGAAGATAATGGCGAAATACCTCGGCAAGCAGCCGGGTTCCGCTGAAGCGGCCGCTGTGAAGAAAGAGGTCGTGGGGCCCATCCTCCAGCTTGACCCCTTCGTTTTCAACCTGACGGGGAACCAGTCCCGATACGCCAAGGTGTCTCTGGGTATCGAGGTCAAGGACGTCAAGGCCATGGAAGAGGCAAAGAAGATGATACCCGTCATCCGTGACAGGATACTCTCCATATTCGGCACGAAGGCGGCGGAGGTTCTGATGGACGTCAACCAGAGGGATACCATCAAAAAAGAGGTCCATGCCAGCCTGAAGACGGTGTTCCCCGGGGAAGACGGGCTGAAGGCCGTGTATATCACGGACATCATAATCCAGTGAGGTGCTGATGGACCAGGTCCTTTCACAGGCTGAGATCGATGCGTTGCTTGGAGGCATATCGGACGGCGAGATCCTGACGGAGAGCGCGGTCCTCGAGGAGCCGCAGGAGGAAACCGTTGAAAAGCAGGTAACGGATTTCGATTTCATCCGTTTCACCAAGGGCAAGAAGGAGAGACTGCCCGCGCTGGAATTCATATACGACAGGTTCTCGAAGTCCTTTCGCTCGGCCCTCTCCCTGTTCATGGAACGGGAGGTCGAGGTGGGTCCCGCGCCGGCGCAGTACGTGGAATACAACGAGTTCATAAAGACGCTTCCCCTGCCGACGAACATGAACATCGTCGTCACGGAGAACCTCAACGGGTTCTTCATCGTCATCTTCGATGCCAAGCTGATCTTCTCCGTTCTGGAGACCGTATTCGGGAGCGCCACGATATCGCCCGCGAGGATAGAAGGCAGGGAGTTCACGAAGATCGAGTTCAACGTCATACGAAAGCTCATCGACCTCGTTTCCGTCGAGATGGAGAAGGCCTGGGAGCCCGTCTACGCGATACACTGCAAGTACTCCCGTTCCGAGATCAACCCCAATTACATCACCATGGTGGCCAAGGAGGAAACGGTGAACCTCAATGAGTTCACCATCGAGATCGGGGACATCGCGAGCTGGATGAAGATCTGCATGCCCTACGGCGTTCTGGAAAGCATAAAGGGCTATCTCGTCTCCACTCCGTCCCGCGAGGATATGGAAATGCGTGAGAAATGGATGGCAAAGATGCGCGATCGCATCATGGACGTGCCCGTCGAAGCGCGGGCCATACTGGGAAGGAAGAAGATGTCCCTCCACGAATTCGCGTCGCTCGGAGCGGGGAATGTCGTTATGGTCGATCGTTACGTCGACGACGCGATCGATGTCGAGATACACAAAAAGACGAAGTTCCGTGGAAAGATGGGTGTCTACAAGGGCAGCAAGGCGGTGAGGGTCGATGAGATCATTCAGTGAGAGCGGCAGGCGGGACACGACCGACGGTCCGCAACCCTTAGGGGGAGCGAGGGCCGGGGAGGAACAATGGAAGATCTTTTGAATGAAGCAGCCGTGAATGAAGCACCCGCTGTCAGTACCAACGGCGGCACAAAGAAGTTCGAGATGAACATCGACAGTCTTCTCGATATCTCCGTGGACATCTCCGTCGAGATAGGCAGGACGAAGCTTACCATAGGCGAACTGCTCGCCCTCTCCAAGGGCTCCATCATCGAGCTCAACAAGATAGCCGGCGAGTCTGTCGATATCTACGTCAACGACAAGCTTCTCGGCAAGGGCGAGATAGTTCTCGTGAACGAGCGCCTCGGAGTGAGGATTATGGAGATCCTTACCCCCAAGGAACGCGTCCAGGAGCTTGGCTGATGGACACGTATCTCGGCATAATCAAGGTCATCTTCATCATGGCGGGGATGATCGCCGGCATCTACCTCCTGTCGAGGTACGCCGGAAAACTGAACCTCAGGTTGAGGCCGAAGGGAGCGGCCAATTACGGCCTCAGAAAAGTGGACACCATCTACCTCGCGCCGAGGAAGTTCATATCCGTTGTCGAGGTCAGGGACTATGTGCTCGTCGTCGCCTCAGGTGACAAGGAGATGTCGCTCCTGGCGAAGTGGCGCAAGCAGGGAGATAATTCGTGAAATACCTCGTGGTCGCATGCCTCCTGCTGTCCCTTGTCGCACTGCCCGCCATCGCTTCGGCAAAGGCGGAAAAGGCCGCGGGGTCGGTCAATATCCTGAACTCCCTTGTCGGGGCCGACGGCGGACGCAACCTCATCAATATCGTCATCGTCCTGACGGTGCTCGCCTTCGCGCCGGCCATTCTTCTTCTCATGAGTTCCTTCACGCGGATCATCATCGTCCTGTCATTCCTGAGGCAGGCCATGGGCATTCAGCAGCTTCCCCCGAACCAGGTGATGGTCGGCCTTTCCCTCTTCCTGACCCTCTTCGTCATGGCGCCGACCTACGACAAGGTCAACGAGGCGGCCTTGAAGCCCTATCTTGCCAACAAGATCGGTTTCGAGGAGTTCATGGACAAGTCCACGAAGGAACTGGGCACCTTCATGCTCAAGTACACGAAGGAAAAAGACCTGGCGCTCTTCATTAAGATAGCCAACCTCAAGAGGCCGGAAGGGCCGAAGGACCTGCCTCTCAAGGTCATCGTTCCGGCCTTCGCCATAAGCGAGCTCAAGAGGGCCTTCCAGATAGGGTTCCTCCTCTACATACCCTTTCTCATGATAGATATGGTCGTGGCCAGCGTCCTTCTGTCGGCGGGCATGATGATGCTGCCGCCCATCTTCATATCTTTGCCCTTCAAAGTCATGCTCTTCGTCCTCGTGGACGGGTGGAACCTCCTCGTGGGGTCGATCATCAAAGGTTTTCAATAGGAGACGGAATATGAGTCAGGACCTGGTTGTTCAGATATTCAGAGACTTCCTCAAATCGACGCTCGTCCTCATGTCGCCCCTTCTCGTGGCGTCCATAGCGGTGGGCCTCCTCGTCAGCATCTTTCAGGCGGCCACGCAGATCCACGAGATGACGCTCGTCTTCGTGCCGAAGATCCTCGTCATCTCCGTCTGCCTCATAGTCCTTTTTCCCTGGATGATGAACTTCACCATTTCCTTTACGGTGAATCTCATCAGCAACATACCACTGTACGTGAGATAGATGACGGAAATAGCCATAACATTCGAAATACAGAGATTCCTCCTCGTTTTTTTCCGGGTGGCGGCAATGCTGTTCATGATACCGCTGTTCGCAACGCGGTCCATCTCCGCGGTATTCAAGGGCGGGCTTTCGCTCATGATCGCCTATCTTCTCTTCGATCTCGTGAAGGCGCACGCCCCGGTGCAGCCCGACCCGTTCCTTCTCTTCATGCTCTGCGCGAAGGAGGTGTTCATCGGGGCGACGATCGGGTTCATCGTCCGCCTTGTCTTTGTCTCGGCGAGCATGTCGGGCGAGATCATATCGCTGCAGGCCGGCCTCGGTTTTGCGCGCTTCATGGACCCCTACTCCCAGCAGCAGGTGTCGGTGCTGGAGCAGATAAAGAACCTCATCGCGCTGCTCGTGTTCTTCGTCATCGACGCGCATCACATGCTCATAAGGGGCATAGCCTACAGCTTCCAGGAACTGCCCATAGGATCGATGTCGCTCAACTCCTCGCTGGCGGGATTCCTCGTCAAGGCGACGGGACACATCTTCGGGTCGGCCTTCAGGATAGGCGCGCCGATGATCGTGACCCTTTTTCTCGTGGAACTGGCCTTTGGGATGCTCTCGCGGATGATCCCGCAGGCGAACATATTCGTCGACGCCATCCCGGTGAAGATACTCATAACCATGGTGATACTGGGGATGTCGCTGGGATACATCGTGCCCAACATAAGCTCCCTCTTTCGGGGGCTTGAAACGGATCTTATCCGGGTCATCCGGATGATGGGATAGGATATGTCGGACAGTTTTCAGGAAAAGACCGAGCAGCCCACCGAAAAACGGTTGGATGATGCGCGCAAGAAGGGCAAGGTAGCCGTTTCCCGAGAGGTCAACACCTCAATAATGATCCTCTTTTCGACGATCTTCCTGTACTTCATGGTCTCGAAAGGCTTTCAGGAGATGTTCAGGGTGTACGCCAATTTTGCCACCAACAGCAACATGGAGGTTGGGCCGGGCAACATGCATGACATCCTGTCCTTCGCCCTTGTCAGGTGGTGGCATATAGTCGTGCCCGTGTTCGGCATCATGCTCGTTCTCGGTCTTGCCGGCAGCATCCTGCAGTCGGGGTTCATGTGGAGCTTCGAGGCCATGAAGATGGACCTCAACAAGCTGAACCCCCTGCAGGGCATCAAGAACCTCTTTTCGAAGAAGTCCTTCGTGGAGCTCCTCAAAGGGGTCATCAAGATCGTGCTTCTCATCTACGTGGCGCGCAAACTCATCATAAGCCAGATGCCCGTCATTTTCGGCCTGTCCGGTCAGGACACGGGCACGATCGTTTCGTTCCTTGGAGAGGCGTCCTTCGCCCTGACCCTGAAGATCGGCATAATCTTCCTCTTTCTGGCGGCTCTCGATTTCGCCTATCAGAAGTGGGACTACAGGAAATCGATGATGATGAGCATGCAGGAGGTCAAGGAGGAACACAAGGAGCGTGAGGGCAACCCCCTTGTCAAGGGGAGGATACGGAGCCTTCAGCGCGAGATGGCCCGCCACAGGATGATGGAAGACGTGAAGACGGCCGACGTGGTCGTGACGAACCCGACGCACTTCGCCGTCGCCCTGAAGTACAAGGCCCACGAGATGCCCGCACCGAAGGTCGTCGCCAAGGGCGCGGGGTTCGTGGCGCTGAGGATCAAGGAACTTGCGGGAGAGAGCCGCGTTCCCCTCGTCGAGAACAAGCCGCTGGCGCAGGGCCTCTATCACGCGGTGAACGTGGGCGATTTCATCCCCGAGAAGTTCTACCTCATCGTGGCGGAGCTGCTCGCGGGGATATTCAGACGCAGGGGAAAAGGATTGCTGTAAATGGGCGCGATGGCTGCCAATCTGAAGAGCAAGAGCGACATCCTCATAGCGGTGAGCGTTGTCTTCGTGGTCATGATAATGATCGTGCCCTTGAACAGCTTCTTCATCGATATCTTCCTGTCGCTGAGCATCTCCATCTCCCTCCTCATTCTCTTCATCGCCATGTACATCAAGAAGCCCCTTGATTTCTCCGTCTTTCCCTCGGTGCTTCTCATAGTCACTCTCTTCCGGCTGTCCCTCAACATCGCCTCGACGCGGCTCATCCTGGTCCATGGCGACGAGGGTGCGTCGGCCGCGGGGCAGATCATCAAGGGTTTCGGAACCTTCATCGTCGGCGGCAACTATGTTGTCGGCGCCGTTGTCTTTCTCATCCTCATGATCATCAACTTTGTCGTCATCACGAAGGGCGCGGGAAGGGTCGCCGAGGTGGCGGCCCGTTTCACCCTGGACGCGATGCCCGGGAAGCAGATGAGCATCGACGCGGACCTCAACGCCGGGCTCATCGATGACGCGACGGCCCGCAAGCGCAGGGAGCGGGTCGAGATGGAGGCCGACTTCTACGGGGCCATGGACGGTTCCAGCAAGTTCGTCCGCGGCGACGCCGTCGCCGGCATCATCATAATCTTCGTGAACATCATCGGCGGCCTGGTCATCGGCGTCGTTCAGAAGGGAATGGACATAAACAACGCCCTGTCGGTCTACACCCTCCTGACGATAGGCGAGGGTCTCGTCGCTCAGATACCGGCGCTGCTGACGTCCACGGCGGCAGGCATCATCGTGACCCGGGCGGCGAGTGAATCCAACCTGGGAAGCGATGTCGTGGCCCAGGTCTTCACCCAGCCCAGGGCGCTCGTGCTCGCCTCCTTCGTCATACTCTCCATCGGCATGGTGCCCGGCATCCCGCTGGTGCCCTTTCTCATCCTCTCCTCCATCACGTACGGGGTCAGCCACGTCATGAAGAAGGAGCCTGATGAGGACTTGCCTGCCGTACCCGATGCTTCCGACGAGTCGAGGGAGAAAGGCGAGCTTATCCAGCCCCTCGAAATACTGGAGGTGGAGATCGGCTACGGTCTCATACCCATCGTGGACGCGGAACAGAACGGGGAACTTCTCGACAAGATACGGGCCATCCGCAAGCAGATAGCCGTCGAACTGGGCATCGTGGTCCCGCCCATGAAGCTCAGGGACAACCTGCAGCTCGGCGCGTCGGAATATGTTGTCCTGCTGAAGGGCATAGAGATGGGCCGCGGCAGCCTCATCTCGGGGAACCTCCTTGCCATGGGTCCCGAGGGAAAGGAAAGGCCGGCGGACGGCATTCCCACGAAGGAGCCGGTCTTCAACCTCGATGCGTACTGGATCGCCGAAAAGGACCGCGATGCCTACATATCGGAAGGCTTCACCGTTGTCGACCACGCCACGGTCATCGCCACGCACCTGACGGAACTGGTGAGGAACAACGCCCACGAACTCCTGACCAGGCAGGAGACCCAGAAATTGATCGACAATATCGCCCCGACGCACCAGAAAGTGATCGAGGAGATCTCCCAGAACCAGGTCAACGTGGGCGTCGTCCAGAAGGTCCTTCAGAACCTTCTGCGTGAACAGGTCTCGATCCGTGACCTCATAACGATCCTCGAGGCGGTGGCCGACGCGTCGTCGTCGACGAAGGACCCTGACAGCATCACCGAGTATGTCCGTCAGAAGATGGCGAGAAGCATCCTCAAGCCCTACCTCGTGGACGGCATCCTCAACATCCACATCCTGGAGAAGACCCTCGAGGAGCGGCTTCTTTCCAGCGTACAGCCCACGGACCAGGGGTCCATCCTCGCACTCGATCTCGGTTTCAGCCAGAAACTGATAGAGAAGATCGGCAACGAGGCGAAGAAGGCCATGCTTCAGAACTACCAGCCCGTCATTCTCGTCCATCCCCTGCTGAGGGGAAGGCTCAGAAGGTTCCTCGACCGGTACATACAGGGAATAACGGTCATCTCCCATAACGAGATACCACCTCAGATAAGGATCCAATCAGTGGGGGTCATAAGGATCAATGAAGGTTAAGACCTATACGTTCGACGATATCCGCAAGGGCATGGATGTGATCAAGGAGCAGTTCGGCCCTGACACCATCATCATGGATATCAAGCAGAACGACCACAACGGCAACGGCTGGACGAAGAAGGGATGCGAGATATCCATAGCGGTTGAGAACGACCCGGCCGTCACCATGGAGACCGATCTCGGGGAGATCAGGAAGAAGACGGAGGCCATCTGGAGCGACGCGGCACGGTATCTCACGGAACGTCTCGTGTCCATCGAGACGGACATGCTTCTCGACAGGCTCAAGGCCTATCCCATGCCGCTCAAGATACTTCACGACAGACTGGTCAGGGCTGGTCTCGACAGACACATCACAATGGCCCTTCTCTCCGAGGTGTTCGCCGAGATAGGGTCCATAGCGGAGAACAGCACCAAGGCCCTCTTTTTCACCAAGGCGAAACTGGGCAAACGCATACCCCTGTGTGACGCCATGAGTGCGGAAGAGCCGCTGCTCCTCATCGGGCCGGCCGGATCGGGAAAGACGGAGACGGCGAAGAAACTGGCCCGGCTCATGCATGGGAAAGATCTCCATCCGTCCATCATCGCCTTCGACCCGGTCAGGAGAGGCACCTACGAGGAACTCCGTGTCTTCTCCGAGCAGACGGCCATCCCCTTCCAGTTCGCGGCGAGCATCGAGGACCTTCGCCGCAAGGCACGCGAGGGGGGCGGAAAGAAGCTCATAGACGTCACGGGCCACATGACCTATCAGGGGGAGGTGGTCGACAATTTCCGGGAGATGAAGAAACTTGTCGTTCTCCCGGCGGGAATGAGGGACGAGACGATGGACCACTATCTCGGCATCATGGACGGGGCGGCCGTCTCGGGTCTCATATTCACCAAGCTGGACGAGGAAGAGCGCCTCGGCCACCTGTGCAACAGTCTCCTGAGGCTGTCGCGGCCCATCGCGGCCCTGACAAGAGGAGCCGGCATGGGGGACATCCTCATCCCGGACCAGGAGACATTCGGCAGAATACTCATCGAGGGGAAGGCATGGTAGGAAACGGAAGCAGAACGATAGCGATAACGAGCGGCAAGGGCGGAGTGGGCAAATCCTCGATAGCGTCGAACATGGCCTATCTTCTCGGGAACAGGAAGAGGTCCACCTTTATCCTCGACGCCGACCTTTCCCTGGGGAACATCGACATCATGTTCGGCATGGTCCCGAAGTTCAACGTCCGCGACGTCATCGACGGCTCCCGCCAGATGAGCGAGGTCATCCTCGAGGGGCCCTGCGGCATAAGGATCATACCGGCCACGTCGGGGGTAAGCGAGTTCTCTCACCTTGATGAGGAGGGCAGGATGATCCTTATGAGCTCGCTCAGCACCCTGCCGAAGCACGATTTTCTCATTGTCGACACCTCCGCGGGGATCTCCTCCAACGTGGTCTATTTCAACGCGATGAGCCACGACATCTTCGTCGTCGTCACGCCGGACCCGGCGAGCATCACCGACTCCTACGCGATGGTGAAGGTCCTGAGCACGAAGACGGGCAGGAAAGACTTCAATATCATCATCAATATGGTGCGGGAAGAGAAGGAAGCCCTCGAGCTGTTCAGGAAGGTGGTCGGCGTCACCGACAGGTTTCTCGATGTATATCTCAATTATTTCGGCTACATACCTCTCGATCAACATGTGAGCATCTCAACACGAAAGCAGAGGCTGTGGGCGGAGCATTTTCCCGATGCTGTCGCCACGCGGGCGCTTGCAAAAATCTGTGACAGGTTGGTGTCATGATGACTTGGAAAAAAGGATACGCAAAGACATTCAGAGACGAACGTGAAAGGACCATCGACGAATTCATCCCCATCATCAAGCACCTGGCTTACAAAGTGTCCCGGCGATACGAGGATGACGAGATCATAGAAGACCTCATCTCCGCGGGGATAGTGGGGCTCCTGGAGGCGATGGACAAGTTCGACGCCACGAAGGGCGCCAAGCTCAACACATTCGCCTATCTCAGGATACGGGGCGCCATGATCGACGAGCTGCGTTCCCGTGACTGGTTCCCGAGAAGCGCCCGGTCGAAATCCAAGAAGATAAACGAGGTCGTCAGGAAACTGGAGAACAAGCTCGGAAGGCTGCCGAAGGAAGAAGAGGTGGCCGAGGCGCTGGGAATGGACCTCGACGACTATTTCAAGATGCTCAAGAACTACGGGAACCTTTCCGTTCTCAGCATAGAAGACCTCCACGAACTCCTGGGCGAGGACCGCGACAGGATAATGCGCTACGTAACGGAAGAGAGCGACGACCCCGAGAAGTGCGCGGAGGTCCTGGAACTGGAGCGCATAATGGCCGGCGAGTTCGACAAGCTGCCGGAGAGGCAGAGGTATGTCCTGAGCCTCTACTACCACGAGGACCTGAACATGAAGGAGATAGCCCGCGTCCTTAGCATCACCGAAGCCCGTGTCTGCCAGATCCATTCGCAGGCGATCCTGAACCTGAGGGTATCCATGAAGAAATATCTGCGCAATTAAAGGTTTCAAGCGGGCTTCCGATAATATGTCTGACAGTTATGGAACGCGAAGAGATCCTGAAAAGACTCAGAAAGATAGACGTGTTGCCCACATTTCCGGCGGTCATGGCGGAGGTCATAAGCGTCATAGAGGACCCGATGAGCTCCGCCACGGACCTTGCAAGGACGATGGACCCCTCCATGGCGGGCGAAGTCCTGCGTTGTGCCAATACCGCTTATTTCGGGACTCGCAACTTCCGCAAGATCACGTCCATTGAGCACGCCATAGCCATAGTCGGGTTGGAGCAGCTTTCGCAGATGATCCTCCACATGCCCTTTCTGTCCATGATGGGCGGCGAGGGAGGGCTCGACAGGGAGAGGTTCGTACGCCATTCCATGATATGCGGCATAGTCTCGAAGGTCATAAGCCGCACCCTCCATGCGGGAGAGGAGCACGCCGTCTACATAGGCGGTCTCATGCACGACATCGGGGCGATCATCATATACCGCTATTTCAACGAGGAATGGAAGGTGATGAGCGCTCTCGTGAGGAACGAGGGCAGGACATGGACGCAGGCGGAGGAGGACGTTCTTTCCTGCGACCACGGGATGATAGGGGCATGCCTTCTGACCATGTGGAACATTCCCCAGGCGGTGACCGACGGGGTCATGCATCACCACGCTCCCCATAGGGCCGCCGAGAATGTGTGGAACGCGAAACTCATCGGTGTGGGAAATAGGTTTGCAAAAAACGTCGATCTGAGCGATAATTTCGCCAGTCTCGATGAATTTATTAATAATAACAAAGACTTCATTCCGCTCGTCGAGGAGACGGGACTTGACGTGACGCTTTCACAGGAGCTGGACCTCTTCGAGGGGGTATACACCCTCATGAAGAACGCGAGGGGTCTTCTATCCTGCGCAGGAGACGTAGAGGATGATCAAGGTACTGGTAGTTGACGATTCACTGGTGATGCGCAAGACGATATCGAGAATGTTGTCGAAAGACAAGGCCATCGAGGTCGTGGGCACCGCCGTTGACGGCAGGGACGCCCTTGAGAAGGTGGAGTCCCTGAAACCCGACGTTATAACCATGGACGTGGAGATGCCCGTCATGAACGGCATCGAGGCCCTGAAGAAGATCATGGAGAAGGACCCGGTGCCGGTGATCATCATGAGTGCCCTGACCAGGGAAGGGGCCGAGATCACCATGGAAGCCCTGCATCTCGGTGCCTGTGATTTCGTGACCAAGGACTTCACGAATCTGGGCAACTCCTTCTCGTCGAAGGAGGCGGAAGTGATCGCGAAGGTGAAGAACGTGGCAAAGAACAAGGTCAGGTTCCTCCTTCGCAAGCTGGATATCAAGCCCAGACCCGCCGCCGTGATCAGCCCGGACCAGAAGGTCCGTCACGAGGTCCTTGCCATAGGCGCCTCCACGGGCGGGCCGCCGGCCCTGCAGCACATCCTGACGAGGCTCCCCCGCGCCTTCCCGGTACCCATCGTCATCGCCCAGCACATGCCCAAGATCTTCACCCAGTCCTTTTCCCAGAGACTCGACGCCGTGTCGCAGCTGCAGGTGAAGGAAGCCGAGGACGGGGAGACCCTGCGGGCGGGCATCGCCTACATCGCCCCCGGGAACACACACATGGCAGTCAGGAGAAAGGGCAGGAGCGTCTTTGTCCAGTTCATCGAGGGGACACAGTACATCTACCGGCCTTCCGTCGACCTTCTCATGAGCACCACGGCGGAGACCTTCGAGAGACAGTCTTTCGGTGTCATCCTGACCGGTATGGGCAATGACGGGGTTCAGGGCATGAAGGAGATGAAGGCCAAAGGCGGATACATTGTGGCCCAGGACGAAGAGACATGCGTCGTCTTCGGCATGCCCAGGGCGGTGATCTCGGCCAACCTGGCCGACGCCGTGCTTCCCATCGACAAAATATCGGAAGAGATCATGAGGGTGTTATGAGAACTCAGGAAAGAGAGGATGTTCGGATGCAGGGGCTTGGCGGTGAAGAACTGGAACACTTCATCACTCTTCTCAGGGACGGCGACAATTTCGAGAAGGGAAAGGCGATAGAGGCGCTCGTCGAGTCCCCGGGAAAGGAAGTTGTGGAGCGCATAGTCCCCCTTCTTCAGGAGAAGAACACGCCTGTCAGAATGGCCGTTCTCGATGTCCTGAAGCGGATAGGGAGCGTTCATCTCGACGGCGTCATCGGGATGCTCGAAGACGAGAACGAGGACATACGGGTCTATGCCTGCGAGGTCCTCTCCTTCCTCAGGGACCCGCGCTCCATACCATTCATCGTGAAGAAGTCCCGCGATGACGTGGACAACGTGAGGAACGCGGCCTGCATGGCGCTCGGCGAGTTCGATGACGACCGGGCCGTCATGGCCCTCCTTGACGCCCTGAAGGACGAGGAATGGATAGCCTTTTCCGCCATCCTGAGCCTGGGAAGGGCGAAGAGCCCGAAGGCCGTCCCCCGGCTCCTCCAGTTCTTCAGGGAAAGCGGCGAGGAACTCTCGGACGCGGCCTGTGAAGTCCTCGTGGAATACGGTGATGATGCCGTCCTCGACGAGCTGTTCGATGTGCTCAAGGGATGGGACAGGGAGAAAAGGAGCGCCTACCTCAAGATCATCCTCGAGAAGGGTGATGAGGGGACCTTTGGGAGGCTCAAGGAGAAGATTGGGGACGAGCTCTACGAGCATCTTCTCGGAAGCGCCGCCGAGAACCGGCACCGTCCCGTCGAGATCGTGCGCATGCTGACCCATTTCAGGATGCCTGAAACATGCGGCGCCATTCTCGATATCCTCAAGGAGATGGACCCCGACGACGAGAACTATGAAATGGTGCTCACGCTTTTTGCTTCCCTGAGCGAGGTGTGGGCGGCGGATGCCGGCGGATACATGGAGCGTGACGAGGCGAACCTTCTGCCCCTTGTCAGGGCGTGCAAGATGACGGGTGTGAAGGTCGGGGAGGCTGCCCTCCTGAGGCACTTCCTGACAGCACCCGTGGAAGTGAAGCGCGAGATCGTGATGAGCGTTCCGGCGGTCGTAGATGGAAGCGGATGCTCCATCATCAAGGAGGCCCTCAAAGACACCGACGGCCATATCAAGGGTTTTGCCGTCGACGCGGTGGGTACTCTCAAGCTCACGAATCTCAAGGAAGACATCGTCCGGATCCTCAGGGAGGATTTTCACGATGTGAGGGTCAAGGCGTTGAAGACCCTCATCAGGCTCGATCCCACCCTGGCCGTGGAGATGATCGCCGCCTTCGTGGACAGGGGATCGACGGATGACAAGAAGGTGTATCTCGCCGCGACAGGCCTCATCGACGGACAGAAGAACCTGCCCTTCATCACCCGGCTCCTTGGCGATGAGGACGAGGGTGTACGGAGAAGCACCATCGCCGTTCTCGGGAACTTCGTCGACGACGAGAACTACATGGGTCTCCTTCACGATGAACTGATGGGTGACGAGATACCCCATGAGGTGCTCAAGGTGGTCAAGGACAGGAGACTCACCCGTTTCAAGGACAGGCTTGTCGGGATCTTCGCGGACGAGGGCAAGGGCATGTGGACACGATACTACGCGCTCTCTGCTCTCGGTACCTTCGAGGACCCGGCCCTCTTCGACATCTTCGTGAGGGGTCTCGGGGATGACAACGGGCTCATCACGATAGGGTGCATCCGGGCGCTTGCCGACCTCAACGATGAGCGCGCCGTGGACCACATACGGCCATACCTCGTGAGCGGCAACGACGATATCAGGTCCGCCGCGGAGATGGTTGTCAACAGAACGCAGAATGCATAGGAACCGGCCATGACGAAAGAAGAATTTACCGTCCTGCGAGATTTCATCTATGAGAAAACGGGTATTTACTTCACCGAAACGAAGACCTATCTCCTCGAGAGCAGGTTGACGAACCGGTTGAACGAGCTGGGTCTCGGTTCCTTCGAGGACTACTACTATCATCTGAAGTACGGTGCCGACAAGGCGAGGAACGAGCTCGCCAGACTTTACGACGTTGTCACCACGAACGAAACGAGTTTCTTCCGCAATCCTCCGCAGCTCGACGCCTTCAAGATCATCATGCAGAAATCCTACATGAACGGCGCGGGCCCGAGCTTTCCCATCCGCATATGGAGCGCGGCCTGTTCCACGGGCGAGGAGGCTTACACGCTGGCCATCATGCTCATGGAGATGGCGGAGATCCACCGGGTCAGCATTCCCTTCAGCATCATCGCCACGGATATTTCGAGCAAGGTCCTCGAGTCCGCGCGGAAGGCCGTCTTCAGCCAGTACAGCGTCCGCAACACCGATGAGGCCATCAAGAGAAAGTATTTTACAGAAGAGAACAATATGTATAAGCTGAAAGAAAGCGTAAAGAAGAACGTTAAGATCGACTTCATGAACCTCATGGATGACGATGCTTACAGACTGTACCGGCAGATGGATTTCATCTTCTGCAGGAATGTCCTCATCTATTTTGACGAAAAGATGAAGAAGAAGGTTGTCGACCACATGTACGAATGCCTGAAGCCTAAGGGATTCCTTACCATCGGTCACGCGGAATCGCTCCATAACATATCCCGGGCCTTCAAGCCGCTGGTATTCCCGGGCACCATCGCATATCAGAAAGGATGATATATGAAGACGATACTCATCGTGGATGACTCGGCGACGATCAGGAAGCTCCTGGCATACATCCTGAAACGGAAGAATTATATCATCGCAGAGGCCGAGGACGGAATGGACGCCATGGAAAAACTGAGCCACGTCCAGGTGGACCTCGTTATCGTGGACCTCAACATGCCCAACATGGACGGCATCGAGTTCGTGAAGAACCTGCGGGACAATTACTATTACATGGACACGCCTGTCATCATGCTCACGACGACGAAGGATGACAAGCTCAAAAAGGACGCTCTTGACGCCGGCGTCAACATGTTCCTCAACAAGCCGGTGCAACCAAATTTCTTACTGTACAAGGTAGAAAGCCTTTTGCAGGGGGAGGAGGAGTACAATGGATGATCAAGCTCTCCAGCGGGATGAGATGCAGGAAATCATCGATGAGTTCATAGCGGAGTCGAGTGAACTCATGGACAATGTCATTCAGGACATTGTCGTCATCGAGCAGAGCCAGGACGAGGAGGTCGTGAACAGCATTTTCCGGGCCGTTCACACCATCAAGGGAACGTCGAGCTTTCTGGGGTTCAACGCCCTGTCCCAGCTCGCCCACAAGGCGGAGGACGTCCTCGGGGTCATCCGCAAGGGGGAGATGGCCACGGACCAGACCGTCGCCGACATCCTTCTCGAGTCCTTCGACCTCATGAAGTTGATGATAGAGGATATCCGGGACCAGGGAAGCGAGAACCAGGACGCGTCCGCCGTCATCGTTAAGCTCACGGACCTTCTCGATCCCGCGAAGAAGGCCGCCGAGCCTCAGCCCGAGGAGACGAAGAAGATCGGCGAGATCCTCGTGGAGGAGAAGATCATCTCGGAATCCGAGCTTGAGGATGTCCTCAGGAAACAGGAGACGGAAAAAGACAAGAAGGTCGGCGAGATCGCCGTCGAGGAAAAGTATATCACGGAGACCCAGCTCAACAAGGCACTGGTGAAACAGAAGGCCCCCAAGATGGAGGAGCAGTCGATCAGGATCGACGTCAAGAAGCTCGACGAGCTGATGAACCTCGTCGGTGAGCTCGTCCTCGGGAAAAACAGGCTCATCCTCGTCAACAGCATGGCGAGGAAGGGTGAGGAGAGCGAGGCCGTCTTCGACAATCTCACGGATATAACGAACTACATAGAGGTCATCACCAACGAGCTCCAGCTTTCAGTCATGAGGGCGAGACTGGTGCCCGTCAGCAAGGTCTTCAACAAGATCCCCAGGATGGTGAGGGACCTTTGCTCGGAGTTCAAGAAGGACATCGAGCTCAAGGTCGAAGGCGAGGAGACGGAGCTTGACCGGTCTCTCATTGAAGCGCTGACGGACCCTCTCATCCACATCATACGGAATTCCGTCGACCACGGCATCGAACTGCCAGAAGAGCGCGCGGCGAAGGGAAAGCGGGCCAAGGGTCTTCTATCCATAAGGGCTTACAACGAGGGCAATCACGTCATCATCGAGGTTTACGACGACGGGAAGGGCATCAACATCCAGGCGGTGAAGGACAAGGTGAAGGAGAAGGGGCTCATGAACGAGGCGGAGCTGGCAAGCCTGTCCCCTAAAGAGGCGATGAACCTCATCTTCATCCCGGGTCTGAGCACGGCTCAGAAGATAAGCAAGGTCTCCGGCCGCGGCGTCGGAATGGATGTCGTCAGGACGAACATCGAGAAGATGAACGGGCAGGCGCACATCGATTCCGAGGAAGGCAAGTGGACGAAGCTCACCATCAAGCTCCCCCTGACCCTTGCCATCATGCGGGCCCTTATCGTGAAAGTGGCGGAGGAGCTCTTTGCCATACCCCTCAATACCGTGACCGAACTCGTCAAGCTCAAGGAAGGGCTCATCAAGACGGTGGACAAGAACGAGGTCCTCGTTCTGCGCAACACCGTCATCCCCATCGTGGACCTCAGCAAGGCCTTTCTCATGCAGGGCGCGGAGGACGGCAGCGGGTACGTGGTGATCTGCTCTCTCGGCGAGAAGACGATAGGCATCAAGGTCAACACCGTCATCGGCCAGGAAGAGGTGGTCATCAAGCCCCTCGGAGAGTTCCTCAAGGACATCAAGGGGATAAGCGGCGCCACCATACGGGGCGACGGCAAGGTGATCCTCATACTCGACATCCCCTCGGTCATCCTCAACTACACGATGCACAGAAGGGCCACCGCCCAGGCCCAGGCGCAGCAGATACAGATGAGGAACTGAAAGACGGCTTAAACGGTTGAACGTTATGAACCCCTGATAGCCCTGTCGGGCATCAGGGGTGTTCTTTTCCTAACCCTCAAGCGATTCAAGCCATTCAAGCGATTCAAGCGGTCTTTTTCTACATTCCGCTCATCGATTCGTATTCGATTATCGCGTTGTTCTCGATGATGTAGAGGTCTGTGGAGGTCATGTTGACGTCCCTGAGGTGGGTTTCCATCTCGTCGTAGTTCTCCTGTTCCAGGGTCTCTATCACAGAGACGAGTTTGCCGAGGACGCCGTCGCGGTGAAGGAGGGCCCCGTTTATCTCCTCGGAGAGGTTGAAGTCGGTCAGGATGATCTCCAACGGAGCCTGAAAGAGGGCGTCCACGAGGGACAGGACGCCGGTGATGAACGCCATGTCGGCGGCGGAGGTGTCGCGGGTTATCCGGGAGGCGAGGAGTTCCATGATCCTGCCCCGGATCACAGCCCGCTCGAAGAGGGGGGCCGACCGTGCGTCGGGTCCTTCGCCGGCGAAGAGGAGCAGGGTTACCCATTTTTGAAGCTTGCGATATCCCAGCAGGGCTATCGCCTGACCTATGGAATTTATCTTGTTTATCGTGTAGAATGCCGCCGAATTTATGAACTGAAGCAGCTTGATGTGAAGTTCGGGGTTCTTCCTGAAGAGGCTTTCTATGACGAAGAACTCCTCTTCCCTGGCGAGGATCCTTGAAAGCTCGAGAAGCACCAGTTGTGTCGGTGAAATGGACCTCGCCGATATTATCGAAGGCTTTTCGAAGAAGTAGCCCTGGAAGTAGTCAAAACCGAGGTCGCGGCACACTTCGAAATCCTCCTGGGTCTCCACCTTCTCGGCAAGAAGCTTGAGGTTGTGCCTCTTCAGTTTTCTAACGAGCTCCGGGAGATCTTTCCTGTCGGTGCCCATGAGGTCCACCTTCACGTAGGAGGCTATGTGGAGCATGTCTTCGGGGGCGCCGTCATAGGTGACGAAATCGTCGAGGGCGAACCGATAGCCGTTCCTTCTCGCCTGGGCGCAAAGGGCCAGGACCCTTTCGTCCACCTCCACCGTCTCGAGGAGCTCGAGGACGGTCATCTTGCTCGGGAGGAGCTCGACGATGCCGCTGTCGAGCACCCTGTCATCGACGTTGATGAACCCTATCTTGTCTCCGATGAGCCGCGAGATACCGATGTTGTTGAGGGCGTTCAGCATAACGCTGGCGGTGGCGTGGACGTTGTCGATGACGTTGGCCGTGTTGGCCCTCCCGCTGCGAAAGAGGAGTTCGTAGCCGAATATCTTCCTGGCCCTGTTCAGGATGGGCTGCCGGCCGATATGGACCCGCGTGTCCTCGCCCGGTTCTTCCTGTGGTCTCGTTGCGCCGCTTCCGACTGGGTTACTTTTCATCGGTCCTGGATTCCCTTTACATCTTTTATCGACTGAAACAGAGCTAACTAAAGAGGTCATCGACGGGCAAGGAAAAAAAGTACGAGGGTGCAAGAAAGCCGGGCGTCGCGAATACCCGGGCCGGTGTTGGAATGGTTTCGGGAAGCTGCGTCGCTGACCCTCCGATCTCACGGCTGATTGTGGTTGACTGCGCCTATCGGTTGTAGTATCCATAGGATTGGGTACACAATTTGCAGATAATTTAAGTCGGGAGAGGAACTTCCGATTATACAGAAAAGAGGAGGAACCTGATGAATGAGGGAACAATACTGCAACTTGTGACATTCAAACTGGGAACGGAGGAGTTCGGGGTCGATATCCTGAAGGTGCAGGAGATCAACAAGATGATGAGCATCACCAAGATCCCCAACGCGCCCGCTTTCATAGAGGGCGTGATAAATCTGAGGGGAAAGATCATTCCCATCGTCGACCTCCGCAAGCGCCTCGGTTTTCGGGAAAAGCCCTATGACAAATCGACGCGCATAATTGTCGTCGAGCTCGAGGGCCTGGTGCTGGGGTTCATCGTCGATTCCGTCTCCGAAGTTCTGAGAATTCCGGAAAACACCATCGAACCGCCTCCCTCCATGGTCGCCGGCATAGAATCGGAGTACATAGAGGGCGTGGGCAAACTCGATGACCGGCTGCTCATCCTGCTCGAACTGAAAAAGATATTCTCGTCACCGGAAAGAAAGGACATCGAGAATATAGAGATGAACTGAGGGTACGGGGCGCGCGTCATGGACGAGACCTTCAAGGTCGACCTTGTCAGAAATGTTCAGCCGACGGACAGGAAACTCTCTGTATCGAAGGAATTCGTCGGCCCGAAGAAGCGTGAGGAGAGGAGCCGAAAAGACCACCGCGACCAGCCCCACGACGAAAGAGCAGAAACGCCCGCGAGAACATACGGCAAAGACCCCGGGAAACCGGCGGGTGAACTGTATCCGGGGAAGATAGACATAACCGTATGAGGCGGCTTGAATAACTTGAGTCGCTTGAGAGTTAAAAACCCCTGACGGCCCTTTCGGGCGTCAGGGGTTTTTTCTTTCAACCCTTAAGCCATTCAAGCGACTCAAGCTATTCAAGCCGTTTTTCCCTTCAAGCCGCCTCTACTGTCCTCCCCCCAGCACCTTGTAGAGGTTGACGAGGTTGGAGAGCCGTGCCAGGCGGGTGTTGATCAGGCCCTGCTCTGCGGCGTAGAGGCTGCGCTGTGCGTCGAGCAGGGTGAGGTAGCTGTCGATGCCGTTCGTGTAGCGCGCGTCGGCAAGGCGGTAGGAACTCGCGGAGGCCTCGACGAGGGATCGCTGGGCTGCCAGTTGGTCGCCGATGGTGCCCCGCCGGGCAAGGGCGTCGGATACCTCCCTGAAGGCAGTCTGGATGGCCCGTTCATATTGCGCCACGTATATCTCGCGGGTTGCCTTCGCTGCCTCGAGGTTGGCCCACAAGAGGATCGAATTGAAGATGGGCACGTTGACCTGGGGAACAAAGCTCCACGTGGCGGCCCCGGCCTTGAACAGCCCGGCAAGCTCATTGCTCGTCGTCCCGATGCTCGTGGTCAGCGTGATGGAGGGAAAGAACGCCGCCCGGGCGGCGCCTATGTTCGCGTTGGCGGCCTTGAGGAGACTCTCCGCCTGGAGTATGTCGGGTCTCTTGAGCAGCACCTCGGAGGACAGGCCCGCGGAGATGTCCTTCGGCGCCGCGACCAGGTCCAGGCTGTCGGCCAGGAGGTCGGCCGGCACGGGGGCCCCGGCGAGGAGATTGAGGGCGTTCTCGTCACCCGCCGTGAACGCGGTGTAGCGGGCGACATCCACCCGCGCTGCTTCCACCCTGGTCCGGGCCTGATTGAGATCGAGCTCGGACGACGACCCCAGCTCGTAGCGCCTCCTGATCATGGTGTACGTTGCCTCCTGGGCCTCCAGCGTCGACCGGGCGAGCTTGAGGTTCTCCCTGTCGGCGGCAAGGGTCAGATAGGCGTTGGCCACCTCGGCGACCAGGGCTATCTGCGCGCCTCTGCGCGCGTGCTCCGTGGCGAAGTACTGTTCCAGCGCGCTGTCCCTGAGGCTGCGGATGCGCCCGAAGAAGTCTATCTCCCAGGAACTGATCCCCACGTTGGCATTGTAGATGCGGACGTTCGCCGCCTCGCCCTTGTCGGAGATGTCGGCGGGGGTCCTGTATTCGTTGAGGCTGCCCGCGGCGTTGGGGAGGGGGAAGATAACGGCGCTCTGGACCCGGTACGCGGCACGCACTCTTTCGATGTTGAGCGCCGCCACCCTCAGGTCCCGGTTGTTGGCGAGGGCGACTTCGATGACCTTCTGGAGCTTCTCATCGGTGTAGAACTCGCGCCAATCCATATCGGCGGCAGCCGGGCCGGCCCTATCGGCGACGGCTTCCTTGTATGCCGGACCCGTGGGCCACGAGGCGGGCACCGGCGCCTCGGGGCGTTTATACTCCGGAGCCATTGTGCACGCCGTGAGGATCGCTGCCAGGACAGTTAGAAAGATGGTCTTTCGTGTCATGTCAGTGTCCCTCCGAAGGGTGGATGGGTTGAGGGTTGTTATCGCCTGGGGCGGCCGTTTTTTTGTCCTTCTTGAAGAACTGGGAGACGACGACGAAGAGCAGGGGTATGTAGAAAAGGTCAATGAACGTTGCCGAGAGCATTCCTCCCGCGACGGCCGTGCCGATCGCCTTCATGGCACCGGCCCCCGCTCCCGTCGAAAGCGCCAGGGGCAGGACGCCGAAGAAGAAGGCGAGAGACGTCATGATAACGGGTCTGAGCCTCGTTCTCACCGCTCCCAGCGTTGCCTCGATGAGGCCCTCGCCGTGTGCCAGCCTCTCACGCGCGAACTGGATGATGAGGATGGCGTTCTTCGTCGTGAGACCGAGGGTCGTAAGAAAGCCTATCTGGAAATAGACGTCATTCTGAAGGCCCCGGGACCATGTGAAAAGGGTGGCGCCGAAGATGCCGAGCGGCAGCATAAGCATGTTGGCGATGGGTATGGGCCAGCTTTCGTAGAGCGCGGCCACGCACAGAAAGATGACGATGACGGAAAAGGCGTAGAGGAGGGGAGCCTGGGAGCTCGACATCCTTTCCTGGTAGGAAAGTCCCGTCCATTCGTACCCGATGCCGTTGGGAAGCTTGGCAACGGCTTCTTCCATTGCCTGCATCGCCTCGCCGGAACTCATCCCGGGAGCCGGTTCTCCCCAGATATTCACGGAGGGGAAGCCGTTGTAGCGCTCGAGCCTCGGGGAACCCGAGGACCAACGGCCCGTCGCAAAGGCGGAAAATGGGACCATCTTCCCCCTGTCGTTGCGGACGTACAGTTTGTCCACATCCTTCGGCAGCATGCGGTAAGGAGCGTCAGCCTGAACGAAGACGCGCTTGACCCTGCCTCCCTGGATGAAGTTGTTGACGTAGGAACTGCCGAACGCCGTCGAGATCGTATTGTGGATGGAGCTGATGGGTACACCGAGGGCCCCGGCCTTTTGCCAGTCTATGTCGACACGATATTCGGGGATGTCCTCCATGCCGTTGGGCCTCACCTTCACCACGCGCTTGTCCTTTGACATTATTCCGAGGAGTTGATTTCGTGCCTCCATCAGTTTCTGGTGGCCGAGACCCCCGCGGTCGAGGAGCATGAAGTCGAAACCGGTAGCCATGCCGAGTTCGATGACCGGAGGCGGAGGAAAGGCAAAAACAAGGGCGCCGCGCAGGGCAGAGAACTCCCTCGTGGCCCGCTGGGCAACAGCCTTGACCTTGAGACGCGCGCTGCCTCGTTTGTTCCAGTCCTTGAGCTTGACGAAAACCATGCCGTTTGTCTGTGACCGCCCGGAGAAGCCTATACCCGAGATGGTCATCGTCGATTCAACGGCGTCCTTTTCGTTTTCCTGGAAATATCGTTGAAGCCGGTTGACGACCTCCTTGGTCTGCTCCAGGGTCGACCCCGTGGGCATCATCACCTGTGCCAGCATGATCCCCTGATCCTCGTCGGGGATATAGGACGTCGGCATATTCCACAGGATCAGTCCCGCGATGCCGGCGATGACGAAATAGGCGACGAAATAACGTTTTCTTCTCGTGAAGGAGCGTTCAACTATCCCCACGTACCTGTCCCTCAACCTGAAGAAGCGCCGATCGAACCAGGCAAAGAACGGCCTCAGGAGACGCCATGCGTTCTCGGCCGGCTCATGGCCCTTCGGTACCGGTTTGAGAAAGGTGGCGCAAAGGACGGGTGTCAGTATGAGAGCCACGACGACGGACAGGAGCATGGAAGCGATGATGGTCACGGAGAATTGGCGGTAGATGACCCCCGTGGAACCACCGAAGAAGGCCATGGGGCCGAAGACGGCGGAAAGAACGAGTCCGATCCCGATAAGGGCGCTCGTGATCTGTGTCATGGACTTCGCAGTGGCTTCCTTGGGGGGAAGCCCTTCCTCACTCATGATACGCTCCACGTTCTCGACGACGACGATGGCGTCGTCGACGAGAAGCCCGATGGAGAGGACCATGGCGAACATCGTAAGCATGTTGATGGAGAATCCGAAGAATTCGAGTACCGCGAAGGTGCCGAGGATGACAACGGGCACCGCGATGGTCGGGATGAGGGTGGCCCGTATATTGCCCATGAAGAGCCACATGACGAGGAAGACGAGAAGGATCGCCTCGAGGAGGGTCTCCACGACCTCGCCGATGGCCACCTTCACAAAAGGAGTGGTATCGTAAGGGTAGACGACCTTCATGCCCGGGGGAAAGAAACGGCTCATTTCCTCGAGTTTTGCCTTTATCGCATCGGCCGTATCGAGGGCATTCGCACCCGAGGCCATCCGTATCCCGATGCCAGCCGACGGACTGCCGTTGTAAAACGCCTCTATGTCGTAGGCATCGGTGCCGAGCTCCACGCGGCCTATGTCCCCGACCCGGACCGTTGAGCCGTCGGGGTTGACGCGGATGGGAATGGAGCTGAATTCCTCGGGCGTCCGGAGCATGCTTTGAACGATGATGGATGTATTGAGGCGCTGGCCTTTGACAGCGGGTGCTCCGCCGAATTGGCCCGCCGAGACCTCCACGTTATACGTCTTCAGCGCCGCGGTGACATCCGCCATGGAGAGGCTGAAATCCGTGAGACGGTCAGGATTGAGCCAGATGCGCATGGCATATTGAGAACCAAAATTTTCCACTTCACCGACGCCGGGGATCCGCGCGAGGACCTTTTCCAGGTTCGATTGCGCGTAATCCCGCAGGTCATCACCGTCCATGCTGCCATCTTCCGATATGAGATTGACGATCATGAGCCAGTTCCTGGTGGCTTTGCCGACGGTGACACCCTGGCGCTGGACGGTCTCGGGAAGGCTCGTCATGGCCAGTTGGAGCTTGTTCTGCACCTTTGCCCAGGCAAGGTCGGGGTCGGTGCCGGGCGCGAAGGTGAGGGTAATGCGGGAACCTCCCGCCGAATCACTCGTGGAGGACAGGTAGAGCATGTTGTCGAGGCCCGTCAGTTTTTGTTCGATGATCTGGGTGACACTGTTTTCGACGGTCTCCGCCGACGCTCCCGGGTAGCTGCTCGCTATGTAGATCGAGGGAGGGGCGATGGGCGGGTACTGGGATATGGGCAGGCTGTGTATCGCCAGGGCGCCGACAAGCATGATAACAATAGCTATGACCCAGGCGAAGACAGGGCGGTCGAGGAAGAACTTGGATAACATCGGGCCCTCCTACTTTGCCTTTGGGCTCGGAGAGGCCGGTTTCTGACCGCCCGTGTCCGCCGTCGCCTTGTCATCATTGCCGGCGGTCTTGAAGGGGACCGCCTTCACGGGAACTCCCGGACGGACCTTTTGAAGTCCCTCGACGATCATGCGGTCGCCGCTCTTGAGTCCCGCTGAAACGAGCCACCTGTCTCCGATAGCGCGCTCGGTGGTGATCATGCGCATCTCGACGGTGTTCCTGGCGTCGACGAGAAGGACATAGGCGTTTCCCTTGGGGTCGCGAGAGACGCCCTGCTGAGGCGCGAGTATGGCCTGCTCCGCCACTCCTTCCTGGACGAGGGCCCGCGCGTACATTCCCGGGAGAAGGGTGGCTTTGGGATTCGGGAAGACCATGCGCAAAATGAAGGAGCCCGTGCTGGGGTCGACGGTCACGTCGGAGAATTTGAGGGTTCCCTCCTGGGAGTAGGGCGTGCCGTCCTCGAGAACCAACCTGACCTTTGTCTGATCGGGGCCTTTGGAGTTCACCCTGCCCGAGGCCACGGCGCGCTGCAGCTTGAGGAGGTTCACGCTCGACTGCGTGGCGTCCACGTAGACCGGGTCGAGTTGCTGGATGCTCGTGAACGCCGCCGGCTGGTTGGCCGTGGCAAGGGCGCCGACGGTGACGCTGGATTTTCCGATGCGTCCCGAGATGGGCGCGGTCACGCGGGTGTACCCGAGGTTGATCCGCGCCGTCTCGACGGCCGCCTTCCAGTACTTCACATCCGCTTCGGCCTGCAGGTGGGCGCCGGTGACATCATCGAATTCCTGCTGGCTCACCGCCTTGATCGCGACAAGCTCCTTGTATCTCTGGGCTTTCGCGCGGATGGGAGGCAGGTTCGCCTCGGCCCGAGCGAGCGAGGCGCTGGCGTTGTCGAAGGCGGCTTGGTAGGGCGCGGGATCGATCTCATAAAGGGCCTGTCCCGCCTTGACATCGCTGCCTTCCGTGAAGAGGCGCTTCTTGATGATACCTGTCACCTGGGGGCGCACCTCGGCGATGAGGAAAGCCGAGACCCTTCCCGGCAGTTCGGTGACGATGGGCACCTTTTCGTACTCGAGAACGACGACCGCGACCTCGGGGGCGCCCGGTCCGTCCCCCTTCTTCCTGCTGCATCCTGCCGCCGTCACGATCATGAGCACGAGAACGACGACGACAGCCACGAGCCATCTCCTGTCAATACCCCGCATTGAACACTCCTTTGTGAATGAGAATCCCGGTGCCTCTTTCCCTGTCATGACTTCCGGCCCCTCTTCCCGCCCGGGACCTGTTTTTCGGCCAACCTTAGCAGTTCATTGATGATCGTTATACGTTGTTCTTCGGTGAAGGGCGATATGGACAGCATCTCCTGCAGCCAGAGCCCGTCGGCGGCAAGGGCGATGATGGCTGCTTTCTCGAAGGGAATGCCCTGGGACGAGAATCTCGCGTAAGCCTCGCCGACAACCTTGCGCACAGGTTCGTTGAGACGAGGGTCGTGCGCCACGGCCGCCGACAGTGAGGCTCCCAGGCTGTCGCGGTCACGCTCCCGGTACCGGATCGACAGAATGAAGCCCTTGAGCTCCCGAGACGGGCCGTCGGGGATATCGCGGAGTATCTTCTCCAGCGCCTGGTGGTGCATGTCTATCCGGCGCTGGACCATTGCCACGAGAAGGGAGACCTTGTTCGGGAAATGATGGAGGAGGCCGCCCTTGCTGACGCCGGCCTTCGCGGCCACGGCATCGAGAGTCATATGGGACGCCCCGGCCTCTATAACCACCGCCTCTGCGGCATCTATGATGGCATCATATGAACTCGCCCGCGGACTCACAGGAACTCCCCCAAGAAGACGGTCCCAGGTCACAGGTCTCACGTCTCAGGCCAGAGGCGCGATACCCTGGAACCTTGAACTCTTGAACCGTTTTTAAAGTATACAGTCCAGACGGTACAGTTTAAAATCTGTTACGATTTTTGTCAAAACATTTTTGATCAACGACACCGGTCTAAAGCCGGAATGACGGAGAAAGAAATGCGGGGAGACCTTCAGGCTGTCCGGGAAGACCGGAACCTTTACAGCATTCTTGTATTCTTTGGTCTTTGACCCGGAACCCGCAACTGTCATTTGCCTGAGACGTGCGACCCGGGACCGCTCCAAGCTGTCAAACCTTCTTCTTGAGGATGAGAGAACCGAAGGCACCGAGCAGCGAGACACCTGCCGAAAGGAGGAACGCGTTGGTGAAGGTTCCGGTGGCGTCCTTTATGTAGCCTCCTGCCAGGGGGCCGAGGGCCTGGCCTATCCCGAAGAAGAGTGTTATGAACCCGAGGCCGGCAGGGGCGAGCCGTCCGCCCACGGCGTCTCCCGACGCCGCGGCCATGATGGTGGGGATCGAGAAGGCGGCGATCCCGAAAACGACCGCCGATACGTAGAAACCGGTGGTGTCCTTCCAGAAGGCGAAGATCACGTAGGAAAGGGCCAGGGTCAGGTAGGCGATCATGGACCCGTACCTTCTTCCGAGCACATCGGATATCCAGCCGTATATGACGCCGCAGAAAATGCTGAAGATGCCCAGGACGGCGAAGATCCTGCCCGCGGCTATGGGGCTCACGCCCATCTCCTTGGTGAGGAAGGCGACGAAAAAAGTGAGATATATGATGTAGGAGAAGCCGTACATGAAATAGACCATTCCCAGCTTCCAGATCTCCGATTCGACGACGACGTCCTTGAAGGCCGAGAAGAGGGTGACCCTTGGGCCGCCTTTCTGCTCTTCAGTACCACCGTACATGGAAAGACCCTTCTCAGCCGGATTGTTCCTCAAGAAGGCGTAGCAGACGAACGCGAAAACGAACACCGCGATTCCGAGGAAATACCAGGCGTAGCGCCACCCCTCCTTGCCGAAGTGCGAGATGATGGGAGGCAGGATGATGCCCGCCAGGAAAAGCCCGGTGCCGATGCCGGCGGATACGATCCCGGTGGCCAGGCCCCTTTTCTTCATGATGAACCAGGCCGCGGGCAGGGCCATGATGGGAACGTAACTCCCGCCGTTACCGAGCCCTGCTATCAGTCGCATGACGAAGGCGAAGGAGAAGGAGTCGGCTAGACCCGTGAGAAAGAGGCTTACACCGATCACGAGGAGAGAGACGAAAACGACCCGTCTCACTCCGAACCTGGCGGCGAGAAAGCCGCCTATGATGGCAAGGCTGAGGTAGCCGATAAAATTGCCCGTCGCTATGGAACCGAGTTGAGTATAGTTGAGCACGAGGCCATCTTTCATGGGAGGCAGTATCACTGAATAGGACATCCTGCCGAAGCCATGGGCCAGAATGGTGACAAGTGTACCGGTGAAAGCGATGATCCATGCGTAATGCACCATTATTCCACCTCCGGATTGGAATGCAATGCGCTTCAATAAAGCGACGGTGCAGGTATGCCTTCTGTTTCAGATCACAATCCTGCCATGGACGATGAGAGCGTTATTTCGAGTTGCTTCTCCCGGCCGTTCACCCGCCGTTGTAACCCCCGCTTAAGAACTATGGTACGTTGTCATCCCGCAAAATGCAAGCCCGATTGACGGGTGAGACCAATGCGGACCGCTCGAGGGAAGACCGGTATGACCACCGGCACCCATCCTCACGGGCACCGTAACTTCTGCTGTTCTCCGAGTGCTCCGGTTCCTCTCCAAATATAACCGGCTTCGATCCTGGCTTCTGTTAACCCGCTAACACTGATGGCAGGCAAACCGTCATTCGGGGTGGCTCTGTTAATTTCTCTTGCGGAAGTGCCGATAAGTATCATAAGGTTTGTTCACAGCATCGCTTCAGAGTGCTGCGTTGCAGGGCATGAGAAACGATCCGCGGCCGTGATCGTAAATTGTTCATCGAGGAACAGGATTACGCGAGTATCTCAACGCATGAGCATCACATCAGGCGCGGCAGGTAATGACCTCCAGCGGAAGGAGAAGAGGCGGGTAGCCAACCCGGCGGGTACGGCAATACTCGCGGTTTTCTCGTTTCTTCTCTTCGCCGGCGCTTGCGGGGCATTCACGACGGAGCGCCACAAGACGGCTCTCTTTCTCCACTCCTACCACAGGACAGATTGGACCGAGACCATAATGGAAGGCTATATATCCGCCTTGCAGGGGCGCGATGACCTTGGCGTGCACGTGGAGTACATGGACACGAAGAAGACGGAGACCGCCGAGTATCTCCGCAAGCTTCGCGACATCTACGCGATGAAGTTTGGCGCCATACGGTTCGATGTTATCCTTGTCTCCGATGACAACGCCTTTCGATTTGTCTTATCCCATCATAAGGATCTCTTCAGCTATGCTCCCATTGTGTTCTGCGGGGTCAACAGGTCCAGCCGGGATCCCGTCGCCGGCCGGAACAATGTCGTGGGGGTGCTTGAAGGGGATGATTTCGAGGAAACGCTGGCGTTTGCCTTCCGGGTGAGGCCGAAGACGCGAACGGTCTACGTTGTGCACGACCGGACAAAAGAGAACCTCAAGCGCCTTGAAGAACTGTCGCGGATAATCAGGGCCGGCTATCCCCGGGTGACGGTGGAGACGCTGGGCGACCTCTCCTATTCGCGGATCCTTGAGGCCATGCCCACGCTTCCCCGGGACAGCATCGTGTTCTTCATATCCCTGTGGCAGGACGCCGAGGGCAGGCCCGTTTCGGCGCGGGAGGCTTCGAGGATCCTGAGACTGTCACCGGTCCCGGTCTTCGGCCGCTCGGGCTCTTTAGTGGGCAAAGGGCTCGTTGGAGGGAAATGCGTCTCCGGTTTCAGCCAGGGCAGGGCCGCGGGACTCCTCGCGCGCCAGATACTGGACGGCAAAGTCCCCGGGGACCTTCCCCGGGTGATCGAGAGCCCGAACCGGTTCATGTTCGACCACGCGGAACTGGTGGAACACGGGATCGCCGAGAACGTGCTCCCTCCGGGCAGCGTCATCCTGAACAAGCCGCCCTCCTTTTTTGAACAGAACAGGAGCACCATACTCACCGCCATCGCGGTGATCATCGTTCTGCTCGCGTTCATCGCGGTCCTGGTGATCGGTCTCGCGCGCCTGAAGCGCACGTCCTTGAAGTTGAGGTCGAGAGAGCAGGAACTCCTTGCCTCACAGGAGACGCTGTCGGGGATCCTCTCCGCCTCGCCGAGCGGTATCGTGAAGATCAGGGGCAGGGTCTTTGAATGGGTGAACGATGCGATGTGTTCCATAACGGGTTACGAGGAAGATGAGCTTGTGGGACACGATTCACGATTCCTCTATCCCGATGACGAAGAGTACGAGAGGGTGGGCCGCGAGATCTACCGCAAAGGGCAGGAGGAATCCAGGTGGGTCCGCAAGGACGGTACCGTCATAGAACTCCTCTTCCAGGTGGCGAAGGCGACGGGCGACAGCTACATCGCCATCATAACGGACATAACGGAACGCATCAGGACGGCCCGGGCCCTGAGGGAGAGCGAGAAGCTCTACCGAAACATAATCGAGAAGATCCAGGACGTCTTCTACAGGTTCGACATCAACGGTATCCTGATCATGATAAACCCCGCCGGGGCCAGGATGTTTCGCTATGATTCCGTCGAGGATATGCTTGGCCTGCCCATGGAGGCCTTCTGGAACGATCCCCGCGATCTCTACAGGATGATAGAGGAACTGAAGGACCGCGACCGCGTGAACGACTATGAGGCGCTACTAAGGCGCAAGGACGGCACGACGCTGTACGTATCCATCACGACGCATTATTTCCTCGATGATGAGGGCCGGATCGCGGGCCGGGAAGGGATCTTAAGGGACATCACGGAACGGAAAATGGCGGCGGAAGCCCTGCGCGAAAGCGAGGTGCGCTACCGGGCGCTCTTCGAGTTCTCTCCCGATGCCGTCCTTGTCCTCAAGGACGGTGTCTATATGGACTGCAACTCCAGGACGCTGGAACTGATGAAGTGCGCGAAGGAGGACATTCTGGGGAAGGGTCCTTACTCGTTCTCGCCCGAGATCCAGCCCGATGGCACCTCTTCCATCGATAAGGCGAACGAGAAGATGCGCCTTGCCATGTCCGGCAAACCGCAATTTTTCGAGTGGCGCAACATTGTGCTCGACGGGAGCGGGTTCTTCGACGTGGAGGTGAACCTGAGCCGTTTTGACGTGAACAACGAGGTCTACCTCCTCGTGATCGTGCGGGACATAACGGAGAGAAAGAGGGCCGAGGCCGAGATCCGGCGCCTTGTCACCGCCATAGAGCAGGCCGCGGAAGACATCTTCATCACCGATGCCGAGGGTGTCATCGAATACGTCAATCCGGCCTTCGAATCGGTGACGGGGTATTCCCGCGGAGAGGTACTGGGCAGGACCCCCGCTTTCCTCACGAGCGGCCTCCACGACCGGGAGTTCTACGGGAATCTATGGGAGACGATCCGGTCAGGCAAGGTCTGGACGGGCACCATCGTCAACAGGAGAAAGGACGGGACCTTCATCCACGAGGAATCCACCGTGGGCCCCCTCGTCGATTCCTCGGGCGCCATAACGGGATACATCGCGCTCAACCGGGATGTGACAAGGCAGGTCCAACTCGAATCGCAACTGCACCAGTCGCAGAAGATGGAGGTCATAGGCCAGCTTGCGGGCGGGATAGCGCATGACTTCAATAACATCCTCAGCGCCATCATCGGCTATTCGAACCTCGTCCAGATCAAGCTCCCGCCCGACGATCCCGTTCGCAAGTACGTCGACCAGATCGTCGCGTCGTCCGGGAAGGCGGCCATCCTCACGCAGAGTCTCCTTGCCTTCAGCAGGAAGCAGATCATCGATCCGAAGCCGATGGATGTCAATGGAGCGATCACGGGGACTAAGAAGCTGCTTTCGCGGCTCATCACCGAGGACATCGTCCTCAGGACGGAGCTGTGTCCGGGTTTCCTTATCGTGATGGCCGACCTCGTCCAGATCGACCAGGTCCTCATGAACCTCGTGGCCAATGCCCGGGACGCCATGCCCACAGGTGGCATCCTCACGATCAGCACGAAAAGGGTGAACGGGACTGACGGAGAGAGGGGAAACCGGTTCGCCTGCATCAGCGTTTCCGACACGGGTGTCGGCATGGACGCCAGGACGAAGGAGAAGGTCTTCGAGCCCTTCTTCACGACAAAGGAATCGGGGAAAGGAACGGGGCTGGGTCTTGCGATAGTCTACGGGATAATCCAACAGCACAATGGTTCCATCAGCGTTGCCAGCGAGTTGGGTCACGGGACGACCTTCGAAGTGTTCCTTCCCATAGTCGAGGCCGTTCCTGATAAAGAGGCACAGACCGTCGCCGACGACCCGAGGGGCAGCGAAAAAATTCTTGTCGTGGAGGACAACGAGGAACTGAGGAACCTCCTGCGCACCGTTCTTTCAGAGCAGGGCTACAGGGTCTTCGAGGCGGTGGATGGACTCGACGCCATCGAAGCACAACACCGGTGCCGGGCGGACCTCATCATCCTCGATGTCGTCATGCCGAAGATGAACGGCAAAGAGGCCTACGATAGACTGAAGTCCATGGACCCCGATATCAGGGTTCTTTTCATGAGCGGCTACACTGACGACATCATCCACCAAAAGGGCATCCTTGACGCGACGATAGAGTATATAGCCAAGCCCATCCTGCCCCGGGACCTCCTGAAGAAGGTGAGGGAACTCCTGGATGAAGAGACCCTGAAGAAGGCCCCTATTTCTTGATGCCCTCCCAGTCCTTGAGGAATTTCTGCAGGCCGATGTCCGTCAGGGGATGATTCATGAGCTGCGAGAGGACGTTGAAGGGGATGGTGGCAATATCGGCGCCGACAAGGGCCGCGTCGAGGACGTGCGTGGGGTTACGGATGCTTGCGACGATGACCTCCGTCTCAAAGGCGTAGTTGTAGAATATGGTAACGATGTTCTCGATGATATCCATGCCCCTCTGAGATATATCATCGAGCCTGCCGATAAAGGGGCTCACGTACGTGGCGCCCGCCTTCGCGGCAATGAGGGCCTGAACGGGCTGAAAGATGAGGGTCACATTCGTCTTGATGCCCTCGTCGGTCAACGTCCTGACGGCCCGGATACCCTCACCCGTCATGGGTATCTTGACGACGGCGTTCTCGCCCAGCGCGGCGAGTTTCCGAGCCTCCTCGCACATGCCTTCCGCCGTGGTCGATATGACTTCCAGGCTGACGGGCCCGGGAACGGTCTGAAGTATCTCGCGGAGCACGGCGTCGGGGTCCTTCTTCTCTTTTGCGAGAAGTGACGGATTGGTGGTCACGCCATCGACGAGCCCCATCTCCATTCCCTTTCTGATCTCGTTTATATTTGCCGTATCTATAAAGAATTTCATTTCCTGACCTCCGAACATGATGGTGGATATAAAAACTGTAAGAGTATACACGATTATGAAGAGAATGACCAATAAGAAGAGAATGACCAATTGACCAAATTCCAATGACCAATGAAGAGGATAATGACCAATGTACCAATAACCAATTGAACAAAGAGAAGGACAGAATGGACTGCCTGTATCGTTCTCTTTTTGGTTATTGTCTGTTTATCTGGTCATTGGAATTTGGTCATTGGTCATTATCTTTTATTTTGACATCCTCCATTTCCCATGTTATAAAGCCTCATTATGACGAACGCAGCGACAAACAACTGGTGGTGGTGGCGGAGATTGTAGGTGTGAGACCGTAATTTTCCGGCCATGGACGGTTTCACACCGTCCATGGCCGTTTTATTTGAAAAGGGCCATGGGCAGACAAGCTCATGGCCCTTTCTGTTACCGAAAGAAAGGAGGGTATCATGGATAAGAAAATATTCCTCAATGAAAAGGACATGCCGCGGGCCTGGTACAATATTCAGGCCGATCTTGAGACGCCCCTGCCCCCGCCGCTCAACCCGGAAACGGGGGAGCCCGTGACGCCGGACATGCTCGAGGCCATCTTCCCGATGAACCTCATCGAGCAGGAGGTGAGCACCGAGAGGTTCATAGACATTCCCGGTGAGGTCATGGAAAGACTCCTCATGTGGAGGCCGACGCCATTGTGCCGGGCCACGGGGCTTGAAAAGTTCCTCGGGACGCCCGCCCACATCTATTATAAGAACGAAGGGGTCAGCCCCCCGGGAAGCCACAAGCCGAACACGGCCATCGCGCAGGCCTACTATAACAAGGAGGCCGGCATCAAGAGGCTCACGACGGAGACGGGGGCCGGACAGTGGGGGAGCGCCCTTGCCTTCGCCTGCAACCAGTTCGGCATCGAGCTGAAGATCTACATGGTCCGTGTGAGCTTCAACCAGAAGCCGTACCGGCGCGTCATGATGGAGACCTGGGGAGGGAAGTGCGTGCCCAGCCCGAGTCCCGACACGAAAGCCGGGCGCGCGTTCCTCGAAGGGAACCCGGACCACCCTGGAAGCCTCGGAATGGCGATCAGTGAGGCCATCGAGGACGCGGTGACCTCGAAGAACACGAAGTACTCCCTGGGCAGCGTCCTCAACCACGTCCTCCTCCACCAGTCCGTTATCGGCCTTGAAGCACAGCGGCAGCTCGAGCTCGCGGGAGAATACCCCGATGTCGTCATCGGGTGCGCGGGCGGTGGCAGCAACTTCGCCGGCATAGCCTTCCCTTTCATCCGTGACAAGATCCACGGGAAAGAGATACGGGTGATAGCCGCGGAGCCCACCTCCTGTCCGACGTTGACCAGGGGCCGGTATGTCTATGATTTCGGGGACACCGCCGGGATGACGCCGCTTCTGCCCATGTACTCCATCGGGCACGGATTCGTTCCCGCGCCGATACACGCGGGGGGCCTTCGGTATCACGGCATGGCACCCCTCGTCAGCAAGGTCTTCGCCGACGGGCTCATCGAGGCGCGCGCATACAACCAGATCGAGACGTTCTCGGCGGGCGTTATCTTCGCCCGGACGGAAGGGTTCATCCCGGCGCCGGAGACGAACCACGCCATAGCCTGTGCCGTCGATGAGGCGAAAAGGGCGAAGGAAGAGGGTAAGGAGAAGGTCATCCTCATGAACTTCAGCGGCCACGGTGTCATAGACCTGCCGTCCTATGATGCCTTCCTGTCGGGCAAGCTCCAGGATTACGCGATGCCCGACAACGAGATAACGGAACTCCTCCGCAGCCTGGAGAAGTATCCGAAACCTAAATGAGGCGGGTAATGGGTGATGGGTGCATTCATTGCCTTTCCCATAACCCATGACCCATCACCTATCACCGAGGTTTCTATGGAGATCTATTGTGGTCAGCTGGGGATGATCATCGGGTTCGATTATTGTCTCCAGGTCCAGAACGGTTTGCCCTGCTCCAACACCTTTGGGTGCTGGAAAGAAAGGGTTGACGTGGTCGCTCTTCTTAGGGCAAAGTTTACTGACGAAGAATTGCGACTGGCCTTCAACACACTGCCGAGATCGAGGCTCGACAGGATACTGGAGTCCGCCCGTTCAGCTTGCAAGGAGGAATAGATGCTGCTTTCCGACAGGGTCATGCAGATGAGGCCATCGGGGGTGCGAAAGATCTTCGACCTGGCGCAAAAAGTGAAGAACCCCATCAACCTCAGCATCGGGGAACCTGATTTCGATATTCCCGATGTGGTGAAGGATGAAGGGATAAAGTGGATACAGAAGGGTTTCAACAAGTACACGCCCTCGGGAGGGATCCCGGAGCTTCGGGAAAAGGTCCTCGGTCATCTCAGGGGAAAGGGGATAGTCTGCGAGGACGCCATCATCACGGCGGGGGTGACGGGAGGTCTTCTTCTGGCCCTCATGACGACGCTCAACCCCGGTGACGAGGTCATCATCCCCGACCCCTACTTCGTTCTCTACGAGTACCAGGTCCTGCTGCTGGGAGGGCGGCCCGTCTTCTTCGATACCTATCCCGATTTCACGATCAGGGAGGAGGAACTGCGCCGGGCAATAACGGACAGGACGAGGGTCATCCTCATCAACAGCCCCAACAATCCGACGGGCATGGTCAATTCCCGGGAAGAGCTGGAAATGGTGGCGAGGGTGGCGCGCGAGAAGGACCTCCTCGTCTTCTCCGACGATATCTACGACCGCTTCGTCTTTGATGAAGAGGAGGGGGAGAAGCCGTACCTGGGCAAAATGTACGAAAAGACGCTCACCTTCGGCGGCTTCTCGAAGACCTGGGGGATGACGGGTTGGCGCCTGGGGTACGTGGCGGGGCCGAGCGAGGTCATTCAGTGTATGATAACGATGCAGCAATACGCCTTCTCGAGCGTCACGTCCTTCGCGCAAAAGGCGGCCCTCGTTGCCCTCGACGAGGGCATGGACGACATGATCGCCGGGTACCGTAAGAAACGGGACCTCATTTACAACGGGCTCAAGGACACATACAATGTGGTTAAGCCGAAGGGGGCCTTCTTCATCTTTCCCGAGATTCCCGGCGGCAACGCCATGGCATTCGTGGAAAGGGCATTGGAGAACAATCTCTTCATCATACCGGGCAGTGTTTTTTCGGCAAGGGACACTCATGTGCGCATCTCTTTCGCAGCCACCGAGGAGAACCTCCTCAAGGGAATCGACGTACTGAGAAGAATGGCGTAAAGGAGTTTTCGGAACGATGCATGAGAATGTGATCAGGTTGTTGATGGAGAATGCCGTGCAGCAGATCTACGTGACGAACAGGGGCACGGCGGCGACGGCGCGGAAGGTGTCGGGCGCGCTGCATTGCGAGGTTTCGACGAACGAGAAGATAGCCTTCGAGCTTGCCCTGGCAGGCGCCTACGTGCGCAAGAGGACGGCCTGCATCCTCTCCACGGAAGGTCTCTACGAGGCCCTCGACCCCGTCATGAGCTCCGCCTACACGGGGGTGGCCGGGTCCTTCGTCGTCGTGGCCGTTCAGGAGAACGACGAGGAGGTGACCCCTCTCGGCCCGTTCTCGAAGCTGCCCCTTATCGTCACCGAAAAGGAAGAAGAACTGGAAAGGGCCGTCAGGTACGGGCTCGAACTTTCCGAGGAGTACAGGATCCCCGTTATCGTGCAGGCCGTCCCGGCCGGGTGCGGCACAGGCCGTAAGACCGCGGGGCAGACCGCAAAGACGGCAGGGAACGCGGCCATGCTCGTAAAGGAGCCGGGCAGGTGGGCGGCGACGCCGAAGTTCCGTTTCCAGCTTCACGGGGAGCTCAACGAAAAGATCAGGAAGATCGGCGAGGCCTTCGAGACCTATGAGGACAACCTCATCATCTCAAAGGGTTCAACGGGACTTGTCACGGACCGGCTGTCCCGTCTCGAGTTCTACGACGAGGACGCGAGCGTGCTCAGGCTGGCAACTGTCTTTCCCCTGCCGCGGAAGCTCGTGCAGGGTTTCGTCGACAGCATGGACGAGGTCCTCGTCGTCGAGACCTATCCGGCGATCGAACTCCAGATACCGGACAGATCGAAGGTGAAGCGGGGGTTCGTCGATACCGGACGCGGCAGACCGCAATACGATGAGATCATAGCAGGGTTCTCCGTAATCAGGGACCGGCTGGGCCCCGCCTCTTCGATAAACATGGCGCACGGCATCAAGAGGCTCCATCCCGAGAGGAACATCCTGGCCGTGACCTTCGAGGACCACTTCTTCCATTCAGGGATGCCGGCGTACGTCAACAGCCTCTACAATGGCTCTTCGTTCGTACTTCTCGTCATGGTGAGCGAGAGGGAGGACGATCTGAGAAGGATACTGCGGGGCTATGGCGTAAGCGGGGTGCACTCGATCTCGAACATCGACGAGATCGGCCGGTTCCGGGACACGAAGGAGCCCGTGGTGGCTCTCTACAGGGGTATGATATGAGACATGAGATCATATGCGCCGGTATCGGGGGCAGGGGTGTGCTCCTCGCCTCCACGATACTCATCGAGGCCGCCATCGGGAGCGGGCTCAAGGCGGTGGCATCCGATGAATACGGTATGAGCCAGAGGGGAGGGTCCGTCGTGTCCCTCGTGAAGGTGGGCGATTTCGCGAGTCCCTTCATCGGCAGGGAGAACGGCGGCATCCTCCTCGCCTTCGAGGAGAGCGAGTTCTACAAAGCGCTCCTCTTCCTGAAGAAGGGCGGCCTTGCCCTTGTCAACACCCGTGCGGCTGAGCTGCCGCCGTCCATCGCGGGTCTTCTGGAGAAGCGGGAGATAACCTGCCGCCTCATCGATGCCGACGGTATTGCCCGTCAGACGGGCATGTTCCAGTCCGCGAACATGGCCCTTCTCGGCTTTTTCGCCGCCTTCGGCATCGCCCCTTTTACGAAAGAGGTTCTCGAAGAGACGATCAGGTCCCGCGTGCCGGAGAAGTTTTTGGCAAAGAATCTCGAAGTCTTCGGGAAGGGATTCGACGCCGCGATGAAAATGGGCAACGCGGGGGACCGCCGGACGGATATGGTTTAAGAGCTTATGGGAGGATCGTCAGTGCATAGCAGGGAAGAAGTGGTAATAGGCAATCAGGCCATCGCGAGGGGCCTTGTCGAGGCAGGCCTTGAGATAGCGGCGGCATACCCGGGGACGCCGAGTTCCGAGATACTGCCCGGAGTCGTCTATTTCAGGGACATGGAGGGATCGAAGATCCACACCGAGTGGTCGACGAACGAGCTCTGCGCCTTCGAGGTCGCCTTCGGGGCCGCGGCCTACGGCGGGGCCAGAGCGGCCTGTTTCATGAAGCAGGTGGGCCTCAATGTAGCGTTCCCGGCACTGATGAGGTCCCGGGAAAAGTCCATTGAGGGAGGGCTCGTGATCGTCTCCTGTGACGACCCCGGCCCGCAGTCGTCCCAGACGGAGCAGGACACGCGGCTTATAGCGACCCTCTTCGGGATCCCCGTTTTCGATCCGTCATCGCCGGCTGAGGCGGCCGATGTCGCCTACCACGCCCTCAATTGGTCCTTCGAGAACAAGGTACCCGTCATCATCCGTTCCACCCACCGGGTTAGCCATGCCCGCGAGTCGGTTCCCCTCTACGGCCCGGGGACGAGGAGGGTGGCCTTCAGGGAAGGACACGTTGCCGGAAGGGGCCGGAAGCTGGGCATCGTCGCGTCGGGCATGAGTTGCTCCCTCGTCTACGATGTCATGGAAGAGCTGGGCGCGTCGGAAGAGGTTTCCCTTTACAAGGTCCTCAAGGTCTATCCCGTCGACGAGGCCCTCACGGGGTTTGTCGATTCCATGGAACGCGTTCTCGTGGTTGAGGAAACGGACCAGGTGATAGAGGCGCTCATCGGCGACGCGAAAAAGGTGATGGGCCGCAGGGACGGCACGGTGCCGTCGGCGGGAGAGATCACCTACGATATCGTGAGGGACATCCTGTCCCGGGTGCTTGCCGGGGCCGGAACGGACAGGCGTCCATTCGTGCCTGACGGGGGCATCGAAGAGGCGCTTTCCCATGTGGCCGTCGTCCCCAGGCCCCCGAAGCTCTGTCCCGGGTGCCCCCACAGGGCGTCTTTCTTCGCGATGCAGTACCTCTGGCCCGACACCATCTATCCCGGCGATATCGGGTGCTACACGCTGGGCATATCACAGGGTGCCGTTGACACCTGCCTCGATATGGGCGCCGGGGTCACCCTCGCCGAAGGCTTCTATGACGCCTTCAACCAGGACGGCAAGCTCGTCCCCATCCTTGCGTCGATAGGAGACTCGACGTTTCTGCACGCCTGTATGGCCCCTCTCTATGACGCCGTTAGAAACCGGAAGAGGTTCATCCTCGTCATCATGGACAACTCCACGACGGCCATGACGGGCATGCAGCCCACGCCGCAGTCGGGGGTCACCGTGGACGGGACGCGTACGCGAAGCGTCGCCATCGAGGACATCGTCAGGGGTCTCGGGGTGAACTACGTGCGCGTTGTCGATCCTTACGACGTTCCCGCGATGATCGGGACCATCAACGAGGCCTTCGGGCGCGTCAGGGAGGAAGCCCTCCCGGCGGTCATCATCGCCCGGCGCGAGTGCCTGCTCCTTGTAAAAGGGGCGGCGAAGCCCTCCGCCTACCCGGCGGACATCGAGCGGGATTGCATAGGCTGCAAGAGTTGCCTTAAGACCTTCGACTGCCCGGCGATGTCCTTCGATGAGGTGTCGAAGAAGATACTTATAGACGACAGCCTGTGCACGAACTGCGGGATCTGCTACTATGCCTGTCCCGTCCAGCCGCAGGGTAAGGCCCTGAAGGCGGAAAAGAAAGCGGGCAGACCGGGCGCGGCGGCGCCGGGCAACCCCTGAAGAGGTCATGGAAGCGGACCCCACCCTTTCCATAGTCATTATCACGAAAGACACCAGGGAGCTCCTGGAGGGGCTCTTTGATTCCATCGAAAAGGACACCTCGCTTACGTCTCTCGGCAGGGAGATCATCGTCATCGACAACGCGTCCACTGACGGCACGGAGAAATTTGTTAAGAGCGCCTGTCCCCATGCCCGGTATATACGCAACGACCGCAACGCGGGATTCGCTGTTGCGGTGAATCAGGGGGCGCGGGCGGCCGCCGGCAGATATATCCTTCTCCTCAACTCCGACACCCGCCTCATCGAAGGAGAGGTGGCGCGGATGGTGGCCACCGCTGAAGACATCCCGGATCTGGGATTGATGGGGCCTCAGCTCGTTTACGAGGACCTGAGCCTTCAAAGGTCGGTGGCAGCCGTCCCCGGCCTCACAGGAGAGGTGATCCCCGGTTCGGGCCGCGTCTCTCAACCGGCGTCGGACGGGAACACGGGGCCCGCCCGGGACGTGGAATCGCTTATCGGTGCCGCCATCATGATCCGGAAGGCCGCCTTCGACGACCTTCATGGTTTCGACGAGCGCTTCTTCTTCTTTCTCGAGGAGACGGACTTTTGCGTCCGGGCGAGGCAGAAGGGTTATCGGGTGGTCTTCTTCCCCGGGGCCCGGGTCATCCACCTCCAGGGAAGGACGGTCAGGAAGACCTGGGTGAAGGGTCGCATGGAATACAATATCTCCCTGAGGAAGTTCATGAAAAAGCATCATGGACGCCTGTACCTCACGGCCTTCGATGCCGTCAGGCTGGCAAAATCCCTGGCCTTTGTCATTGCTGTCCCCCTTTCCCTTTTCGGCTCCCGGATGCGGCTCCGCTATTCCTATTACCTCAATCTTGTGGTATGGTACATGCGCGCCTGCCCCGATGACGCGGGACTTCGCGGCTGACGGACGCCGGTGCGGGACGAATAGGAGGTAAGGAACGCATGTCGACCGTACTCAATATCTCGGGAGACGAACATATCACCATTGACACCTTTCAGCCCGGTGACGCCTTGGGCGTGGGGGACCTTTTCCGCAAGGTCTATGGGGAGGATTACCCGGTAAAGCTTGTCTACGATCCCGAGGGGCTCGTCAAGGCCTTTGAGAAACATGAAAACATCCCCGCCGTCGCCCGTTCTTCGAAGGGCATCGTCGTGGGGTACGTGAGCATCTTCAGGTCCGCCCCGGTCGAAACGGTTTACGAAGGGGGACAGGGTCTCGTCCTTGCGGACTACCGCGAGCACGGCACCTTCCGAGAGCTGATCCGCTATTACTCCGAGGTACTGGCGCCTGCGTACGGTGCCGATGCCGTCTTCGGCGAGGCCGTTTGCAACCATATCTATTCCCAGAAGGCCTGGGCAATGCACGGGGCCATCGAGACCGCCCTCGAGGTGGACCTCATGCCCGGCGCGGTCTACGCGAAGGAGGGCACAACGGGCCGCGTGGCCACCCTGCACATGACGCGGATGTACCGGCCCATGGAACACACCGTCTACGCGCCCCGGCAATACGAGGAGGCCATGCGGTTCATCTATGACGGGTTCACGAGCGGTGCCCGTGTCGCGAAGGCGACGGACGAGTCCGCGGAAAGGGAGCCGACATCCATCGAAAGCAGCCATTTCGAATTTGCCCACGTCACGCGCATGACCGTGCGCCAGGCCGGGCAGGACTTCCCCGCCGTTTTCGAGGAGTATGAACGCGATGCCCTTCAGAAGGGCATGGTCGTCATCCAGGTGTGGCTCAAGCTCTCCTGGCCCTTTATCGCCGGTCTGACGGACTGGCTCAGCGGGAGGGGATACTTCTTCGGGGGCATTCTCCCCCGGTGGTTCGGCGAAGACGGGCTCCTCATGCAGAAGATCGCCGTCCGTCCGAACTGGGAGGGGATAATGCTGTACTCCGACAGGGCGAAGGACATTCTCGCGGCAGTGCGCGAAGACTGGCAAAGGGTGACAACGTAAATCCCTTGAGGTGGTTTTCTGAAGTGTGGTATAACAAATGTCACCGGAGAGATGTCCGAGCGGCTGAAGGAGCACGATTGGAAATCGTG
>DBQU01000024.1 GCA_002305765.1 Deltaproteobacteria bacterium UBA1386
TGTTCCATCTCTTCAATGAGGTCCTCGTTGGCCCGAAGCAGCGCCGCGGTGCGCTCCCGGATGCGGAGCTCGAGGTCGTCGTGGATCCTGCGGAGTTGCTCCTCGGCCAGGTGCTGGTTGGTAACATCGATGCTCAGGCTGGCGAGGGCCACTACCCGGCCCTCATGAATGATCGGTGACAGATGCCAGTTGAACCATGATCTCTCGGGCGGATTGCTGTCATAAGGGAAATCGCGAAGCTCCATGGCCTTCCCCGTTCTCGCCACCTCGTCGAAGACTGCTGCAACCCCTTGCGCCTCCACGTTCGGAGCAAACTCATACAGGTTCCTGCCAATCATTCCGACTGTCCTGTATGGTTCAGCGAAGAGCTCCTGGTAGAACCTGTTGTGGGTGATCACTGTATAGGGACGCCTGGCTTCGAACAGGACCAGACCGACATTCGAACTGTCGAAGAGGGACTGGATCTCGGCCCGCCGTCTGGCAAGTTCCTCCTCCATCCGCTTCCGGGAGGTGATGTCAAGCATGGCCCCGATCATGCGCACGGCCTTGCCCTGCGCGTCCCGCAATAGATAGCCCCGGTCCATCACGTCGGCGTAACTCCCGTCGGCCTTCAGGAACCGGTATTCATCATTCCAGTGATCCGCCTGCGGGTCGTTCACCACGGCAAAGAATTTCTCATTGACTCGCTCGCGGTCCCGGGGATGGATCCGCTCCACCCACCAGTGGGCATTCACCGGGCCTTCGAAGATCTCTGTCCAGCCAAAGACGACAGCGCCGGCCTCATTCCATCTCTGGGTGTCATGGACGATGTCCCAGTCCCACACGACATCGCTTGTCGCTTTGTGGGCAAGCCTCAGTCTCTCCTCGCTCTCCCGCAGATCTTCCTCCATCTCTTTGCGAGCGGTGATGTCTATACAGATGCCGGAGTGCCGCAGCGGTTTTCCGGCCTCATCATAAAACGTGCTTCCAAGCGTGTTTATCCAGCGTTCACTCCCATTGGGGAGGATGATACGGTACTCGTTGCTGATAGAGATCCTTTTCGCGATGGATTCGTGTATCTCTGTCAGGGCCGGCTCAATGTCGTCGGGGTGCATTGTAGCCAGCCATGTCGCAAAGGATGGTTCCGCGTCGGGAGGAAGCCCGAAGAGGTGATAGATCCCTTCTGACCATGTAATGTGGTCTGTACGGATGTCCCAGTCGTAGAATCCGGCCTTCGCGGCTCCTTCCGCGATCCTGAGCCAATCCGATGTTACCTCGTGGGGTTCGTTCCTGTGTCTGGTGTCGGGACGCGTGGCTGGGTTGCCAGATGCGGAGGTTTTCCAAGAGGGCTCTTTCTTGCGCATGACTCAACCTCTTTCTGGATTATATACCCTTTTCAGACCATTAGTATAGAAAACGTTGTCGAAGACTACGGGTGGGGATGGGGTATAGATCGGAGGAATTGTGGATTGTTGATAACAATGGAGTTGACCCCGGTTCCCGGAAGGTATAAGACTGTATACGGAAGCCGCATGACTTTCCGAATCTATCCTGGCTGACAGAGACGAAACGAACCGTCGGATCTCGTCAGGGAATCAGGGGCCCGTAAAGCTACGAACAGGTAGTGAACATCAACGCGGCAGGGAGGTGAGATATGAGGACACTTCAGCACCCGGTCTTGCAGTACCGATGGCAGGTCAAGGAGACGAACGGTGGACCGCAGCTTGTCTATTTCGGCTTACGCAACCCCCCGAATCATACGAGGAGCATCATCCCTGTCCCCCGGGAACTGGCGGATTGTCTGCGATCGCTTGACGGCCGGACCTCGGCGAAGGACCTGCCGTCAGACCTTGCCGGTCGTGAAATGTATACGCGATTCGTTGAGGAAGGGATCATAGTGGATGCGCGCGAGGTCCGTCAGCCGTCCACCAGGGACAGCTTCCGGCAGTGCGTACGCTGCGTGACCAACGACTACGTTCTCCCCGGGCTGGAATTTGATGAAGACGGGCTGTGCGCCTTTTGTCAGTGTTACGAACTGGCGGAAAGATCGGGGCAGGGCGCGATAATGCAGGACGGCATCACGGACGAGGACCTCGTCCGGATCTCCTCCGGGAACACCGGTTCACGCTTTGACGCCATGGTCCTCTACACCGGCGGCAAGGACTCCACGTACCTGCTTTGGTATCTGGCGAAGAAGCTCGAGCTCCGTGTCCTCGTCGCCTCGTGGAACATGCCTTATACCAACGACACATGCAGGGAGAATATGCGTCGGGCCATGCGCATTCTTCCCCATGTGGAATTCGTCGAGCGTACCCTGCCCTGGAAAATGGTCCGGCAGGCCATGCGTGACCAGTTCGAGCGTGTCGGCTGGCCCTGCCTTTGCCCGACGGTGGCTCACGCGCTGTTCTATCCTCTCGCGGTGCAGGAGGGTATCCCTCTCGTCATGCACGGGGTCGAAGAGGTGCAACTGGCGGTCATGAACTACGTGATGACCGAGATCAGATCCGGGCAGCCCCGGGAGGAACGGGTCCCCAACCATCGCGCCGACACATTGAACTTCCTGCGGATGGTCACGACGATCTCTGAACCCGCGCAGCCCTATTCTTTGACCGCCGACCTGGCGCGGCATATGTCTTCCGTCAGTGAGCTCCTGGCGCCAGTTTACAAACCCCTGGGCGACATTCTGGCCAGGGCGGAGAGCGATCCGAACATGCCGCTCCCCATCTTACGCCGTCTCACGTCCAATGCCGCCTATGGCTCATGGGCAAAGGCCGTCGAACGTATGAAGCAGGAGATGGACTGGCAGATGCCGCCGGGACAAAAAGGACTCCTGCACACCAGCTGCCGCATCGAAAAGGTCAAAGACTATTGCCAGTTCAAGCGCTTCCAGGGGGCGGGGAGCACCTTCCTACCCCAGGCCATTGTCGAGCTCGGGGCCGGTGTGTATTTCGGGCTTCTTTCCCGGGATGATGCCCTGGAGGAGCTGCAGGAATCGGGATATTACAACGAGCCCCGGGTGCTGTCCGAACTGACCCGCGATCTCGGTATCGATCGCGGTGAGGCGCGGGCGGCGGGTGAAATGTCATGGACCTTGGGAGAATGCACCGGGTGCTCCACTTAGACGGAAGACACAGGGTCAGGAGCCTGGATCGCGCATTCATCTCCCGGTAGAAATAGAAGACGCTTCATTGCAGGGCCCACCTCCGGGGTCCCTGCGCGGGGCTTCGCGCGCGGTCACTTTGCCCTTCGGTAAGTGTCAGCGAAAATTCCTTTGCACGTGGCCTCTTCTCCTGCTAGAATCATTGTGAAAGATTGCGGATGTATTGATCGTTTTGCCAGTTCTTTTCATCCCTGCTTTTTGCGCAGCCGTGAAACCGGCAGAGGGAGGGGTAATCTGTGCCACGCAAGAGACCAGTTGCGAATCGCTTCGAACTCAGGAAATGTCCCACGGGAATCCAGGGGATCGACGAGATCACCGGGGGAGGGATCCCCAGGGGGCGTCCGACACTGATCACGGGTGGTCCGGGTTCCGGCAAGACGCTCATCGCGCTCGAGTTCCTCGTAAAGGGGATCACACAGTTCGATGAACCGGGTGTCTTCATGGCCTTCGAGGAGACGGCGGAGGATCTTGCCACGAACGTCTCCTCTCTTGGTTTCGATCTGAACGGTCTTATCGAGGAAAAGAAACTTGCCGTCGACTATGTTTACATAGAGCGCGCGGAGATAGAGGATACCGGGGAGTACGACCTGCAGGGACTCTTCGTCCGCCTCGGCTACGCCATCGATTCCATAAAGGCAAAGCGTGTCGTTCTCGACACCATCGAGGTGCTCTTCGGGTCTCTTCCCAACGAGGGCATCCTGAGGGCGGAGATCCGACGCCTCCTGCGCTGGCTCAAGGAAAAGGGCGTTACCGCCATTGTTACCGGGGAAAGGGGTAGTGTCACCATGACCCGCTACGGGCTTGAAGAATACGTGGCGGACTGTGTTATCGTTCTTGATCACCGGGTTACGGACCAGATATCCACCCGTCGTCTCAGGGTGGCGAAATATCGTGGCTCGTACCATGGCACCAACGAATATCCTTTTCTTATCGACAGGGACGGCGTCTCCGTGCTTCCCATCACCTCCCTGGAGCTCACCTCGGAAGCGCGATCTGAATGGATCTCCACGGGCGTCGCCGGCCTCGACGCCATGCTGGATGGGAAGGGCTATTACAGGGCCTCGGACATCCTGATCTCCGGCGGGGCGGGGACCGGGAAATCCACGCTGGCGGCCCACTTTGTGAAAGCCGCATGCGAACGGGGTGAGCGGGCGCTCTATTTTGCCTTCGAAGAGTCTCCGAAGCAGATCGTCAGGAACATGCGATCTGTTGGAGCAGACCTCGCGCCTTTCATGGACCGGGGGTGCCTGCTTGTGCACGCCGAGAGGCCGACGTTCTGCGGACTCGAGATGCACCTCCTCGGGATGACAAAACTGGTGAACGAGTTCAAGCCCCATGTGGTTGTCGTTGACCCCATAACGAACCTCATTTCGGTCGGCCTGCCGGCAGACGTGAGGTCGATGCTCACGCGCCTGACCGACCTGCTTAGAACGAATCAGGCCACGTCCGTCTTCACGAGCCTGACCGCGATAGGTCCCGGTCTCGATCAGAGTGAACTCGGTATCTCCTCCATCATGGACACATGGATTACTGTCAAGAACATTGAGGTGCAGGGCAAACGCAAGCGCGCGCTCACCATCGTCAAGTCGAGAGGCATGAATCACTCCAATGAATCCAGGGAGTTCTGGCTGACGGAAAGGGGACTCTCGCTGGAAGAGGATCCGCCTCGCGCGCCAGGAACTTCGAACGCGAGGGAGAGGACGCCGCCGCGGAAGGGAGATCGCCTCCGGGCCAGCCGCGCGCCGGGCCTGCGCGGGACAGGCAAGGAGAAAGGCCGATGAGCAATGAAGAACTGCAGGGACCTGAGGATGGTATGGATTTCTGGCAGCTCAGACTGTATGTCGCGGGGCAGACCCCGAGATCGCTTACCGCCTTCGCGAACCTAAAAAGGATCTGCGAAGAGCACCTCGCAGGCAGGTATCGGATCGAGATCATCGACCTTCTGGAGAACCCCACCCTTGCGAAGGGTGATCAGATTCTCGCCATCCCCACACTCGTGAGAAAACTGCCTGAGCCGGTAAGGAAGATCATCGGGGACCTGTCCAACACGGAGAGGGTGCTCGTTGGTCTCGACCTTCGCCGCCTTTCCTAGAAAGGAAGGAAACAATTGTGACAAAAAAGACCCGGGACCAGGTGGAAGTCTTTGAGGAAGCTCTTAAGGGTGCACAGGATAAGAAGTATGTTTTGCGTCTGTACGTCGCAGGCAGTACACCGAGGTCGACGGATGCCATCCTGGGTATCAAGAAGATCTGTGAAGAGTACCTGAAGGGCCGGTACGAGCTTGAGGTCATCGATATTTACCAGCAGCCGACACTCGCCAGGGGCGAACAGATCATTGCGGCCCCCACGCTGGTCAAGAAGCTTCCTCCCCCTCTGCGAAAGTTCATCGGCAATATGGGTGACGTGGACCGGATCCTGGTTGGCCTCGATCTCAAGTCCAGGGATGGGGTCGAACCGAAAGACGAGAAAGAGTGACCGTGGATAAGATGAGAGGCTACGAGGAACTCGAGGCCGAACTGAGGGATGCCCGGGCGCGGCTCGACGAGGCGGAGGAGACCCTCCGGGCGATCAGAAACAACGAGGTCGATGCCCTTGTCGTGGAGGGGGACAGGGGCGTTCAGGTATTCACGCTTCAGGGCGCAGAGCAGCCCTACAGGACATTGATGGAGACCATGGCCGAGGGTGCCCTCACCATGGCAACGGACGGCACGATCCTTTACTGCAACCGGCAGTTGGCCACGATGCTAGGGGCCCCGCTCAACAGGATCATCGGGCGGTCCCTTCGGGAGATAGTGACTTCTAAAGACTGGCAGGCGCTTCAAGGTGTCCTTGATGCGTGCGGGGCGTCAGGCTGCCGGGGAGAGTATCGCCTCATCACCAGTGGGGGACGCGAGATAACGACTTCCGTATCGGCGTGCCCCATCCAGCTTCAGGGCGTGGAGTGTCTCTGTCTCGTTATCAGCGATCTTACGGAACAGCGCAGCTTCGAGCAGCAGCTCCGCCGGGCCCAGAAGCTGGAGGCCCTCGGCACCCTTGCCGGCGGCATCGCCCATGATTTCAACAATGTCCTCGCAGGCATTATCGGTTTCGCCGAAATGGTCCTTGAAGATACCAGTCCTGACAGGCCGGAACACAGAAGGCTCACAATGGTATTGAAAGCGGCCCACAGGGGGCGTGACCTGGTGAAACAGATACTCCTTTTCAGTCGTCGCGGAGAACAGGACAGGAAACCGCTGGCATTGGTAGAGGTCGTTGAAGATACTCTCAAACTGCTCGGACCGGCATTCCCGTCCACCATAGAGATTCTCTGGAAGGGAACAGCGGATGATTGCCGAATACTCGCCGATGCTGCGCAAATGCATCAGGTGGTTGCAAATTTGTGCACGAATGCGGTTCATGCCATGCGTGAGACGGGGGGCATATTACAGATAGTCGCTTCACGGGCTATCGTTGCGGAGGGAACGCCGCCCCCTCTCCCTGAAATGGCGCCGGGTGAATACGTGGTGCTGGAAGTGAGCGACAGCGGTTGCGGAATGGACCCCGAAACCATGGAGCAGATGTTCGATCCCTTCTTCACTACGAAGGGAGAAGGGGAGGGGACGGGTCTGGGACTGTCGGTCTCCCACGGCATCGTGAAGGGTCATGGCGGATATATAGCGGTTGAGAGCGAACCGGGAATCGGGTCGAGGTTCCTGGTGTATTTGCCCGGGTTCGCGGAGGGTGCGGACATCCAGGTTGAGAGCGCGTCTTCTTCCCCATTGGGCGGGAGGGAGCGCATCCTCATCGTCGACGACGAGGACATCCTGGTTGAGTTGAACCGACAAAGATTGAGCGGTTTAGGCTATGATGTGACCGCGACGACAAGCAGCCTGGACGCCCTGCAGATGTTCGGGCGGGCACAGGACAGCTTCGACCTCGTCATAACGGACGAGACCATGCCGCATATGACGGGGATGGACCTTGCGGCGGAACTGCTGAAAGCTAAACCGGGCATTCCGATCATTCTTTGCACGGGTCACAGCGACAAGGTCTCACCGGAACGTGCATGGGAGGCAGGAATCCAAAAGCTCCTCATGAAACCCTTCGACAAGCGCGAACTGGCAGAGGCGGTCCGCCAGTTGCTCGACAAGGATAAGAAAAGCTGACAGGCAAGCCGTCGTTTCCTCCATCTCCCCTTTGGGCCTCCGCCAGGAGAAAGGTACCAGTTCCTTGAGATCCTTGTCATCTATCCGGCCCATCAGAAGGCAAAACCCATACCCACCACGCTCGAATTCACAGAGTTATTGGGGTTTGCGGTTCCGCCGTTTGAATAGTGTTTGAACCTGTATTCCACGAAAAGCCTCCGCCACGTATAACCGATACCGCACTAAAGAATAAATAACCCGTGAGTTCCCTGATCTTCAAGATCAACGCTCGTATAAGCACCACCGAAACCCGCCGTGACGAAAAGGCCCGTGTAGTTCTCGTGACCGAAATAATGCCTCCCATTCAACGTCAAACCGCCGTCAAGACCACTCTGTGGTCGGTTGACGATGGCAACAAAGGGCTCGACAAGGATGTTGAATTTGCCGGAAAGCAACTTTTCGTAACCATACGCGATCTGCACGAAGTCATAGTAATCACCGCTGTGGAGGTGACCGGGGTCCGCATTCTTATTAAGGGTCCCGAGGCCGTATCCCACGGAGATCTCCTGTTGATCAGCGAGAGCGGTGGAGGGTAAGAACGATAGCGGAATGACCAGGAGTAAAACAAGAATGAGAAAGCGCGAACGGACGTTAATACGCATATTTGTCTCCCACAATACCTCAGGGTAAGGGTGCTCTTATCGGCATGGCCAATCTCCCGGCAGGTATCGTTCCCGTCTTTTCCCGAAGATCCTGCTCCTTACCCTTGCGGTCACTTTTGTAATAGTATCATGAGCCAGTGACCAGGACAAAGGCCCAGCGGTCGAATATGTCATGAAAACAACGTGATGTCCACCAGTTAGAGCGCTGCTGAAAAAGCATCGGGAACCGTCACGATCCCCTGGCGGACACCTCTCGCGACCACGCTATGTCCACAGGCCGGGATAAGTGGATGAGTGTTTCGGGGCAGACAGGGTGTTTCCGGTCAGCATTTCCCGACGCGGCTAATTATATTGATAAACAACAAGAGTTGTAAGAGAATAATCTAAAGTCTGCCCATCCAAAGTGATGGCGGCGGCACTCCGAGAGAATGAACGAGACCATTTTTGAGATAAGACGGATCGGGCTGGTGCGCTCCAGGCTGTCAAGCCGGGAGGAAGCCCCCCACCAGGGAAGCGAAGGCGCCCCCGACGCGTGGATCGACGTGGACCCTGCCTTTGCGGAGGGCCTTCAGGGTATCGCAGTGGGTGGTGACATTATCGTGGTGACGTGGTTTCACCAGGCCCGTCGCGATCTATTGAAGGTGCATCCCCGCGGGGACAGGAAGAGACCCACGACCGGGGTCTTCTGTACGCGCTCTCCCGACAGGCCGAACCCGCTTGGCCTTCATCGCGTCAAAGTCCTGGAGATCACCGGGAACAGGATCAAGGTGGCGCCCCTGGAAGCCATTGACGGAACACCGGTCGTCGACATCAAGCCCGTGCTGCCGGGACAAGCGGACACGATCGCCGACGAGGACAAATAACTGCTCTTTCTCGCTGACCGTTTTGAGGGTTATGAGACTTTAGCGACAGATCAAGGTCATGGCGTCACGCACCGCATCCCGCGCGATATGCTCGTTGACCTGCAGGACGCGATCAGCGAGCCAGCGGCAACGGAAAGGAGGAGACCATGGAAGAGGAAAGGAACGACGTTCTGGAAGAGATCCACGCCGAAGCAACGGATGTGATAGGCGGCCTTGTCCTGGCCGAGACATGGCTGACGGGAGGTTGGGACGGGACCCTGGAGAAGACAACGCACGTTATGCCCAGACTGGCCGGCGCTGTTAGCGCGGCGAGACAGGCGATGGAGAGGATCCTGGAGCTTGCCGGCGACGGGCGGCAGAAGCTGCGTGAGGGGACCATCATGGAACAGCAGTCGCGAGAAGGGGAAAGAGGCAAAACCGTCTACTCGGTCCTGGCGGAGATCGAGAACCAGTTGAAGCTGATACGGCGCGTCACCTACGACCATTCCCTCGAAGACGACATCGACACCGAGCGCAGGGACGAAGTCCTGGGAGTCCACAACACCCTTCAGGATATCGAAATGAAGATCGCCATGCTCATAAAGGGCGACGAACTCGAAGCTATAAAGGCCCCGGCGGCCCTACAGATATGGTGAGGGTCGTACGTTGACATCTTATGCGTTACAGTTCAACGCGGCCCGGTGCGTGGGGTCTCTCTGTTATGCAGCCACGCTCCGTGCCACGAACCCACGATCAATTCATCCAGGTACAAGCTCCACATCCAGCCATTATTGCGCGGCTTTGATTAAACATCAAGGAGTTCAGTATCATTGCGTATTATTTGGGGATGAAGCGGAGTAGCATCTGGCCAACACCGTCTAGCGACCATCATTACTCGGTCAAGCCTGGTGGAAAAGAGAATGTAAAAATCGAAAGGGCACTGTCTCCCTTTACTATCAATGCCTGGGACGGGAATCTAACATGGCATGTAAGGGGACGAAATAACAAGGATAAGGGAGCGCACTGGTGTACATAGGCCCCGAAACCGATCCCCAAAAGAGGGCGGGATATGACTCCCAGGACGGAACAGGAGGGTATCGAGAAAAATACTTGACAAAGAATTGAATGGGAAGTACACTTGTGTTCATGAGCATATCACGAACAACCGTCTACAGGAAGGACATCTTAAGACTAGGGTACAAGAATACGCACATTACACCTCTTATCAGCCAGGCAGTAGCGTTTGGTGACATTCCGAAAGCCAGAGGATATGCCGTGCAGTTTGATTTCAGGCAAACCGTACTGATCTGTGTGGGTTGCGAGCTCTTTAAGCTGGGGCTACCGTTCCGGCATGTCGATCTTGCTCTTCATGAGCTGTCCAAGCGGCAGATTACGCCGGAGGATTTCGATATTGATATTGCTGGCAAGACGGAATCGGAAATTAGGGCAATTTTTAAAGAGGTTGGTGATCGGCTTGAATATCTGATTTTGCGCCCTGGTAGTAGAGTCGTTGATATGACGGAATTCCCGGCAAGGGTTCGGATGGTACCGATTCAAGTTGAGATATATAAGGGTCGCGAGAGTCCACTCTATCATCTCTCGACGCCGGATGCAGGAGTGGACTCATTCGTGTGCATATTTTTGGGGAACATTGTGAGACGGGTGACGCGGCTTTTTATGGAGGGGACCGTTAATGGGGCATGACGCTAAGGTTCTGTGTTTTTTTAATACACCGAAACACATTTGTGTTCATGGATATATGTAGGGGCAAGGAGGAAGCTTTTCATGAACCATCCAATGACAGACAGACTTCTCCGTCTTCCTCAGGTCCTCGAGCTCATCCCAGTGAGTAAATCGACATGGTGGGCAGGCGTGCGGGACGGGCGATTTCCCAAACCAGTGAAGCTGGGGCCGCGGACGACATGCTGGCGAGAGCGGGACGTTCTGGAGTTGATCAATAAAACTGTAAGGAGGGACGGATGGTGAGCGCAGATGAAACATTCCGTGTCCGGGACCTCCGGCAGAAACAGTGGTTTATCGTGGACGACGCGTACTTGAATGGTTTTGCCCGGTTGCTCGGACCGTACGCGTCGATGGTTTACTTCACGTTGTGTCGTCATGCAGACTCCAGGCAATTGTGTTTCCCGAGCATATCCCTGATAGCCCAAAAGGTCGGGATATCGGAGCGGCAGGTGATACGTTGCATCCAGAAGCTACAGGATTACAATATCATACGCATCGAAAAAAGGCCCCGGCACAACGCTAATGTTTATCACCTCCTCGACAAGACGCAATGGATAAGGGCTGCTGCCACTAGTGACTCCCAGTCACTAGTGACTCCCAGTCACCCCAAGGAAACAACAAGAAGGAAACACAAGAAGGAAACAACAACAGGGGGTGAAGTTGTTGTTCTTCCTTTGCGCCAAAACGAAACGGAAAAAGACACCGAGCCGGACCAGTTCGGAGAAGTAAGGCACCACCTTGCTGAACACCCGGGTCTGGTGAAGATTTATGGAGCCGAGATGGTCCTGCGGTCGCTCAAGATAGCCCGACATAATGACCCCGGTCGCGACCTCACAGCTCAAAGCGGGGCAGGGGCATATCTCCGGGGTATCTGCAAATTGGGGGCGGTCTTACCCCGGGAACTCCTGTCGAAACAGTCGCAGCCCCCTGAGGACCCCAGGAGGGAGGAGATCCGAGCGATGTTGACTCCGGGCGCGGAGGTAAGTGTGGAAGGTAACCTATGCACGGTGGGTGTGGACGGCGGAGCTGAAGTTAATCGGGCGGCTATCCCGCATGAAATGTTGATCGATATGGTCCTCGCTGGCGCCGCGTGCGTGGTGAACGCAAAAGAAAAGGAGGAAACAAGACATGCAAACTGAGCAGACGCCGCGTAAGACCGCAGCTGTCGCAAAGGTGCCTCATTCACCGGAAGCGGAGCAATCCCTTCTCGGAGGCCTCCTTGTCGACCCTGAAGCGGTGAACAAAGTTGCGGGTTCCGTCACGCCAGAAGACTTCTACTCTTCGAAACACAGGGCGATCTTCCAGGCGGTCCTCGATCTCTATGAAAAAGACACGCCCGTCGATCTCGTGACCGTCAGCACCGCGCTAACGGACAAGGATCAGCTCACCGCCATAGGCGGCCTTGCCTATCTCAGTTCCCTTGTTGACACCATGCCCTCCTCCACCGGCATCGAGGCCTACGCCGGCATTGTCCGCGAGAAATCGATCATGCGTTCCGTGATGAATGCGGCCGCGCAGATCCAGACCATGGGTTTTGAAGAACATGAAATAGGTGCAAAGGAGTACCTTGACCGGGCGGAGATGCTCATCTTTTCCATCAACGGTGACCGGGAGCGCAAGAAAGGATTCGTCCCCGTCGGGGATTTTGCTCACGGAACCATAAGAATTATCGAGGAACTGTTCCAGAGAAAGCGAGACATTACCGGCGTACCGTCGGGTTTCATCGACCTCGACAGGCTGACGAGTGGGTTCCAGCCGGGCAACCTTATCATCATCGCGGGCCGTCCTAGCATGGGTAAGACATCGATCGCACTGAATATCTCCCAATACCTTTCACTGATGATGTCGGACCCGGTGCCGGTGGGCATCTTCTCCATGGAGATGTCCAAGGAGGAAATTTTCCAACGCGTGCTTAGCTCCGAAGCTGAGATTGATCTCCTCGCCGTGCGCAGTGGTACATTTGCCGCCCAGATGTGGCCTAGGATCACGGAGACGGCGGCAAAGATAAGCGGTGCCCCGATCTACATCGATGATGCCCCCGCCCTGAACATTATGGAGGTTCGGGGACGGGCCAGGAGGCTGAAGAAGGAGCATAACATCGGCCTTCTCGTCATCGACTATCTTCAGCCCATGCGGGGGCGTTCCGGCGGGGGGGACCGCAGGGAACAGGAGATATCAGAGATATCACGGTTTCTCAAAGCGCTTGCCAAGGAGCTCAACATCCCAGTGGTCGCGCTCTCCCAGCTGAATAGGGAAGTGGATAAAAGAGACAGTAACCATCGCCCCCGGCTGTCCGACCTTCGCGAGTCGGGCGCCATCGAGCAGGATGCCGACGTCATCCTCTTCCTCTACAGGGATGAGGTCTATAACCAGGGCCCTGACAATCCCGAGGCCGGGATAGCGGAGGTCATTGTTGCCAAGCAGCGAAACGGCCCCACGGGAACCGCGAAGTTGAAGTGGGCGGCGGAGATAGCGACGTTCAGGAACTTGTATCGCTGGGGCCATAGCGAGGAGGCAGCATGACCCCCTCCCACTGCTCCATATGCAACCGCGAGATCCCTGAAGGCGCCGGCAGGTACGTCACGCCGGACGGCGTGTACTGTGTCTCCTGTGGCCTTCCCTTTCCCCTCGGCCCCGGAGTCCGGGTCCAGATCACCATTATCGACCCGGAGCATCGGCTCGATCGATATGCAAATAAAGACAGGAGGTAACAATGCCAACCCCAAGGAAAAGAACAAAGCAGGAAATAATGGCAGAACTTGAAACCCTGATCGCCCAGGAAAAGGTCGAGCACGAGGCCCGCATTTCCAGGTTCGGAATCTTCCTTTTTCCCCATGCTCCCGACATCCTGGGCCCCCCGGAAAAGGACACAGACCCCCACGTCGCCCTCCGGGAAATCGACAGGCTCCTCCGCGGGAAACAGCCCGTCCTCGCCCTAGACAAACTCCTCGAGATTGTCCAGAAAAAGAGGGAGGAACTGGCCGAGAAGAGCACGAAGAAGACACCGCCGAAGACCCACCTGAAATCCGTGGTGGAGAGGTAAGGCATGCTCACCAACCAACAGAAAATATCCAGGCTGCAGGCGGAGCTGGCGGAGGCTACGAAGAAGGAAAAGGCCAAGCTCTTGAAGAGCAAAGAGGCCCTCCTCAAGACAGCTGCGGCGCAGAACAAGCTGCTGGAGAAGCAGGCGGAAGCAGCCATCGTCAAGATCGTGAGACAGGGTATATTCCCCCGCATGAGACTGACCGGAAATCCCATCGTGGACGCCGAGATAAACCGGGAGAACAAGGAAGTAGATGCCCGGCTGAATACGATCATCACCATGGTGAGAACTGGTGACAAGCTGGGGTCCATGAGGGCGTTGAAAGTTGAACTTGACGCAGCGATCAAGCACCTGGAAAAGGCGGAACGAGACCGCCGGACCATCGGGCAAGAAAGGTGAGTGAAAGATGAACGAGATGAAGGAAATGCCCGGCCCCGACATGATGAAGATGATGAAAAAAGCGATGATGGAAGGGCAGCGCGTAGCTTCGATGGAAGGGAAACACGGAGCGTCGGTTGCATTGGGTACGGGGGCCGACTGCCCCCGTACTTCACTGTACATCGTGCCCGGGAATCCTGCTCGTGATACTCGCAAGAATCCCCGGGAAAAAGAGTATGGCCCAACTTCGCACTTTGTGACGGTGAGACTGTCCCAAAGAGCTCAGCCGGGGCCCCTGCTTCGGACGATGAAACCGTCCTCACATACCCCCTGCTCCTTATCTACGGGGTCGCAGGGGAGCTTGTCCGGGTCGCTCACCGTACCCATGGCGACCCTCACACCTCGCGCTCATCGTTCCATGGCGCGAGAGCTGACAAGCCTCGCTGGCCTTCCGGGCGCTCGGCCTTATGACCCCACCCCCGTACCCCCTCCCGATGTGAGGGGGAATCTTGCCGTCCCGTCGCTTCATTTCCGTCCTTCAGCCAGGCATCACCGGGGTCATCAGGCTCATCTTTTCATGCCGAGATTCCGGCTCACCGTCCCTCACCGATGCTCATCACGGAGGCCATAGCTGATGTCTAACCTGCCTGACACCTGGACCGCATTTTGCGACGTGAAACCCCTGGGCGGCCGCCCCCACATGCAAAAAAGGAAGGGCAAAGAGACCGGTAAACTGATCCTCCCGACCTCGATCGTGGAGAACGCGAAGTATATCAATCGGGCATCCGAGAGCCTCGGGGGAGGCTGCCATCTCCCGACCCTCGGCGAGGAGTATACGGGCATGTCCACCATCGCCATGAGCCGCCATGACCGCAACAAAATCACCCGGCGGTTTGCAGCCATCGAACGGGAGGAAAAGGCCCGATATAAGGGTACCCGAACAGGCTATTCGGTCAAGATTCCGATACCCAACGGGTTGAGCATCGAGCAGGGTATCGCCCTCGGCGATCGCCTCTGCAACCTCGTTCTCGGGACCCGTCACGAATACGCTTTCTCCCTTCATCGCGGGGAAATTCCGGTCGAGTATCGCCGTCAGATGGACGAGAAAGAGCGGGATCCCTTGACTGGAAAAATGCGCCTTACGCCCCGGGCAAGAGCGATCAGGAGAGTGATCAGAAGCGAGGACAACCGGCACATCCACGTGACGTTTAAGGAGCTTCCGCTCGGTCAGAAAGACAAGAAGACCGTGAGGTGGATGCAAGAGAAAAAGCACGGCGTGATGCTGCTCCGCCGGCATCCCTTGGAGCCCGACGGCACCCGCGCCAGGCACGGATTTGACGATGCGTTGGAAGAGATCCTGTCGCAAAAATACGGCATCAAACCCGGGACATCCACCCCGGAAACGAGGCGTAATCGGGTCAGCCAGGAGGTCTACAAAGTCAGGCAAAGAGAGGCGATCCTAGCCGCGGAGATCGAAGAAACCCAGCACGATATTGACGAGATCATCACAGCGATGCGGGAGGATCAGACCAGGTGGGAAGAGATAAAACAGAGCTACAATGATCAGATCCGAGCCCTGGAAAAAGGCCTCGTTTCACCGTCAGAAAAGCCTCGGTCTCCCCGTCCTGATCATCATCCCGACCCCGAGGTCCAGGCTCAGCTCGACGGGATCCGCGACCGGACCCAGGCCCGTCTCGAGGCCGATAAGAAGTACCGCGGACAGGGCAAAGACGATCGGTCCCGGACGAGAGAGAATGTCACCCGTGAGCCTGACGGCCGCGGAATAGACAGGTAACAACCATTAGTAAAGGAGGTATGTAATATGAAATGTCCCAGCTGCAACGCAACAATCCCCTCGGATTCTGACATCTGCCCGGCGTGTTTCGCACAGATCCAGACCGCCCAGGAGCCTCTCACACCCCCCTGTACAAGCGCTCCAGTGGCCAATCCGCGCGAGGTAGAAAATCAGTCTGAGGCATCCTCGAGAGCCCATGAGGGTAATAGGCAGGCCCCCCCTTCAGAAAACGCCACAGGAGGCAATTCTGAGGGTCATTTTTCTAGGGCGTCATCGAAAAAAAGCCTCTTCCTGGTCACCGGAATCCTCGCCGTCATCGCCGGGATCCTCGCCGGGTATGTTGTCCTGGGCAACCGCCAGGCACCGGTCCCTCCTCCTCCTGTCGCAAAGGAGCAGCCGGCACCGGAGAAACCGGCAGAGCAGGCACCTGAAACCCAGGCACCCGGCGCGGAGGCACCGGAGAAGCCCACGGAAGCGAAACCGGCACAGGCCCCGAGCCCTCCTGTCCAGAAGAAGACGGTGAAGAAGGTCCCGAAGGCCTCCCCGGCACCTGCCCCTGCCCCCGAACGGAAGGCCTGGACGTACCGGCCGGATCCACAGCCGAAACCTGCCCCGAAGCCCCAGGCACAGAGAAACGGTATCGGTGCATGGCTCGATCGCACCCTGGGGCCCGAGAAACCGGTCACGCAGCCATCGAACGACCCCCGGTATACCGGGCAATAAATAGGAGGTAACTATGAAACACATCGGTTTAACAGCAACAACAGTAACACTCGCAGTAATGATGGTGCTGCTCATCCTGACCGGATGCGGCCAGCAGGTCCCCCCGGTCGTCAACGGTCCGCAGTCATGGTGGAAGGGGGAGCCGTACACGTCGTTGAGAAACGCCACGATCCGAGGAGCTGCCATTGGATCCTGGACAGCAAGGAAGTACGAAAAGATGGATTGGCGGGAGCTGCAGAAGCTGAGCAAAGCGGAGCAGGAGGCCCTGATCCAGGCCGGATACGACCCCTGGACCGGCTCATTTCGGCAGACCGCCAGTCTCGCCCCGTATCGGGTGGAGGCCCTCACCATCGCTGACGGAGTCACGGCCGGGAAAACCTTCGATAGCAAGGGCAAGGAGGTCCAGCTCACATGCCTGGTTTCCCAGGGAAACGGGCTGTTCCGGGAGGAGATCAAGAGGGAGAAAACCGCGGAATACCGCGCGTTCGCGGACTTGTTCGTAGCCAAGAAAGAATACACCGAGCAGGCCCCCAGCACCGTCATTATTACGGCATGTGCGAAGCAGGGCACGAAGGGATGGAGTCTCAGTCACATCACCGTTGAGCGCCCGAAGAAGACCGAAGGAGGTAACTAATGGAACGGATGTACGGACCCTGGCTGTTTTTTCTCGTCGGATTCATATTGCTGGTCGTTGCCGGCACGTTTTTGATAGGAGGTATCTAATGTCCAGACCTGAAAAACAAACACCCAGCACCACAGAGCTCAGGCGGATGCTCGCGAAACATTCCGGTGAGCACGCAGAAAAGACCGTCACCTATGGCGCCGTCCTGGTGCTCGTTGCCCTGGGGGCCCTGCTCCCTATGTGGTCCGGTCTCCTCTGGGCCGTGTCGGGGATCCTCGTAGGCCTCGTGCTGCCCGTCGTCGGCATCATCCTGGCGTTCGCGGCGGCAAAATCACTGTTCCATTACATCGTAGAGAGACTCCCCGGCAGTGACGGGGCAGGGAGGTAACCCATGGGATTCTTCGGAAATATCGTTAGTGGCATCAGGGCGAGGATTGACAATTATGCGATGGCCGGGACGTGGCCGCAGGTTATGCCGCCGTCCCTGGACGACATCATGCCCGGAAAAGGCCAGCAGCGTCTCGCGGAGATCGTGCGGGACGAGGGAGAGGAGGCGCTGGCGTATCTGACGTACGACTGGACGCATCGCCGCAAGGTGGAGATGACGGAGTACGCCCGCGAGTACGGGATGCGGGCAATGAGGCGGAAATACAACGCCCGGGCCCTGAACCCGCCGTCGCGGGCAGTGGCCCTCTCCCTGGCAAGGATCCTGGCGGTAGGGCTGATCACCGCGGGCATCCTCATCTCCAGGTACTCGTACCAGTGGCTGGCCATGATGCTATTGGTTATGGGGCTGCAGTCGATCGTGGAAGGCTGGATTTTCTTGGGAAATGACATCCTCGCCCGGGTGTTTAGCTTCTTCAGGGCCTCGACGAAACCCGCCATCTGGAGGGACGCAACGGCCCTGGGAAAGCTCTATCTCGAGGGCAACGTAGACAGCGCGGAGCTTGCATTCACCCTCAGCCTCGCCCGCGGAATCAAGGGCCGCTGCATGTGGGATAGCCACGACGCCATGACCCTGGGAACCAGCACCGGACAGCTCAGGGGCACCGGTGTTATCGCGAGCCCGAACCTGGGGGTGCCCCTCAGAATGACCTTTTCGGACCTCGCCACCGGGACGTTGCTTACAGGCGGAACCGGCAGTGGAAAAACACAGGCGATCAACAGCATGGTCGCGCAGCTGATGTCTGCGGACGAGAACGGGCCCTCGCTGATCGTCATGGATCCCAAGAGGTCCGCCATGTTGGACGTGTACGCATTATTGAAGAGCATGCCACCCGAGATCCGGAACAGCTACGCCCTCCACGTCATCGGACCGGAACCCTGGCAGAGCGGCTGGAACCCCATCGACCCTCTCGTTTCCACCCCGGAACAGGCCTCGGCCACGTTGTTTGACTTGATCCGCAGCGAGGGAGGCGGCCAGGGCGACGGGGAGTATTGGTCCGCGATGGTGGTTGAGCTCGTGTTCGCGGCCAGTACGATCCTGGATATCGCCGGTCTCCACCGCGATCTGGGAGCTGTCTACAGGTACCTGACCGACACGGAACAGATGGACAAGGTTAACAACGTTGCACTGCTCAGAGCCCCTGGAACAGGACAAGGCGAGTTGCTCGCCCGGGTGCTCGATCAGGTGCGGGTGAACCTGGTGGAGGCACCCGAAAAGACCAGGGGGAACATCATATCCTCAGTGTCTAGCTGGATCGGACGGTTCGCACTGCCCGGGTATGCAAACTGGTCCCATACCGCATCGATGGACGAGGTCTATCAGAAGAAGAGCATCTGGGTTGTGGACATCCCGGACGTGCTGGGTAAGCCTGGAAGATTGCTCAGGTACTTCTTTTTCCGTCAAGTCTATGACCTGGCACTGTCCAGGTTGGCCAAACGTGGCAACGACCGCCACATCATCATGGTATGCGACGAGGTCCAGGAGAGCACGAACGCGGAGTCATTTAAAAAGTCCGCACTGTCCCGGGAGGCAAAACTCTGTGTCATCGCGGCCACCCAGAGCATTTCGCAGTTGCTGAAAGTATGGGGAGGGAAGGAATCGACCGACACGATCCTCGCGAATTTCCGAACGAAGGTGTTGTTGAGCACGGACGACCCCGAGACCAGGAACCGCATGAAATTGATCGTGAGCGAGGGCGAGCTTCCGGAACACTCATATGGCACCAGCACGTCCAAAACCGTGGGCATGGGCACGGGAGGCGGCGGCGGAGCCCTCGGCGGGGCGATGATGGGCAACGTGACGGGGCTCATGGGTATGGTTTCGGTCAATATGTCGAAATCCTGGACCACGAGCAAAAACGTCCAGCTCAAACGCGCACCTCTGAGGGACGAGCTGTTCGATGCGCTCGGGCCACAAATGGCCGTGTCAGTGATCAACTGGAGCGGGGCTCGCAGGAAATCCATCATCGAGCTGGATCAGTTGTTTATCAACAAGGACAAGGACATGCTGGGGACGCTGGAACGCGACTACACGGCAGCACGGCAGGCGGTGGCAGAGGCAGCGGAGGAGATACAGGAGGCGGAGGTGGTGAATGAGTAACAACGACATCGATTACGACGCGGCAATAGACCAGGCATTGATGGAGGCGGCCGCCAACGAGGCCTCCCTGGTGACGGAGCTCGAACCGGATCCCGTGGCGGCAGTGCAGGAGGAGACCGTCCAGGAGGAGGTGGAGGCACCGGACCTCGGGCAGTATTTCCAGGAGATTACCCTCCCGGAAGAGACGCCGGCAGAGGGCCTCCAGGAAGAAGGGACAGAGGAAACGGTCCCGGAGACCCAGGAAGGAGGCGAAGGCCTCCAGGAGGAGGGAGAGCAGCAGGATCCTCCATCCATCGAGGAGAGGCTCGACGACCTCACGGATCTGCTCGGAGGCCTGCACGAGCTCGTCAAACAGCTCGTGGGCAACATGGAAGAGCAATCTAAATCGATCGACTCCATCGGGGCCCGGGTCATCGACGCGGTCACCACGGTCCTCCAGCACGCAGGCCCGAAGGCCTCCCCGGTGAAACCACCGGCCCCGGCAGTAGCGGAGGAGAAGGAGACCCCGGAGGGCGGTCCGTCAGAAGCGGAACAGGAGAATCTCAGAACCATAACAGCCTTAAAGGAAAGGAGGTCATAGCATGGAAAAGGAAAAGGACGGAGTAAAAGGATTTGAAGCACGGGAACGGTCCCGGCGGATGCAGGAGAAGGAAGCGCGTGGCAGAGGAGGCGACCCTCTCAGGGACAGCCCCATCGACAAGAGCGACGTGAGCCCTGACCTTTCGCCAGGAGGAACCCGGCGGGATCCGGAAGCGATCGCGAAGGCCCGGAACACACGGATTAACAGGAACGCCCGGAAGACCGGAGAGAAAGGAAAAGGCCGGTCCAGAGCGGAATATGACGAGAAGATGAAGGCCATGAAGAAGGACATGGCGGAGCTGAAAACTCGCGTGAACAAGCTGGAGAAGACCGTAAGCAAACAGGCGGAGAAGCTGAAGTCCAGGGAACGCGGGCAGGAGCGCGAGAACGAGCGCGGGAAGGACCGTCAGCGGACGATGGATCGAGGGCGGGATAGATAGTGGAAAAGCCGTGGACGGAGTACCTGGATCAGATGTCGGAGGCAGAGTTCGCGGAGTTAACAGCAGAAGGCGTGCTCGAGCTCAAAAACAACGCCATGCGCGAAGAGGACGAGGAACTGGCGGAGGAAGAAGCCTGCCTCGGTCTCCCTCGCGGATACTGGGTTCCGGCCACGGAGTACAGGTTCATCAACGAGAGTGCGGCGTTCTTGGATGCCCGCTGGGATCTGGTCGAAGCAGAATACGCCCGTCGGGAAGCAGAGATCGAGGCAATGGAGCGGGAGATGGAGGCCCTCAGGGAACGCGAACGCAAGGCCAACTGGAAACCATTCGTATAACACAGCAGGGGCGGGCAACCGCCCCGAAAGGAGAGAACATGCCAACACACGAGTTACACGAAGCAGCGAAGGAGAACAACACCACCAGGATCCGCGAGCTCATCGAGAAAGGGGCCGACGTGAACGCGCGGGACGAGAACGGCCGCACACCCTTCCACCACGCATGCCAGAACCTTCAGGGTGACGCCATCGAGCTCTTGCGCGACCGCGGGGCGGATACGAAAGTGACGGACAACAGGGGATTCACCGCCCATGATCTCGCCCAGGAAACACGCCAGTACCGACAGGACCTGGAGCAGCTCACCAGGGAGACGTTCGGGGCCGTGAAGGAGGGCCGGACGAACGACGTCCACCGCAACCTCGAGGCCGGCGTGGACGTGAACGCGCGGCGGAACAACGACGACTGGGACAGGCACAATACCCTGTTGCATCATGCGTGCAGGCATGGCCAGGCAGATGTCGCCCAGCTCCTCATCGATCGCGGGGCTGACGTGAACGCGAAGAACAGCCGGGGGCTGAAGCCCCGCCAGCTCCTGGGTGAGCGCGGCATCGACGTGGAACGCAACAGGATCCACGCCACGTTCGACAGCTACGAGAAACGGCAACGCGGCCTCGAGGTCGCGGAGGGGAAGATCGGCGACTACAGGTCGAAGATCGAGGCAATGAAAAAGGATATGGTGGAGCTCAAGGACCGGGTGGAGCAGCTTGGCAACGACATGGACGCCGTGATAGCTGAACACGGGGCGGGCAAGAGCATGGACAGAGGCCGGGACCGGTAGTCCCTCCCGAAAGGAGAACAGCATGAACGACATTGAGAACTCAGCAACGAACCTGGATGGCACCGAGAACATCGGGACCCAGGGCATTGATGAAAGCAACAGCGAGGCAGCCCGGGCCGCACGGAAGCTCAAGGATGCCCGGGATAAGGATGGCCAGGAGCATGGACGCGGCGGAGGAGGAGGCGTCGTGCGAAGGGTCGCGGAATTTCTCGGTGACAGCGGCGGTAGAGACAGATAAAACAATACACGGAGGTGTACTATGAAGAAGGATGTGGCTGCAGCAGTGGCAGTTGGCGTGGCGGTGTTGGTGATGGTGGCAGCAATCGTGCTGGGATTTGCAGGGCCTGCCCGGGCAGCGGAGGATCCCCTGGCCCCCGCGGAACTCACGTGCCAGGAGGCGTTGGCGTCCCTGGAAAACCGCAACTGGGCGCAGGTCATCGAGCAGTTGACTGTCCCGGGGGAGGAGCGATCCTCCCTGTCCCTGTCCATCTCCCCTGCACCCGCAGGGCAGGCCCCTCGGGCAGTTAAACCGCAGGACGTCATCCTGGTGCGGACGAGCAGGCCCGGTGAGGACACAGTCGTGTATCAGACCGAGAACGGCGGCGGCTGGTGCATCCTGAGAGCGTACAGCGAGACCGAGCGGGACGGTGTAACGGTGCCTGACTGGACGGTCACAAGCATTGTGTTGGCCGGCACTGGTGAGGCGAGGCGCGCATCGGACGTGATCGCGCGGAAATAGCAATCCATCAAGGCCGGGCGTGGTGACCCTGGCCTGTTACCTCCTTTAGCCCGGGGTCGTGAGGCCTCGGGCTTTTTTTGTGGCAACGAACAGACCCAGGAGGGCTCCACGCTCGCCCTCCTTCGGAACCTCCCACCGCCGGGGAGTGCTCTTCGCCGCCCCCGGACCCCCGGCACACGCGGGAGGGGCCCGTCCGGCTGTCGCCGTCCACCCCCGCGTATGAGGGACGTGTGTGGCTGCATCATCGGGTTGCGGGCGGGGAGAGGGGCTGTGCGTGGCAGGCAAAAGATGTTTACAAGGGAAAGCCGGCGCGGGGTGCGGGACGGAGAGGTGGGAGTTGGGTCCGGGAGGTGGGACGGTCCACGATCGGCAGGCCTGAGCTTCGCGCGGCCGCCTGAGTTTAAGGCCTGCACATCCGCCCCCCCCTCCGTTGTCGGGTTGTTTTGGACATATTCGTTAGTTATTCCGAGACCTTCCAACACAAAAACGGGGTAGACGGGAATTTCCCGTCTGTGTCGTTTTTGAGGCCTTTTCGCGAATGATATCGTGCAGTTGGAGTGGAAAACCATCCGACAACGGGGTGATATGCCAATGATTCCGGGAGGTTACAGAGCACAGGCGAAGGCCTTTTTCCCCGGGAAACAAAGAAAAACCATAACTACAGATTAACTACAAATGCCTCAGTTACCCTGAAGTGTAGTTAAACGGCGCTTTAACGACCTTCCCTCATTGGTCCCGCTGTTACTGCCGTACGGCTTTACTGCATGGTAGCAGTACTGCATTACAGCATTAACGCCGATTTTCCCCATTTACATTTCTTCTGCGAAATGTTTAATTTCGGCCCTTTTCGATCCCTCTCCAGACCCTGCCCTCTGCAAACGCCCGTCAATCCTGCATCTCCGCGCGCACTTTACAAAACGGAGGATTTTGTTAAGTGCCAAAAAACGCAATATCTACAGCGCGCTGTAATTCAGTAAAGGAGTACAGGGGAGGCCGTGGACCGTATGCGTTTATATCTGGATTTACTGAATGACCTGCAGAATCCTCCGCTTCTCCCGCCAAGGCTCAATAGAAAGTTGCAAATTGGACACTTGCAACTATTCACTTGCAGTGTTACTGAGCTGGAGGCTGATCAATCAAATAGTCTTCTGAGGCACTGGCCCGCGTCACATGAGATTGGATTCAGGGTTTTGTGATACTCCTTGCCATTGGCGCCTTTTCGCTCTGAAGTATTCCTCGTCTTCGGTCATTCGTGTCTTCCCGTCCCCTTGATTCCCAGCAGACCTTTGATCCCCTGCTGGATCCGGTTGCGTTCGCTCAGGGTCGCCTCGCGGATCACCCTGTTGAACTCGTTCTCGATGATCTCACCGAGGCTGTTCCTAGCTCCTTCCGCCACGTCACCGACCGGCAACCGCACAGAGGAACCGTTTTCCAATGCGAGCTTCAGTATCGGGTTGCCACCTTCATCAAAGCCTATCTCAAAGGGCATGAATGACCTCCTTAGTCACACCTAACATTCTCAGACGGTTCCCAGCATCTCGGAATTGCGGAACGCCAGATATTCGTTGTTAACAAGCGGATAGTCCCATGTCCCGCCTCTGTGGATGATCCTTCCGCCGAACCCTGTCTTGAACCGGTGCATGCCGAAGAACGGGTGCCCGGGATTGGATGATGGCGCAACTGCTCCCATGTCATAGGTCAGGCAG
>DBQU01000093.1 GCA_002305765.1 Deltaproteobacteria bacterium UBA1386
GTTTATCAACAGGCTGTTGAGGGTGAAAGACCTGAAGGCGGCTTGACCAGCGCCGCCCATTCCCCGTCATCCCGGCTTTGAGCCAGCGCTTTCACTCACGGAAGCAACATCCAGAAAGAACGTGGGGTTGGAAAAAACCTCTGAGTCCCCGATCAGGCCCGAGATAGCGACAAAGAAGATCCTTCTATCTTTTAACTCTCAAGCTACTCAAGCGACTCAAGCTATTCAAGCCGCCTTTATTCTTTGTGTTTTTCGTTCTTCAGTTTGACCCTGTCGCGGATCAGGTCGCCGAGGACGTTGGAGAGACCTATACCCAGGGCGAGGGACATGGTCAGGACGATACCGCCGAAGACTATGAGAAAACTGACCGTCACGATGGTGTTTCCCAGCCCTATATATTCGAAGACTATTCCGAAGGTGATGACGATCAGGAGGATCCTCACCCCTTTGGCGATGAAATCAGCATACTTGATCCTGGCGTTCTCGCAGGTCAGATAGATGATCCTGCCCAGGAAATTGCTGAATATGATACCGATGATGAGGATGACCAGCGACACTATGATGTTGGGAAGGGCAGAGGAGATCCGGGAAGCATACTCGGAGAACTGAGTGATCCCCATGTAGTTGAGCCCGAAGGACAGGAAGAGCACGATGAAGATCCAGTAGACGATGTTGCTCAGGATAAGAGAAGGCGGACTCCTGATGCCGCCTTTCTCAAGAAAGGTGATCATCCCCGCGTCCTGCGCCCATCTGTCAAACCTGAAAAGAACGAGCACTTTGCCGAGAAGCTTCTTGATGAACCAGCTTATGATGAATCCCAGGATCATCACGATGACCATCACGATGATGCTGAGGAAGACCTCCTGGAAATTATCGAACAGGTCCAGGAACATGTCCTGAAAAAACTTCATGATTTCCTGCATGCGAACATATTATGCAAAGTATTCCGCCATGTCAATGGAAATTGGGGCCCTATTTTTTTATTGACATTCCTCATTGATTCGTTTAGGAAATTGTAAAAATCGAAAGGAGGGAGTATACATGCCTGCAAAAGTTGATCAAGATGCCTGCACAGGATGTGGAGCCTGTGCTGAGATCTGCCCCGCCGATGCTATCACTGTCGATGACACGGCAAAAGTTGATCCTGAACTGTGCACCGAATGCGGCGCCTGTACAGAAGAATGTCCCGTGGAAGCTATTACTTTGGAAGAGTAATCCTGCCAACTTGACGCGCAAATTATAAAAGGATGGGGTGTGACCACCCCATCCTTTTATCGTATCCTTTCCTTATTCTCTTCTCTTACAGACCCTTTACCACCACCTCTGACAGGTCCAGGGCCTTCATGGTCTCGATCTTCTCTTTGTCCTTAATGGCGTCTTCCATCATGATAAGGCAGTACGGGCACGCCGTTACGACGGTGTTGGCATCGATCGCTATTGCCTCGTCGATCCTCGCATGGTTGATCCTCTTGTGGTGTTCTTCCATCCATATCCGGCCGCCGCCGCCGCCGCAACAGAAGCTCTGGTTGTGGTTCCTGCCCATTTCCTCGTACGTACCCCTGCTGACCTTACCCAGAACGTTGCGGGGCTGGTCGAAGATGCCGTTCACCCTGCCGAGATAACACGGGTCGTGGAGCGTCACCTTGCCTTCGAGGGCGGGATTCAGTTTGAGCTTCCCTTCGTTGATCAGTTTGTTGATGAATTCCGCCTGGTGATAGACCTCAAAGTTGCCGCCGAGCTGGGCGTATTCCTTCTTGATGGTGGTGTAGCAGTGGGGACAGGTGGTTATTATCTTCTTGATCCCTATCTCGTTGAGAAGCTCAACATTGCCCTGAGCGGTGCCGAGATACTGTTCTTCGTTGCCGCAGCGCCGTGACGGATCGCCACAGCACATCTCGTCGGTGCCGAGGATGCCGAAATTGACGCCTGCCTGATTGAGTATCGTGGCAAAGGACCTCGCCACCTTTCTGTTCCTGTCGTCAAGGGAGGCAACACAACCTACCCAGTAGAGGTACTCCACTTCCTGCTCCATGGCATTCCTGACGTCGAGGCCCTCCGTCCACCCCAGTCTCTCTTTCTTGCCCATGCCGTAGGGGTTGTTGTTCTTCTGGAGGTTCTTGAAGAGAAGCTTCGTTTCCGACGTGGTCTTGCTCAGCGTAAGCGTGAGATAGCGCCTCATCTCGATGTTCTTGTCGAAGGTGGGGATCGACACCGGGCAGTTCACCTGGCAGGCAAGGCAGGCGGTACAGGACCACAGGGTCTCTTCCAGGATGGTGGTATCAATCATGCCGTCTTCATTCTTCACACCCGAGCAGTGACGTTCCCATTCAGCCTTGAGGTCCTGAATGAACTGCTTGGGAGAGAGCGGCTTGTCCGTATTGTATGCGGGACAGAGATCCTGACAGCGCCCGCAGCGTGTACAGGCGTCCAGGTCGAAGATCTGTCTCCAGGTAAAGCCCTCTATGCTGTTGATGCCGAACTCTTCGGCGTTCTCGAAATCTTCGATGGGTGCTATCGCGCCCCGTGCCCCCTCGGGAACATCTTCGACACCCCGGAACATCATGTTCAACGAAGAGGTGATGATGTGAAGCAGTCTGGAGTGAACGATGTAGCCAAGAAGACCGAAGGAGATCACCATGTGCACGTACCAGAAGACCTTATGGGTCACTTCGATGGATTCCTTGGGCATGCCGGTGAACATGTAAGCCGTTACATAGCCCACGAAACTCCACTTCTCATAGTCGGGCATCGAATGGGCGATCCTCACGCCTTCCGCCAGGAACCCCGTTACGAGAACGACAAGTATCCAGACCAGCACTATGGCATCGTCCGGTTTGTTGTCGAGCCTCGTCGGTTTCGTGACGTAGCGCCGGTACATGGCCATCAGTATGCCGATAATGGCCATGAGACCCGCCAAATCCAGAAAGAACGAGAAGATCAGGTAAAAACCGCCCTTCAGGAACTGCACCTTGAACAGAAGGTCCGTGAAGTCCGCCTGGATCGCGACAAGGGCCGTCCCAACGGTGAGGATCAGGAATCCCCAGAAGATGAAGAAATGCATCCATCCCGGAAAAGCTTCGCGCAGGATGGATTTGTGGAAGATCCCGTTCGCGATGAAATATCCTATCCTCTCGCCAAGCCTCTTGGTGAATTGCATTGGGGATGGCTTTCCTACCTTCCACATGGCGTAGCGCTTTTTCAGTCCCATGATCAGAACAATGGCAACAATGACCAAGAAGGCATAACTGACATATTGACCAGTATGTCCTACGTTCCACATGATCTCTCGTCCGACATCGACCATAAACTCTGCCTCCTGAGGATTTTTTTTCGTATATTATCATTTCAAAAGCCCAGTAAAATCAACAAAAATGTGATTGATTTCACGAACCGCCTTCGATTGGTCTCTAAGGTCTCCCGCGCTCATGCAGGCAAGAACACAGGCAATCCGCCGTTTGACGGCACGTGGAAGGAGATTTTGCTTGACATTTTTTCACCCTCTTTGGTATTGTACACCCTATAATACCGAACAAAGGGGCTTTATGAGAAGACGGCTGACTCTCTGCGTACTTTGCATCAGCATCCTGTTCCTGACAATCCCTCTGGTCGCTAACGCCTCCCAGGTCACCCATAAAGTAAAACGCGGTGACAGTCTTCACAACCTGGCGAAAAAGTACCATGTCTCCGTGAGCCATCTTAAGAACGTCAACGGGCTTCGCTCAAACAAGCTCTCTCTCGGTCAAACGATCGTCATCAAGAACAATGAAGAAAACCCTGCTGTTAGAGAGACGCGCAAGGGGCCGTCTTCGAAAGCTATAAGGGCCCACGTGAGGCAGGAAGAACCGGCAGAACCCGTCATCTCCGAGAACGATGATGAATTCGTGGAATACAGGGTGAAGCGAGGCGACACCCTTGACAAGATAGCCAGCAAGTTCAATGTCGAAAAAGATGATCTCATCGCAACGAACGATCTCACATCCAGGAAAAGCAGAAAGCTCTCCCCCGGGAAGACCATCCTCATTCCGAGAGTGATGGAAGATGACGGCGACGACGGCGATACCATCGTGTCGTTCAAGAATGCCCCGGTAAAGCCTTGGAAGAACAGTGATGAGAAATACATGCTCGTAAAGGTGGCGAAAAGTTTCATGGGTGCTCCTTACAAATACGGCGGAAACACCCTCCGCGGTTTGGACTGTTCCGCGTATGTGAAAAAGATATACGAGATCTTCGATGTCGAACTTCCGAGAAGCGCCCGCGAACAATACAAGGTCGGGAACAAGATCTCCAGAGAGGAGCTGTCCGTCGGCGACCTTGTCTTCTTCAAGACACGGCGCTACGCCAAGTATCCCACTCATGTGGGCATCTTCATAGGCGATGGCAATTTCATTCACGCCTCTTCGGGCAAAAGACGTCTCGGCGTGAAGATAGACACACTTACTTCCGGTTACTACTCCGGGGCCTATATCGGCGCTACACGCATCAAGGGAAATGTCGATGCACCAACCAGCCGGGGCCCTGAAGCGACGCAGCCCGTGGAGAAACCCAGCAACAACTCCTGATATCCCATGTGAGAAAAGAACATTTTCTCGTAGGCCTTTCAATAGCCCTCTATCTGTTCGGTCACCTGGCGCTCGTATGGAATCTTGAACCGGCCATCAGCTTCTTCTATGTCACCTCCTGGTGGTCGTACATAATCCTTCTCGATTCCTTCGTATCCTGGAAGACCGGGGAGCCCCTCTTCCTCAACCGTTCCCTGCCGGCCGTGATAATAGTCTCATGCGGTTACTGGTGCGCCTTCGAACTCCTCAACCTGCGTATCGAGAACTGGTTCTACATCAACGTCCCTCACGCTATCGCGCTGCGATATGCCGGATACCTCCTTGCCTACGGCACCGTCATCCCGGCTATCGGTCTCACGGCTGCCATCGCATCCCCGCTCCTCGGCCGTATCAGGGTGCGGCCCGTCACGACCCCCCGCAGTTATCCGGCCCGGGCCATATCCTGCGGCATCGCCCTCTTCCTGCTCACGCTGATCTTTCCCGGTTATCTTTTCGGCCTCGCCTGGGTGTTCGCCACTCCCCTCATCGACGGGGTCAATTACCGTGCGGGATACCGGTCCTTCATGGGCGACCTCGAGCGCGGTCAGATCGGTCGTCTTCTCGGCGCCCTGGCTTCCGGACTCGTATGCGGGCTCCTGTGGGAAACGTGGAATTCCCTTTCACCCGTCAAATGGGTCTATACCGTTCCATTCTTCGAGCGAATGAAGATCTTCGAGATGCCTCTTCCCGGATATATCGGCTTCCCTGTGTTCGGCGTGGAAACGGTGGCATTCCTCGACCTGTTCGAGGGCCTGCGGCGCAAGAAGAGCTTGGCCGCCCTCACGCTCTGTGGCGCTCTCCTCACCAGTGTCCTCTCCTTCTCCTTGATTGACAGGCACACCGTCTTTTCCCGCACCACCCCCGTGGAACAGCTTCTCTTTCTCAGCCGGAAGAGCAAAGATGCCCTGCTCACCAAAGGCGTAAGGACGAACCTGACCGTCGACACAAGCCTGCTCGGTCCTGGTGAAGCTCAGAGAATGAGGCTCGTCAACCTCAGGGGCCTCGGCTATGAGAACTACCTCAAACTGGAGGTCCACGGCATCACCAGCGTGGACGGCCTCGCCAGGCTCGACGAAACGAGGCTCGCCCAGATGCTTGGCGAGAAGAACCTTCTGAGGATACACATCTATCAGTCCGCGGCACGGCCACATTGAGTGTTGACATGGTCGACACATCTGTGGTGAAATAGCAGCCAGAAATGGCGAGAAAAAAAGAGAAAGAGCTCATCCACAAGCCTGACATGCTTGTCACGGCCTTCGAGTCGGTTTCCCTGTACATCAGAGATAACAGGAGGCAGTGCGTCTACGGGCTCGTTGCCCTTCTCATCATAGTCGCCGCCGTCGCTTCCTACATCGTCTACGCGAACCACCAGGCCCAGAAGGTCCAGTACAAGCTGACCCAGGGCATAACGGCCTGGGAGACGTACGAACAGACAAGGGCTGCCGGGGAGATAGACAAGGCGGAAGACATCTTCCAGAAGATCGCCTCGGGCGCGAGCGGCAAACCCCGCTATATCTCAAAGCTATATCTGGCGAACATCAACATGGCCCGCGGCAAGCGGGATGAAGCCCTGAAACTCTACCAGGACGTCTCCAGGAACTCATCGAACAAAACGCTCACCTATCTCGCCGACAACGCGATCAAAACCCTCGAAAAGAAGTAAAGAACCGTCTCAGGTCGCAGGAGAAAGACAGTTGCGGGTTCCGGGTTGCGCGTTTCGAGTCAAAGGCTCCGGTCTTGCCCGAACTGCAGACTATGCAGTATCCGAATTGGGTCTTTTCCCTTGAGACTTGAGACCTGAGACCTTCCCTAGGAGTAGAGCGCTTTGACCGGTTCGTACTTGGTTCCTTCCATGGCGGGGTAGATACCGGCAAGAACTCCGATGAACATGCTGATGGCGAGGGCCAGGGGAATGTTCATTGAGAAGACTATGGGGAAGCCTCCGATGATATCGACGATCACCGTTATCAGAAGTCCCGCGAGGATGCCGCCGATGCCTCCCACGAGGGCAACGATGACCGATTCCGACAGGAACTGTATTATGATGTCCCTCTTCTTCGAACCTACGACCCGTCTGATCCCGATCTCCATCTTCCTCTCCGATATGGAAAGGAGCATGATGGCGAAGATACCCAGGCCGCCGATGAGGAAGGACACCGTCGACGCGATGATGGTCAGGACCGAAACGAGACGTATGCCCTCTTCCTGCGTCCTCAGTATGTCTTCCATGGTGAAAACGGTGAAGTCATCCTTCTGCTCCGGCTTCATGTTGTGGACCTTTCGAATAAAGCCTCTCAGGGCCGACTTCATGCCGGCAAGCGAATAACCGTCCCGCACCTGTACGTACATTCCCTTTATGTAATCGACGTTACTGTAACGGCGCATGAATGTGTTGAGGGGAATATAGACCTGCAGGTCCTGGTCCTGGCCGGCAAAGTCCGTGCCCTTTTCCGTCATAACCCCCACGATCTCCGTGGGAACGCGAAAGACCAGGATGTTCTTCCCTATGGGGTCCTCACCGGGAAATAGGGTCTCAAAGACCTTGTACCCGACGACGGCCTTCTTCTCGGCCTTCGCGTCTTCTTCGGCGGTGAAGTACCTTCCCGCCGCCAGATCGATGTTGCGTATGTCGAACACCTCGTTCGAGACCCCGGCCACGCTCACGTTGAGCATGCTGTCCCTGTATCGTGCCGGATAGCTGACATCGTAATAGGGAACGACTTCCGCGACACCGGCAAGCGATTCCTTTATGAATTGGGCGTCCTTCAGCTTCAGAGTCTTCGATTCCGAAAACTGCCGCGTACTCCTTCCCGCCGCGTGGACGAGACCTGCCCGGACGATCACCAGATTCTTGCCGAACTTCCCGATCTCCGATTCTATTTTCCTCTTCATGCCGCTGCTGATGTTCCCGAAGGCCACGAGGCTCATGACCGCGAACAAAATGCCCAGGAGCGCCAAAGTCATCCTGACCTTGTGGACGACCAGGTTCTGAAAGGCTATCCTCAGGTAGAAGGAAGCGGTATATCTCATCCCCGGATCGCCTCTATCGGTTCTATCCTGCTCGCCCTCAAAGCCGGCCTCAACCCCGACAAGAGGCCCGTGAGAAAACTGAAAAGAAGGGCAAAAATAACCACCTTGAACGAGAACATCATGGGAATGTCGAAGAGCTTCTCGAAGGTGCCGCCGAGAACGATGCTGAGCACTATGCCCGCGATGCCCCCGATGAAGGTGATGAGGATCGACTCAAAGAGGAAAGAAAGGAGGATGCCCTTCTGCGTCGCGCCATAGGCCCTCCTGATGCCAATGTCCTTCTTGCGTTCCTGTATCGTGAGATAAAAGAGGTTGGCAAGGACGAAACCGCTCACCACGAGGGCCACGATCGACGCCGTCCCCAGAAAGAGAAGGAGCGATCCCGAGATCACCGTCACGAAGGCAAGGATGTCCTTTGAACTCCTGATGGTGAAATCGTCATCGAGGTTACCTTTCAGACCATGGCTGGCCCTCAGTGTTGCCCGCACGTCCTCTATGGTTTTGTCGAGGTCCCTGTGCGTCTTCAGCCGCACCATGCTCAGGTACCGTCTTTCGTTTACGATACGCTTTGTCACCGTTGTCAGGGGCATGATCACCCTGTCGTCCACATGGGGTCCCCCGACACTCCCCCCCCGCTCCTCCAGCACACCGATGACCCTGGTGGGAAGCTTGCCCACGAGGATCGTCTTTCCCAGGGCAGGCCCGCCCCTGAAAAGCTCTTCATGCACCTTGGCCCCGATGACGCAGACAGCCTCGGCCCGGTCATAGTCGTCGGCCGTAAAGACGGTGCCGGCCTGAAAGCCCCAGGAGAAGGATTCGAAATAGTTTGTCGTGGACCCTATCGCCTGGGTCTGCCAGTTCCTGTCCTTGTACCGCATCATGACATTGCGGGCCGAAAACACCTTCATGACATCATAGACGCCCTCCACCCTGGCGAGGAGATCGGCGTCGCCGGTCCTGAGCGTACTCACCCGTATCCTCGCGGCCCGCTGCCTCTCGCCGCCGCCGAAGATCATGATCGCATCGGGCCCCAGGGCCTCGAAAATGACCTGGGCCTTCTTGTTGGCCCCGTCGATGGTGGTAATTATGATGCAGATGGAGAGGATGCCGAGTGCAACGCCCGAGAAGGAGAAGATGACCCTGCCCCGGTAGTAGTAAAGGATCTTCAGGACCTCTTCGACAAACTCTCTAAGTTGCGATATCTTCTGAAATAGCGCCATCCTCTATCCTGACAAGGCGTCTTCCAAAGCTCGCGAGCTTGGGATCGTGGGTCACGACGATGATCGTCTTCCCCTCGTCGTTGAGCATCCGGAACAGCTCCATGATCTCGCCGCCGGTCTTCGAATCGAGGGCCCCCGTGGGCTCGTCGGCGAGGATGAGGTCCGGGTCGTTGACGAGTGCCCGCGCTATGGCCACGCGCTGCTGCTCGCCCCCGGAGAGCTGCGATGGTTTGTTGTGTATCCTGTGTTCCAGACCGAACCTCCCGAGCAGTACCTTCGCCTTGTCCCGGGGGTGCTTGATATCCTTTCTGGAATACACTATCGGTATGAGAACGTTTTCAATGGCGTCGAGATAAGGGAGGAGGAAGAACTGCTGGAAGACGAAACCGATGTGGTTGTTCCGCATATCGGCAAGTTTTTCATCGTCGAGGCCGTCCACATTGGTATCGGCGAAGATATACTCGCCTTCAGTCTGCTTGTCGAGAAGCCCGATGATGTTCATGAGCGTCGTCTTGCCAGATCCGGAGACACCCATGAGAACGACGAACTCGCCCTTTGTCACAGTGAGGTCGATGCCCTTGAGGATGGGAAGCTCACGGTCCCCCACGAAGTAGCTCTTCCTGATGTCCTTGAGAACGATCACTTTCTTGGGCCCGCGTTGTTCTGCGGCTTGTTCGCGGCCGGAGCCATGGATGGGACGACGACCTGCTGCCCCTCGGTGAGCCCGGATATTATCTCAGTGTAGCTCTGGTCGCGCACGCCGGGAACGATCTCCTGGCGGATGGTCTTGCCCTTCGATCTCACGTAGACGACATTCTTTCTGTCCTCAAAGCGTATCGCCCCGTTGGGCACGACGATCACATTGGCCTTTTCCTCGATGACGATCCGGACGTGACTTGTCATCTCCGGCTTCAGGGTGAGGGCGTCGTTGGGGTCGATCTTGACGATGGCGAGGTAGTAGACGATATTTTCCTTGATCTCCGGCTGGGGATAGATGCGGTCTATGACGCCCCTGTATAACTTGTCGCGGTAAGCGTCGACCCAGTACTCCACCTTGAGCCCCGGCTTCACCCTTCCGATGTCGGTCTCATCCACGTATATCCACATCTCCAGCTTCGTGGGGTCGATGATGGTAATCAGGTTCGGCGCGGACAGGCCCGAGACCACCGTCTCCCCTTCCTGGGTAGCGACGGACGAGATGTACCCCGATATGGGGGCATAGATCTTCGTGTAGCTGTGGCTCACCTTGAGCGCCTTCAACTTCTCCTGGGCTTCCCTCACCTTCGCCTTGCCGAGCTCCACCTGGGCGCGGGAAACGTCGAGCTCGCGCTTGGCCTTTTCCACGCTGTCTTTTGTGGTGTATTCCTTCGCGAGAAGACGCTGCTCCCTTTCGTAGTTCGTCTGGTTGTAGAGGTCCTGCGCGCGTTTCGCCTCGAGGTCCCTGCGCTGCTGCTCCACGGCGGCCTCCGCGTTGCGGATATTCGCGAGGATCTCTCGATCGTCTATCTCGACGATAAGGTCGCCCTTCTTCACGTAATCTCCCACCTGGAACTTGAGCCTGTTCAGGGTTCCCGTCGCGCGGGTGCCGACCTTGACGATGGCTCCCACCTGGGCCTTTATGATACCCGTCTGCTCCGTGGAATAGACAACACTGGAGCGCTTTACCGTGAAGAGCTCCCCCTCTTGCTGTTTCTCACCCTTCCGGGTAGCGAAAAAAACGATGAGAATGATAACGCAGAGGGCCGCGATCGCGTACAGGATCTTTCTTTTCATTGGCGCTGGTCCCCGAGATAGGCCGCCTTTTCGAGGTAGGCCAGCGCGACCTGTGCCCTGGCCAGGGAGCTGACGTAGCTTTCGTTGGCCGAAGCGAGGTCCTTCTCGCTCTGGAGAAGGTTCAGGATATCGCCCTTCCCCTCCATGTATTCGCCGTAAAGCTGGTTGAAGTTCGAGGTCGCCTCCCGGACGAGTTCCGCGTACAGCTTCACGTCCGAGATGCTCAATTCGTAGTCTTTGACCGCCCTGGCAATATCGAGACTGGTGGTCCTCCTGGTCTCGGCGAGCCTCTGGCGTGCTGCGTTGACGTCGCTCATGGCACCTTGCATGTTGTAGTACCTGCCAACCCCGTCGAAGAGGGGGAAGGAAAGGCTGACCATGAAGGCGTCCGTCCTGCCGTCAGGAAAGAACCGGCTGTCCTGCCTGGTCTGCTGAAGGGTGGTGTCTATTTTCGGATACCAGGCGCTCTTCTTCTCGTCGTAGACCGTCATCAACCTGTCTATCTCTCTTTGCTGGGTTATGATCTCGGGCTTTGTTGCGAGGGCCCTGTCGTTCAGGCTCTTGTAATCGGCCGTGAACGTGGGGGCCGAAAGCGGACCCTCGACATCGAAAGGGTCCGGCACCGGGACGATGATGAGCGACCTCACCGATTCCAGCGATTTTTCGTACTCCTTCCTGGCCTTTTGCAGATCGATCCTGGCGTTGAGGAATCGGACCTCCGCCTGAAGCAGTTCACTTTTCTTCGCAACCCCTTCCTCGTATCTCCCTCGAGTAAGGTTGTGTATCTTCTGCGCCGCCTCCAGTGCTTCCTGCCTCTTTCCGACGATGGACTTTGCCCCAAGCGCGACATAGAACGCGTTCTTGACGTTGAATACGACATCTTCCCGGACGCTCTTGAAACGCTCCTTCTCCCTTTCCCAGACCGCGAAGGCACCCTTTCTCTTCGCCCAGCGCTCGCCGCCGTCGAAGACCCGCCAGGAGAGCGAGCCGGTGAACGTGAAGGCGTCACGGGAATCGGTGGTGTCCCTCAGGTTGCCCGTATAGGTGCTTATCGGCGTCATGGGAGATATCGTCCGTATGTACGAGGACCCGATCTGGGCCTGCGGCAGAAAGGGATCTATGGACGATATGTAGGAAAACCGCGACCTCTTGACGAACTCCTCCTGCTCCTTCATGACGTAGGATTCGCCCAGACCGTTCTTTATTGCGTCGTCAAGGGTGATGCAAAGACCCGTCGCGGGAAAGAGGAGAATGAAGAGGAAGCAGACGGCCCGCCATAGCGGGGTATGTCCTGTCGAACGAATTCTCATGTGGTCCATGAACTGAGCTCGCGCCATCTTATCCGCGGAAACGTCTTTAAAACTGCCGCAAGTGCTATTGTAGCACAATCATTCTTCTGTCACAATCGAAAGGCATGGGGTCAGGCTCGAAAAGATTGGGGAACAAGGAAGAAGAAAATGCCGAGGAACGGAATTGAACCGCTGACACGGGGATTTTCAGTCCCCTGCTCTACCGACTGAGCTACCTCGGCAATGTGTAAATTTAAAACACAACCCGCCGCGCCCTGTCAACAGTTTACTTGGAAAATGAGCGCCCTGAAACCTTTGACAGGACCCGCCAACGTATGTTACACAGATTCAGCGTACCCCCGAGCAGGTTGAACTGATGAAGCCATTCAACGGAATACTTTACAACACCCGGAAGACCGACGGCATTGCAGATCTCGTCTGTCCTCCCTATGACGTGATCGAGGACACGGAGCCCTATTACGCGAGGAATCCATTCAATGCCATACGATTGGAGCTTCCCCGTGACCTGCCCGGCATGGACAGGTACCGGAACGCGAAGAACACCCTCGACGACTGGCTCTCCAAGGGCGTTCTCGTACCCGATCCAGGAAAGTCCATCTATGTCTACGAGCAGGAATTCACCGTTCAGTCGTCAACGTTCCTCAGGAAGGGCTTTATCGGGCTCCAGAGGCTCGACAGGGAACGCATCCTGACGCACGAACAGACGCGAAAAAAGGCCAAGGCCGACAGGGAACAACTCATCGGCACCCTGAAGACATACACCAGCTTTATCTTCGGCCTCTATGACGACAGGGAGAAGAAGATCCGGGGTCTCCTCGACACCGCACCGGTAGAGCCGCTCTTCGAATTCACCGACGAGCAGTCCATACGGACCAGGTTCCAGCGAATCGCGAATCCTGACTCGATCTCCGCCATTACCGCCATTCTCGATACGAAATACATCTACATCGCCGACGGGCATCACAGGCTCGACGTGTCCTACCGCCTGGGTGTCCCCTATGCCCCCTTCTATCTCACGGACATGTATGATGAGGGCATCGTGATCCTTCCCTACCACAGGCTGGTCAAGTTCGCACGCAAGAGGTCCCTGGCGGAACTCACCGCGGCACTCGGGGAGTATATGGCGATCGAAAAAAGGCCCTTCGCAGGCGATGACGCACTCGAAGGGGTCCTCACGGCTGTCGCCGCATCGTCACGCCCGGCCTTCGCCTTCTTCTCGGCCGACGACCTTCAGCACCTGTACCTGGCCGTGGAGAAGTCCCCGCTCCCCCTATACAGCTCTCCGGACATCCCTGACGGCCTTAAGAGATTGAAGGTGAATGCCATCCACAGTGGGGTCATCCGCGGGATCATGGGAATAGTTGACGAAGAGATCTCCTTCACGGAGGACCACAGGTGGTCTGTCGATTCCGTGAGGAACGCCTCCAGTGATCTGGCATTCTTTCTCCCCCCCACGACCGTCGATGAGGTGAGAGACATTGCCGAGAACGGCCTCGACATGCCCCCGAAATCGACGTTCTTCTACCCCAAGATCCTGACGGGCCTTGTATTTTACAGGTATGCGTGACATCGTCGGAAAGGACGAGACCCTCGACATTCTCTGCAACGAAGAACTGCGGATCATCCAGAAAAGAAAGGGGTACCGGTTCTCCATCGACGCGATCCTCCTCGCCGCCTTCGTGGTCCTGAAAAAGCATGAAAGGCTGTTGGATATCGGTTCCGGTTGTGGTATCATACCTATCTATATTTCGAAAAAAGGTTGTAGAAACGAGATGATCGGCGTGGAACTACAGACGGATCTCTATGAGACGGCGCAAAAGAACAGCTTGATAAACCATTGCGAGGACCACGTCCGTTTCATCAACGCCGATATCAACACCCTTCTTCGGGACATGAGGCGGACACCCTTTCACGTGGTCCTATCCAACCCCCCGTACACGAAACGCAGAAGCGGCAGGGAGTGTCCGGAAAGGTCGCGCTTCCTGGCCCGCAACGAGGAAACCCTCGACCTCGAGGCCCTTGTGGGCGCAGCATCGTCTCTCCTCGTGAAAAAAGGTCGCTTCTATGTCATCTACCCGGCCCGTCGCGCCGGGGAGCTCATCCAGTCGGCGGCGTCGCGGAAATTGGCGCTCAAGAGACTGCGCACCGTCCACCCCCGGAGAGATGAGAGCGCCAACCTCATCCTGGCGGAATTCGTGAAGGACGGCGGAGTCGGGGCCGCCATCGAGAGACCGCTCTATGTGTATGACGGAGACGCCATCTCTGCGGAAGTAAAAGAATACTATTCATTTGGAGACTAGTCATGTCGGGATTCACGCAGATCATCCAGAAGGACCTCGATGAGCTCGAGTCGTCGATCGATGAGCTCATCAGCACTCGGGTCAGCTACATCAAAGAGATCGTCACCTACATCATAAGATCCGGCGGCAAGAGGGTGCGCCCTGTCCTTGTCATGCTCTGCTCCAAGCTGTGCGGCTACCGGGGGAGGAAACACATTCCCTACGCCGCGATCATCGAGTTCATCCACACCGCCACCCTGCTTCACGATGACGTCGTGGACAACGCCAAGACCAGGCGGGGCCTGTCCACGGTGAACACGGTCTGGGGCAACGAGCCCAGCGTGCTGGTCGGGGACTTCCTCTACTCCAGGTCTTTCGAGCTCATGTCCCGGGACGGCAATAACGAGATCCTCAAAACGATCTCGAAGGTGACGACGGCACTGTCCGAGGGAGAGATCCTCGAGATAGTCAAGACCGCCGACGTGGAAACGACCGAAAAGGATTACTACGAGATAATCGGCAACAAGACGGCCGTTCTTTTCGGAGCCGCCTGCGAGATAGGAGCCATCCTCGGCGGGAGGCCCGACAGTGAGCGACGGGCGTTGAGGAATTTCGGATACGATCTCGGCATAGCCTTTCAACTCATGGATGACGTCCTCGACTACACATCGTACAACGACGTTCTGGGTAAGCACGTGGGAACCGACCTGAAGGAAGGCAAGGTAACCCTTCCTCTCATCCACGTTCTCAGGAATGCCGGTGAAAAGGACAAGACCCAGATAGAAAAGATCTTTGCCAAGCAGAAAATAACACAGCGTGATTTCGATCGCGTGCTTGCCATCATAGAAAGGAACGGCGGCATCGCCTACACCCTGAAAGCAACGGAAAGACACCTCACGCAGGCAAAGAAATATCTCGAGATCTTCCCCGCGTCACGGTACAGGAAAGCCCTTCTCGAACTGGCCGACTACATGCTGAAAAGAGAGATGTAGAGAAGACGGTTGCAGCGCGCTTGAATCGCTTGAGCCGCTTGAACGTGAGAAACTAAAAGACCTCCGTATCGAATTAGAGGGTTATACAGGCTAGAGGACCTCTCCTTTGGGGATCACCACTATTCCTTCGTCGGAGACGAAAAACCTCTCGCGGTCCTTTTCCAGGTCGTAGCCTATCCGCATGCCGTCGGGTATGCGAACGCCCTTGTCTATGATGGCCCTTCTTACCTTCGCCCTCATGCCGACGACCACATTGTGGAAGAGAATGGACTGACTGACCTCGGCGTAGCTGTTGACGCGAACACCGGGTGAAAGAACGGAATTGCGCACTGTGCCACCGCTGATGATGACTCCGCTGCAGATGATCGAATCGAGAGCTTTGCCCGCCCTGCCCCCTGTCTCGTCTGCAAAAACGGTCTTCGCCGGGGGGTACTGCCCCTCGTAGGTCCTGATAGGCCAATCCCGGTCGTACAGATTGAATTCCGGGGTAACCGAAGCAAGGTCCATATTAGCCTGCCAGTACGCCTCGATCGTACCGATATCCCTCCAGTATGCACTGTCGCGGCCCTTCCCGACGCCGAACCGGTAGACAAAAACGCGGTTACGGGGATACATGAAGGGTATGAGGTCCCGCGCAAAGTCATGGAAAGATCCCTCATTCCGGGCGTCCCTCGTGAGCATGTCGATAAGGACGTCACGCTTGAAGACATAGACCCCCATGGAAACGAAGGCCTTGTCGGGAACTCCGGGCATGGGGCGCGGTTCCGCCGGCTTTTCCTCGAAACCTATGACCCGCGAATCGGAGCCTGTGTGGATGACGCCGAACCGCGAGGCCTCCGAGATATCGACCTCGATACCGGAGATGGTCATGTCCGATCTCTTGCTCTGGTGATATCTCACGAAATGGCTGTAATCCATCTTATACACGTGATCTGCGGAAAGGACGACCACATGGTCGGCATCCACCTGCCTCAGGTGATAGAGGTTCTGATATACCGCGTCGGCGGTGCCCCTGTACCAATCCTCTCCCACCCTCATCTGGGGCGAGAGGTTGGAGACGAACTCGCCCAACTCGGGATTAAGGATGCTCCAGGCGTCGCGTGTGTGCTCAATGAGGGAATGCGATTTGTACTGGGGAAGCACGAATATCCTTCTCATGCCCGAATTGACGCAGTTGCTCAGCGTGAAGTCGATGATGCGGTATTTGCCGCCGAATACCACGGCGGGTTTCGCCCTGTCCCGCGTGAGCGGATGCAACCTCTCGCCCGCACCGCCGGCGAGAACGAAGGCGACCGCGTTATGCATGATCCTCGATCTCATGGGCCTGTCAACATTATGATGGGCTGAAGGCCCGTATTCAACAAAAATCGAAAAGGATCCGTGCGGATCATCTTTCGCTTCCGGCGACCATAAAGGCGTACTCTCCCCTTTTCTCCTCTCCCGAGAGTTCTTCGATGACCTCACTCACGGTGCCCCGATAGGTTCTCTCGAAGAGCTTTGTCATCTCTTTCACCGCGACCATCCTCCTGTCTCCCATGATGTCGAGAACATATCCGAGGGTCTCCTCGATGCGGCGCGGCGACTCGTAGAAGACAATCGGGTACGGAAACGAAGAAAGCTCTTCGAGGGCCCTCTTCCGTTTTCCTTTCTTGAGAGGAAGGAAACCGTAGAAGATGAAGCGGTCCGCAAAAAGACCCGACACAGAGACCAGCGCCGAAACCGCTGAAGCTCCGGGTATGGCACGGACCTCGATGTCCTCCGCGACGCACTTGCTGACAAGAATACTGCCAGGGTCGGAGATGCAGGGAGTCCCGGCAGCCGTTATGATCGCGACCTTCCTGCCAGCCTTGAGGCTGCGGATTATTCCCGCGGATCTCCTCTCCTCGTTGTAGCTGCTGATACCCAGGATGGCGTTCTTGATGCCATAATGATTGAACAGCTTCAAAGCGCGCGATGTGCTTTCCGCCACGACGAGATCGACCTCTTTCAGAACATCTATCGCCCTGAGGGTGATGTCCCCGAGGTTGCCGATGGGAGTTGCGATGACATAGAGAATCCCTTGCGAATCCATGACTATCAAGCATATTACAACCCAAAACTCTTGACAAGGCCAAAAAAGTTTAAGAGAATTAAATATGAGTATCAAGGTTGCGCTCATAGCGGGTTTGTGCCTGTTGCCGCTTCTGGCATACCCGGCGATCTATACCTACGTGGATGATAGCGGCACCTCTCACTTCACGAACATTCTTCCCGTCGGTAAGAAATTCAGGGTCGTGATCTCTGAACGCATAAGACACGTCGTTGCGCGGGTATTCAACAACACCACCTATGACGGGATCATCGAACGCCACGCGCAGACGCACGGGATAGATCCCTCGCTCGTCAAGGCGGTTATGAAGGCCGAATCGAATTTCAACCCCAATGCCATGTCGCATAAAGGCGCTCAGGGCCTGATGCAGCTTATGCCGGACACGGCACGTTTGATGAAGGTAGATAACCCCTTCGATCCCGAAGAGAACATCCGGGGCGGGACGAAATACCTGAAATATCTGGGCGAGACGTTCGGGGGCAATCTCGACCTCGTGCTGGCGGCATACAATGCCGGTCCGGCGCGGGTCAAGGAGTACAACATGAGCATCCCGCCTTACGATGAAACACGCACATACGTTCAGCGGGTCAAAACCTACTATAACTCGTTCAAGAAGAATTGATGAAAGCCAAAGACGAACAGCTCCCCCTCTGGACGCTACCCAACCGGTTATGCATCCTCAGGATACTTTTTATCCCCCTGATCATAATCTTCATAGAGAAAGGGTTCTTCTACGTCGCCTTCGTCCTTTTTATACTGGCCGGCATAACGGACGGGCTGGACGGTTTCGTGGCGCGAAGGTTCAAGCTCACGTCAAAGCTCGGTCTCTACCTCGATCCCATCGCCGACAAGCTGCTCGTTTCATCGGTGCTCATCACGCTCACCTATCATAACCTGGTGCCCCTATGGGTGACCATCCTCCTCGTGTGCAGAGAGTTCATCATCAACGGGCTGAGGTCCTTCTACGCCCTTGAAGGCATCACCATCTACCCTTCTTTTGCCGGAAAGCTCAAGACCACGCTCCAGATCGTGGCCATATCCTTCCTCCTCTTCAAGCATCCCCTCGCTCAACAGATAGGCCTCTACGTAATCTATGCCGCATTGCTCTTCAGTATGTACTCGGCAGTGAAGTATATAACGGCAATATTCAGACCGAAGAAGATAGTTGATGGGTGATGCCGGTCTCAAGTCTCAGCTTTCAAATTTCAAGCCTTGAGTTCGACACTACAAATTCCGTACTATATCTTTTCATAGTGCCTAAATGATGTATTTTTGTGCGATGGATGTGTTCGTCGTCTTTCAACCTTGAACTCTTGAACCCTGGAACACTGGAACAGCTTTACCACAGATCCCGCACCTCATGCACACGCTCTCTTCAGCGTTGTTGTCATAATAACCTACCTCACCCGAAGGGCTTACGAGTTGAACCATCGTTGTTCCCTCCTGATGCCGCACGTGTTCGGAGTCTACCGGGACCTTGCCGAGGCCGCCGGGGATGTCAAGGGCATACTGCGGCACGGCAAGGCCTGAGGCGTTCAGCCTGAGAAAGGCCATGATATCCCGGCCGCGCTCCAACCTCACCTTGAAGTGCGACGCCCCCCGCACGTCGTCGAGTTGGAAAAGGTAATAGGGTTTCACACCAGCCATGACCAGGGACTCGAAAAGCCTCAAGAGCACATGGGGGCAGTCGTTGATGTTCCTGAGCAGGACCGTCTGACTTACGGGGATGCCCCCCGCCTTGCGGATGCTGCCGATAGCTGCGAGAGATCGCTCCGTTATCTCCCGGGGATGATTGATATGGAGGATAACCCATACCGGGGAAGCAGCCTCGATGGCCTTCAAGTGGGCCGGAGACAGGATATCGGGGCAGACAACAGGAACGCGCGTGCTGATCCTGATAACGAGACGTTTCTCCATGGACCTCAAACGCTCCAGGATCGAGGCCAGCTTTCCCGCGCCAAGCATGAAGGGGTCGCCCCCCGAAAGGATAACCTCGCGGATCGAGGCATCCTCCGCTATGGCGCTATACGACTCTTCAAGATAGGGCTCGGGGTCCACCGATTTTCCCGCAAATCGCCTGCGATTGCAGAAGCGGCAATACATCGCGCATTCAGAACTCACGAGAAAGACGCATCGGTCGGGGTGTCTCCTCAGCAGTATCGGGGTCAGCGATATTCCTTCTTCGCCAAGAGGGTCCTCGCTGCCCCCTTCACCATCCTCCGCGAGCGACGGAATGGCCTGCCCCCTGATGGGACACAGGGGATTCGAAAGATCGATAAGGTTCAGATAGTACCGGGGGATCCTGAAGGTATGAAGCGACACGACCCTCTCAAGGGCCCTTACGGTCCCGGGGTCGAATGTGGAAGCAATGTCTGAGTCACTGAGGGAGAAAAGAAAAGGGAGGGTATCGGTTATAGTACCCTCCTCCTCACTTTTCCTTTTTGTCTTACTGCAGCGCCAGAAAATGGGCTCTTCTATTCTTCGCCCAGGCGGCCTCGTTGTGGCCCGGATCAACCGGTTTCTCTTTGCCATAGCTGACTGTTTCAAGAAGCCTTGTATCTGCGCCAAGGTTCACGAGGAAGTTCTTCGTGGCATCGGCTCTCTTCTGTCCGAGGACAAGGTTGTACTCCACGGTGCCTCTTTCGTCACAGTGGCCTTCGATCCTGACCTTCTTGCCGGCATTCGCCTTGGCCTGGAACCATTTCATGTTCTCTTTCAATATCGCGCCATCGGCATCCCTGATGGCATACTTGTCGAAATCAAAGTTGATGTCCTTCAGCGGGGAAACCGCTACGGGAACTTCAACCTTCTGTTCCGGCGGTGCAACCTTGGCCGGCTGCGCGGCAGGAGGCGGGGTCTCACCTTTCATGTGCTGCCAGAAACATCCACATCCACCGAGTGAAATGCTGATAAGGGCAACCAGTAAAATAACAGACAATGATCTTATTTTCATGTTCCACCCCTTCCTTCAAAAATTAGAGGGTATACCCTTGACACCGGATATACCCTCGCATACAACATTACTTTTTCTCCGGTGCTGGCTTTTCTGCTGCCGGTTTCGCTTCCGCGGGCTTCTCCGGTGCGGGTGCCGGTTTCTCCTCTGCAGGAGGCGGCGGCGTCGGCTTTGCCTCTTCCTTCGGTGGAGCCGGTTTCGGAGGCTCTGCGGACGGACCACATCCGATCAATGAAAAACCTGCAAAAAAAGCGATAGCTATCATCAATGCGACGAGCTTCTTCATCTATTTTCACCTCCTTTCTTGTTTATATTCGTCTATTAAGAATACATATATACCAACCATGCTAATATGTAAATTAAAATTTTTCAATAATTACTTCTTTTTTGATGGAATCAACGTCCGTTTTTTTGCACAGGCCTCCGGAAACAGCAAGAACCGTCGCCGTACCACAGGCCACGCCGACCCTTAAAGCCTCTTCAAAGCTGCCCGAGTCGCTCATCACCGAGACTACGCCTCCCACGAACGAATCACCGGCCCCCAGCGAATTACGCACTTTTACCTTCGGCGGCGTGACATGATAGTTGCCTTCCTTTGAGAAGCCGAGAGCACCCCGCGCACCCATCGATACAACTATATACTCGACACCATCGCGGAAATGCTTAACGGCTTCCGCGATCTCTTTCACCTCTTTTGCCTTTGTCGCCGCCAGTCTGTTCAGCTCGAAGATATTGGGCTTGATCAGGAAGGGACCCGCATTGACTCCCAGTTTGAGGGCCTTATGATCGGAATCGAGAAAGGTCCTGACGCCTTTTTCCTTGAGAATGCTTATGAACTCCGCAAAGACAGCGTCACAGAGACCGGCCGTCGTGCCGCTTAAGACCACGCAACTGCCACCGGGGATCCCCTTCACCTTGTCGAAGAAGGAAGCGGCTTCATCTTCACGGATCACCGGACTCGACGTGCACAGTAATGTCCGGATCTTTTTTTTCCGCTGGTAGATCGTTATACTGGAACGTGTTTCCTGGCCGATTCGGACAAAATCGGTGACGATGCCTTCCCTGTCAAGCATGTCCGTGAGCTCGAGTCCGGTGTATCCACCGGCGAAACCCAGCGCCACACTGTCTCCCCCAAGCTCCCTGACAACCCGCGATACGTCGATCCCCCTGCCGCCGGGCCTCCTGGTCTCGTCAACAACGCAGTTGACATCGTCGTACACGAGTTCTTCCACCCCGACGACCCTTTCGTGAAGAGGATCCAATGTGATGGTGTATATCATTGATCATTGAGATTGTATTAGATAAAGAAAAAAATGGCTAGAGATTTTTTTGTCTCTGTCTCCGCGTTCAGCGCTTGCGGTTTGTGACGTGCGACCCCGGACGTGACGCTAGGCCACGACCACCAGCTCCTGCGCCACCTTCTTCGGGTCGAGAGGGAGTTCCCGCTGGCTCTTGTCCGCCATATTCCTGAGGGTTATGATACCCCTGTCGATCTCGTCATCTCCGAGGATAAGGACAAAGTCGCACTTCAGGTTATCGGCGTAGCGCATCTGGGCTTTGAGGGATTTGGCGTCATAGGCGTGTTTCAGGGTTATCCCCGCAGAGACACAGGCCTTCAGGAACGAAACGAGGTGAGCCCGGGCCCGGTCGCCGACGCAAGCGAAGAAACACCGTCTGTCACCCTTTTCGGCGGAGACCGGAACGAGCATGGCCAACCGTTCGACACCGATCGCGAACCCGATGCCGGCCGTGGCCGGTCCGCCCATCTCTTCGACAAGGTTGTCGTATCTGCCTCCAGCGATAAAAGCCTTCTGCGCGCCGAGGTCCTCCGACGTAACCTCGAAGACCGTCTTTGTGTAATAGTCAAGGCCTCTCACCAGGCGCTTGTTGATCTCGACACCGATACCGAAGTCGCTGAGATATCCCTCGAAGAGACGGAAGTGGTCTCTGCATTCTCCGCAGAGAGAATCGAAAAGGAGGGGGGAATCGCCGGTAACATCGATGCATTGCTCGTTCTTGCAGTCGAAGATCCTCAAGGGGTTCCTCTCGAGCCTCCTCAAACAATCCTCGCAAAGCTGATCCTTTCTCGTCTCGAAATAATCTATGAGCACGCGGCGGAAGGATTCCCGGCAGGTCTTGCATCCAACACTGTTCACCTCGATCCTGTAACGTCCTACGCCCAGTTCGTCGAGGATCATGCGGATCATGAATATCAGTTCGGCATCGACGAGGGCCTCTTTCACTCCGAACACCTCCACGTCGATCTGGTGAAATTCCCGGTAGCGCCCCTTCTGGGGCCTCTCGTGGCGAAACATGGGACCGATGGAGCTGACCTTCGTCATTCTTTCCGTTGCGTAAAGGCCTTCCTGCAAATAGGAACGCACCATGCCCGCGGTGGCCTCCGGTCGCATGGTCAGCGAATCGCCGCCCACGTCGGTGAAGGTGAACATCTCTTTTTCAACGATATCAGTGGTGTCTCCGATGCTCCGGACGAAGAGCTCCGTCTTCTCGAGAACGGGCAGTTCGATCTCCCGAAAACCGAGAAGGCCGCTGTATTTCCGAAACACGCTTTCTATACGCCTGAACTTGTCAAGCTCTTCCCCGAAGATGTCGCGAAATCCCCGTAGAGTCCTTATCTTTTCCATCGATGCTCCCGTATGTTTGTTGCCTTTATCAATCATTTAGGTATCACAAAACAAAGAGCAATTGAAAGTGATTTTTGCCCGTTTATGGTATAGTAGGGACCAGTTTCACGGAAGGAGGCCGGGCGCCAGGCATGGACGACAACAGGCAAAAGATGATCGAACACTCCGAGCATCCGCGCAACCGGGGCGGCATGACGAACCCCGATGGCATCGGTGAGATCGGAAACGCGTCAACCGATGTCCACCTGCGGGTATTCATCAGGGTGGACGAGAACCTGATAACGGACGTCAGGTACGAGATCAAAGACTGCCCGACATCTCTCGCCTGCGCCTCCATTATGACGGAGCTTGCCATCGGCAAGGACCTCGACGAGGCCGTCACAATAGAAGGTGAAGACATCGCCAATGCCCTGGGCGGGTTGCCCGGCAACATGCTCTACTGTTCAAACCGTGCGGCAAGGGCGCTTCAGGAAGCGATCATCGACCACGTCTACAGAAGAAGAGGCGCTTGAACAGCTCGAACCGCTTGAGCTGCTTGAGCGTTGAAAAGAAATTGACAGATCTCATCTCTTTACCTTTTCGCGCGGGTCTCGCTGACATCTCATCCCACCCCACCGGCAAAAAGCCGGGCGATCCTCTTTCCTGCCGAGGCAGCGAGTTCGCCTATCAGGTCCTCGTGCCGGGTCTTCAGCAGGCGGTACCGTTCCATGGCCGCGTCCCGCAGGACGTCATCGCCCGCAAGATCCCCTTCGACAGCGGTCTGCAGTTCATCGGCCAAGGTCTTTGACGATGCCAGGGCCTCGTCACTGCCATAGACGTCGCGGGCCAGGATGATTAGGGCCTCGACGGCTATCCCGTTGAGTTCCGCCATTGACCTTGCGCCCATCGCCTCGCTGTCCATGAGACCCAGGGACCTCAAGACCACGAAGACAAAACCGGTCATGCAGAGAAAGGACGCGCACGGATCGAGACTTGCCTCGTCGCCGACGTCATAGAGCGAACACCGACCACCGGAAAGAAAGACGCAGGGTCTGGCATCCTCCCCTATCCACATGAGGGTCCGGTAGTCTTTGCCCTTCGGTATGTCCCCGGCGAGGTCCCGGCCCAGCGGGGATGTCCCCTGCCGCGGAAATGTGACGGATGCGACCCCGCCGCGCTTCATGACGTCCTGCGGCGGGAAAAGGCTCTCCGCGTGCCCCGCTTCGGCCACGGGAAAGACATCCAGGAGATCTTCCTCCCGGAGACCCTTTTCCCGAAAATGCCCGCGCAGACCCTGAAGTTTCCAGGGGCCTATCGTCACCCCGTGCAGAAGGAGTCTACCGGTGAAATGACAGCAATATGCCGGACAGCACAGGACGGGGCAGGACGGCTTGCGAAAGACATCGGCATCCCCTTCCCCTTCGAGGAGGCGCCGCAGCCCCCCGGACCTGATCCGGGCGGCATCCTCAACGAAAGGGACCGGTGGGAAGAACGATCCTTCCACGACGCGCGCGGCCCACCTGATCTCGTCCACCCGCTCGTAGTTCCTGTCGAGGGAAACCGCCTTCGCCACGTCGCCGGCGGCCAGATCCGGCCTGCCGAGCGCTTCCAGGAACGCCGCCCGCTCATGATAGTAATCGGCCGCGCCTGGAGCCAGCTTGATGGCCCGCGACATCGCACCGACGGCGCCCGCGACATCGCCGGCGGCGTAAAGAGTCCGAGCCAGTCCGTACCACGCGTAGGGCGTTTCACGGATATCGATGGCCTTCTGAAAGAACACGACGGCCTCTTCCAGGTCGCCCTCTTCCGTGAGGATGGCTCCCATGGAGTGATAGTACTTTTCTTTCAACGCGTCGGCGTCTTCACGATGCGGCACGGATCGGTCCTCCCCGCACATGTTACCATGCCCCGGACGATACTTCCACACCTCGCCGCCCTGGAACAAATGTGTTGAAAAATGGAGTCAATTCGTTCAGAATGGTTGTCGTATGCCTTCCCCATCCGAACGGCACGCCGCTTTCCGTTGGATCGTTGTTACCGTGGCCTTCGCCGCTTTCATGTCAAAGCTCGACAGCTACATCGTCAACATTTCCCTGCCCACGATAGCGGCACGTTTCAACGTGACCACAGCGGAGGTTTCCTGGGTCGTCCTCGTCTATCTTCTCGTCTCGACGAGCACGCTGCTTCTCTTCGGCAAACTGGGGGACCGGTTCGGCCTCAGGAAGCTCTTTTTTCTTGGCTATCTTCTCTTCACCATCGGGTCGCTCCTTTGCGGGACCGCCCTTTCCCTTTGGATGCTCATAGGCTCCCGCTTCCTTCAGGGGATCGGCTGTGCCATGCTCACCGCCATCGCCTTTGCGGTCATACCCAGGTTCCTGCCACATGAGGTTGCCGGCTGGGCCTTCGGCATCGCGGCCACGGGGGCCGCTCTCGGCATAGCGGTCGGCGCGCCGGCGGGCGGTATCATCACCGGTTTTCTCTCCTGGCGATGGGTCTTCCTCGTCAATGTACCCTTCGGCATATTCGCCATGTATGCCGTCAACAGATACATCCCCGACGAGGACGGGTCTCATGCCCGGAACCTCAGGAAGGCGGGGTTTGATATACTGGGTGCCGGCTTAAGCTTTGCCGGTCTCGCTTTCCTGGTCTACGGGCTCAACACGGGCAGGGAATTTGGCTGGACATCTCCGAGGATCATGGGATGCTTTGCCGTGGCCTTCGTTCTGCTCGCCGCTTTCCTCATTCGGGAGATCAAGTGCGAGGAGCCGCTCCTTGACCTCAGGCTTTTCAAGAAGTTCCGCTTCAGCGCCGCCGTTGCCTCCACTCTCTTCGCTTACATGCTTCTGGCGGGAAATTCCTTCCTTCTGCCCTTCTATCTCGAACTGGGCAAGGGACTTCCGACAGTGACCGTCGGGCTCGTCCTCATGATCTACTCCGTGATCTACATGGTCGTCGGCCCCTGGGCCGGCCGGATTTCCGACAGGGTCCCCCCCAGCATACTCTGCGGATTCGCCATGCTTTCAGCCGCCCTGTGCGCCTTCGTATTCGCTTTCACGCTGGCCTCCCCGGGGCTTCTCGCGGTGGTCGTGTTCCTCATCTGGCTAGCGCTTTCCTTCGGCTTCTTCATATCGCCGAACAACAACCAGGTGATGGGCCTCGCGCCCGCCGAGAGGCAGGGCAGCGCTTCAGGCGTTTTCAACACCATCAACAGCCTCGGGCTGGCGCTGGGTGTGTGCTTCTTCGAGATGATAGTGTCCTGGTCATCCCCCCTGGAAACACGTTCCTTTACGGGATACAAGGACGCCTATCTCTTCGGAGGGATCGTTTGTATCGTAGCCTTTTTCTTCGCCTTGCTGGTGAATCACAGGGGCAGGAAGACGATAGACAATGACCAAATACCAATGACCAAAGAAACGAACAACAACCAATAACCAAGCTGATACGGGCGGTCCGTTCTGTCCTGACCCTTGTTCAATTGGCTATTGGTGAATTGGTTATTGTTTTTTTCATTGGTCATTGGTATTTGGTCATTGGTCAATTATCCTCTTCATTGGTCATTCTCTTTTCACATGGATACTCCCCAGCCGTCCTCTATGCCGACCCAGTCGCGGTACTTCTCTTCACCGCCCCTGGCTCCCCAGTCCGAATCGATGGTCAGCTTGGAGCTGATGCCGCCCCGGGGGTGGCATATCATGACGATGCGGACCCGGTCAGGCTCGTAGGTCTCCATGACGTGGTCGTACATTATGTTGATGAGCCGCTCATAGGAGACGATGATGTCCCTGAGCTGGAAGACGTACTGCTTGAGGGATTTCAGCTCTATGACCTTCTTCTTCGGATAGAACGTCAGATACACGACCGCGAAATCCGGCTGTTCGCCCACACCGAGGAAGGTAAACTCGGGGATCTTTATCTTGATCTCATAAGCCTCCTTCGTGGGGTTGGGTATGGATTTGAGGATCGATCTGTCGATGTCCTTGTATGTCTTCACGTTGCCCATTTTTCACCTCGTAGTCTTGGACCCTTCTAAATGGTCCGGAACGTTTCGCGCACCTCTTCCGCCCCGCCGCAGGAATACTCCCCCTCTGGACAGGGACCCGAAAGGCACGCAGGCCCCGCCTCACGGAATATCGCCGGGGCCGCCTTCCTGGCAAGCCTCAGCATCTCCATGGCCATGGCCCGTATCTCCCACTGGGCACGCCTGCAGCATCTCTGCGCGAAGAAATGCAGGAGCTCCCTGGCGTTCATGGTCATGATGATCTTTGTCTCGGCGGCATTGGGAAGCACGAAACGGGCGTCCTCGTACGCCGATTCGCCCTCGATCCCCCGCGCCTTCATCGCCTGGACCAGCTCGTTGTAGAACTCCTGTATGCCCTCCATGAAGAATTCGAAGCGTTCCTTGAGAACGGGGTCGACGCCGATCGACGGAGGAACGATGTATCCGAACCCGTCCTCCATGCCGACGTAGCGCTGCGACTGCTGGCTGTACGAAGCGAGCCGGTGCCGCACGAGCTGGTGGGAGCAGGCACGCGATATCCCCTCGATGGCGAAGGTGAAGGAAGCATGCTCGATGGGGCTAAGGTGCCCCATGTCGACGAGTTTTTCAATGAAAGGGTGCTGGTCGCTTGCTTCAACCCTTTCCACGACGGCGTCAACATCGGACGCGCTGTAGCACAGCTTCGCCGCCGCCGCCACGGTTTCCTCGGGGTCGGGCGTGTGCGCAAGCAGAACGATCTTCAGTTTCGATTCCAAATCCGGTCTCCTCTCTCTCCCGGTCCGTTCAGACCTCTATTCCCTGTTTACGAAGCTCCTCGGTCTTCTTTTTCGAACACTCTTCGCAGCGGAACTCCGGTCTCGCGTCCCGGCTCTTGTCGTATCCCGCTGCCTTGACGATACGATAGCCCCTCGCCTCCTTACCGCAATCGACACAGACAACGGCGTCCCTGACCTCCCACTGCACCGAAAGCAGCTCCGACGTGAAGATGAACTTGTCGACCCAAAAGAAGATGAGTCCGCCTATGAGATTGGCGATGGTCGTCGCCATTATCTTGCCCGTGCCTGAAAGCATGTAAAGAACGACCGCCAGGATGGGTGTCGAGAGTTGCCACCGGACAAGATACAGCCCGTAACGCTTCAGGTTCACCTTCGCCATAACCCCTCCTATCCTTGAGTGCTACGAATTATTTTTTGATAACACTCTACTTCTTCTGTCTGCATCGTGTCAACCGAAATAAACACAACGTTAACCGACCAACGAAACAACATACGAACCCCGGGGATCATCATGTTGACGCTTCCCGCGCCTTCCATGGTGACCACGGCCCATCATCCACCTCCCGCGCGTGCCATTATCGCATACCTCCAGTCAAACCGGGATACGGCACACTCGAAACCGGCTTCCGCGAGCCTCTCTGCAAGCTCTCCGGGCCTCAGGAAGTGGGCCGGTTCCCTGAAAATCTTCTCGCCACCGGTTATCATGGCACCCAGCAAACTTCCCGGATCGATCTCGAAAACGACCAGCATGCCGCCCTTCTTCATGACGCGCCTCAATTCCATGACGGCCCGCCGGGGCTCGCTGAAATGATGCAGGCTGTCGCCCACAAATACCGCGTCAAAACCCTCATCCGGAAATGGCAGGTTCTCCGCTCTTCCCAGAACCTTTCGCGCAAAGTCCGGCGCGAACCTCAACATGCCCGCAGCCGGATCTATCATGGTGAAAAGAAGGTCACTTCGTACCTTGCGGGCAAACTGCGACAGCGTCCCTGTTCCCGAGCCCACATCGAGCACTGACCCCGCCACGGGGACCTTCTGAAGGGATGACGCAAAGACCGTTCTGAAGGCACGGGGATAAACGAGAGATGAAAAGGCCTTGAACACAGGGCCAAGCCGATCGAAAGGGATCATTCCAGTAGTATATAACATGTTTTCTCTTTAGACGTTGCCGGTAAAGGACCGGGAGAGGGGGTGTTTAAAAAGGACCGCGTTTTGTGATAGAAAGAAATCTGCATGAAATGCGCCATTCTGTACGACCGGCAGCGAGATGTGGGGAGGAACAACTAATGTATGCTCTGCAATTCGATGAGACCAGATGCCTTCATTGCGAAAGCCAGGACTGCCTGGCAAAATGCCAGTACATACACATCGGGAAAGACGGAAAACAGCCCGGGGAGATGGTCAGGATCGCCCGGGGTGAAGACTCCTTCGTCCTCCACGAGTGCGTGACCTGCTACGCGTGCGAGGAATACTGTCCCATGGGTAACCATCCGTTCTATCTCATCGTCGAAAGACAGGAGGCCTTGCGCATATCTCCCGTTCCCCGACCGCTCGTTACGAGGGCCGTAAACCTGGGCATTCCTTTCCGGGGAGAACCGGCCGTGAAAGAGATAAACGGGCCACTTCTGAACATGGCGGCCTTTTCCGAGCTGACACATCTCATTCAGGGAAGGCTGTTCGAGGACCTTCCCGTAATATCGACGGACGGTCGCAAGATGTTTCACTATTTCTGCCAGCTCATGTACCTCCATTACGCCCGGAGTTCCGTCATCAAGGAGAGGCTCCCCGGCATCATAGCGACCATAGAGCGGCACAAGCCGACGGAGGTCGTCTGTTTTCACGATGAATGTTACGGAACATACGCATCGTACTGTCCCGCTGTCGGGATCGACGTGCCCTTCACTCCCGTCCATTTCTACGAGTACCTTTATGACCGTCTGACCGAATTAAAGGAGTTGATCAAACCCGTCGGCATCAAGGTAGCCTACCAGCGCCCCTGTTCGTCACGGCTTTCGCCGGACAAGCACCGCTTTGTCGGCAAGATCTTCCGGCTCATCGGAGCCGAAGAGGTGAAGAGGGAGTTCGTCGACGAGAACGCCCTCTGCTGCGGCGGGACGATACAGGGACAGGGACGGGAAGGCAGCCGCAAGCGCGCGGCCGAGCTTCAGAGGAAGAACGTTGAAGATATGAAGAAGGCGGGGGCCGAGGTTTGCGTCTTTAATTGCCCGGCGTGCCTTCAGACGCTCGGTGGCATGGTCGCCCGCGAGGGCATACGTCCCGTGCACATGAGCGATCTTTGCCGGTTCGCGATCGGCGAAACACCCGCAGGGTGGGAGGTGACACGATGAACGCGATCTATCAGGCACTCGCGGATATCGTGGACGCCGAGCATGTTTCCGACAGGCCGGAAGAGCTCTACATATACTCCTTCGACCTGGGGACAGCGGAGCCTCACCGGCCTGATTATGTCGTGGCACCCCGAACTACGGGACAGGTGCGGGAGATAGTGCGCCTTGCCAACAGGGAGAAGGTCCCCGTGGTCCCTCTCGGAGGAGGGTTATCGCTCGCCGGTCTCGCCGTCCCGCTCAAGGGCGGGATCCTGATCGACCTCAAGCGCATGGACCGCATACTTGAGGTGAACGAGAAAGGCCGCTACGCCGTCCTGGAATGCGGCGTCTCGCAGGGGCAGCTGACATCCTATCTGGCGGCTCATCACCCCGGTCTGACGCACTCGGAGCCTGGAGCCCCGCCCGCTGCGACCGTCGCCGGCAATGCGCTCATCCACGGACAGGGTGACCTTGCCCAGCCTTACGGTTTCAACTCCGATCAGGTCAACGGCCTCGAGGTGGTGCTGCCGACCGGGGAGGTCTGCCGCTTCGGTTCCTGCGCCATCGGTGCTTCGTGGTTCACCAATCATCCCCTCCCCGACGTAGGTCTCTTTTTTGGGTGGTGCGGGACCACGGGTCTTATCACGAAGCTGTCGATCCGCCTCTATCCCGCCAAAAGGATCCGTGGCGTCGGTCAGTTTGTCGTGGAAGACGAAGAGCTCGTTCCCGAGATCATCGGGAGGGTTACGGGAACTCAAATGGCAGAGGACGTCATAGCATACAGCCGTGCGATTCCTCCCTTCGGCCTCGGCCTTCAGCATTTCACGGTTAATATCGCCGCAAACTCAGAGAAGGAACTGGAGTTCAAGCAGGAACTCATCTGGGACGATGCGCTCGGCGAGTATATTCGCCGGGGGGACGGAGGCTATCTGGGATTCACTCGCGGACTCGAGCATCCCCAGATATCCAAGACCTCCGATTACAAGAAGGGCGGCGGCTTCGAATATGTGGGAAGCATCATGCCCATCGAGAAATATCCCGAATGCTATCGCCGGGGCCGGGAGATATCGGAGAGACACGACATCCCCTACACGGTGACGGGCCGGTGCGTCGGCGTCGGGCACTCGATGATGTTCGCGTGGACCTACGCCTTTAACCGGGCCGATCCCGAGACGATGCGACAGGCACGGGAGGCCCTGCACGAAACCGATGACCTTGTCCTGGAACTGGGCGGCGTGATATGGAAGCCGGGGACGTACGGACAACAGCTCATCCTCGGGCGCCTCGACCCGGGCACGCGGGCGCTCATGAGACGCATCAAAGAGGTCCTCGACCCCGGAGGCATCATGAACCCGGGAAACTGGGAGGGAATATGATGCCTTTAGACACCTACGAATTCAACGATGTCATCCACCGCTGTTTCAGATGCGGCTATTGCAAGTTCCCCACGAACTGGATGGACGTGAACAACTGCCCACCCTACGCCCGCTTCCGCATGGAATCCTATTCCTGCGGCGGAAGGCTCTGGCTGACACGGGCGTGGCTGAATGAGACACTCGAGTGGTCGGAACACCTTGCCGAGATCCTCTACTCCTGCACCACCTGCAGGAACTGCGAGGTCAAGTGTCCATTGAGCTTCAACGTGGACATTGTCAACATGGTGGTGGCGGCGAGGAGCGAGATGATAGAACGGGGAAAGGTCCCGCCAGCCGTGAGGAGATTCCTCGAAAACATCGACCTCCACGGCAACCCTTATGGCAGCGCCCGCAGCAGGCGCGACTCGTGGATGCAGGGGACGGACATAGAGCGATACGAGGGCCAGGAGTACCTGTACTACGTTGGATGCACGGGCTCCTACGACACGCGGGCGCAGAGGTCCGCCCGGGCCCTCGCGACCCTGCTCGGCAAGGCCGGCGCTTCCTTCGGAGTGCTGGGCAACCATGAGAACTGCGACGGCAACGAGGTGCACAAGCTGGGCGAGGCAGGCCTCTTCGAAATGCTGGCGCAGGACAACATCGAGCGCTTCAAGGCCCTCGGAGCGAAGAAGATCGTCACCCTTTCACCCCACGCCTACAACGCGATGAAGAACCTCTACCCCCTGTACGGCGGCGACTTCCAGGTATTCCACTACACCGAATTGCTCTATGAACTCTTCAAGGAAGGAAAACTGGACGTTTCAAACGGATTCGACGCGCGGCTGACATACCATGACCCGTGCTTCCTGGGGCGGTGGAACGACGGGTACGAGACACCGAGGAGGCTTCTCGCCGCTGTTCCCTCCCTTCGGTTGGCCGAGATGGAGAAGAGCAGGGACGCGGCACTGTGCTGCGGCGGAGGGGCCGGCAATTTTGAGATAGACCTTCTCGGCGGCGGCGATTCGAGCCCGGCGCGACGCCGGGTCAGACACGCTGCCGAAACGGGAGCGACCGTCCTCGCGGTGGCTTGTCCGAAATGCCTCGTCATGCTCGAAGACGCCCTCAAGGCGGAGGAACTCGAGGAGAAGCTGGCCGTAAGGGACATCGCGGAGATACTGACAGAGGCCGGCGGAATACGATGATGGGGCCCGCGCTGTCCGTCTTCCCGTCCTTCACCGCCTGGGAATGACAAACCAGAATCTGCTGCCCTTTCCCGGGACACTCTCGACCGACAGCGTTCCATTGTGGGCTTCTATGATCCCCCTGGCTATTGACAGGCCCAGACCGGAACCTTCACTGTCACGGTCCACACGGCAAAAAGCATCGAATACACAGGGCATGTCCTGCTCGCGGATACCGATCCCGGTATCCATGACCTCGACAAAAACACGGCGCGCGTCGCTCGTGAGGCGTACCGTCACCGTCCCCCCCGCATTGGTGTATTTCACGGCGTTGTCCAGGAGATTGGCCAGAACCCTGTCTATCATCGCGCTATCGGCTTCCACTGCCGGCACGTCAACCTGAGCGTCTTCAAAAACGATCTGCACGCCTTTCTTCTCAGCTGTCAGCCTCACCATCTCGATCTGTTCTCTGAGGGCCGCATTGATATCGTACGGGCCAGGGACGGGATCGCACTTGCCGGTGTCCAGTCTTGAAAATTCAACGAATTTGGACACCATGGCCTGCAGTCTCGAAATGGATCTCATAATGGTGGAAAGGTGATCCCTTTGCTTGTCGCTCAAAGGGCCCGCCTTCCCGGAGAACAGTCTCTGCAATAGTCCGGAAACCCCTGCAAGGGGACTCTTCATGTCGTGAGCGAACATGGAGAAGAGGTTCCTGCGTTCCCGCTCCATGCGCTTTTTGTCCGAGATGTCCCTGAAAAACTCGACTCCCCCTATGAAGTCTCCCGAGGCGTTGAAAAGCGGAAAGGCCGTGACGAGCAGCGCGACCGTTTCGCCGCTCCTCGTCTTCAACAATGTCTCAGACGCGACGGAAGAGGTATGCTCCTTGAGCACACGCGCAAACAGGGGACACGAACCGGGGTCTTGCGCGCCGTGGATGATCTCGAAATGTGATCTGCCGATAACGTCGTCCCGGGAATAACCCGTGAGGTCCTGCGCCATGTGATTGAACTCCAGGATAATGCCGTTCCTGTCGACCAGCGAGAAACCCATGGGAAGGTTCCGGATCACGAGGCGGTACACATCCCGGTCAGGCATACCGAATGAATCACGCAAGAGCCGTTCATGATCCTTTTTTTTCATGTCGATGACCGCCTCTTGAACACCTCTCCGTGGGCCTATCAGACCTCGAGGGTTTTGCCCACGACCGCCTCAATGAAATCGGATCCGTAAGCTTCCCTGAACAACCGGATCGCTTCGCTTCCGGTGCAGTGTGTCGGCGCCACCTTGCCCACTCCCATCTCCTGGAACCTTTTTATCAGAAACCTGACGGTGGAAGGCGGCAGGTCCAGAGTATGAAAACCACCGAGAACGAGATAGATCGGCTCTGACATCCGCTCACGGACAGACACAAGGATCTCGGCGATCCCGTTATGCGCGCAGCCGGTGACGACCGTGATCCCCTTCTTCGATCTCACCACCAGTGCCTGCTCGGGAATTATGCCGTACCGGGACATTCCTTTCGTCTCTCCCGTCGTGTAGATGCCCGCGTCTATCTCCATGAAAGGTTCGACGGTGATGGCGCCCCCGCCGAAGGATGCGATCTTGTCCTTGAACTCGCCGCTCACACCGGGACAAACGTACACGGGCATGCCCGGATTGTGTGCCAGCAGGCGCCACAGCCCGCCTATGTGGTCCCAGTGCTCGTGGGACACGACTATCTTCCGGATCTCCTCCGGTCCCACGTTCATCGATCGCATATTGTGGAAGAGCATGTCTTCGCTCTCCCCGGCATCGAAAAGGACGTGACCGTTGACGAGATAGGAGACACCCCATCCCGCGAAGTAGTGCATGTCTTCCTTCCTGTTATCGAAGACTACCCTGATCTCCATCTATGAAATTATATCTCCTTTCCTCTCCTTCGCAACGTGTCGGCGCCGCTTAAGGGAACAACCGCCTTCTTCCCGGCCGAATAAACATCCACCGAGCGCAATCCCTGCCTGTTGAAGAACGTCTTGATGCGCTTCATCTCCTCCCCGGGCAACGGCTGTTCCATGCAGGGTCTCAAGGGCGTATTGAGCTGGACCTCGTCGGGCCCGATCTCTCCCGCGAGGTCCGAGATCTCCCGCGCGGCATCTTTGTTCGCCTTCATAAACATTACCTGGAGAGCGAATCTACCCGGGAACTCTTTCCTGAAATCGGCAAGGGCCTCGACCACGTCCCGAAAACACACGCCTTCTGCGGGCCTGTTGATCGCCTCAAAGACATCGTCTGTGGCGGCGTCCAGCTTCGCTATCACGAAGTCCGCGCCGAGAAGGTCTCTTCGCACATCCTTCCTGGCCATGAGGGACGAGTTCGTTATGACCGATATCTTTTCCTTCCTGACCTTCCTCAGGGCCCTGATGGCCTCACCCAGGTTCGACGCGAGCGTGGGTTCGCCCCTGCCCGAAAAGGTCAAATAGTCAATGCCCACGTCCGGCAGCGATTCGATCTCACCGATCACATCCCCGGTGCGGACGAACCGATCCCTTGTCGTCCGTTTCGTAGCGTTCCTGCCAAGCTGACAATAGGTGCAATCGAAAGAGCAGATCTTCTCGGGACGTGAAAGGAGATCGATCCCGAGGGAGCTTCCAAGCCTCCAGGATGGCACGGGGCCGTAGATATACTTGAGATCAGCGTTTGGCATTCTTCACCCTTATCAGCTCCGCCACGATGCTCACGGCCACTTCCTGTGGTGTCTCCGCCTCGATGTCGATCCCTATCGGTGCGTGAACACGGCCGGTCGCCTCCGGGCCAATGCCCTTTTCGTGAAGACTGCCCATGATAATGGCGATCTTTCGCGCGCTCCCCATCAATCCGACGTATCTCGCGTCTCGCTTCAGGACCTCTTCGAGGACGAGAGCGTCCTGTTCCTGGCTTCTCGTCACTATGGCCACGTACTCGTTCCCCGTGAAGTCGAGAGAGGAGAAGACGTCCCGGAATTGCCCCGTGACAATGGCATCCGCCTCGCTGAACCTCTCGATGTTCGCGAATTCCTTCCTGTCGTCGATGACGGTCACTGAAAAACCGGCGGCTTTCGCGATCTTCGAGAGATGCTGGGACACGTGGCCGGCGCCGAAGATGTATAGAGGCACGGTGATCCTGACCGGCTCGGCGAATGCGTCCTCCGTCAATTCCCGCTGGCACAGGTTCGCCAGACCCACGCATCGATCGACGGCTTGCCGATCGACATGATCGCCGGTCACGGTTCCATCTTCCCGGATCAACGATTTTGCGAACCCGCGGGGACCGAACCGTGTAAGGACGACCGCGCGTTCCCTGTCCTCCATGCACTTACCGACCGCTTCATAGACGGCGCGATGTTCTTCCGCGACAGGCTCGAGAAGGATGTCGACGCTGCCTCCGCAGAGCATGGCCCTATCTTCCACCCGCATTGCGTCCATGTTGACACGGAGCATCACGGTGACATTTTGGTCCATCATCTCCGTTGCCTTCCGGTATGCCTCCGATTCCAGCTGCCCGCCGCCGACGGTCCCGAACACCTTTCCCTCGTTCGTCACGAACATCTTTGCGCCCACATCACGCGGGGCCGATCCCGTTCTCCTCACCACCGTCGCCAGCACGCCATGGGAACCCCGCTGCAGAAGATCCACTATCGTGTTGAAAATATCCATTGTTCCCTTTCCACGGGGGCAACGTTGTAACAAAGGAACTGCACGCCCCGGTATCTCCCCAGCGTTCCCGGCTCCCTCAGCCCTTTGCCTTACCGCCTTTTTCCTTTTCGAGCTCACCGATCCGTTTGCGGACACGGTCCATCTCCCGCTTCAGCGTCTCCAGTTCGTCGTCAGCTGTCTCGGGGACGTTCCGCGGGCCCACGTTCTGTCCGCCAGCCGTCCAATTTCCACCCATGCCGCCACCCATGCCCATGCCGCGTCCCATGCCGCGTCCCATGCCGCGTCCCATGCCCATGCCGCGTCCCATGCCCATGCCGCGTCCCGACCCGGCCGCGAAACCCTGACCCATACCGTAATGGTCAGCCACATTGGGGCCTGCCGCAGTCGTAAAGCTTCCTTGCCGGGACTGACCGATCACATCCCGGACAACTCCCGCGCAACCCGTGACAACCTCTATCCCCGCCGACGCGAGCACCTGGTATGCATTGGGGCCGCAGGCACCTGTAAAGACCCGGGCCACTCCCTTGTCGGCGATCATCTGGGCCGACTGGATCCCGGCCCCGCCGCCAAGAGCCGCGTTCTGGTTCTCTACAGCTTCGAAACCAAGATCGTCGGTGTTGATGATGAGAAAATATTTGCACCTCCCAAAACGCTGGTCCACCCTGGCGTCGAGGGAAGGTCCTTCCGATGTGACTGCGATACGCATGACAAACCTCCTGGGTTACTTCCTGACGATGCCGGGAAGAGGCGGCATCGTCCTTTTCGCCGCCTCCCCGCAATAACCTGTCTCCTCAGCTTTCCCGGTCGCCTTTCTGCTTTCTCTCCAGCTCTTTGATCTGCATCCTGATCCCTTCGAGGGCATCTTCCAGGTATTCGGCCTGGGCCTTCAACGCGTCCGCTTCCTGCTGTCTGTCCGCCACCGGCAGGGGAGGCGCGTAATACGTCCCGCCGTAATTGGGGGGAGCGCCCCACGCCGGCATGTAACCAGCCGCCCTCTGCCAGCCTGTCAGGCCGGTCCTGCAGAACCAGTTCCTGAAACCGCGACCGCCTCCTCCACGGCCCCTGCCCCAGGCCCGGAATCCTCCTCCCGCGGGGAAATTCGCGTATCCCGGGTTAACGAAGCCCGCGCAGAAACCTGCCGCGCGCCCCGTCATCGGACCGAATCCACGAGGTCCTGTTCCATCTCCACCTGGCATGATCATTACCTCCTTTCTTTCATTCCTTTCAACAGCTTACCGCCCTTGAGGCTCTCCTTGATTCCGCACTCTTCGATCACCAACCCGACGGTCGGTCGGTCGAGCTCAGTTTTGCTTGAGGGCCGCGAATTCCCTCTCAACACCATACTCTTCGACGTTTCGCATACACCGGGCACCGACATCTATCTTTTCGGGCATCCCGAAGGTCTTGTCGGGTTCATCCGGCGTCTCCGCTTCTTTCAATTCCCGAATTCTCTCGGGGTCAAAAGAACTGCCCCTGTACGCGGCAGAATAACAGAGGTAATAGTGCCGGCCCCGATAGACCGCGCATTCCTTGCAAGCCGTTCCGGAAAATGGACATATCATTCTGTGCTTTGCCATATTGGCTCCTTTCTTTGATAAGGTTTACGAATGCCTGGCATATTCGTTATCTCCGCTTATTGATGTCCGTCGGCAGCACACCGCCGTGCGCACGTCTCCCGCGGCGGCACCGGAAACCATGATTTTGTCGTTTGCCGAAGCAACCCGGCATGAGGAAGCGGTTATCCATCAACCCGCCTTGCAGGAACGCGCCGATGACAGCTTCCAGATCGCCGCATACGAAAGGCAGGACCAGGATTCCCGAGCTGATCAGCGCGTTCTCAAAAGCGTGGGAGACGGCGCCGCATATCAACACTTCAACGCCGGCCGCCGCCACCTCTCTGGCCCTTCCGAAGGGATCCCTGGATTTCAGCAATACCGTCGCCCTCCGAACCTCGGCACCATCACTCGTCTCGACCACGCACAATCTATCGGACACATCAAAGACGGGTGACACACCTCCTTGCCAGTTTGTTACCGCTATGACCATGCATATGAAGATTGCAACATCCGTACCGCCGGTCACGAAATGTCACGGATCCAGTTGTGACAAGGCCTGAGACCGCGGTACGGATTCCAAGGATTGACAACACTCAGGCATTATGCAATACTAATTCATGGTTATAGTTGTGATAAGCACGATTACGTGTCGGCGTGCCGGGAGAGCGGCATGAAAGAAAAGCTTGCCGCTGACGAGCGGGACGTCATCCTTGATTCCATAAACGAGGGTGTTTTCACAGTGGACCTCCATTGGCGGATCACTTCCTTCAATCAAGCCGCCGAGCGCATTACGGGGGTTTCCAGACAGGACAGCGTGGGCCGTCTTTGTTCCGAGGTATTCCGCGCGAACGTCTGCGAGAACGAGTGTTCTCTGAGAAAGACCTTCGAAACGGGAAAACCTGTCGTGAACGCCACAGCCCACATCGTGAACAACAAGGGTTTCACGGTTCCCATCCGCATCTCCACGGCCATCCTGAAGGACAGGCAAGGCAATGTGATCGGCGGCGTCGAGACGTTTCAGGATTTGAGCCAGGTGGAGCAGCTGCGCAAGGAACTGCAAAGCCGCCACACCTTCGAGGACATCGTGGGAAGGAGCCCCGCGATGATGCGCCTTTTCGAGATGCTTCCCCTTATTGCCGAAAGCAGCAGCACGGTGTTGATCGAGGGCCCGAGCGGAACGGGAAAAGAGCTCTTCGCCCGGGCCATACACAATCTTTCGCCGAGAAGAAAGAAGCGCTTTGTTGCCGTGAATTGCGCTGCCCTGCCCGACACCCTTCTTGAAAGCGAATTCTTCGGGCATAAGGCCGGCGCCTTCACCGATGCCAGGAAGGACAAACCGGGACGTTTCGCGCTTGCCCAGGGAGGCACCATATTCCTCGACGAGATCGGGGACATATCTCCGGCCCTGCAGGTGCGCCTGCTGCGCGTGCTCCAGGAACGGGTGATCGAACCTCTCGGGTCCACGGAGCCTTTGAAGGTCGATGTCCGCGTGATCGCCGCGACGAATAAGGACCTGACAAATCTCGTGAGGGAAGGAAAGTTCCGGGAAGACCTCTATTACAGGATCCGTGTCGTCCATCTCGAACTCCCGGCCCTGAAGGACCGCAGAGAGGACATCCCTCTTCTCGCGGACCATATCATAGCCAAGCACAACCGTCTTCAGGGAAAGAATATCGCCGGCCTGTCCTTTGAGGCATCGACACGGCTCATGGGATACGATTTTCCCGGGAACGTGCGCGAGCTGGAAAACATCATCGAACAGGCCTTTGTTCTGTGCGGCGGTGACATCATAGAGCTCCACCACCTCCCCCCGGAACTCCGGCCCGCTCTCACCTCCCCGGCTGGCGACAGCGGTCTTACGAACCTCAGGGCCATGGAGAGGCATCTTATCGCGGAAACCCTGCGCCGCTACGCTGGGAACAGGAAACGGGCGGCCCGCGATCTGGGCATCGACGGCAGCACGCTGTATCGAAAGATACGGGACCTGAAGATCGAAACGCCCGAGACCGATGGTCGAGGGCGGCGAGGATAGTATTGCATATTGCATGGGCGCCCCGTCCTGTCTTCTTCTCCGCAATCACGCCGTAACATCCTCTTTGGCTAAACACCCTTTCTGATCAAGAAGATGCGACGTAACACACGCCCGGGGCAACGCATGGCACGTGAATTGCTTCGTAATGGAATATGAGAGCATCCATCGACTGCATCCCCTGTTTTGTGAGGCAGACACTGGAAGCCGCCCGGTTCGTGTCGGATTATCCTTCCGTCCACGAAGGTGTGCTGCGAGAGATACTCCGGTGCCTGGCCAGCCTCGATCTCGACCGGCCGCCCCCCTTTGTGGGACAGATGATACACCGCAGGCTCAGGGAACTGACCGGAAATCCGGACCCTTACCTGGATGCCAAGAACAGGCACAATCGTCTCGCCCTCCAGTTGCTGCCGGAGCTCAAGGAGTTGGTGCGCAAGAGCGAAGACCCCCTGAAGACGTCCGTTCTTCTCGCGATCACGGGAAACGTGATCGACCTCGGGGCGCGCGGTGACCTCACGGAGGACGAGGTGCGTTCAAGCATGGCGCGGACGTTTTCAGAACCTTTTCACATCGACATTGAACATCTCCGCAGAGAGATAGGCAAGGCGTCGAGTATCCTGTATCTCGCCGATAATGCCGGCGAGATCGTGTTCGACCGCCTTCTCATCGAAGAATTGCCCGTCGAGCAGGTCACTGTCGCCGTTCGCGGGGCACCGGTCATAAACGACGCCGTCATGGATGACGCGAAGGCGGCGGGGCTTCACGGCCTGGTGAGGCTGGTCAGCAACGGCTCCGACGCACCGGGGACAATACTGGATGACTGCAGCCTCGAATTCCAGAGCTGCTATAAAAATGCCGACCTGGTGATCGCGAAGGGCCAGGGCAATTACGAAACACTGAGCAGCGAGGAAAAGAACATATTCTTTCTTTTTAAGATCAAATGCGGGACCGTGGCCTCACACACCGGGTTCAAGCCGGGAACGAACGTACTGACCCGCGGCTCGCGGTCGCGAAAACAACCTGAAGGGTCAACCATAGGGGAATAGACATGCCGGACCAGCTTGATGACTTTGTGAAGGATTTGCAGGACAGGATATACGATGACGCGCTGAGAGACTACGGCCGGGAGGCCTTCGACAGGTGGCTCGACCCGAAATACATGTACGTGATGGATAGCGCCGACGGCCATGGACGTATCACCGGATCGTGCGGCGACACGATGGAGGTCTTCCTGCGTTTCGAGGGAGGAAGGGTCCGGGAAGCCTCTTTCATGACCGACGGCTGCGGGCCCAGCATGATCTGCGGGTCTCTCGCCGCGGAGCTTGCCATGGGAAAAAGCCCGGAGGAGATCAGGCAGATCGGCGCCGGGACCATACTCGACACCATCGGGGGCCTTCCAGAGGAAGATGTGCATTGCGCGTCGCTGGCGGCCAACGCCCTCCAGGTGGCCCTTCACAATTGCGATAAATAGAAGGGCGCTCGTCCCCTCATATCTTCGGGGCAATGATGGTCTTCAGCGGCGCTTCCACTGAGGCTCCCGCTTTTCAAAGAAAGCGCTGATCCCTTCAGTAACATCCTGTGTCATGCAAAGGCGGGCCAGAGTACCCGTCATGTGCTCGAAGGCCTTGTGATATTCCATGTCAGCGCCCGTATAAAAAGCCTTTTTCGCGGTTTCGACCGCCAGGGGGCTCTTTGCGGCCAGCCGTGCCGCCCATTCCGTCGTTCTCTCATCAAGTTCCTCGGTGGGGACAACGCGGTTCACAAGTCCTATCCGCAACGCTTCCTGGGCGTCTATTAAGTCCCCGTACAGCAAGAGCTCCAGGGCGCGCTTTCTCCCGACACAGCGGCTGACGGGCACCGCAGGTCCAATGCAATTGAGACCCACATTGATCGCCGTCAGGCCGAAACGGGCGTTCTCCGATACTATCGCAAGGTCCGCGGCCGCCACGAGCCCCGCCCCGATGGCCGCGGCAATCCCCCGCACCTGGGCGATCACCGGTTTTCTGAGATCGTTCATAGTCACCATCGGAGCACCCATGAGACCTATCCATTCGCTGTATTCCATGGCGGTCTTTCCGGGAAATTCGCTGACATCGATCCCGGCACAGAATGCCTTGCCCACACCCTTCAGCACGATAACGCGGATATTCTCGTCCTTGTCCGCGGACCGAAGGGAACGGTCGAGCTCCATCGCCATGGGGGTATTGAAGGTGTTCAGGTTCTCAGGCCGGTTCAGCGTGATCCGGCAGATATGGTCATTGCCGATCTCCGTAAGAATGTATTCGTTCTCCATAACGCGCTCCTTTCTGATGTTCTCAGCATTTTTCCATCGAACGTGATCTGAGCCGTCTCTCAATCACGGTTTCTTTAGTCCTATATCAAATTGCGCGTCCCGTTGTCAAAACGGATGTGATCCGGACGACGTGGCCCCGATAAGCCCTTGAAGGAACAGAGACAGCACCGGATAAACCGATAGGGAGCCCGAATGACAGCGAAACTAGTTATTGATAATATTAATTTGACAAATTAGTTATTGCTATGGTTCTGTACTGAGAACAACTAAACAGAATACAGGGGATAAGCTTATGTCAAGACTTGTACAGATCTTCGCGACGCGGTGGGGAATAATCGCGGTGGGAGCTTTTATCGGCGTTTTCGCACAGCTCTTGCAGAAATGGGGGAATCCGGCAAACATGGGCATCTGCGTCGCCTGTTTCGAGAGGGACATAGCGGGAGCCCTGGGGCTTCACCGCGCGGCTGTCGTCCAGTACATGCGGCCCGAGATCATCGGATTTGTCCTGGGCTCGCTGATCGCCGCCTATGCCTTCAAGGAATTCCGGGCGCGGGCGGGGTCCGCCCCCATTGTCCGGTTCATTCTCGGGGCCTTTGCCATGATCGGGGCGCTCGTCTTCCTGGGATGCCCGTGGAGGGCGGCGCTGCGTTTGGCCGGGGGCGATTGGAACGCGATATTCGGACTTCTCGGGCTCATCGGGGGCGTATGGGTGGGCACTCTCTTCTTCAGGGGGGGCTACAACCTCGGGCGCTCGCAAACCACCCACACGTCGGTCGGCTGGCTGCTGCCCCTGACAATGCTGGGTTTTCTCGCCCTCATGCTGGTCTTTCCCCAGGTCCCTCAACAGGACAAGAGCGGCGTTCTGCTTTACAGCGTGAAGGGTCCCGGCTCGATGCACGCTCCACTTTTCCTGTCCCTGGCGATAGGCCTCGTCATAGGGTTCCTGGCCCAGAGGAGCAGGTTCTGCACCATGGGCGCCATCAGGGATCTTGTGCTTTTTAGACAGACCCATCTTTTATCCGGGTTCGTCTCACTCGTCGTGTTCGCCTTTCTGACGAATCTGGCACTCGGACAGTTCCACCCCGGCTTTGCGAACCAACCTGTGGCCCACACGATGACGCTTTGGAATTTCGGCGGCATGGTCCTGGCCGGACTGGCATTCGCCCTGGCCGGAGGGTGCCCGGGACGACAGCTCTTTCTTGCGGGCGAAGGTGACGGAGATGCCGCCGTCTTTGTCCTGGGGATGATCGTCGGGGCCGGCTTCTCCCACAACTTCGGCCTGGCAAGCTCCCCTCAGGGTGTGGGCCCTCACGGTATCGCCGCCGTGATCACAGGCCTCCTGGTCTGTCTCTTCATCGGGTTCACCATGAGACAGAAGACGGCCTGAACAGCAAGGAGGATCAAGAATGAGCTCTATCGTCGATGCAAAAGGCCTTTCGTGCCCGCAGCCGGTCATCTTGACCATGAATGAGATCAAAAAAACCGGCAAGGGCGAGATAACCGTCCTCGTGGACACCGTCACCTCCAGGGAGAACGTATCCCGCGCCGCAATGGCTCAGGGATGGACTCTCAAGAGCGTTGAGGAAGAGGGAGAGGTCTTCCGCATTACCATCACGAAAGACTAACGGGTAAGGATGGTGAGATCCAGCCGTTTGGCTCCCGGCGCGGGTCTCACCGCCTTTTTCCAAATACGGGGATGCATTTCTTCCGGCAAAATGATACATATAATCCTGTGCTCCGTTTCAATTAGCGGGTTCAGGAAGGATGGTCCGATGGAAGAAAAGGCATTTCAGGATTACTACGCGGAAGATGTGAGTCATTGCTACGGGTGTGGCCGCTTCAACGAGGAAGGCCTTCACATCAAGAGCTACTGGGATGGAGAAACATCGGTAGCCCGTTTCACCCCAAGGCCCTGCCACATGGCGGCACCCGGTTTCGTGTACGGCGGTGTGATCGCGTCACTCGTCGATTGCCACGGCACAGGTACCGCGGCGGCTGCGGCCTATCGCTTCGAAGGAAGGGCCATGGACACGGAGCCCAACCTCCGATTCGTCACGGCTTCCCTCAAAGTGGATTATCTCCTGCCCACACCTCTGGGACCCGAATTGGTGGCTCGCGGCACAGTCAAAAGCGTCGGAAAACGTAAGGTGGTAGTGGCAGTCGAGGTTCTTGCCGAGGGAGAACTTTGCGCCCGCGGTGAGGTCGTCGCGGTCAAAATGCCGGGAGCCATGAAAAAAACACGGGGGAATTAGTCATCTCCGTCCCGTGGACGGACATTTCATATGGCAGACAAGAGCCCTCCATCGATTCTCGCATCTCTTCGCAAAACGGCCGGTGAGTTTCTTTATGGCATGACCGTCCACGAACTGGACCTGGAAATACGAAAGGACAAAGGCCATCTGAACGATCTCTTCATGCTCATCGTCTTCGGCGACCTTGTCGGTCTTCCCATACTCCCCCCATTCTACGCCATGCGGATCCTTCCCCACATCATCCCCCATCTCGAGAGGTGGAAGAAAGGCATCTGCCGCGAACGGGACATTACCGAGATCTTCACCGGCGACCTCTAGAATTGGTTTCGTCTTGAACCGCGGAACCCCGGCGTCGCCTTTTTCCTTGAACTTTTGAACCCTTGAACTTTTAAACTTTCTTCTTCGTTCCTCTTGACAAGCACACTATTCTGAATATATATTCATTATGTGAAACACGAGACCAATGACATGAGGTAAGGATGCCGAGACCAACCTGCAAGAGACGAATAGGGTTCCAACCGAAAGCGGTATTTTTCAAACCCGCCGGCATACCTCTGGGAGTGGTCCAGGAGATCGTGATCGGTCACGACGAGGTGGAGGCCATGCGGCTCAAGAACCTCCTGGGATACCCCCAGGAGGAGGCTGCAAACCAGATGGGCGTTTCGCAGCCGACCTTCCACCGCTTGATCAACGCCGCGCATCAGAAGATAACCGACGCGATAATAAACGGCAAGGCCCTCAGGATAGACGGCGGCAACGTGACGATCAATGAAGAGACGGTCGGTCCGTGCCATTGGAGAAAGCACTGGGGACGGGGATGCTCTTCGGCGGAAGCCGTGGCATCCCAGGTTTCCCTGACACAAGAAGAGCGAGGAGGTATTCCCATGAAGGTAGCCATAACAAGCATCGACGGGACGCTTGATGGAATGGTGGATGAACGTTTCGGCAGGGCAAAGAAGATCGTCGTCGTGGACGATGGAACGAACAGTCAGGAAGCCGTCGATAACGTGACGAACATGAACGCCGCCCAGGGCGCCGGCATCCAGACAGCCCAGAACGTCATTCAGGCGGGAGCCAAGGCGGTCATAAGCGGCCATCTCGGGCCGAACGCCTTCCGTGTGCTTTCGACGGCAGGCGTCGAGGTATACACAGCCTCAGGGATGACCGTCCGGGACGCACTCGAAGCATACAAGGCCGGGAAGTTGCCAAAGCTTACCGGAGCGGATGTCGAGGGGCACTGGTAAAGCAAAGGAGGTATACATCATGCCACGAAAAGATGGAACGGGTCCGACAGGAAAAGGGCCAATGACCGGAAAAGGTGGTCTGGGTCAGGGCACAGGCCGCGGTGCCGGTCAGTCAGGCATGGGAAGAGGCCGGATGGGAGGCCGCGGCCTCGGGGTCGGCGGCGAATGTCAGTGCCCGCAATGCGGCACGAGATCGCCCCACACACGCGGAGTACCCTGTTATGAACAGGTCTGCCCTCAGTGCGGCTCCAAGATGGTGAGAGCGTCATGATCGATCTTACAGGTATGAACATTACCATGGCCAGCGGAAAGGGAGGAACGGGCAAGACGACCGTGGCGGTCAATTTTGCCTGGTTGCTCGCCTCGGCCGGCCAGCGCGTGCAATATCTTGATTGCGATGTTGAAGAGCCCAACGGTCACATCTTTCTCAAGCCTTCCTTCACCGAATCATCTCCATCGAAGGTCATGGTCCCCGTCGTGGATCAGGAAAAGTGCACATCCTGCGGCGAGTGCGGGCTCAAATGCCAGTTCCATGCCATCGTCAATCTCCCCGGCGACACGCTCATCTTTCCCGGTCTGTGCCACAGCTGCGGTCTGTGCAGCGCCGTGTGCCCCACGGGGGCCATCACGGAAGGAGACAGGGAGGTCGGCACCATAGAGAAGGGAAACGGGATAAGAGAGATAGATTTTATCCATGGCGTTCTCAATGTCGGCGAGGCGATGGCGGTACCCCTCATAAAGAAGGTGAAGAACGGGCGCAAGGATCCGTACGTGCACATCGTGGACGCTCCTCCCGGGACCTCCTGTCCCGTTGTGGCTACCTTGAACGGGTCCGACGCGGTCATCATGGTCACCGAGCCCACGCCTTTCGGCCTCCATGACCTCAAGATAGCCATCGACGTGGCGAGGCTCCTCAACATACCCACGGGGGTCGTCATCAACAGGGACCAGGGAGGCTATCCGCCCCTGACCGATTATCTGGACTTCGCCGGCGTACCCGTGCTTGCAGTGATCCCGGAAGATGCTGACATTGCCCGTCACTATTCACAGGGAAGCATCATCCTCGAAGCCCTCCCACACTATATCGACGTCTACCGGTCCCTGGCGGAGAATCTCGAAAGGCTCCTCGACGTCCATGGGGTGCAGGCAGGGAGGATGAGATCATGAAGGAAATAGTTGTTGTAAGTGGAAAAGGAGGGACGGGGAAGACCTCTGTCGTAGCATCGCTGGCCTGCCTCATCGACAAAAAGGCAATGGTTGATTGCGATGTGGACGCCGCCAATCTCGCCCTCGTGCTAAGTCCCCGTGTCATAGAGGAAAAAGAGTTCGCCGCCGGGAAAAAGGCACGGATAATCAGCGAAAAATGCACCACCTGCGGTATCTGCAAGGACATGTGCCGTTTCGACGCCATTTCTGATGACTTCATTATCGATCCCGTGGCATGCGAAGGCTGCGGGGCCTGTTTCTTCTTTTGTCCGGCATCCGCCGTCGAATTCGAAACACCTGTCGCGGGACACTGTTACATATGCGACACACCCGCGGGGGACCCATTTGTCTACGCGGAGCTCTCGCCCGGGGAGGAAAATTCTGGTAAACTTGTGACCATGGTAAGAACGGAGGCCAAGGCGCAGGCAGAACGCGCCGGCCTGTCACGGATCCTCATAGACGGCCCGCCGGGCATCGGATGCCCCGTTATCTCATCGATCACGGGGACATCGCTCGCTCTCATCGTCACGGAGCCGACGGCATCCGGCATACACGACCTTGAGCGGATCGCGCAGCTCGCCCGGCACTTCTCTCTCCCCGCCGCCGTGATCATCAACAAGAGTGACATCAATACGGCGTGCACCGACTCGATAGATCAGTACTGCAGCAAGAATGGCATACCCGTTCTCGGCCGCCTTCCCTATGAAAGAACCATATCGGAGGCACAGCGGCAGGGAAAGGCGATCGTTGAATATGCACCGGACCTCCCCGTGAGCAAGGCCTTGCGGGAGATATCGGAGCAAATAATATCAATATACAAGGAGTAACGTATGGCAGAGTGTGGACAGACAACACAGGATAAGGACATGGACGACCTTTTCCTCCAGGAGCGCTTGAGCCGGATAAACCGGACCCTTATGGTCCTTTCCGGCAAGGGTGGAGTGGGCAAGAGCACGGTAGCGGTGAATGTGGCCTTGAGCCTGGCCGCGCAGGGACAGAGGGTCGGCCTCCTAGACGTCGACATTCACGGGCCCAGCATTCCGAAAATGCTCGGGCTGAACGGCCAGAAAGTGGGCGTCAAGGACAACGAGATAATCCCCATTGAAGTCTACGGGAAACTCCACGTCGTATCAATGGGGCTCCTCCTCGAGCACGACGACCAGCCCGTGGTGTGGAGGGGGCCTCTCAAGTACAACGTCATCAAGGAATTTCTCCAGCATGTCATGTGGGGGAACCTCGACTATCTTGTCATCGATGCCCCTCCGGGGACCGGCGACGAGCCGCTCTCCATCGGACAGCTCATCAAGGAACGAGCCAGCGCCATCATCGTCACCACACCTCAGCAGGTGGCGACCATTGACGTGGCAAAGTGCATCACCTTCTGCAAGCAACTGGACCTTCCCGTTGCCGGCATCGTGGAGAACATGAGCGGATTCATCTGCCCCCACTGCGGCAAGGAGGTCGACATCTTCATGAAAGGCGGCGGAAAGGAGCTCGCGGAGCGCATGAACGTTCCCTTCCTCGGCGCCGTACCCCTGGATCCGGACATTGTAAAAAGTGGTGAGAACGGGATCCCCTACGTCCTTTCCTACAGCACATCGGAAACAGCGAAACGTTTCGACGAGATCGTGGACAAGATCACCGCGGTCTACTCATCAGGCAATATCGATATCCCCCGGCCCCCGGCAAAAGAAGAGAATACGGAAGGCTCTGTCATACCACCCGTGAGTGGCGCGGGCCAGGGGGATATCGCTGCTCAGGGAGGCACCATGAAATTCGCCGTACCTACGAACGATGGCAAGCTCTGCATGCATTTCGGCCATTGTGAGGCCTTTGCGCTCATCGACACCGATGCCGAGGGCAAGGTCATGAACGAAACATACGTGACGCCTCCGCCCCACGAACCGGGCCTCCTCCCGCCGTGGCTCGCGCAGCAGGGCGTGAACTGCATCATAGCCGGAGGCATGGGAAGCCGCGCCCAGCAGCTCTTCGCCCAGCAGGGCGTCAGGGTCGTGACAGGCGCACAGGAAGCAGACCCGAAGAAGGCGGTTGAGAATTACCTTAAAGGAACGCTCGTCACCGGCGCGAACACATGTGACCACTAAGTGAAGCCGGGATCACGGGGAGCGGGCTGGCGCGTCGCGCCCACCCGCTCCCCCCGAAAGAGGTCGCTGGAATGAAAGTACTTGAGGACATCATATCCTCGATCACCGTTGACGCTCCCGTCACGGACGTTACAAAGGGGATCTTCTGGACGGCGCTCGTGAGCAGGCATTGCGGCCTGGCATCGACAATGGTCTATGATTGGAAGATGGGAGGCGCCAAGGAGCCGGAAGAGACCTCCTACCTGCAGATGAGCGCCGCCTCGCTCGCCAGGGGCGCGCTCCTTGACGACACCGCCAGCGCGTCCCTTGGGCTTGCCGCGATCAACTCCCTGATCGACGTCGATACCGTGCGATGCGTCGATCTCAACGCCGGACATTATCTCGTCGAAAACGGACAGGGGAAGAACATTACCGTGATCGGTCATTTTCCCTTTGTTGACGAGTTGAAAAAGGTTGCGGGAAATCTCTGGGTTATCGAAAAGCGCATGCAGCCCGGAGACCGCCCCGAGGAGGAAACCGCGACCTGCCTCGCGCGGTCGGACATAATAGCCATCTCCAGCACGACCCTGATCAATCACACCCTCGGCAATATACTCGATCTTTGCCCTTCGGGCAGTACCAGGATGCTGCTCGGCCCGACGACGCCGCTGACGAGCGCGCTCTTCGACCATGGCATCGACATCATCTCCGGGTCCGTAGTCACCGATCCTGAGACGGCGCTCCTGCACATACGCCAGGGAGCGAATTTCAGGGCATTGAAACGGACGGGTTCCATCCGGCTCGTCACTCTAATGAAAGACCAGGGAGGACACAGACTCCAATGAACGAATACACCCCGATCGTCATGGACCATTTCAACAACCCCCGCAACGTCGGCATCATCAACAATCACGATGGAATGGGAGAGATCGGCGACCCGAACTGCGGGGACTTCCTCAGGGTCTTCATAAAGGTTGAAGATAACATCATCATCGCCATACGGTATCAGATCAGGGGATGCCCCGCGTCCATTGCCTGCGCGAGCGTCATGACAGAGCTTGCCGTCGGCAAGGACCTCGACGAGGCCATGATGATCGATGATATGGACATAGTCAAGGCTTTGGGAGGACTGCCGGAATACAAGCTCCATTGCTCCAACCTGGGTGCGACGGGGTTGAAAAAGGCGATCCTGAACCATCTTGCGCGTTACATGTCGAGCGTGAAAGAGCAGCAGCAGGCTGACAAACCCAAATAGCGCAACGTGAGGAAAAAGACATGAAATCTCTACTCATGGCACTGGCCCTGGTCGTTTTGATCCTCTCCGCGGGACCGGCCCCAGGCGGCGCCGAGGGGATATCCCCCGTCGTCACGACGAAGTGGCTCGCGGAAAATATGAAAGATCCCCGCCTTGTCGTCACCGACATCAGAAGGGTCGAGGAATACAAGGAAGAACACATACCCGGGTCCGTCAGTCTGACATACAACGCCTGGAGGACCATGGAAAAAGGGATCTCATGCCAGCTCCCCCCGAAGGACGATATCGAAGACAACCTGAGGTCCGCAGGGATAGACCGTGACACTGTTGTCGTCATCGTCGGCAAAACGGACACCGACCTTGACCGGGCACATCCGGCACGGGTCGCCTGGACGATGAAATATGCCGGTGTCGCCAATGTGGCTATTCTTGACGGCGGATACAGCAAGTGGAAGGCCGAGGGGCGACCCCTTGCCGGCGGTTGGACGACAGCCGCGCCGAGCTCTCTTCGCTGCGCCTGGAACAAGGACCTGCTCTGTTCAAAAGATTGCCTCAAGGAAAAGGCAGGTCGCGTCACCATAGTCGATACGAGGATCCACAGTCATTTCACCGGCAAGGTTCAAGACCCGGGCGTCAGGAAAAAGGGACACATTCCCGGCAGCGTCAACCTGCCCTATACCTTCGCGTTCAAGAAGGACGGCACCTTCCAGAGCAGGGACAGGCTCGCCCACCGGGCTGTTCGCGCCGTCGGCAAGGACAGGAAGAAGGAGATCGTCATCCTTTGCTGCACGGGCCGTTTCTCCCCCACGTGGTGGTTCATGCTCAGCCAGGTCCTGGGATATGAAAAGGTCTCCATTTTCGACGGGTCCATGGAGGAATGGTGCGCGGACGCCTCGGCGCCTCTCGTCGAGGACCGGTAAGCAGGACACGGGCAGTTTGCTGATGCGCTGAGAGAGCATATATCGCACCGTCAGAAGCGGAGGTCAGCAGTGTCATTCGGATTCAGAGGCAGGCACGGCCATCGCAGGCACGGCGGAAGGACCGTCACCGGCCAAACCGGAGACCAGGGCCGCGCGGCTACCATTCCACCACGGCAGTGCATCTGCCCGCATTGCGGCATGATAACGGACAAGGTCCCGGGGCAACCCTGTTTCCTGACGCCCTGCCCCCGTTGTCAGGGCATGATGGCGGGACGGTTCCCGGCGGAGGAACGACGGGAACAAAGTCATGAAGAATGACGATATGGCCGAGGTCGATCTGGCAAAGGGTCAACGAACGGCCCTTTTCGCCTCTGCCGTGACCTTCGGCCTCGCCGCCGTCAAGGCCCTTATCGGCTACGGGTTCCATTCTCCCCTTCTCGTCGCTGACGGCTTCCACACCTTTTCCGATTTCACGGTGATATTCGCCTCGTGGTTCGGGCTTTTCCTGGCAGCCCGCAAGAAGACGGAGCGTTTCCCTTATGGCCTCTACAAGGCCGAAACCCTCGTCAGTTTCATCATCGGACTCCTCGTGACCTGGGCAGCGATCGAGGTCTTCCTCGAGGGGGTCAGGAAGTTCGGTCCCCCCGCATCGACAGGCGCCTTCCCCGTGTTGCCGGTCACCGTCTCTTGCGTCTCCATGGCCATCGGGTATTTCCTGGCGCGCCAGGAAGGCTCCGTCGGGAATGAGATCAATTCCCAGTCGCTCAAAACGATAGCCCAGGATTCCTATCTCAATATTGCCGTGTCCTTCGCGGTCCTTGCGGGCATCCTGGCCGCCTGGTTTTCCATCCCCTATGTTGAGGGAGTGCTCCTCGTCATCATCTCCCTGCTCGTCCTGAAGCTGGGTCTCGAGACCATCTGGTTTTCCCTGCTCATCCTCCTCGATGCGAACCTCGACCGTCCGCTGCAGTCGGATATCATACGGGAGATCAGTGACATACAGGGTGTGACCGGGGTTCGGAACGTGAAGATACGACAGGCGGGGCCCTTCAGACTGGTCGAGTGCAATATCGAAAGCAGCCCCAACGCGCCTCTCTACCAGGCACATGGCGTGGCCGACAGGGTGGAGGAACACATTAAGGCGAACTTCCCTTACATCGAGTCCGTGTACGTCCACGTTGAGCCCGGAAAAAGCAAGACCACCGTTGCCATTATCCCCGTGAGGGACGTCGATGGCCTCAATTCAAGGGTCTATGACCATTTCGGCAGGGCACCCTATTTCATCGTCGTGAAGATCGGGGGGAACGGAGTTGAGATCGAGGATTTCTATTACAACGAGCACCTCGGCAAAAAAGGCAAAATCCACGTAGGGATCAAGGTGATCAGAGAACTGACCAGGTACGGGCTGAACACCCTTTTCACCTCTCAGATAGGGGAGATATCCTTTCACATGCTCAAGGATGCCTTCGTTGACATATACAAGGCCCGCGAGGATGAATCGGTTGCGGAGGTCATCGAACGCTTTCGCCATGGGGACATCGAGGTCTTGAAAGCTCCCACTCATACCGCCGAGAAGTCGCTGGCCGAAGGCGTGATACGAACGGAAGGGAACGAGTCATGACGGGTCCGGCGCCGTCGAGAAGATGGTGGAACCGGGTTATCCCGTCGTCACGGGCATCGGCCGGTACGGATCCCCCAACAGGATGTGTCTGGGGAACGCAGACGTGGCGGTCTTCTGAAAATAGTACCGGGGCCGGGAATCACGCACGGTTTCCCGGCCCCGGTACTTTGATCGCCTAATCTTCGAACGCCATCTGCGGCTGCCAGACCGTCCAGACCTTCCCGACGAGATCGGGCGAGGGCGTGAGCGTAACCTTGCCCGGCCGCCACCCGGACGGGGTTGCCTCGCCGGTCGCGCGCACGTGCTGGAATGCCTGCACCTGCCTGATGAACTCCGCCACGTTGCGGCCCACGGGAGGCGTGATGACCTCCATGGCCTGGATGATACCGTCGGGATCGATTATGAAACGTCCGCGGATGTCGACCCCTCCCTCCTCATCGTACACTCCGTAGACCTTTCCGATACGTCCCCCCGCGTCTGAAAGCATCGGAAAGGGCAGACCACCCTTGACCATCTTCGACAACTCGTCCTCATTCCAGATCTTGTGAACGAAACTGCTGTCGACACTGCACGCGAGGACCTGCACCCCGAGTGTCCTCAGCTCTTCGTGCTTGACGGCGACCGCCGCCAGTTCCGTCGGTCAGACGAAGGTGTAATCCCCGGGATAGAAGCAAAGCACCACCCACTGACCTTTGAACTCGGAAAGGGTAACGTTCTTGAACCCACCGTCGACGAAGGCGTTCGCCTCAAAATCCGGCGCCGGTTTGCCCACTCTCGCTGTCACCATGGCCACCTCCCTTTCAATTGGTGCGGATGCTGAGGACCCTTCGGCCGATGGGGCGCTTATCGGGCCTTTGGCCGTCTTGACACATGATTCCTTCTGTTGCGCCATGTTCACCTCCCGTCAATACAATAAGTCTAGCCCACAATACCGGGCTTGAAAAGCGAAACGGTCCCGGCACAGATCCCGGCGGTCCTTCCCTTACTTGACCGGGTTTTCCAGCCAGGAATAATACCCTTCCGACAGATACACGGCCGCGAGGGGATTGTGTCCCATGACGCGGTCCTTCACCGCGAGCACCGTGGAGGGCGCGTCGGCATATTTCAGGAAAAGCGAGTCATGGCCGACACACAGCCCCAGGAGGATGTTGAACTCGCATTTCGCATCATTCACCAACAGGGCCTGCAGTATGGGGTTGCACATGGCCTCGAATTCGCCCCGGAACATCTTGTGTTCGTCCTCGAGGCCGATCTCCTCCTTCGGCACCCTGCCGACCTTGCACATCACCGAGACAACGTCGAAGCCTTTTCGCTCAAATATCCCGGAAACCGTCGCGGCTTCCCTTGCCAATCCTCCGCAGAAAACAAGGCCCAGCTTCCTGTACCCCATCTTCTTCGCGAACTCGCAGATCTCCAGTATTCTAGGTTTCGCGGGGTGCAGCCGGTAGGGCTTCCTGTCGCGGTCGATGTAACACTCCCCTTCCTGGATGGATGCCTGGCGGGCAAATTCGTGGACCTTCCGTTTCCTGTACTCCCGGCGTGCCTTCTCGATGAGTTCTCCCTTGAGCACCGTGGGACACCCCTTGGAACCCTTTCCCCCGGGGCTCGTACAGATCCGCTCCCGAAGAGGAATGTCGCAGTCAGCGCATGCGCTTTCGACTTTCTTCCTCACGGCAGCACCTCCTGCTCGTGAACGACCTCACCCTTGACCTTCGTGAGAAGCTCCTGAAGAACGGGGAGCACATCGGTCCTGAAGCGCCCGGCCACGAGAACGTACATGATGTCGTCTCCGACCTTCAGGTCGCCTTCGTTGATCCAGACCCTCACGTCCGCTATTCCATCACGTTTCTTCACCTCTTCCACCGCGGCGGCGAGGAGCGCCCTGTCATAGGAAAGCCGCATGCCCTTCACCGGTTTCCCTTCCTTCGAGGTCGCTCTGACGACCCCATTGTGCACGAGCATCATCCCGAGTTCACCCGGGTCCACCGATCTCTTAATCTCTTCGATCCATTTTTCAACCATCGTCTTCCTCCTACCGGTTTCTACCATCCACGGGAAGGAAAATCAAGAAGCGGTTTCCGTCCCGGATTCCCGCCGGCCGTTTTCGAGAGAACCCCTTGGTTTTCCGGGCAAATCGGCGTATTATATAAGGATCGCCAGGCGTCGTGACGCGGCCCGGCATATGCGATTGCATGCTCGGATAGAAAGGAACGGATGGTAGTTGAATATCTTCAGGCGATGGTGATCGTCCTCGGGATAAGCGCCCTCATAGTGTTTGTTCTCGGGAAGCTCCGGATATCATCCGTGGTGGGATTCCTCCTTGCCGGTATCCTCATCGGACCGTACGCCTTCAACCTCGTCGGCGACCCTCACGAAATAGAACTCCTCGCCGAGATCGGGGTCGTCCTGCTCATGTTCACCATCGGCCTCGAGTTTTCCCTCAAGAACCTCTTCCAGCTGAAGTCCATCGTTCTTGGGGGCGGAGCCATGCAGGTCGCGCTTACCGTCGCCTTTGTCGTCTGCATAGGTTATTTCTTCTACACCCAGCCGCTTGAGGGAGCGCTGTTCGATGGTTTTCTCGTGGCTCTCAGCAGCACGGCGATCGTCTTCAAGATCCTCCTCGATCGCGCTCAGATGAACAGCCCCCACGGTCGCTTTTCCGTGGGCATCCTCATCTTCCAGGACCTCTGCGTTGTGCCCTTCATGCTCCTCATCCCCGTTCTTGCCGGCAATTCGGGCGGCGGCAGCATAGCCCTCACCATTGCAAAGGCCGCACTGGTCATAGCTCTCATCCTCTTTGCCTCCCGGTGGTTCGTGCCGTTCATATTCAAACAGGTTGTGGGAATGAAAAGCCGGGAGCTCTTCGTGATATCCATCATCACGATGTGCCTCGGTACGGCGCTGCTCACCTCGTCCATGGGCCTGTCCCTTGCCCTTGGCGCCTTCCTTGCGGGCATGGTCATCTCGGAATCGGAGTATGCGGCTCAGGCCGTTTCCGATGTTCTTCCCTTCAAGGAGAGCTTCACGGGGCTCTTCTTCATCTCCGTCGGCATGCTCCTCGATCTCAGGGTGCTTGCAAGCAACATCGTCGGCGTTTCGGCGATGGTCTTTGTGATAGTGATACTCAAGGTAACCGCCATAACCATTACCGGCATGGTCCTCGGCAACTCACTCAAGAACTCTCTCATGACGGGCCTCCATCTCTTTCAGATCGGCGAATTCTCGTTCATCCTCGCCCTGGAAGGAAAAAAGCACGGCCTCATCACCAACGATCTTTACCAGGCCTTCCTGTCGGCTTCGATCATCACCATGATCATGACGCCTTTTTTCATAAGAAGCTCGTCGTCCATCGCAGAGTGGATCGCGAGGAAAAGCCCTCTTCGCCTCCTGGAAAAAAGAAGAGGCAGAGCAGGCTCCGAACGCTATCCCGAGAGCATAAGGGACCACGTGATCATAATCGGCTTCGGTCTCAACGGCGGTAATCTCGCGCGTGTCCTCCGTTCCCTGGATATCAGATATGTGACTCTCGAGCTCAACAGCAGGACCGTCCGGGCAGGGAAAAGGAAGGGTGAGCCCATCTACTACGGCGACGGAACCAGCGCGGAGATCCTCCACAAGATAGGGGTTCGGCACGCAAGTGTCCTCGTGGTAGCAATCAGCGACGCCCCGTCCACGAGGAGGATAGTGCAGCTGGCACGGTCGTCGAACCCTCACCTGTACATCATTGCCCGCACGAAGTACGTGGCTGAGGTGGAAGGACTGAAGCATCTTGGAGCCAACGATGTCATACCCGAGGAATTCGAAACCTCCGTGGAGATCTTCTCCAAGGTGCTGAACCGGCTGCAGGTCCCCGTCAACGATATCCGGGAACACATCGACAGGATACGGCAGGACAATTACCTTGCCTTGAGGGTTGTGAAACTCCCGAGAAGATACCTCGTCGAACGCGAAGATATCCTCAAGAACATCGTGATCGAGACGTTCCGGATACGACAGGGTTCGGTAGCCGACGAGAAAACCCTCAAAGACCTCAACCTCCGGTCAAAGACAGGCGTAACTGTGATCGGCATCGAACGTGCCGGCGAGATCCACAGGATGCCCTCTCCTTCGCTGCGTCTTATGGCCGACGATGTCCTGCTTTTCATCGGCAGCCGCGAAGACATCGACTGCGCTGTCGATTACCTCGATTCCAATGAGAACGAGCCCCCGCAATGCTCAATAAGAGAGGATACTTAAAAAACTTCCTTTCCGTCGACCGATGGTATTTCGTTTGCCTTGCACCTGAAACCTGTAACGGTTTGTACGGCACGTGGTATGGACATACTTA
>DBQU01000030.1 GCA_002305765.1 Deltaproteobacteria bacterium UBA1386
GGGGAGTAACATACAAGGTTAAAGACCAAAAAACGGATACCGGAAGGCCACTGTACTTCAACTATAGGCTCGAAAGTTGAAGAGCCATGGTCTTCCGGTTCTCGTCTTTAACCTGAAACCTGGAATCTGAAACTTGAAACGGTTTTTTTCTTCCTGAAACTTGAAAGCGGCTTTTCTGCCTGAAACCTGAAACGTGGAACTTGAAACCTTGCCCCACATGTCCGATAATGAGCGTGGATGTTCGGCACAAAGATAAGGAAACACGCGCCGGGTCCACGGGGGTTTGTTTGGGCGAAAATGACCTGCAGAGGCTCCTTGCGTATCTGGCCGGGGCGGCGAAAGACGTGTCACGAGGGGAGTATCGCTCCGCCGCGGAGATATTCGAGCTCACGAAATCCGGGAAGTACCCCCCGGATATAACGGAGCTTGCCGAAGCCTTCGGCATGATGATGGTGATGGTCGAGGCCCGTGAAGAGCGGCTCGAAAGGCTGATAGGGGACCTTCAGGAGCAGAAGTTGGTCCTGGAGAACACCTCGCGGGCCCTGCACCAGGCCAACATAGGAGTTCTCGAGGTCCTGGGAAGCGCCATCGCGAAAAGGGACCACGGTACAAGCGCCCACAACTACCGCGTCACCCTGTATGCATTGCAGATAGCTGCCGCCCTGGGCCACGCGGAAGAACATGTGAGAAGCCTCGTTAAGGGGTCTTTTCTCCACGATGTGGGCAAGATAGGCATCAGTGACACCATCCTTCTCAAGGAAGGAAGCCTGACGGGCGGGGAATTCGAGACCATGAAGGGCCACGTGCGGCACGGCTCCGATATCATCGCCAGCTATGCCTGGCTGGGTGACTGCGTCGACGTCGTCCTCTATCATCATGAGAAGTTCGACGGGAGCGGGTACCTGTCGGGGCTCAGGGAAGGCGAGATCCCGCTCAATGCGCGGATCTTTGCCGTCGCGGATGTGTTCGACGCGCTGACCAGCGCCCGACCGTACAAGACTGCCCTGTCCTACGAAGAGGCAATGGACATGATGCGGAAGGCGAGGGGGTCGCATTTCGACCCCGAGGTCGTCGACGGTCTGTGCAGGGTCGGGGATGTCCTCTACCGGGAGGTATACTTCGCGGACGAGGACCGGCTGCGGCACACCTTGAAGCAACACATACACGAGCTTTTCAAAGAAGATAGCGACGTGTGACGGATCTGTCAGTTGGAAGATCCTTTCCGGCAGGAAGCCGCGATCTGGTTCACGATCGCCGGTCCCCGCTTTTCCGTTCACCCCTTTAAGGTTTGGTCATTTCCTTTTTTTCCAGCTATTCGAACCTGATCATTGTTCCGCGTCGTCTGCCTTGTATCTCTCCTCTTCGGAGTACCGGAAGATGTCGAAGACGGAGATAAAAAGGGCGAGCACGAGCGGACCCAGGATGAAACCGATGAAACCGAAGAACTTGATGCCCCCGAGAATGGCGAAGAATATGGCGACCGTGGGCATCTTCATCTTGCCCTTGATGATTAGCGGCCTCAGGATGTTGTCCACGGAGCTTATCGCGAGGACACCGACGAGAATGAGGATGACGCCCTTAAGATACTGTGCCTGAAAGAAAAGATAGATGACCATGGGGCCCCAGACGATGAAGGTCCCCACCACGGGAATGAAGGATGAGACGAACATGGCAAGGCCCCAGACCATGGGGGAGTGGATGCCGAGAAGGGCGAAGGTGACGCCGCCGATGATCGCCTGTGTCATGGCGACGACGACGCCTCCATATATGGTGGAGACGACGATGTCCTTTGTCTGCTGGAGGAGCCGTGTGCGCTGTCGCCTGGAAAAGGGCATGAAGCCTTCCAGTTTTTCAATGAGGGCGGGACCGTCCTCGAGAAAGAAGAAGGTGCACAGGAACATGAAGATGAAGTTGATGCCGCCGGCGACAATATTGCCGAAACCTATCTTGATCAGACCCGTTGACTCCTTGGCCACCTTCAGAATGCCCTGGGTGAGGGCCTCGTAGAATTCCGCTTCCGTCATGCGAAGAACGACGAGGAGCTTCTGGACGAAGGCGCTGACCACCGGGTGGCTGAGAAAGTTCTGGAGGATGTTGCCCTCGCTTGCCTGGATGCGGTTCACGAGGGCGACCGTCTCCTGGGTCAGGAGATAGGCGAAATAGGAGAAAGGCCCGATGATGATCAGGAAAATGGCAAAGACCGTCAGCACCGAAGCGGCCGCCCGGTATTTTACGTACCTGAGGACAAACGCGTAGAAGGGGTAGAAGACGACGGAGAAGACGATAGCCCACATGATGGGGGACAGAAAGGGGTCGAGGATCCTATATGTCAGATACCCGAGCGCCGCGACGATGAAGATGAGGACGAGATTGTAAAACCTGTTCCCGGTGATCATTGGCCCGACCGAAGAAGCATAAGGCCGCCCCCTCCCACGGGGACAGCCTTAGTGAATGATATCAGAGTATCGATGGTATTTCAGCCCTGTTTTTCTCTTTCGTAAGCTTCCTTTCCAGCCTCCACCGCCTTGGTGATGATGTTCTTCTCCTTGTCGATAAAATCCTTGCCCTTATCGACGAAGCCGGATGCCTTCTCCTTGACCTGGCCCGCATACTCCCCGGCCCTGTCTCTCGCGTCCTCCGCGAACTCCTTGATCATCTTCCGCGTTTCTTCTCCCGTTTTCGGTGCCGTGAGGAGGGCCACTCCCGCGCCTAGTATCCCGCCGATGAAGAAAGAGAGAAGAACCGTGCCCGCACTGAAACCGCTGTCTTGCTGTCCCATACACTACCTCCTTTTTTTATTGCTGCGTCCCGCCCCTCAAGCAGGCATTCCTCAGAAAGTAACTCACGCCTGCCCTGATTCCGGCTTTCAACCCTTTTGTTTCGCTGACCGACGCCTGAGCCGCGCTCTTTACCGCGTAGCTCACCTGGTCCACCGCCTCTCCGACATTTCTCACCGAGCCCGAGATGTGCCGGATATCGTCCGTCAGGGTGCCCACGTCGTCTGTGATCTTCCTGACGCTCTTCAAGGTTGCCTGCAATTCCTCCAGTGCAGGCTGGAGGGTCGCCTCCGTGGTTTCCACGAACCTTTCAAGCGAGGCTATGGTCCTCTTGAGGTTTAGTATCATGTAGACGACGTACACTACGAGAACAACTGCCGCCAGGGTTATGATACCCAGAAAGATGTTGCTCATGGCACCCCCTCTTTGTCGATATCGACCGCGGAGCAGGATACGTAGCTTATGCCCTATCCCGTGAACGAACTTAATACATTATAACCTCTGTAGTACCGTAAGACAAGGTTTCGGGAAGAAAAAACCGTTTCAGGTTCCACGTTTGAGTTGAAAGACAGTTGCGGGTTCCGGGTTGCGCGTTGCGAATTAAGAGCCAGGGAGGTACAGTTCCCTTATGCTCAGACAGGTTTCACAGTCTGACTGTCCGGGAGGATCAGAACCTTTTTGGCCGCTGTTCTCCGGTTCTTGTCTTTAGCTCGAAACCTGAAACCTGAAACGGTCTTCTTTTCTTGAAAGTTGAAACCGTCTGTCCATATAATAAGGCAACCAAAAAACAGGTTGTGGTCACGTGTCCCTGTCGCCCACGGCTCATTACCCATTACCTGTCTCTGAGGAGGATGTGATGAAGAATGCGGTTATCCTTTTCGGGAGTCCCCGCAAGAAAGGCAATACTGTCGAACTGGCCCGTGCGGTGTCGGCCACGTTGAAGGAGAGAGGGTGGGGCGTAAGGATGCTCTATCTCAACGACCTCAACATCCGGCCCTGCCAGGGCTGCTATGTCTGCCTGCCGGGGGGCGTCTGCAAGATCAATGACGATATGAAGGACGTCCGCAAGTACATCATGGAATCGGACCTCATCGTTTACGCGACCCCCATATACTGGTTCGGCCCCTCGGGGCAGCTCAAGCTCGTCATGGATCGCTCCATCGCCTTCATGGACGAGAACTACGGTTCCCGTATCGAGGGGAAAAAGGCCATCACCCTGACGACCTTCGCTGACAAGGACATGGATTCCTGCCGTCCGGCGATCGACATCTTCCAGAAGACCTTCGACCTTCTCAAGGTGGCATATGCGGGACAGGTCAACGCGCCGGGCTGCGAGCCGGAGGGAGGGGTCAGGCAAGAGTACATAGACAAGGCACGGGCCCTCGCCGAATCGCTGGCATGAACATCCGCGGCCCCTTCTACTTTATCACCAAAAAAACGGGCAAGGCCATCTGGGATTACAGAATGCTCTCCGACGGGGACAAGGTCATCATTGCCGTTTCCGGAGGCAAGGACAGCCTGTGCCTTCTCAAGATCATGCAGGAGCGGCTCAAGTTCGTGCCCATCAACTACGAACTCATCGCCTGTCACGTGGACATGGGCTTCCCCTGGGTCAACGCGGACATGCTCGCTGACTACTTCGAAAAGGAAGGCCTCTCCTACATCATCGCCAGCGCCCCCGAGGACTGGACGGGGGACATCGAGAACCTCGACTGTTTCTGGTGCAGCTGGAACAGACGCAAAGCGGTCTTCGACGTCGCGGCGGACATAGGGGCCAACAAGATCGCCTTCGCCCACCACATGGACGACATCATCGAAACGATGCTCCTCAATCTCTTCTTCCAGGGCGAGATCGGTACCATGATGCCATACCAGGAGATGTTCGACGGTGAGCTTGCCATCATCCGCCCGCTCGCCTACGTTGAAGAGAAGGAGCTAGCCCGTCTCGCCACAATACTTAACCTGCCCGTCATCGCCTCGGAGTGTCCCCGGGGCGACGTATCGAAACGCAGCCTGGTGAAAGGCATAGTCGCCGATCTCAAGAAACACAACCGCAACGTGAAGAAGAACATCTTCAGAAGCCTCGCCAAGATCCGCCAGGAATACCTGCCGGAAAAAGCACCAGGATAAGGACAGTTGCAGCCGCTCGAGCCGCTTGAACAGCTTGAACGTTTAGAGACAATTCTCCCTCATACCGTCCCTATAGACCCCGGATGAAGGACCCTTTTTGGCCTTTAACGTTCAAGAGGCCGTTGACAAAGTCATTTCTGAAGTCGATTTGGGGCTCTTTCGTTATTCCGGCGAAGAAAATGAGTTGCGGTTTAAGCAGCCTTTAGGCGGTCAAGGCCGGCAGCAGCCTGTCGAATATCCAGAAGGTGATGACGAGGCCGAGGATGACCGCGTAGGCGCGCGGCAGGACGGACCGGATGCCTGTCGGTATCCTTTCCAGCCAGCGGCGCGGCAGGATGCTTGCCGTGACGAGGGTGAGGAGGAAGAAGGAAAAGGGGTTGTAGAGGAGGGCGTCGGAGGGGTTGCCAGCGATGAGGCAGAGGATGGCGCGGGTCATGCCGCAGCCGGGGCAGGGGATGCCCGTGAGAAGCTCAAAGGGACAGAAGACGGGAAGGATCCCCGCGAGCGTGCCGAAGGGCAGGATACCCGTCGCGTGCACAACGGCGAGGACAAGAAGAAGAAGGGCAAAGGCTGAGGCCATCTTCCGGGGGATAAGGTGGTGGTCCATCTTATTTGCCGAAAAACTTGTTGATCTCGTTCTGCTGTATCGCGTCGGTCACGATGTTGAGGCCGATTATCGTAAGGATGAGGCTTAAGACCGGCAGGTCCTTGGACCTCAAGTAGCCGCGTGAATCCTGGGCCTCCACGATGCCCTGGGCCATGTAGTACTCGTAGTAGATGTTGTAGAGACCGCATGTGATGAGCGTCAGGAAGAACCAGAGCCAGAAGCTGTATCTCTCCTGGCCGAGGAGGTGGTTGATGGCCCGCATCTGGCGGGCCTGCCAGAAGAACCAGTAGATCCCGCAGGTTATGACGGAAAGGATGACATCGAGTGCGATGTTCGAGGTGAGAGGGCGCGTGGGGGGTTCGGAGAGAGGGGGCTGCGACGTCCTTCCTTGGTTCACCTCCCCCTGCGGGGCGCCTATGGATTTGCCGCAGGCGGAGCAGAACAGAGACCCCGGGGCGATCTGGACTCCGCAGTGAGGACAGACCGTTATCCCCGAGCCGGAGGCACCGAACTCCCTTCCGCATTTTATGCAGAACCGTGATCCCTCGGGGCTTTCGTTACCACAGTTGTCACACCGCATGATGTACCTCCTCCGGAATTTTAGCGATTGTACCAGCGGCCCCGGAGATTGTAAAGGGAAAGTGCGGGGATCATTGCGCGACGTCGAGGGATCACGCTTAAGTCACCGCCGCAAATTTCGATAATCGGGATAGACATATACATTGGATAGATCAGCAGGTTGTTGAATATTCTGGGGAGAGGGTGGTCCATGAGAATGAGTCTCAAGATCGGCACCAAATTCATGCTTTTCATCTCCGGTGTCATTGCCGTGGCGGTTGTGATAACTGCATCAGCGTGCCTGTGGGAGATGCGGAATGATCTGATACGGCAGGCGAACAGGACGATGGATTCACGACTCAACGTGTTCTGGGAGCTCCTGAATGCGAAGTCGCAGTCATCCATGGAGGCCGCTCAGTCCGGGCAGAAACAAAAGGTCCCGTTCACGATCGAGGACGACAGGCTCGTGGTTGGAGCCTACGGTCTGAACGGCGATACTGTGCTCGTCGACAAGATCAAGGAATTCTTCGGCGGGACGGCCACCATCTTCATGAGGGATGTCCGCGTCTCAACGAATGTCCTCAATCCCGACGGCACGCGGGCGGTGGGGACGCGCCTGAAAGGCCCCGTCCATGATGCCATCTTCCAGAAGAAAACGTCCTTCCGCGGCAGCGCGGACATACTGGGGAAATCCTACTTTGTAGCCTACGACCCCATCCGCGGCCAGAACGGAGAGGTCATCGGCGTGCTCTACGTGGGTATGCCCAAGGGCGACTATTTTGCGGCATTCAACCGCATCCTCATGTTCGTCGTCATCATCGGGATCATATTGATCGGTGCGGTGTGCGTCATGTCCTACTTCTACATGCGCAAACTGACCCTTCCCCTCAATGAGTGCGTGAGCGCCGCGCAAAGACTGGCCGAAGGCGACCTGACCGTGGACATAAAGGCCGAGGACGAAAGTGAGACAGGCCAGCTTCTCAAGGGGATGCAGAACATGGTGCTTCACTGGCGGGAGATCGTGCACGAGGTCAAGGAAGCGACGGACCGCATCATCGGCGAAAGCCGGCAGCTCAGCGTGCACGCGGACCAGATGCAGCAGGGCTCGGCACAGCAGGCGACGAAATCTTCACAGGTGGCCTCGTCCGCGGAGGAAATGTCGCAGACCATCGTGGACGTGGCACGGAACACGAATGACATAGCGACGTCGGCGGGAATGGCCGTCGGCATCGCGAAGAGCGGAGCCGATGTGGTGAGCCAATCCATCGAGGAGGTCAGGAGTATCGCCGAGGTGGTGAGAAGGTCGGGCCAGTTCGTGGAGTCGCTGGGAAGACGGTCCGAGCAGATAGGCGAGATCATCGTTCTCATCAACGATATAGCCGATCAGACGAACCTTCTCGCTCTCAACGCGGCGATCGAAGCCGCCCGTGCAGGAGAGGTGGGCAGAGGGTTTGCCGTCGTGGCCGAAGAGGTTAAGAAGCTGGCCGAGAAGACGGCGGCCGCCACCCTGGAGATCGGCCAGACGATCGAGGGGATGCGCTCAGAGGTCGAGAACGCCACGAGAGCTATGGAAGAGGCCGACGTAAAGGTCGGCTCCGGCGTGGAGCTTGTCTCCCGGACGGGAGGGTCCCTGGGTGAGATCGTGAGCAGTGCCGAGGGCCTCCAGACCATGGTCATGCAGATAGCCTCCGCGACGGAGCAGATGTCCGCCGCATCGGAGGAGATCAACCGCGAGATCGTCGACATAGCCGCCGTGACGAACGAAACCTCGAGAAGCTCTGAAATGACGGCGGCCTCGGCATCAAGCCTCCTTGGCCTCTCAGACAGGCTGCAGAACCTGATGGGCCGGTTCAGGGTGAGTTAAAGATGGTTCCACGTTCCAGATTTCACGTTTCAGGCTTAAAGACAGTTGAACATTCTAATGTCTTTGGCTTGAAACCTTGTATGTTACTCCC